>CAWDPX010000010.1:0-135260 GCA_963804345.1 uncultured Verrucomicrobiae bacterium | reverse complement strand
TTTTTACCGGTTGGCGCAGGCAGGGCGGTTTGCTAGGCTGGGGGCGTGGAACTGTTCCAGCGCATTTTGAAGACGGCCATCGAAGGCGGCGCGTCGGACGTGCATTTGAAAATCGGCACGCCGGTCGTTTTCCGCATCAACCGCGAATTGATCGCGGTGGATTCCCCCCACCCGACCGCGGAATGGATGGGGAAAATTGTCGAATCCGTCACGCCGGTGCATTTGAAAAAGCGGCTGGACGAGGAACGCGAAATTGATTTTTCGTATTTTGTTCCCGGCATCGGCCGTTTTCGCACCAATCTGTTTCAACAGCGCGGCCAATGGTGTCTGTCCATGCGTTTTGTCAAGACCCAGGTGCCCGGCTTTGAAGAACTCGGGCTGCTGCCGCAGGTGCGAAAAATCGCCGAATCTCCCCGCGGGATCGTGCTGGTGGCCGGCGCCACCGGTTGTGGCAAATCCACCACCCTGGCGGCCATGATTGAACACATCAACAGCAATTTCAAGCGGCACATCATTACACTGGAAGACCCGATCGAATACGTGTTTGAAGACAACCAATCGGTGATTGAACAACGGGAGGTCGGCCTGGACACGGCTTCGTTTCATCACGCGCTCAAACACGTTCTGCGTCAGGACCCGGACATCATCATGATCGGCGAAATGCGGGACGACCTCAGTTTTTCCGCGGCCATGAGCGCGGCGGACACGGGTCATCTGGTGTTGTCCACGCTGCACACAACCAACGCGTCGCAGTCCATCAGCCGCATCCTTGAATTCTTCAAGGCCGAGGAGCGCGAGCAAATCCGCCGGCAAATCGCCGCCACCTTGCACGCGGTGGTCTGCCAGCGCATGGTCGGCACCCTGGACGGCCAATCAACCCCGGCTTTGGAAATCCTCATCAACACACCGATGGTCAGAAAACTCCTCGAGGAAAACCGGCTCGACAAATTGCCCGCGGCCATTGAAACGAGCCTGGACGATGGCATGCTCACCTTTAATCAGGCCTTGTTCGATCTGGTCAAGGCGGGGCGCGTAACCGAGAAGGAAGCCATGTCCAAGGCCAGCAATCCCCAGGCGCTGGAGATGAATTTCAAGGGCATCTTCCTGGATGAAGGTCGTCGTATTATCAGCAGTTGATTCAACGTTTGCTGATCAGGCCCAAAAACCGCAATTGACTTAATCCCGACCTAGCGTATCGTTTTTCGTCATGCGAGTGTCGAAGGAAACTGATTACGCGTTGCGCGCCTTGTTCACCTTGGTGGACCATTTCGGCGGTGCGCCCATACCGATTCGTGAACTGGCCCGGCGGAATGACGTTCCCAAACGTTTTCTTGAGCAAATCATGCTCAAACTCAAGGCGCAAGGCTGGGTGGACAGCGTGGCGGGTGTGCGCGGCGGATATGTGCTCGCCAGAAATCCAGGCAAGATTTCCATGGGCGAGGTGGTAAGGCTTTTTGACGGCATAATAGCGCCAATTGATTGTGTTTCGGTCACGGGTTACCAGCGGTGTTCGCAAGAGCCGGTATGCCGGTTTAGACGCGTGTTTCTCGACGCGCGCAATTATGTTGCCGGATTGATGGAGCAGGCAACGCTTGCCGAAGTAGCCAAGGGCGCACCCGTGTCAAAGCAGGAGATTTCAGCCGGTTTCATTGGCGGGGAAGGCATTTAGGAAAAATTCAAAAAAACTGTTGACAAACTTGGTGGACCGTGGATAATAACGACAATATAGGTCGTCAATTGAATGAATAATGAAATTGAAAATATAGCTTCAAGTTGCTGCGTTTGGCGGAAGCTTGAGGCTAGGGAAGCAGCGGTTTTTATTTCGCTCTAATAACGACTCGATACATCGCTATTAAAAACATGGAATTGGCTTTGCAAATTGGCGTGAAATTATATTGATATGAGCTTGATTCAGCTTAAATCGGAGAGCAGCGCCGATCAACAATTGAACTGGCTGGAAGTGGTCCGGCGGCAGGTTGTGTCGCTGCATTACGGCGTGGTGCAAATCATCGTTCATGATTCACAAGTCACACAGATTGAAAAAACCGAACGCGTGCGGTTGGAGAAAGCTCACGCTCAAACCATTTGGGCTGACCGGAGATCTGGAGCCTGAAATAAACACGATGCCGTCGCCGAATTTCCGGAGGCGAAACAAAACAACAAACAAAGACAACATGAAACTAAATCAGTTGATTCTTGCGACCTTTGCCGGGATGCAGCTTGTCTTCCCCGCGTGGTCTGCCGATGACACGGCCACCAACTCCACTGGCGCCGCGCAAGCCGAAATCCCCGCCTATACGGCAGGTGGCGGGGCTGCCCAGTCTGTGGAAGCCGCGGAGATTGAAGCCTTGAAAAAAGAAGTCCAGGAACTCGGCCAAAAAGTCCAGGCGCTCGAACATCAGCGCGACCTGGATCAGCAGACCAACACCGACACCGCCAAGGAGCAAATCCAGAATCTGGACCAGCAGGTACGGATTCTCGGGCGCCAGCGGGAACTGGATCAGGAATCCGCCGCCGCCGCCGCCAAGGCCCAGCCGCGCTTTACGGCTGGGGCCAACGGGTTCAGTTTCGGCTCCGCCGATTCGAATTTCGTGGTGGCCCTGCACGGCGTGATTCAGGTGGACAGCCGCACCTTTGAACAAAACGACAAGGTGTCGGGCAACGACAGCATTTTGCTGCGCCGGGCGCGTCCCATTCTTTCCGGAACCGTGTTCCGCGACTTTGACTTCCTTTTCGTGCCGGAATTTGGCGGCGGCACGCCCGGAGCCTCCAGTTCGGCGACCACGCCGAGCATCTACGATGCCTTTGTAAATTATCGCTATTCGCCGGCATTCCAGATTCAGGCGGGTAAATTCAAGGCGCCGGTTGGGCTGGAGCAATTGCAGGCGGACGTCAACATATCCTTCAACGAACGTTCGCTGGTCACGGATCTGGTGCCGAACCGGGACGTGGGTTTTGAACTGCACGGTGACATTGCCGGCGGCGTGTTGAGTTATGCGGCGGGCATCTTCAATGGCGTGGGCGACGCCCGCAACTCGAGCAACATCGGCTTTCAGGATGACCGGGAATTCGACGGGCGATTGTTCATCCAGCCCTTCAAGCAAACCAGCCTCAAGCCACTGCAGAACCTGGGCTTTGGCGTCAGCGGCAGTTATGGGGATTCGTCCATCACCAACACCCTCGGCCTGCCCAACACGACGGGCGGGTCGCAACCGGGATACTTCACGGATGGACAGCAGCAGTTCTTCGCTTACACCAACGGCGTGATGGCCGCCCGCACGCACTGGCGCCTTTCACCGCAGGGGTATTATTACTATGGTCCGCTGAGTTTGATGGGTGAATATGCAATTTCCGACCAGCAGGTGGAGCGAAACGTGGGCAACTCCACCTTCAATGCGGATTTGCACAATACGGCCTGGGAGATTAGTGGCGGATGGGTGTTGACCGGGGAGGATGCCACCTTCAACGGTGTGACGCCTAAACATCCGTTTGATCTGCATAACGGACAATGGGGTGCGTTGCAGGTGGTGGGGCGTTATGCGGACCTGGCCATCGACAACGCCGCCTTCCCCTTGTTTGCGAATCCAGCCTCGGCCTCCGAGGCGCGGTCGTGGTCGGTGGGATTGAACTGGTATTTGAACCGGAACATCCGGGTGAACGCCAGTTACTCCCACACCTCGTTCACCGGTGGCGCCGGCGGTTCGCCCAGCACGGCCCCGGGCAGTGTCAGCAGTCACCCGGAAGATGTGTTCTTCACCCGCATCCAGTTGGGATTTTAATTACAGTGAAAACCTGAAACATTACCGCCCATGAAAACATTTTTGAAAATTCTGGTTCCGCTGACCTTCGCTCTCGTCATTGTGGCGGATGCGAACGACATCAAACTCCTGAATGTTTCCTACGACCCGACGCGCGAATTGTATCAGGATTACAACACCGCGTTCGCCAAGTATTGGAAGGCGAAAACCGGTGATGATGTGGCCGTCGCGCAATCGCACGGCGGTTCCGGCAAGCAGGCGCAGTCCGTCATCAACGGTCTCGAAGCCGATGTGGTCACGCTCGCATTGGCCTATGACATTGACGCGATTTCACAACAGGCAAAGCTGCTGCCCGCCGACTGGCAAAAGCGCCTGCCGGACAACAGCACGCCCTACACCTCGACCATCGTGTTTCTCGTGCGCAAGGGGAATCCGAAGCACATCAAGGATTGGGACGACCTCGTGAAACCGAACCTGGTGGTCGTGACGCCGAATCCTAAAACCTCCGGCGGTGCGCGCTGGAATTACCTCGCCGCGTGGGCTTACGCGCTCGACAAATATGGCCACGACGACGCCAAAGCGCGCGACTTCATCAAGCGGCTTTACAAAAACGTGCCCGTGCTCGATTCCGGCGCGCGCGGCTCGACCACGACGTTCGTGGAGCGCGGTATCGGCGATGTGCTGCTCGCGTGGGAAAATGAGGCGCATCTCGCCATCAAACAATTCGGCGTGGACAAGTTTGACATCGTCACGCCGCCGTTGAGCATCCTGGCCGAGCCGCCGGTGGCCGTCGTGGACAAGGTGTCGAGGAAGCACGGCACGTCCGACGTGGCGCGGGCTTATCTCGAATACCTTTACTCCGACGAAGGCCAGGACATTGCCGGACGGAATTTTTATCGGCCGCGCTCGGAAAAGGCCGCGGCAAAATATGCCGGCCAGTTCAGCCCCGTGAAACTCGTCACGGTGGACGAGGCTTTCGGCGGCTGGCAGAAGGCGCAAAAAACCCATTTCGCCGATGGCGGCGTTTTTGACCAGATCTTCCAACCATAAAACCGGTTCGTGGTTCCTCCGAAACGGGGGCGGCGGCAGGTGAGTGCCGGCCGCCGCCCACGCAAAAGAGAAACCACCGGCCCAAAACGAAAACATTATGCCAATCGTTGCAACTCAATCTTCAGCCATTGCCCAACCGCCGTTGGCGCGCCGGCGTTCCATCGCCGACCTGCTCGCGCCGCTGGATCAAATCGCCGCCCATTCGCCGAACCTCGTGGCGAACCACGAAGCGCGCTTTGAGGCCGGCGGCGAAACCTACACCCTGCCGCGCTATTTGTTTGTCGGGCCCAGGGGCGGCGACACGCCGATCCGCGTCGGGATTTTTGCGGGCATTCACGGCGACGAACCGGAAGGCGTGCGGTCGGTGATTCAGTTCATCAAATTATTGGAAGCAAAGCCCGAGCTGGCCGACGGTTATTATTTGTCGATTTATCCGGTTTGCAATCCGACCGGACTTGAGGACGGCACCCGCCACGCGCGCAGCGGGAAGGATTTGAACCGCGAATTCTGGGGCAGCTCCAGCGAACCGGAGGTCCGGCTGTTGCAGGCCGAACTCATTTCACAGTCCTTCAATGGCATTATTTCACTGCACACCGACGACACCAGTGACGGCTTTTACGGCATCGTGCGCGGGGCGACGCTCACGAAACATCTCATCGAACCGGCGTTGCAGGCCGCCGGGAAATTCCTGCCGCGCGACCCGCGTTCCATCATTGACGGCTTTCAGGCGCGCAACGGCATCATCCGCGACGCCTACGACGGCGTGTTGAGCGCGCCGCCGAAAGTGCGGCCGCGTCCATTTGAAATCATTCTCGAAACGCCCCAGACGCCGCCGACCTTCTTAAAGGAATGCGCGTTTGTCGCGGCGCTCACGTCCATTTTGACCGAATACCGCCAATTCATTGCTTACGCACCAAACCTATAACATTAACATAATATGAGCCGAATATTCAATGACATCACCGAAACCATTGGCAACACACCGCTCGTGCGCCTGAACCGCACGGCGAAAAAACACGGCGCCATCGCCGACGTACTGCTCAAACTCGAATTCTTCAATCCGCTCTCCAGCGTCAAGGACCGCATTGGCATTGCCCTGATTGACGCCGGACTGAAGGCGGGAAAAATAAACGAGGGCACGGTGATCATCGAGCCTACCAGCGGCAACACCGGCATTGCGCTGGCGTTTGTCGCCGCCGCCAAGGGGTTGAAATTGATTTTGACGATGCCCGAAACGATGAGTTTGGAGCGTCGCAAACTGTTGAAAATTCTCGGCGCGAAACTCGTGCTCACCGAGGGGGCCAAAGGCATGAAAGGCGCGATTGCCAAAGCCGAGGAACTGAACAAACAAATTCCCAACAGCTTCATTCCCCAGCAGTTTTCCAATCCGGCCAACCCGGAAATCCATCGCAAAACCACCGCCGAGGAAATCTGGCGGGACACCGACGGCCAGGTGGATTTTGTCGTTTCGGGCGTCGGCACCGGCGGCACGATCACCGGCATTGCCGAAGTCATCAAGAAACGCAAGCCGTCGTTCAAGGCGATTGCCGTCGAGCCGGCGAAGTCGCCGGTCATTTCCGGCGGCGCGCCCGGCCCGCACAAATTGCAGGGCATCGGCGCCGGTTTCATTCCCGACAACCTGAACGTGAAAATCGTTGACGAGGTCATCAAGGTGAACGAAGAGGATTCCGGCCCGGTTTCCAAGGAGGTCAACCAGTTGGACGGCATTCCCGTGGGCATCTCCAGCGGTGCGGCGATCTGGGCGGCCTTGCAGCTGGCCAAGCGCCCGGAAAACAAGGGTAAGACCATCGTCGCCATCGTGCCGTCATCAACCGAACGCTACCTTTCGACGTGGCTGTTTGCCGATATTGACACCAATGCCGACGACATTACCGGTCTGATTTCCGCCGGTAAAACATCCAATTAAAACCGATCAGAAAACTGAAGGCCCGAAAAATCATCAATCAATGTTTGTTCAGCCCGACCGGACCACCGGAGGATTGCTGGCCAAGAAAATAAAATCAGCCAATGAAAATCAATCTGTTTGTCCGAGTCATTCAATCCATTCAAAACCGGCGCACGCGTCTCGTGCTCCTGTTTGCGGCGCTGCTGCTCGCTTCGGCGGGCGGTGTCAGGGCCGACGATACGACCACCAATGCCGCGCCCGCAAACGCCACCCCGGCGGCGAAGAGTGAAAAGCCGCCGCCGCTGCCGCTGCATCAGATCGAAGGCAACGGCGGCATTTTCTCGACGCTGTCGGCCTACATTGTAAATCCGCCGCGCAACGGCGAGCCCGTCGGCCGGCCGGCCGTCGGCTTTTCCTACGTTGACCTCGGCCACGGCCAGGACCTCGAGGCGTTGACCTTGACGGAATCTCCGTTGAGCCGTCTCGAACTGGGCTATGGTTATGAAAACTTCAATTTGGGCAACTTGCCGCTGGATGTTTATAAGGCGACCAGCGGGGCGCTCTACCTCTCGGAGACCTCCGTTGAATTGCATAACTTCAACGCCCGACTGCAAATCCTGAAGGAAGGCGAGTTCGACCAGAAGTGGATCCCGGCACTGACTTTCGGCGTGCATTACAAGTACAACGATTCCTACAACGACATAAACAGCGAACTTGGCGGAACGTTGAAAGCCATCGGCGTCAGTCAAAACGAGGGCGTGGACTTCACGCTCTATGCTTCCAAGCTGTTCACCCAGTTGCCGCGTCCGGTGCTGGTGGAACTGGGCGGTCGCGCAACCGAGGGCGTCTGGAACGGACTGCTCGGCTTCACGGACAGTTACAACTTCCTGTTTGAAGGCAACGTCGTTGTGTTTGTGACCGATTCCATTGCGCTGGCGGCGGAATACCGGCAGCAACCCACCGATTACAAGACCGTTTCCGTGGGTGGTCAAAGTCTGATCGGAAAGGCGGATGACTGGTGGACGATTGACGCCGCCTATGTGGTCAACAAACACCTGACGCTGGCGGTAGGCTACGGACATTTCGGCACCGTGCTGAACAACGAAGCCAATGGCGTCTGGGGCATCACCACCAAATGGGAATTCTAATCAACAATCAATTCAGGCTGGAGGCCGGACGGCAGCTTGCGCTTTCGTCACGCGTCTCCTCCGAACGCGCTGGTTTACGCGGCTCGTTTCGGCCTCCAGCTGTTAAATTTATCCATTCCAAAATCCGCAACCACCCTGTGGCGTCGCGGGCTTCGCAACGCGGTTTCCCGCGATGCGCAATTGCCTTCGGCCACTTTCGCAATACCATCAACCACTGTTAACCAACCAAAAAACATGAGCAACCAAACAAAAGGTCCCAGCACGCTGGCGCTTCACGCCGGCCAGGTCCCCGATCCCACCACCGGCGCGCGCGCCGTGCCGATTTACCAGACGACGTCCTACGTCTTCAAAAACACCGACCACGCGGCAAATCTGTTTGCCCTGAAGGAATTCGGCAACATTTATACCCGCATCATGAACCCCACCACCGATGTCTTCGAACAGCGCATCGCCGCGCTGGAAGGCGGCACCGGCGCGCTGGGCGTGGCGTCCGGTTCGGCGGCCATCACCTTCGCGTTGCTGGCCATCACCCGGTTGGGCGACGAAATTGTGGCGGGCAACAACCTCTATGGCGGCACTTACCAGCTTTTCCATTACACTCTGCCCAAGCTGGGCCGCACGGCGAAGTTTGTGAACTCCCGCGACCCGGAGGCGTTTCGCAAGGCCATCACGCCAAAAACCCGCGCGCTTTACATCGAGACCGTTGGCAATCCCAAGCTCGATGTGCCGGATTTCGAAGCCATCGCCAAAATCGCGCACGAGGCCGGTCTTCCGCTCGTCGTGGACAACACGGTTGGCGTCGGCCTGGTGCGGCCGTTTGATCACGGCGCGGACATCATCGTCACATCAGCCACGAAATACGTCGGTGGCCACGGCACTTCCATCGGCGGCGTCATCGTGGATTCCGGCAAGTTCAAGTGGAACAACGGCAAGTTCCCGGAATTCACCGAACCCGATCCGAGCTATCACGGCCTGGTTTATTGGGACGCGTTGAGCAACGTGCCCGGCATGGGCAATGTGGCCTTCATCCTCAAGGTGCGCGTCACCCTGTTGCGCGACATCGGCGCGGCGCTCAGTCCGTTTAACTCGTTCCTCTTTTTGCAGGGACTGGAGACGCTGCCGCTCCGGCAGAAACAACATTCCGCCAACGCACTCGAAATCGCCAAATGGCTCAAGACGCATCCGCTGGTGAGTTGGGTGACGTATCCGGGCCTGCCGGACGATCCGAGCCACAAGATCGCCTCGAAGTATCTGAAGCGTGGCTTCGGCGGTCTGGTCGGCTTTGGTGTCAAGGGCGGACTGGAAGCGGGCAAGAAATTCATCAACTCGGTGAAGCTGCTCTCGCACCTCGCCAACATTGGCGACGCCAAGACGCTGGTGATTCATCCGGCTTCGACCACGCACTCGCAGTTGACGCCGGCAGAATTGGAAGAAACCGGCGCCACGCCGGACTACGTTCGTCTTTCCGTTGGCTTGGAAGACGTTGAGGACATCAAGGCGGACATTGACCAGGCGCTCAAGCAGGCGGCGTCATAACATTCAAGGATGGGGAAACGGCAGGCGGAGCCAAAAAATTGGTTCCGCTTGCCTGTTGTTTCCGGCAGGCTGGACGGACGGGAAGCGGCGAAATTATGTCTGAAAAACAAATGCTCGAAGGCGATTTGCAGGACCAGGTGCTCGGGGAATATCACTCCGACCTGGGCGTGACGCATTCGCAGGTGGCGACGCTGCCGGGTTTTGCCACCGAGTCCGGGCATGAGTTCAAGGAAATCCAAATCGCCTACCAGACGCTCGGCAAATTGTCGCCGCGGCGGGACAACGTGATTCTCGTTTGTCATGCGCTGTCCGGCGACGCACACATGGCCGGACTCAACTCCGCCACGGGCCGTCCCGGCTGGTGGGATTTTCACGTGGGGCCGGGCAAGGCGATTGACACCAACCGTTTTTTTGTTGTCTGCCCCAATGTTTTGGGCGGTTGCTCCGGGAGCACCGGCCCGTCGTCGCTCAACCCGGAAACCAAACGTCCCTACGCCACCGATTTTCCGCCGGTGACCATCCGCGACATGGTGCGCGCGCAGGCGGCATTGCTGGATCATCTCCAGCTTCCGGAAATTTTCGCTGTCACCGGCGGTTCGATGGGCGGAATGCAGGCGCTGGTCTGGGCGACGGATTATCCGGAACGGGTGAGGAACTGCGTGCCCATTGCCACCTGCACGGCCCATCACGCCATGCAGATCGCCTTCAATGAAATCGGGCGGCAGGCAATCCTCACCGACCCCAACTGGCGCGACGGCCATTATTACGACAACCCGGACGGCGCCCGCCCCGCGCACGGGCTGGCGGTGGCGCGCATGGTCGGACACGTGACCTACCTCAGCGAATATTCACTGCGCGCCAAGTTCGGCCGCCGTTTGCAGCGCGCTGCCCAGCCGGAGGACCTGTTCCCGGATTTCTTCTCGGTCGAAAGTTATCTGCACCATCAGGGCGACAGCTTTGTCCGCCGGTTTGATCCCAACTCCTATCTTTACCTGACCAAGGCGATTGACCGTTTTGATTTTCTGGCGGGCCGCGAGACGCGCGAGGCGCTGGACCAGGTGCGGGCGCGGTTCCTGGTGATTTCCTTCGAGTCCGACTGGTTGTATCCGCCGTCCCAGTCGCGCGATCTCGTCAAACTGCTCAAACGCCACAATCTGGCGGTGACCTATCTGAACCTGCCGACGCCTTACGGGCACGACTCGTTCCTGATCCACAACCCGGAATTTTCCAGCGCGTTGAGCCATTTTCTCAACCAGGAATACGACTCCCGCGCGGCGAACACCGCCGCCTGAATTCCATGCATCCCGCGCTTTATGACCAGGTGATTGAGTGGCTGCCGCCCAATGCGCGCGTGCTGGACCTGGGGTCCGGCGACGGTGCGTTTCTGGAACGCTTGGTGAAAACCCACAAGTTTCGCGCCGAGGGCGTCGAACGCGACCCGGTCTTGGTTTCGCGGTGCATCGAACGCGGCTTGGTGGTGCATCAGGGGGACATTGCCGATGGACTGGATCAATACGCCTCCGGTGCGTTTGATCACGTGCTGCTGCTGGGCACGTTTCAGGAGTTGCTGGCTCCGGCGGACATTCTTCGGGAAGCCTTCCGCGTCGGACGCGAGGTCATCGTTGCTTACACCAATTTCGCCCACATCCGCGTCCGCCTGCAAATATTGTTCGAGGGCCGCACGCCAATCACCCGCTCGCTGCCGGCGCCATGGTATCGCACGCAAAACTTGCATTTCCTGTCCCTGCTGGACTTCCAGGAATTCTGCCGCGACCTCGGCGTCCGCGAAGTCAGCCGCGCCTGTTTCAACGCGCGCGGCGCGGTGGGTTTCCTGCCCAATCTTCGGGCGGAAGAAGTCGTGAGCCGGCTCCAGGCCGGAACCCTTCAAATACCACCATCCAAACCTTATGACGCGCAGATTTAACCACGTCACCAGAGCTGACATCACCGCTCTGATTCCCGGGGGCGCATCCGCGCACTGCCCCATTTTTCTCCCTCTCCTCCCCAAAGGAGGAGAGGGCCGGGGTGAGGAGGCCGATTTTTCAAGATCAAAGCCCCTCGCCCCAGCCCTCTCCCCGCTCAGGCGGGGAGAGGGAGTGGCAATGCACCCGTTTTCCGCTGCCGCGTAAAGAATTGCTTTCGTTGCAATTTAACAACGGTTATACCGCTCAAAAGAACTGGCATGGCGAATAGAAAAAACAGCGTGTTGCCCGGCTTCAAGCTGACGCTCGGCTACACGGTGCTTTATCTCGGCCTCATCGTCCTGATTCCGCTGGCCTGCACGTTTTGGAAGGCGAGCGCGCTGACGTGGGACCAGTTCTGGCACATCGTCACCGCGCCGCGCGTGATGGCGTCGTATCGCCTGAGTTTCGGCGCGTCGTTTCTCGCGGCGCTGATCAATCTGTTTTTCGGCCTGCTCGTCGCCTGGGTGCTGGTGCGCTACCAGTTTTGGGGCAAACGGTTCGTGGACGCGCTGGTGGACCTGCCGTTCGCGCTGCCGACGGCGGTGGCCGGAATCGCCTTGACGGCCATTTACGCGCCGAACGGCTGGATCGGCCACTGGCTCGCGCCGCTGGGCATCAAGGTCGCCTACACCCGGCTCGGCGTGCTGGTTGCGCTCACGTTCATTGGGTTGCCGTTCCTTGTGCGCACGGTGCAACCGGTGCTGGAGGATTTCGACCGCGAAATTGAAGAATCCGCCGCCAGCCTGGGCGCGAACCGCTGGCAGACATTCTGGCGCGTCACGCTGCCCATGCTGCGGCCGGCGTTGCTGACCGGGTTCACGCTTGCATTCGCGCGCGCGCTGGGCGAATACGGCTCGGTCGTTTTCATCGCCGGCAACATGCCCATGAAAACGGAAATCACGCCGTTGCTCATCATCACCAAGCTCGAGGAATTTGATTATCCCGGCGCCACGGCCATTGCCGTCGTTATGCTGGTCGCCTCCTTCGTGCTGTTGCTCGCCATCAATTTTCTCCAATGGTGGAGCCACCGCCATTACGCGCCGGCTTGATTTATGGTTTCCGCATCCACCATTTCCGCGCCACGCCGGGCTGCTCCCCGCCGCGTGACGGCCGAGCCGCCGTTCGTGCGCTGGCTGCTCATCGGCGTGGCGATGGTGTTTCTGGGCTTGTTCCTGGTCGTGCCGCTCGCGGCGGTTTTCACCGAGGCTTTTGCCAAGGGCGTCGGTTACTATTTTCACTCGTTCAACGACGCGAACACCCTGGCTGCCATCAAGCTGACCTTCATCGCCGCCGGCATCGCCGTGCCGCTGAACTGCATTTTTGGCGTGGCGGCGGCGTGGGCGATTACGAAATTTGATTTCCGCGGCAAAACCGTGCTCATCACGCTCATTGATCTGCCGTTCTCGGTTTCGCCGGTGGTTTCGGGAATGATTTACGTGCTGCTGTTTGGCGCGCAGGGACTGGTTGGCCCCTGGTTTATCGAGCACAATATCCAGATCATCTTTGCCGTGCCCGGCATTGTGCTGGCGACGATTTTTGTGACCTTCCCGTTTGTGGCGCGCGAATTGATTCCGCTCATGCAGGCGCAGGGGCGCACCGAGGAAGAGGCGGCGCACGTGCTGGGCGCCAGCGGCTGGCAGACGTTCTGGCGGGTGACGATGCCGAACATCAAATGGGGGCTGATTTACGGCGTCATCCTATGCAACGCGCGGGCGATGGGCGAGTTCGGCGCGGTGTCGGTCGTCAGCGGCCACATCCGCGGCCAGACAAATACCATTCCCCTGCACGTTGAAATTCTGTACAACGAATATAATTTTGTCGGGGCCTTTGCCGTGGCGTCGCTGCTGACGTTTCTGGCGATTGTCACGCTGGTGCTGAAAACCTGGGTGGAACGCAAGCACACCGGCAGCGCCGGACGGAAAATTGATATGATCACATGAGCGTCGAAGTCCGCAATGTCTGCAAAAAATTCGGCCAGTTCACCGCGCTCGACAACGTGAACCTGAAGATCGAGTCCGGCGAACTCGTCGCCTTGCTCGGCCCGTCCGGTTCGGGCAAGACCACGCTGCTTCGCATCATTGCCGGACTGGAGTTCCCCGATCCCGGCGACGCGCAGGTTTTGTATTACGGCGAGGATGTGACCATGATTCCCGCGAGCCAGCGCAAAGCCGGGTTTGCCTTCCAGCATTACGCGCTGTTCCGGCACTTGAACGTCTTTGAAAACATCGCGTTCGGCCTGCGGGTCCGTCCGCGCGAGACCCGGCCGGCCGAGGCGGAAATCCGCGCGCGCGTGGAAAAACTGCTGAAGTTGATCCAGCTCGAGCCGCTGGCGAAGCGGTTTCCATCGCAACTCTCCGGCGGCCAGCGCCAGCGGGTTTCGCTGGCCCGCGCGCTGGCGGTCGAGCCCAAGGTGCTGCTGCTGGATGAGCCGTTTGGGGCGCTCGACGCGAAGGTGCGGAAGGAATTGCGCCGCTGGCTGCGACAGTTGCACGAGGAAATCCACATCACGACGCTGTTTGTGACCCACGACCAGGAGGAGGCGCTGGAAGTGGCCGACCGCGTGGCCATTTTGCGCGTGGGCCGGGTCGAGCAGATCGGCACGCCGGAGGAAATTTACGACAACCCGGCCTCGCCGTTCGTTTATGATTTTCTCGGCAACGTAAATTTGTTCAGCGGCCGGGTGCGCGACGGTACGGTGGTTATTGGCGGCACTGAGTTCGCGGTGCCGGAAACCGCCGGCGAGTCCGACTCGGACGCCATCGCCTTCGTGCGACCGCACGACATTCGCGTCACGCGCGAGCCGGGCGGCCCGGCGACGCTGGCGGCGCGCGTGATTCGCAGCAACGCCGCAGGCCCGCTGGCGAATCTTGAGCTGGTGCGGCTCGACACGGGCGGACAATTCACCGTGCAGTTGAGCAAGGAACAATTCCAGCAATTGCAGCCGAAGGCGGGCGAACCGGTGTTCGTGGAATTGCGGAACGTGAAGGTATTCTCCGACGATTATTCGATTTGAGGAGAATGGGGTGGCCGACGGGATTCGAACCCGCAACAACAAGCTCCACAAGCTTGGACTCTACCATTGAGCTACGACCACCAACCGGCTGACAAATTAGGTTTATTAGCCGCGTCCGTCAAGTTTGCCCCAATGAGGGTGGTGGGGTCGTTGGAGGTTCCCTCACTTGAAAATCCAGTCCGACCAGCTCTTAGCACGGTTCTTGCTTCAAGTGGCCTGTATGAAACCTAAGGACGAGGGTGATTATGAACTGGTTGAACCCTTTGAAACGAACGACAATTCGTTAAAGGAAGTCAACTCGGAAATTGCATTTACTCTTGGGGTTGAATGGCAAATGTTCCGGCAGCGCCTGAAAACCGGACGGCCATTTCAAACCTTATGCCTTTCTCTGAATACGAATCGGCTGGTAAAAATGGCCGAACGCCAGCGCCGTTTTGTTGAAGACAGGCCCACACCCTGGGCCGGATGGTCGGAAATTTGGGTGGGCGACTACATAGGTTGAGTTTCCACCACCAGAACCCAGGCGATGTCTTTGCGTTCCCCTTTTTCCCGGCAATATTCACAAGGGGGAAACACTTGTCCTTGGGGAATCACCCGCTCCACCGAATGACCGCAATTTCCGACGGCACGGTACACTCCAGAAACAGGACAGACCTGTCCAGTGGTTCGGCTCATAATGAACTCTCAGTTTCTTCAGCCACAAATTCCCGTGTGTTTAATGAAGTTTTGCAACTTTTTTATCAATTAGTCAAGTAACTTCGTTACTAAACCACGTCCCAATTCGGGACAGCGGCTTGGCTTGGCCGTGGATTTCCCGCTGCATGGCCGAAATGTTTTGGCCGCAATAATCGAACCTATCAAGGCTCACCCGGCCAAGATTCGCATGGAGAACTTCAGCGGAAAAGGTTCATAGATAAAGGCGTTTTACGCTCAATCGGCGCGTTTCTTTTATCAATCGGTGAATAAACCAGTCGCCACGCCACGGCCTCGATATTCTTTAACTACGAAGATTCCACCCATCTCCGGCCGCCATTCGTCATGGGAATATTTCGCAAGTTGCGGAATGCAGGCCGCGTGATTCCTTGGATGGTCAATGTTTATTGCATCCCGGCGCATGGGTGGCCAACGCATCAAAACCGGGCCGTAACTTCTCAAAAGACAAGCGCGACCGCATTTTTCATTTTCGTTCCGCCATTGCAAACCTCCTCCACCCGTTTTAGAATTTTCCCAGTTCATTCAGCGCATGGCGGAATACAAAGTCCAGTTCGAGGTCTTCGAAGGCCCGCTCGATTTGCTCCTTTACCTCATCAAAAAGGAGGAGGTGGACATTTATGAGGTCAACCTCACGCGCCTTGCCACGCAGTTCATCGAATACATTGACCTGATGCGCCAGTTCGATCTGGAGATCGCCGGCGAATTTCTCGTGATGGCCTCGACGCTCATGTATATCAAGAGCCGCGAACTGCTGCCGGTGGACCAGCAGGTGCAGGTCGAGGGCGAGGAGGAGGGCGAAGACCCGCGCTGGGAGTTGATCCGGCAGCTCGTCGAATACAAAAAATTCAAGGACGCCGCCGCCCGCCTGCAGGTGCTCGAGGCCGAACAGGAAAACATTTTTCCGCGCCTGCCCGGCAAGCTCGAATTTGAAGACGCCGCGCCGCCGCCCAAGCCGGACGTTTCGATTTTTGATCTGCTCAACGCCGTCAACGGCGTGCTTCAACGGTTCGCCCGGCGTGAAGACCGGGGCGACATTTTCGAGGACAAATGGACCGTCAGCGAAAAAATCGAGGCCATTCTCCGCGCGATTTCCGGGCGCGGCAGCCTGCGCTTTGCCGAATTGTTCGAAAGCGCCGCCAGCCGGTCCGAGGTCATCTGCACCTTTCTGGCGCTGCTGGAATTGATCCGCCTGCGCCAGCTCGTTTGCTCGCAACCCGAGCCTTTCGGCGAAATTGAAATCCGCCTTGCCGCGCCGCCAGCCGGAACTCCGACGATGCCCGTTCCGGTCGAAAAACCGGGCCCGGCAAAAATGGGCGCAGAGGGTGAGGTCGCGAACCAGTCAACCAATGCCGAAAACGTAGGACAAGATTCCAGCCTGTCTCAAACTTGAAAATGTCTTTGGTAAATAATAATGGAGACAGGCAGGATGCCGGTCCGACTTTAATTTAAAATGGAACTTAAACTCATTCTGGAATCGCTGCTGTTCTCCGCGCAAAAACCGTTGAGCGTGAAGGAACTTCGCGACGTGCTCGCCGCCGCCACCGAACAGGAGGGCGCCGATGCCGCCGCCAAATCGCTGGCCAAAACCAGGGACACCGAACTGACGCTGGCGCTCGAAGAATTGGCGCGCGACCACGAAGCCGCCGCGCGCAGCTACCGTCTCGCGTGCGTCGCGGGTTCGTGGCAGTTCGTCACCCAGCCGGAATATGCGACGTGGTTGCGCGCACTGGTGGGCATCAAGGCCCGTCCGCCGCGGCTTTCGCTGCCCGCACTCGAAACGCTGGCCATCATCGCGTATCGCCAGCCCATCACGCGCGCCGAGATCGAGCAGATTCGCGGCGTGAACGTGGACGGCACGATGCAGACGCTCATGGAACGCGGGTTGGTGGAGGCCGTTGGCCGCGCCGAAGTGGTGGGCCGTCCGCCAACTTACGGCACGACGGCGTTGTTCCTCGAATACTTTGGCCTGCGCAGTCTGGAAGATTTGCCCGCCGCGGACGAACTCCGCCGCATTGTCGTCGAAAAGCCGCCCGGCCCGGTCACCGCCGAACCCGGCCTGGCCACCACGCCGCCGGAACAACTCGCATTGCAGCCTGCGCCTGCCGCGCCGGAGCCGGCAGAAGGCGGGAATGAAGAAGCTGGAAGCCAGAAGACTGGAGACATCCCAAAGGGATGAAATCAATCAGCCCAAATTGCGAGGAACGAGTTGCCTTGGGCTAACCCCCCCCCGCCGCACCATCGCGGTAGCCGCAGACGTCAGTCCGCGCCAATCTTCAAAAGTTTGCGCCGACTCACGTTGTCGTCGGCTTCAGTTTTCGGGTGAGTTGAGCCGGCCTGTGCCACAGATTCCACCGGCGCTCACAGAGCGTCGCTACAAAAACGCGGACGTGTAGTTGCCTGTCTTCCCATTTTATTTGCGGATTCGATTTTCCGGTCGGCGATAGAATGCCGCCAGCCGGTCTGGTGACACGCCGCCGACATAACCCAAAATGACGAGCTTGTTGATGACAGTCGTCCGAAACAGTCCGAACCGGCGCCAGCGCCGGCCTGATGTCACGGCGGCGGCGGCGACCGTGACCACGCGGCCACGCTTCCGTAGCCGTCGCACAATTTCGCAGTCCTCCATGATCGGCTGGCTTGCGAATCCGCCAATCTCCTCGAACAGCGTTCTTCGCAGAAACAGTGCCTGGTCTCCATATGGCGATTGCCGCCACCGCGAACGCAGGTTTGCCGTCCATTCGATGAACCATTGGCCGGCCAGCTTTTCGTCCATCCGGAATCGAAACGCCCCGGCCGCCACCGCCGGGTCGCGCAAGGTTCCGGCCACCACCTCCGGGTAATCGCCGGGCAGCAGCGTGTCCGCATGAAGAAAAACCAATGCATTGCCGGCGGCCTGCGCCGCGCCCGCGTTCATCTGCCGCGCGCGGCCGGGCTGGGATTGAATCACCCGTGCGCCTGCGGCCCGCGCCAACGCCACGGTGTCATCCGTGCTGCCACCGTCCACCACCAGAATTTCGTGCGGCCGGCCCCGCTGCGCCGATTGCAGGGTGGCGGTGATGTACTGCGCCTCGTTCAGCGCCGGGATGATGACGCTGATGCGGCTCAAGTCGGCGTCCTCGGCGTCAGCGATGTGGTTCCACGCGTACAAATCGCCCGGCACATCAAGGTCGCTCAACGAAGCCAGCAAAATGGGTTCAATCCCCGCCTGCCTCGAAATAAAAATGGATTCCGTCAGCACCGTCCCCGTGCTCCAATGAACGTCGCGGAAAAGTTGCGGCACCAGCTGTGTCAGGCCAACCAGATAATAACCGCCATCCCGGGCCGGGCCGAGCACGACAGTCGCCTGGGAAAGTTTATCGAATGCGGACACCAGCACGCCTGCCGTCAGCTCTGGACAGTCGCTGCCGATGATGACCGTGGCGCGCGCACCTTCCCGGAAGCTGTCTTCAATTGCGCCCGCCATTCGCCGGCCCAGATCGCCGTCGCTTTGCGCGCGGCAGAACATTCCATCGCCGAGCCAGTGATCCATCGCGTTTTCATCGCCGCCGGTGAAGCGGATTTCGAGTTCCGCCTCCGCCATGCGACAGGCGTCGAGCGCCGCGCGGAGCGTGCGCAAGACGAGCCGGCGATGCAGCGCCGCCGCGCCTTCCGCGCCCAGCGCCGGAATAAGCCGCGTCTTCACGCGTCCCGATTCGGGAAAACGCGCGAACAAAATCAGTCTGCGCCGGCTGCCGCTCATGTGTTGGCAAGCATACGCTTATTTTACGCCGCCAGGCGAGCCGGCGGTTCAGCCGGTTGGGAGTTGGTTTGGTGGGGCGAGCGTACGCGCGAGCCTTGCGCACCTTGAACGGTGCGCAGTTCCCGGGCGCGCATTGGGACCATGAACCAGTTTCAATGATTGTCCCTGCTGACAGCAAAATGCGTTTTTACAAGTTTCTATCCCGCAATCAGATGACAAAATTTTGATGCAGGTGAATCAAAGTTTTGCATACCGTTCTGTCCGCATCGGTTCATGGAAAGGGCGGTCATGCGAGCGCGCCGGTGCAACTGCTCCCGCAGCCGGCGGTGCAGGCCAGGCAATGCCCGCCCGTCCGGATTTCGTAATCATCCAGAAACTGCGGCGTCACATCCCAGAGATACAGCGGCTGGCCATTGCGCATCTGCATGCCGAGCATCTGGTTGAAGTCGCAGTCGTAAATTTCGCCCTGCCAGCCCACGCTCAAGGTGGTGCGGCACATCAGTCCCGGCACAGACGCGGGATTGAAACTGTTGGCCAGCAGTTCGAGGTAGGCGTCCCACTGGCCGCTCCGGCGCAAGTTCTCCGCGAACCGCGCGATGGGCTGGTTGGTGATCGTGAACAGCTGGTTGAACACAATGCCGAACTCGCGCGCCAGCGCTTCCCGGTATTCGGCTTCCAGCTCCGCCTGCGGCCCGGGCAGTTTCGGACCCAGCGGATTATGGACCAGGTTCAGCGGCAATCGCGTTCCATAGCCGGCGGCGTTGAGCTTCTGGAGCGCGGAAATGCTTTTTTCAAAAACGCCATTGCCCCGTTGCGCGTTCACGTTGTCCGCGGAATAACAGGGAAGCGAAGCGATGACCTCCACCTCGTGCGCCGCGAGATATTCCGGCAGCCAGCGATGGGAGTCGGTTTCGATGATGGTAAGGTTGTTGCGGTCCATGACCTGGCAGTCGCAGTCGCGGGCCGTCTCGACGAAGCAGCGGAAGTGTTCGCTCAGCTCCGGCGCGCCGCCGGTGAGGTCAACCACTGCGGGCCGATGTCGGCGAATCCACTCCCCCACCCGCTCCGCCACCGGCGCGGACATCATTTCCGTGCGCCACGGCGCGGCATCCACGTGACAATGTCGGCAGGTCTGGTTGCATCGGCGGCCCAGGTTGATTTGCAGCGTTTGCAGCCGGGCGCGGCGCAAGGCCAGCCCGTGGCCGGAAAGTTTTTGCTCAAAAGGATTCATGCGAAAATCGCCGGTGAAGTTTAACCACGAAAAACACCAAACACACGAAAGCATTTTTTTAAACCACGGCTTGTCGCGCCGAAGCTGGCGAAGACGGAAGGGACAGGAATTAACACGAATTTTTCAACGCAGAGACGCGGAGACGCAAAGGTTTTGACGCGAGTTACAGATAAAACCATCTTGACGCACGCAAGTTCGTTTGCAGCAGCACGCGGCACTGCTCCAAATCCGATGGCGCCGCGAACTCGCGTTTGGGAAACATGAGCCAGAGCGACCCGCGCGGGTTCCACACAAAAAACTCCAACGATTCTGAAGAAAATACTTGTAGGTGCTCCACGGCAACCGACTACTGCTGTCCCGGCTGGTAAACTCGATACCCTCGCTCGTCAGCACAATTTGATGCGGCGTCAGATATTTCTTTTCCGAACGCCACGAAATGAACGAAACCACAAAGAACACCACGAGCAGCATTGGGATCATCATCGCCAACATGATAATGAGCGTCTTGCCGCGCGAATTGACTGCATTTGGTGGATCAGGAGCAAAAAGACAAAATCCGATAGCTAATGCAAAAAAACCAAGCGCGATGCCTTTTGTTCGCCACGACGTGGACATTCGGGTCAAATAATCACGATATTTCAATTGCAGCGTGAGTGTGATTCCATTGGCCGTAACGGACCGGCCCGGAACGAAAGGCTCATCCGTCGCCATTGCCGCTTGGTTTTTCAGTTGCTTGGCCTGGGCGCGAAACCACTCCTGCGATTTCTCATCCGGGAACGCCCGTGTGGGCACCGCATACAAAATCAGTTTGGGACGATCCAGCAGCACATACAAATTCGGCGATTCCAGGCACTGGCTGAACGCCGACCACGACAATGCTGTGTGGCCATTGCCGCTGTTGAAGACCACCTCACGTTCTGAAACCTCCAGCCGGACGAGTTGGTCCGTTTTCCGGCGCGTCATGCCTTTGAAGATTTGCAGTGCGATGAAAATCACCACCACGAGCGCGATAAACCAAAGGCGATCTTTGGGCGCGATTTCCATTTTGAAACGCAAGTAGACTAGCGTGGCGATGAATGCAATAAAGGCATAATAAACCACTCCCGACCGCCATTTCGGGCCACTGCCACACTGCCGATGCAAATCGAGCGACTGCGCCTCCTTCAACTCCGCTTCCGTGCAGGTGTATTCAAGCTGGAGCATCATGATATTCCCTTTATGGCTGGTTGCTCGCGCCGAATTCTTTCCAGATTTTTGCGGCCAACTCAAAATCCTCGTCCAGTTGCGGAGGCGTTGAGCCTGGTTTGACACGGAAAGCTCCCTGTTCGTAACACTTTGCAATGCCGGCCATCAGGTTCTTTGGCGATGGGAAAAAGACAAAAGTGTTGTCCTCGGTGAACGTGTAAAACACCGCGCCTTCGAACGGCTTGCGTTTGGGATCAAACCAGTAGCCGTCCCGCACGCCGTCGCTGAACAGGCAAAACCACGAATCCCGCTGTCCGGCGAAAATCCGATACGCCGCGCGCTGCAACAGCGTGGCCGGCCCTTTGCCTTCCAACGCCTTTTCCGCCAGCATCTCCTCCAATGGCACGAAACGATGGATAGGAATGAAATCGTCTCCGACATAATTCGTGCTGTGGCGCGCGCCGTCGTGCCACTGGTAGATTGCCTGGATGTCATCGGGCAGTTGAATATGATATTGCTGCTCCAGCCTGGCAACGTCCCCGGCGGAAAGTCCGGACTGCAACCCGGCCAGCACCTGCGGCGCGTTGGTTTTAAGAATGGATTCAAGCCGGGGGAGAATTTCCGGCATCGGTTCGCTGACCACGGCGGGCATGGCCGGCGCAAGCGGATAGAAAAAACTCCGCATCCGTGCCTGCGCCCAAAAGCCCAGCGCAACCACAACGACGATGGCGATGGCAATTCCGATTTTCTGCCAGCGGTTCATTTTTCAGAGTTTAACCACGAAAAACACCAAACACACGAAAGCATTTTTTTACCACGGCTTGAGGCAGTCCACCACCCAATCCAAATCTTCCAGCGGAAATTCTTCAACGCAAAGACGCCAAGGCGCAAAGACGCGATTTGTTCCCTTGAACCTGAATGGAGCACCGAGCACCGCCTCGGCCAGCCGGAATTCAGTTCCAGTCACGAGCCGAGACGGTGCTCGGCGCTCCGTTTCATGGGTAGGGTCGGGGCGAAGAGCCATTGTTTCCAAGATCAAATCCCCTCACCCCAGCCCTGCTCCCCGCTCGGGCGGGGAGAGGGAGTTGGGAACAGTGCCGGGACGCTCCCCATTAAACTCAAATCTTCGCCAGCGCCTGCTTCAGGTCGGTGATCAAATCTTCCACGTTTTCCAGGCCGAGGGCGATGCGCACGAGGTTGTCCACCATGCCGAGGGATTTGCGGTAGGCCACCGGATAGTCGAAGAACGACATCATGGACATCTGGGTGACGAGGCTTTCGGAACCGCCGAGGCTGGGCGTGATGAGAAAGAGTTCCAGCGAGTCAATGAACCGCCGCGTTTCCTTGTCGTCGCCTTTCACCAGGAAACTGATGACGCTGCCGAAGCCGCGCATTTGTTTTTTCGCCAGCCGGTGATCCGGATGCGATTTCAATCCGGGATACCAGACCTTCAAGATTTTGGGGTGCGATTCGAGGAAGCGGGCGATTTCGAGTCCGGCGCGGTTGTGATGTTCCATCCGCAGGCCGAAGGTTTTCAATCCGCGTTCCAGCAGAAAGCAGGTGAGCGGTCCGGGAATGGAACCGATCATGCGTTGCAGCTTGTTCAGGTCTTCGAGCTGCTTGTGATTGCCGAGCGTGACGCCGGCCAGCAGATCGTTGTGGCCGCCGAGATATTTCGTGGCCGAGTGGATGACGATGTCCACGCCAATTTCCAGCGGGCGGATGTTGAAGGGCGTGGCCAGCGTGGCGTCAATCATCGTGAGCAGCTTGTGGCGCTTGGCGACTTTCACGATGGCCGGCAGGTCCGGCACGCGCAGATAAGGATTGGTCGGCAATTCGGTGAAAATGATGTTGGTGTTGGGCTGGATGGCTTTTTCGATGGCCGCCGCCGTGGGGGCGACCAGGCTGGTTTGAATTCCGAATTTCTTCAGAAAATTGGTCGCGAAATCGCGCGTCTGCCGGTAGCAGTCGCTCGTGAAAATGATGTGGCCGTCCTTTTGCATGTAGGCCATGAGCGTGAGGATGACCGCGCTCATGCCGGTGGAAAACAGAATGGCCCGTTCGGCGCCCTCGACGGCGGCGAGCTTGCGCTCGGTCTCCTGCTGCGTGGGATTGCCGTAGCGGCCGTATTCGTGCTCGCGGATGACGCGGCCCTGGCCCTTTGGCCTGCATGAACTCGAAGACTTCGGACGTGGACTCGAAGCTGTAATTCGAGGTGTGGACGATGGGCGTGGAGACGGCGTGATGCGCCTTGCGATGTTTGCCGTGGCCGTGAATCGCCAGCGTCGCCGGTCCCCACTTCAGTGCGCTTGGATGTTTTTTGGGGCTCATTTCCGGTTTGGACGTTGAAGCGGGCTGAAGCCCGCGCTCCGGAGCGCGGCGTTTACGCCGCTTCACCACCGCTAATGGCCTTCGCGATCCTTCGGCAGCGGTCTCTTTTCGAAAAGCCCTGTGAGAATTAGACATTGAACCGGCTCCTTTCCTTGAGGGCCAGCTTGAGCGCGTTCTTCACCGCGTCCAGGCGCGCGGGCAGTTCAATCGGCTGGTTCGCATGACGGCATGGAAAATCCAGTTCTCGCTTGTGATACTTGACCTTCATTTCGACAAATTTCAGTCCATGCGCCGTGGAGATGACGACCACGCGCTCTTTTTTGTCAATCTTGCCGGCCTTGAGCAGTTTGATTAAAACCGCCAGCGCCACGCCGGTGTGCGGACAGTTGAACATCCCGGTGCGGTCGCCCAGCGCCGCGGCGTCGGCCAGTTCCTCCTCGGTGGCCTGTTCGACGATGCCGTTGAATTGTTTCAACGTGCGGATCGCCTTCTCAAAGCTTACCGGGTTGCCGATTTGAATGGCACTGGCCAAAGTCTTTTGCGCCTGGACCGGCTCGAACGTCTCGAAGTTGTTCAGATACGACCGGTAAAGTGGATTGGCCCGCTCCGCCTGCGCGACGACAATGCGCGGCAGCTTGGAAATCAGGCCGAGGTCTTTCATCATCATCAGGCCCTTGCCGAGCGCGGAAACATTGCCGAGGTTGCCGCCGGGAATGATCATCACGTCGGGCACCTGCCAGTCGAACTGCTGGACAATTTCAATGCCCACCGTTTTCTGGCCTTCGACGCGCAGCGAATTCATCGAGTTCGCCAGGTAAAGCGTTTCGTCCCGAGTGATTTCCTGGACGAGCTTCATGCAGCCGTCGAAGTCGGTGTCGAGATAGAGCACGAGCGCGCCATTGGAAATGGGCTGGATGAGCTGCGCGCCGGAAATTTTCCCGCGCGGGAGGAGCACGATGGACGGAATGCCCGCCGCGGCGCAGTAGGTGGCCAGCGCCGCCGAGGTGTCGCCGGTGGAGGCGCAGACGACGGCTTTGATGGGCGCGCCCTCGGAAATCATCTGCCTGACCTGTGACACGAGCACCGTCATGCCGAGGTCCTTGAACGAGCCGCTATGGGTGTTGCCGCAGAGCTTGACCCAAAGTTCGTTCACCCCGATGACCTTGCCGAAGCGTTCGGCCCAGAAAAGATTGGTGCCGCCCTCATAAAGTGAAACGACGTCGTCATTCTTGATCTGCGGCAGGATCCATTCCTTTTTGCCCCACACGCCGGAGCCATAGGGCCATTCGTTGCTTTTGTACCGCTTCTCGAAAAGTTTTTTCCAGCTCGCGGCGCTGCGGCGTTTCAGCGCCTTGAGGTCGTGCTGCACTTCCAGCAAGGAATGGCAGCGCTGGCATTGGTACACGATGGAGTTCAGCGGGTAGGTCTGCCCGCACTCCGGATTGATGCATTGAAACCAAGCTCGATAGGACATGGTCATCTTTCCTGCGCCGCGCGGCCGGGAACTTTTCACCGGGACCGCCACGGCACAATTTTCGCGCCACAGCATGGACATCCGCAATGCGGTTTTCAAGGAAACAGCGCACGCCAGCCGGAAAAATTAGCGCATTTACTTGGTTGGGTAAGCGAATGCGCGCATGGGGAAGAACCCAATTCCGTCGAAGCGGCTTGCCTCCCGCCGGCTGTCAGGCAACGGAACACCGTATTCATGCGGCAGCGGGCCCGTGTAATAGTATGCCCTGCCGGATAAATCCGGCGTTCCTTCCGGGACAATCATATTGCAAATAAAATCCGGGTATTATATGATAATTTTCAATTAGAAAGCCGTCGGCTTCAATCCATTCGTGACGGTTTGCTGAAGACCGGAGTTTATATGAAAAGTGCGTCGCCGTTTCAGAAGGCGAACAGGCTGTCCGTGTATGCGCTTGCGCTGGGAATGCTTTTCAGTTGCGAGCCGCTTGCGTCCGCCGCCGCAATCAACCAGCAACCGCACAGCACGAATGTGCTGGCCGGCTCAAATGCCACTTTCACCGTCGGTGCCAGTGGCACGGCGCCGCTCAGGTACCGGTGGATGTTCAACGGGACCAACCTGACGAATGGCGGCCGTATCAGCGGCGCCACCAGCAGCAATCTCACCATCACCGCCGTGGTGGCCGGCGACGCTGGCGGGTACCGTGTGGTCGTGTCCAACAGCGTCAGTTCCGTGACCAGTTCGGTCGCGACGTTGACGGTGCTGTTGCCGCCCAGCATCATCACGCCGCCGGCGAACCAAACCACTTATGTTGGCGGCGCCGCCACGTTTTCAGGCGCGGCCACCGGCACGGCCCCGCTGAATTTTCGCTGGTTTTTCGGCGGAGCGCCGCTTTCGGACGGCAGCCAGATTTCCGGTTCGACGACTGCGACGTTGAACATCGCCAACGTGCAGGCTGCGAACTTGGGCAACTATCAGGTGGTTGTGACGAACAATTACGGCGCAGTCACCAGCGTGGTGGCCACGCTGAACGCGACCAACCGCGTGCTTTATGTGAATCTCAACAATCCCAACCCGGTGCCGCCTTACACCGGTTGGAGCGCGGCGGCCACGAACATTCAGGACGCCGTTAATGCGGCCTATTCCGGCGATCGGATTCTGGTTACCAATGGCACTTATACCTATGGCGCAACGGCGAACTGCGTTGTCGTCACCAACGCCATTTCGATTTCGAGCGTCTCCGGAGCGGCGCAAACCATCATTGACGGCGGCGGCACGAAGCGTTGCGTCTATTTGGCTGGCGGCGCGACGTTGACGGGACTGACTTTGACGAATGGCGCCACGTCTGGAAGCGGTGGCGGCGTGTATTGCGAATCCACCGGCGAGATCATCGCCAATTGCGTGTTGACTGGAAACCAAACCACGACGGCTTACGCGAACGGGGGTGGCGCCAATGGCGGCACATTGAGCAACTGCGTCGTTGTTGGCAACGTCGCATTTAACGTTGGGGGGGGAGCGAATGGCAGCACGGTGATCCAATCGCTTATCCTTTCCAACGCGGCCCCCTGGGGCGGCGGCATTAACGGCTGCACAGCGACCAGTTGCGTGTTGCAGGGAAACACCGCGAATAATCCTTATGCCGATTCCGCCGGCGGTGGCGGGGCCAACGGCTGCACGCTCTCAAATTGCCTGATGATCGGAAACGCCACGAGCGTCAACGGCGGCGGGGCGATGAACAGTCTGTTGCTTAATTGCACTGTGGCGGGCAACTATGCGCATTATGGCGGCGGCGGGTTGGACACCTGCGCGGCAACCAATTGCATTGTTTATTATAACAGCGCATCGTTCTACGATGACAATTATGCCTATGCGAGTTGCAGCCTGAGTTGGTGCTGCACCACACCCCTATGGCAGCCACCCGTTGGTGTCAGCAACATTGATTCCGCGCCGCTCTTTGCCGACGTGGCCAATGGCAATTACCGGCTCTATCCCGGATCACCCTGCATTGACGCGGGCAACGACGCCGTCGCACCGGTGATGACGGACCTCGATGGCAACTCGCGCATCGTCAACGGCACGGTGGACCTCGGCGCGTATGAATTTCAAAACACGCCGTTCATCGAAGTCCAACCGACCAACCAGACCGCGCCGTTCGGCCAGCCGTCGCTCTCCTACAGCATCGTCGCCGTCGGTCCGGGAACCTTGACTTATCAATGGCTGTTCAACGGAACAAACCTGGGGAGCGCGACCAATTCCACGCTGACGCTGAACTTCCTGCAATACAGCAACGCCGGGACTTATTCCGTCGTGGTGACGAACGGCTTCGGCGCGACTTTGAGTTCCAATGCCGTGCTGATGGTCGTGCCGCCGACGCCGCCGACGTTTGTGTCACAGGCGACGAACCAGACGGTGCCGGTGGGAAGCAACGTCACGCTGACGGTGCTGGCCACCGGCGCGCCATCGCCGGCTTATCAATGGTATTTTAACGGCGTGGCGCTGACGAACGATTCCCATTACATCGGCACGACCGGCACTAACCTGCAAGTTTCGGGAGTTCAAACCAGCGACACTGGAAATTATCTCGTCATCGCGACAAATATCGGCGGCGCGGCAACCAGCCTGGTGGCGACTGTCACCGTTCTAATTCCGCCGGCGCTTATCCTGCAACCGGTCAGCCAGACTCTGCCGCAAGGCTCAAATGTCGTGTTTACCGCCGGAGTATCCGGCGATGCGCCGCTGAACGATCAATGGTTTTTCAACGGAACTCCGCTGACGGACGGCGGCCAATTTTACGGGACGGCGACAACGAATTTGACGATTTCCAATCTGCAATTTACCAACAACGGCAACTACGTTCTGCGGGTGACCAACCCGGTCGGATCAGCGATTAGCACCACCGCCGTGCTGACGGTTTTGTCGCCACCGGCAATGATTCTACAGCCATCAGGCTTGAATGTTCTTCTGGGCAGCAATGCCAGCTTTTCAGCGGTTGCCGTTGGCACCGCGCCGTTGGGCTATCAGTGGTATTTCAATGGGGACCAACTGATTGACGGCGGTCGCGCGGGCGGTGTGACCACGACGAATCTCAATATTGCGAATGTCCAAACCAACGACGCCGGACCGTATCAGTTGGTTGTCACCAACAGCTGCGGCGCGGCGACCAGCGCGGTGGCCGTGCTTTCGGTTCAATTGCCGGTCGCCATTACCAACCAGCCGGCCAATCAGCTTGTCATCGCCGGCAGCAATGCCACTTTCACCGTTGGCGCGACGGGCTTTATGCCGCCGGCTTACCTTTGGTATTCCAATGGCGTGGCGCTGACCAACGGCGGTCGCATCAGCGGCGCCAGTTCCGCGGCGTTGACCATCGCCGGCGTTCAAACCAACGATGGCGGAGCCGGCTATCAGGTGGTCGTCACCAACAATTACGGCTCGGCGACCAGTTCCCTGGCCACGCTCACCGTCTATGCCCGGGTTCAAATCATCGGGCAACCGTCGAGCCAGGCGGTCTTGTTGGGCAGCAACGCCACCTTCACCATCACTGCGGCTGGCTCCGTATTGGGCTGCCAATGGCTCTTCAACGGCACGCCATTGTCCGATGGCAATCGCATCAGCGGCAGCGCCACACCGATGCTGACGGTTTCGAATGTTCATTCCAGCGACGCTGGCGGTTACGTCGCGGTCGTGACCAATCCATTAAGCTCCGCCACCAGCCGGACGGCGTCACTGACACCGCAATCTGTCCTTGCCCCCTCCGTCCGTTATGTCGCTTTGACTTGCACCAATCCGTTGCCGCCATATCTCGACTGGACCACTGCTGCAACGAACATTCAGGATGCCATTGACGCCTCCGTCGCCGGCGATTTGGTCCTGGTCAGCAACGGAGTTTACAGCATCGGCGGACGCGCGGTTTACGGCCAGGCCACCAATCGCGTGAGCCTGGATCGCGCCGTCACTGTGCAAAGCGTCAATGGGCCGTCCTTCACCGTAATCAAGGGCGATTACACGGCGCCCACTCACGGTGGGCCGAATGCCCGTTGCGCGTATTTGACCAACGGCGCGGTCCTGGCCGGTTTTACCCTGACCAACGGCGGCACAATTTTTTCAACCAATATTTATCTGGAAGCCAGCGGCGGAGGAGTATGGTGCGAACCTTCGGGCGGTGTTGTCTCCAATTGCGTTCTGGCCGGCAACGTGGCCGCGCGATTTGGCGGCGGCGCGTTTGGCGGCACGCTGATCAGTTGCCTGCTGACCAATAACGCCGCCAGCCAGGGTGGTGGCGGGGCGTGTTCCAACGTGCTGCTCAATTGCACGCTCGCCAAGAACATTGCGTCTTACCAAAACATGAACGTCGGCGGCGGCGCGCTTTCTTCCACGTTGAGCAACTGCCTGCTCGTGGCCAACTATTGCAGCGGCGGTGGTGGCGGTGGCGCGGCGCTCTCCACTTTGACCGGTTGCGTATTGAGCAACAATACGGCCAATACCGGCGGCGGCCTGGTTGCGTCTGTCGCTTATAATTGCCTTGTTTCCAGCAACCGCGCCCTGGTTTACGGCGGCGGCGCCTATTCGAGCGCTTTGAACAATTGCGTGTTGAAAACCAATCTGGCCGCCCGGTCGGGAGGCGGCGCTTATAACTGCGGCCTGACCAATTGCACCGTCGTCGGCAATAATGGCGACGGCATTGGCGGCGTGGACGGTGGCGCGGTCGTCAATTCGATTGTTTACGACAATCTTGGCGGCAATATCGCGAACACCAAGGCCGTGCTTTATGACTGCTCCTATCCCTATATCGGCACGGGTGGCTTTACCAACGCGCCGCTGTTTGTGAACGAAGCCGGCGGCGATATTCATCTGCAATCCAAATCGCCCTGCATCAATTCCGGCAACAACGCTTGCGTTTCCGTCACCAGCGACTTTGACGGCAACCCGCGCATCGTTGGCGGCACGGTGGACATCGGCGCTTACGAGTATCAAACACCCGGTTCCGTCATCTCCTACGCCTGGCTCCAGCAATACGGCCTGCCCACCGATGGTTCGGCGGATTACGCGGACCCGGATGGCGACGGCATGAACAACTGGCAGGAATGGAAAGCTCGAACGAATCCCACCAACGCACTGTCCGTCCTGCAAATGCAGTCGCCGATTGTGACCAACAACGTCACCGGCATCATCGTGAGCTGGCAAAGTGTGAGTGGCGTCCTTTACTATTTGCAGCGCAGTTCGGATTTGACGACACCCTTTTCCTCCATCCAAAGCAACATCGTTGGCCAGACGGGCACGACAAGTGTTACGGATCCCACGGCCACAAACGCCAGTTCCTGTTTCTACCGTGTCGGTGTGCAGCCGTAGTCCTTTTGAGCCTGTCTGAAAATGTGCAGGCAGCCATCTTGGCTGCTGGTGAAGGCGGCAGCCTGCCGCCAGTTCCCCCGTAAACTCGCGGCTGGAAGCCGCTTTCACTGGCAGGCTGGGAAGCCAGCCTCCACATTTTGAGCAGGTTCTTAAAAGAAAATCCGGGAAATCGGCCGGAGATGCTTGATCTCCATCATCTCCGTCCCAGCCGTTCCAGCAGCTTCGCGTGAATCCCGCCAAAGCCGCCGTTGCTGAACACCACGACAATGTCGCCGCCCTGCGCGCTTTTGGCGACGTGCGCGACAATGGCGTCCACGTCGGGCAGGTAAGCCGCGTCCTTGCCGGCGGTTTTCAAATCTTGCATCAGCTTTTCCGGGTCGAGCCGCTCTTCGGGCGCGATCTGCTCCAGTCGCGCCACTTCCGCCACCACCACCGCGTCGGCATCGGCAAAGGCGGTGGCCAGTTCGGTTTGAAAAACATTCCGGCGCGTCGTGTTCGAGCGCGGCTCGAAGATGGCCCGGATTTTCTCGCGCGGGTATTTCAGCCGGAGCGCTTTCAGCGTCTCCCGGATCGCCGTGGGATGATGGCCAAAGTCGTCCACCACGGTCACACCGCCCGCGATGCCGCGCACTTCCATCCGGCGTTTGATGCCCTTGAACGTGTCGAACGCGGATTGAATCTGCTGGTTCTTCAAACCGCAATGCTTGGCGCAGGCGATGACCGCCAGCGCGTTCCGCACATTGAGTTCGCCGACGAGGTTCAAGTGAAATTTGAAGCTCGGAATTTCAAACTCCGTCGCTGTCGGGCCGTAACGAATATTGAACGCCTGAATTGCCAGGGGCGCGGTTGTAGTGGCACGGGCATCTTGCCCGTGTGTTTCGTCTGCGGTTCGCACGGGCAGGATGCCCGTGCCACTGGCGCCAAGCCCGAACCGCTTGACCGGACAATGCGTCACATTCAGCAGCTCCGCAAGGTTCGGATCGTCGCCGTTGCCCAACAGCAGGCCGTTGCGCGGAATGATCCGGATGAAATGTGAGAACGTTTTTTTGATCGCGTCCAGGTTGTCAAAAATGTCCGCGTGATCGAATTCGAGATTGTTGATGATGCCGATTTCCGGCTGGTAATGGATGAACTTGCTGCGCTTGTCGAAAAACGCGGTGTCATATTCGTCGCCCTCGATGATGAACCAGTCGCTGTCGGTGAACCGCGCACCCTGGCTGAGATTGTTCGGAATGCCGCCGATGAGGTAGCTCGGATTCAGCCCGTTGTGCTCGAACACCCACGTCAGCAGCGAGGTCGTGGTGGTCTTGCCGTGCGTGCCGGTGACGACGATGGAGCGTTTGCCGCGGATGAAAAACTCCGCCAGCAGCGCCGGCAGCGAGCAGTAACGCAGCTTGTGGTCGAGCACGAACTCGGCCTCCGGGTTGCCGCGCGAAATGGCGTTGCCGATAACGACGAGGTCCGGCTTGGGCTTGAGGTTCCGTTCCGCGTAACCGTTCATCACTCCGATCTTTCGGTCGGCGAGGAACGTGGACATGGGCGGATAAACATTCTGGTCCGAGCCGGTGACGGCAAAGCCTTTTTCCTGCATGGCCACTGCGGCGGACGCCATCGCCGTGCCACCGATGCCGACAAAGTGAACCGATTTGATTTCCGATGAAAACATCGCTGGAGATTAACCGCCAAGCCGCCAAGGCACAAAGTTTTTTGGATTCAGTGGCGACGCGGTAATTGCGCTTCACCCTCTCCGCCTCGAACGGGGGAGGATGGCCGGAAGCGTTTGAGGATGGGTGGCCAAACCTCCCTCACAGACAGCAATTGGACCGCATTGCCGCTGGCGGCCGGCAACGGCGGCGCATTGACATTGACGGATCCCACGGCCACGAATTTGCAGCGGTTCTATCGCGTCCGGCGGTGGTGAGAATCAACCTTTCAACTTCTGCCCCAGAAATCTCCCCCACGGCTGTAGGGTTGTTACCGGGCGCGGATGGCAATTTCTACAGCACAGCACGCAGACGGCGGGCACTCTGGCATTCGCTTGGAGTGCTGTGGTGCGACAAACCGGTCAGATGCAGTATGGTGCCAATTTAATCCTGTCTTTACCACGCGTCCGGGTTGCACCGTCGCACAACCCCCGGCCACGATTTCGCGGACGGTCGCGGGAGCGCATGGAGGGGTGCGAGCCTTTGGCAGTTTGATCCTTTTTCTTCCGCCGTTCGGCGCGGCGACCCAAATTTATTTGGCGGAGCCTGATGGCCCGGCCGCGGGCGCATTGCTGGAAACAGTTGCCGCGGCGGGTGTGTTCGTCAAAACCGTCATTGGGGGCGCATTGGTCTCCCCCAGCATTCCCAGTTGCGAGCGAATGACGGCGCGCATGGCGTAAGGTGCGCCGGCTTGCGGATCAAGCAATTGGTTGAGCACGGCGCGATTGAGGTCGGCGAATGGGGGCAGGCCGATGCGTTGCAGGTTGGCTTTCATGCTGGAAATTGCCGCCTGATAATGCTCATAAACTTTTCCGGCGAGTAGCTTGAATCCGGCATAGCGGTCGTCCTGACCGATGGCCAGCGAGATATAGGCCCGGGCGAGCAGGCCTTGGACCGCCGCCGTCGTGCGCTCCTGTGACGTGTCGCCGATGTCTCCCTGCACGCTGGCGACGGCGTATTGGTCGAGGGTGACGTTTCGCGGAAATGAATTGGTGTCGCCGTCGATGATGGTTTTGTCGGGATATTGCACGCCCAGGTAGCGAAACCATTTCGCCGCATCGGCAACACGATTTTCTTCATAGAGAAAATAAACCGCGCTGCGCAGAAAATTCCGATGGGCGATGGCGATGTGGTCGCGGTTTTTTTCGTCCTCCTGCATCATCATTTCATAGGCGTCATTGACTTTGGGGATCAGGTCGAGGTTCGGACCCAGCACATACGACCCGTTGAAGGGATTGGCGATGAAACGTCCGTGATAAAACGCCGCCTGCATGGATTGATAAATGTTGCGGCGCACCGTGATAAAATCGTCCGCCTTCACCTTGTCGGGATTTTCCTTCGCCTTTTCCAGACCCAAAGCGCCCCAGTAAATCGCGTGTGCTTCGGGCAGCCGCCAGTCGAGCGGACCGTATTGCGCGTTCAATTTTTCCGCGAAGACCGGGTCAATCTTGTATTTTTCGCGGAGCCGCATGGCGTTGGTGTTGCGCGGCTGGAGCAATTCAGAGAAATTCGTCCCGTTCGGACCAAAGAACGGCATCATTTCCCCGGCCCACTGCTGCTTGTAATACCAATTCGCATCATCGAGGTTTTGACCCATTTTGTGCTGAAAGAACCAGGCCAGTTCGCGGTACATCAGGACATCGTTGGAATTGTAACGCAGCCCGTCGTCGCGCAGCAGTTCGATGCCGCGCTCGACCCAACGCCAGCGATCGGGAAAATCCTTGAACTTGACGGAAATGTTGTAAGCCATGTTCCACGCCTGAAACAGCCAGACCTGCGTGAAATGCGGCTCCAGGGCCGTGATCCAATCCGCCAGTTGCGCCGCCTCGAAAAACTTGTCGTCCATTTGCAAATCGTTGGCGCGAATCCAGAGATAATTGGAAATCAACCCGCGGAACCCGCCCAGCGCCACCGTTGTGAACGCCAGCATGGGCGGCGCGTTGTCCAACGCATCCGTGCGCGTCAGGCCAAGTTGCCCGCGATCGCGGTTCAACGACTTCTGCACCTGGCTGGAACCGAAGAGCAATGCCGCGGCCAGCAGCAGCAAGAGGATTTTTTTGGCGCGGGCGTTCATTGATTTCCCTGCGCCGTCGCCAGTTCCCGCCGGTTGAACAACAGGATGCCGATGACGCCGATGATTCCGCCGGGCAGCAAAACAATTTGCCCGAAGGCCGTGCCGAGTTCACTCCACGAAATGCTGTGACCGCTGCTCAACGCATCAATCGGCGAAAAATTTTCCACCGGCTTGATGACCGTCAGGCAACCTTTGAAAAACGGAATCAACACCGCATCCACGACCGAATGGCCCATGACGCCGGTTTCCCCGTTGCCGCCCATGACCGTGCCTGATTCCACCGTCTCAGCCAGCGTGCCGCTGGAAAGTCCAATCGTGAGAACCGCCAGTGAAAAAAATGCCGCGACGGGAAACGTCAAAAAGCTCGCCGCCGTCAGCCCCAACGCCGCCAGCAGCGCCATCCAGCAGAAAATGATTCCCAAGCCGCGGGCAAAATTCAACGTGAAGCCGCCTTCGGGGTACAACACTTCCATCCCATCGGCGAGCGGGAACAATAGCGCCGTGTCATTCGGATTGATGAACTGGATCGTCAACACGCCCTTGTTGTCGAAAAGGTTCGCCGGGATCTGAAATTCATGAAACGTGTCCGGCGCGAGGCTCATCGGCTCGCTGCGCCACAAATTTGCGGAATTCGGGTCGCCCACCTGCCAGAGCGCGACCAGCGTGCCGGACGCGCTTTTCTGCGCGGAGTTGAATTTCACGCGCAGTTGCAGCGGCTGGTTGCGCAGGAAATTTTTCGCGAAACCCAGATCAATCTGCCACTGGCGCGAATATCCCGGCGGCACCAGTTGAAAATCCGCCTTGACCTGTTCGCGAATCTGCGTGCGCACCTCCGGCACGTCCACCTTGTCCACCGGGCTGTTTTTCAAACGTCCCTGCAAAATGCGTTCCGTTGCGGCATCGATTTCCGCGTCGTGGTTTTGTTCCCGGGCTGAACCGCGCGCCACCAGCACCTGCTCGCGCAAAATATTCTGTTCCGCCGCCGGCAATTTCGTCGCCCGCCATTGCAGCAGGCCATAAATGCAAGCACCCGACAGCGCCAGCAGTGCCGCGTTCAACAACATGATGCCGAGCCATTTGCCCAGCCAGATTTGCCAGCGCGCGATGGGTTTGGTCGCGACGACTTGCATCTGACATTCCTCGATGTCGCGCGCCAGCGTGCCGCACGCAAGCCAAAGCGTCGAAAAACCAAGCAAGCCGGTGATGACGCTCAACGTGTAAGTCAGCAAAATCTGGGTGAACCCGCGCGCCGTGCCGTCGTCCTTGATCACCATCGGCAAACCCACCACCGCCGCCAGCAACAACACCGCAATCACCAGGAACAGCCGGAAACGAAAGGCGGCTTTCCAGGTCAACCAGGTGATGGCGAGCAGTCTTTGCATCAGTAAATCGTCCTCGTCCTCGAATTAAGGTTTCTTCCCCAGCAGCGACGACAATTTCTTATCCGCCTTTGACAAATCCACCGGCTTTCCCTCCGTTGCGGGCCTGGGTTTGTCCGCCGCCGGCGTCGGCTCTGCGGCCTTTGTCAACGCTGCCAATTTTTTGTCGTCCACCTTCGGCGCAGCGGCCACCGGCGCCGTTGGTTGGGGCGGGACAACGGGTTGGGCGGCCTGCGGCAATGCCAGCCGTTCAAGAATCTTCTCGGCGGGCGGGCGCTCATCAGCGCCGGCGCGCAGGTAGGCCGCCACGCGGGCGCCGGAAGTTGCGCCCGAAGTTTCCGACGCGGCCCGGCGCGCTTTCTGCACCACGTCGAGAAAGTAGCTCTCCAGGTTTTGCGTGGGCGTGTCAATCCTGACCTTGTCGCCCGCCACGTCCTTGCGAATGATTTCCAGCACGCGCTGCATGGTTTCGCGCGGCAACGCGGGGGTGGTGATGCGAATTGCGTCCGGCGTGGCGAGCAAATCCTTGAGCGTGCCCATCGCCTGGATTTTGCCGCCGTAATAAATCACCACGCGGTCGCATACGTCCTCCACATCCGAAAGCAGGTGGCTGCTCAAAATCACCGTCTTGCCGCGCCGGGCCAGCGCCAGGATGAGGTCCTTGACTTCGCGGCAGCCGATGGGGTCGAGACCGGACGTCGGTTCGTCGAGAATGATGAGGTCGGGATCGTTGATGAGCGCCTGGGCCAGCCCGATGCGGCGCTGCATGCCCTTCGAAAATTCACCCACGGCGCGCATCCGCGTCTGGCTCAAGCCGACCATTTCGAGCAGTTGCTCGGCGCGGCTGTCGCGTTCGCCCTTGCCGAGCTGAAACAGATTGCCGAAAAAGTCGAGCGTCTCGCGCGAGTTGAGGTAGCGGTAAAGATACGATTCCTCCGGCAGATAACCGATGCGCGCCTTGGTCTGCACATGCCGCGGCGAATGGCCGAAAACCTCGATGTGCCCCTTCGTCGGGTAAAGCAAACCGAGCAGCAGTTTCACCGTCGTGGATTTGCCGGAGCCGTTCGGGCCGAGCAGGCCGAACACCTCGCCGCGCCGTACGTCGAAATCCACGCTGTCCACCGCGCGCGCCTTGGGCCGGTTCCAGAAATCCTTGAACACCTTCGTCAGGCCGCGCACGGACACGACAACCTCTTCGGATTTACGATTTGTGATTTGCGATTGCGGATTTAGTTCGGCGGTGGGCATGGTCAAAAGGCGATGGTTTGGTTATAAAAATCAGTCACATTGCATCAAACACTCCCACTCAACCCAACATCATAAAACCGATCATAAAGCCATTCAGCAATTATAAAAAACAGTGTCCAAACCGGGAAAAGCACCATTACAAATGCGGGCGCAAATCGCAAAGGTTCTTTATGAGTGCGCCATAGAATCTTTAACGCAATCCCGACTGCGCTGACACTCAACGTGACTGAAAAAAAGCCGAGGAGGATCAAACTGTCTGTATTCACCGCCTTGAAGAACCCCCAAACAACAAGCCAGGGCCACAAGTTCAATACTACTTCAAACGCGAGCAAACGCGTGAAGGAGAACCGTGGATCTCTAATTATCAGTTGCGTTCCTTCTTTCGAATTCATGGGACTCAAGTGTCAGAATCTACGCCGGCTTCGGCGTCAGTTGGCCGTCACGAAATTTTCCCCTCATACAAATCAGCCATCGGAAAAACCAAGTCAAAATCGTTCCAGTGCAGAACACCATCTTCGACGGTAAAGTTTTTGAACCGCTTCAAGTCGAGATATGCGCGGATGGATGGGTGTTCGGAATTTTTCAAAAATGAACCGAAGTCCACGGTGTTCTCGTGGCCGTCGTCAAATTGAAGATGCAGTTTGTAGGGCGCGACGAAACGCGCCGATTCGATCTGCACGACTTTTGGCGTCCGCGTTTTCTTTTCTTCAATCGCAATCATTTTAATCTGCGGGTGATGATTTCCACGTTCACCGGCCTGCGGTGAACAAAAAACTCAATCCACTTCTCTACTATATCCTTTGCGCGCCGGGAAACAAGCACTTCAAAGTTCGCCAGCGCGTTGCCGGTGAGGGGCCTCATGCCCGCCACCGGCAGGATGCGGATTCCGACGACAACGCCATTATCAATGACGAGTTCCGCCTTGCTCTCTCGCCCTTGATAAAAGCCGTGAACATGAACTGGCTCGTGTTCGTTCGCGTAAAAATAAACCCGCAGGCCGAAGTATTCGTAAAGTTTCGGCATACGGATACGTTCACGCCAGTTTTGGCGTCAATTGCCCGGATGCGGCGCGCGGCGGTTCTTCGGTTTCGGGATGGAAATGTTCCAGTTCCTCGCCTTTGCGCACGAGGCGGGCGCTGTTGAAAACCACAATCAGCGAACCGATAACGTGCAGAATGGAGGCGGCTATCGGGCCAATGTACCCTGACACGGTCACCGTCCAGCCGACGATGATAAAAACGACGCCGAACATGAAATTCTGGTTGATGACGGCGCGGGTGCTGCGCGAAAGTTTCACCAAAAACGGCAGCCGGCGCAGGTCGTTGTTCATCAGCGCAATCGTCGCGCTGTGAATCGCCACTTCGCTGCCCGCCGCGCCCATCGCGATGCCGATGTCGCCCGCCGCGAGCGCCGGCGCGTCGTTCACACCGTCGCCGACCACTGCCACGCGATAGCCCTTCGCCTTCACGCCGCGCACAAACTCGACCTTGTTCTGCGGCAGGCATTCGCCCTTCGCCTCTTCGCAACCAATTTCAGCCGCCACACGCGTCGCCACCGCCTGACGGTCGCCGGAAACCATCGCGATACGGCGCACCCCCGCTTCTTTCAACTCGGCGAGTGATTCCTTTGCCTCGGCGCGGGTCTGGTCCTGCAACCCAACCCAGCCGATGCATTTGCCGTTGCACGCCACAAAAATCAAACTCCAGCCCTCGGTTTCGTTCAGGTCAACGGATTTCACAAAATCCTCGGAAACGCCATTGTCCTTGAGCCACTGCGCCCGGCCAACCAGTACTTTGGCGCCGCCCACCTCGGCCTTCACGCCACGTCCGGCGGTTTCGGTGAAATTCTGCGGCTCGGCCAGCGGCACGCCGGCTTCACCGGCTATTTGCGCGAGCGCCTTGGCCGTCGGATGGTTGCTGTATTTTTCCGCCGACGCCGCGACCCGCAACAACTCGGCGGGCTTGATTTCGCCGAGGGGCGCGAGCCGGCTGACGGCGAGCTGGCCGGTGGTCAGCGTGCCGGTTTTATCGAAAACGAAGGCGTTAATTTTGGCCGCGGCTTCAAGGTCGGCGACGTTCTTGATCAAAATTCCCAAACGCGCGGCGGCGGAAAGCGCGGCGACCATCGCGGTGGGCGTCGCCAGGATGAACGCGCACGGGCAGGAAATGACAAACATGCCAATCACGCGGTTCAAGTCATGCGTGAACGCCCAGACCAGCGCGCCGATGACCAGCACGAGCGGCGTGTAAAAGCTCATGTACTGGTCCACGATTTTCTGGATCGGCAATTTGGTTTTTTCGGCGGCCAGAATGAGTTCGCGCACGCGGCCCAGCGTCGTGTCCTCGCCGGCGCGGCTGACCTTGATTTCCAGAACGCCCGTGAGATTTTGTGTGCCGGCAAAAACCTCGTCGCCGGACTTTTTGTCCACCGGCAGCGATTCGCCGGTGATGGTGGCCTGGTTGAACGAACCCTGCCCACTGACAATGACGCCGTCCGCTGCCACGTTGTCGCCGGGACGGATGCGAATCACGTCGCCAATGGCGAGTTCGCTGGCGGCCACTTCCTCCTCGCTGCCGTCCTTTTTGATCCGACGCGCCTTGGTGGGCGTGAGTTTGATGAGCGACTCGATGGAGGCGCGCGCGCCCTCGGCGGTGCGGGTTTCGATGATTTCACCCATGAGCATGAAAAACGCGACCACCCCGGCGACCTTGTAATCGCCGGAAGCGAACGCGGCGAGCACGGCGATGGCGACGAGTTCGTTGATGCTGAGGTGGCCGATGCGCAAATCCTTGATGGCCGTGACGACGATGGGATAGCCGAGAATGACCGCGCCGATGAACGCGCTGGCACTGGCGACGGTGTCGCCCTGCGCAAACAGCCAGTCCACGATGAAGGCGTTAAGGACGAAAACGACGCCCAGCACTGCCTGCCACAAATGCACGACGGAATGTTCGTGGTCGTGGCCGCAGCCGCAGTTCGGCCCATGCTCATGCTCGTGATGGCTTAGAAGCGATGTGACTTGCATAACAAATTATGAATGCCGAATCATGGTTGGGCAGCCGTTTTCGGCGCGGGCGGCTCCCGATTCAACATCAGCCGCAGTTCGCGCGGTTTGCCGTCGGCGCGCCCGGGCAAAAAGATTTTGTCCTGCGCATTGGTCAGGATCGGCCCCATCGCCTGCACCAGGGTGACCTGTGCGAACAGGCTCGGATTGCTTTCGAATTTCGGCAGCAAATCGCTGAACCGCTTCGCCTCGGCGGTGATGGATTGGACATAGCGCGCGCGGTCGGCAGCAGCGGCATTGGTGATGGAAGAGGCCTGGGCTCCGGCCTGGCTGAGAACCTGATTTTCGTAACTGCGCGCGTCGTTGAGGATTTTGTTGCGATTTTCCCGCGCGCTCGTGACCTGGCTGAAAACGTCCCGCAATTGCCGCGGCGGAATGCTCTGGACCTCGCACTGGTCAATGACAATGCCGAGCTGTTCCTGTTCGGTCAAATTGCTGACGCGCTGAAGCACGGCATCCCGGAATCCGGCCACGTCGCGCGTGAGGACGTCGTCCACGTTGAAGTGCGCGGCGGTGTAAAGCAGCGCGTTGTCCAGCGCGTTTTGGACGGTGTTGGACGCGGACACGAAATCGAATACGAAGTGAATCGGATCTTCGATGTGATAGTAAAGCGTCGCGCGAGTGTGAATGATATTGGTGTCCGCCGTGATCGCATAACCGTCCACCGCCGGATTCAGCGATGGACCGGAGGGCAATTCCTCGCCGCTCAATTCCTGTTCCGCCGTGGTCGCATACCAGCCGACGGTGGAATTGACCTTTTGAATTTCCGTGATCGGGATTTTGACCACTTCATCAATCGGATAAGGATACGACCAATGCCATCCCGAATTCAGCAAAACCTTTTCGCCTGCGCCGACGGGCCGGCCGAAACGCAAAACCACCGCCTTTTCCGACGGGCCGACGGTGAAAAAGCCGGAACTGAAAAAAGCCAGCACCATCAGCAGCATCACGACTTTGACAATCGCGAAACTGCTGTGCAATGCCTCGGCCAGCGCCCGCGAACCGGCGTCGTCCGGCGTCACCGGCGGGGGCGCGGGATGCTCGTGCGTGTGATTGGGTTCGTGATCGTGGCTCATGGTTACCGGCTGGGCGCGTTGGTCGGCAGATGTTGGAACAAATCAAACGGGGGTGTGCGCTCGTCGAAAATCAAAGTCGCGCGCTGGTTGAGTGACTGTTGCAACGCGCTGATGCGCAGCAGGAAATTCGCCAGTTGGGGATTTTGTTCGAAGACCGGCAGCACCCGGGCGGCCTCGGCTTCGCCGTCGCCGCGAATGCGCGTCGCGGCGGCGTCGGCATTGGCAATGGTTTCGGCGGCCTGACGGTCGGCGGCGGCCTTGATTATTTGCGCCTCGGCCTCGCCTTCGTACTGGAACTGGCTGATGAGAATTTTACGCTCGGAGGTCATGCGCTGGAACACGGCTTGCGTCACATTCTCCGGCAGGCCGAGTTTCTTGATGCCAAGAAATGCGATGCCGATGCCGCAATTGTTCGTTTGCAACTGCGATTGGACATGTTGCTCGATTTCGTTTTCGATGGCGTCGAACTTCAATTGCTTCGCGTCGGCGTTCACAAAATCGGCCAGCGGATGTTTGCCGACGACGGCGCTTTTGGCGCTGCGCAACATGCTTTCCAGCATGCTTTGGGCGGCCAGGGTCGAACCGCCGGCGAATTTCGGAAAGAACGCCCTGGCGTCGGTGATCTTCCAGCCCACATAAACCATCACGAGCAGATTGTTGTTGTCGGCCGTGAGATTCTGGCTGAACCGGTCCTCGAAATTCTGGACGCGCTGATCAAATTTATAGACCTTCTCCACCGGCCAGGGCCATTTGAAATACGCGCCCGGCTCGGTGAGGTCGCGCGTCGGTTTGCCAAACGTCGTGACGACGGCAACCTCGGATTGGCGGACTTGAAAGACAAACAGCAGCAGCGCGAAAATCACAATCAGCACTGCGCCGATGACGATGGTCATTACGTTACGTTTCATGGCGATGAATTGTTGGGGGATGATGGCACGTTCAAATTCAAAAGGTCTTCGCGGATTTTGTCTTCCAGATCGAAAATCACCACGTCCTGCGTGTTCGTGACGAGCAAAATGTATTTGCGCGCTCCGGCCGTGGCGTCGGCAAAGGCCCGGAAATATGCGCGCTGCCGGTAAACCGATGGCGCGGCCGCGAACGCCGGAATCTGGTTCGTGAACAGCGCCGCGTGCGCGAACGCCGAAACGGTGAGCCGCTGCCGCAGCGCATCGGCCACGTTCGTCATCGTAAACGCCTGCGCGCCGGCCAGCGCATTGGTGCGAATGGCCTCGGCCTGGGCATCAAGAATTTTGGCCAGCTTCGTCTGCCCCGCGCCGACAACTTTTTCGTAATCACCCGCGACCTTTACCGGCGGATGAATGTCCTGCAACCCGACAAAAATGATTTTTGCCCCGAGGTGATACTCATCCACCGCGGCCTGGATTTGCGAGCGCAATTCCTGCGCCGCCTCGAGGCGTGTGTGGGACATCACGTCGTTCAAATCCGCTCCGGCAAGATAATGCACGACTTCGCGGGTCGCCAAATCCTGGAGCAGATTCGCCGGGTCGGCATTGGTGTAAGCCCAGGCGAGGACGTTCGTGATTTGAAATTGAACGGGAATGCTGACGGTGATGAGGCTCACCGGCGGCGCCTTGAGCGTGTCATTGGTGTCGGCGTTTTCGTTTTTAATCGCGGCCGGCTCGCGGTTGCCGACGAGGAAATTTTCCTCCTTGGTGTGGCTCACACTCCACAAGATCGTTTTTGCCTGCTCGCTTTGCGCGTCCGGCGTGAAGCCAACGTCGAAAGTCTGGATTTGATCCGTGCGATAGAGATAAATCCTGTCCGCCGGCCACGGTAATTTCAGGTGCGCGCCCGGCTCCAGCACCCCGACCGGCCGGCCAAACCGTTCGAGCACGGCCTGTTGACCGGCATCAATGAACACGACGCCCGTGGACAAAAACAGCACCGCCAGTTGCGCCAGCAACAGCACGGGCAGATTTTGTTGGAGCAACTTGAAAAACCAGGTTTCCGAAACTTTGAAACCAAATTGATAATCCAGCGCCTGTGCCGCCGTCGTGAACAGCCCCTCCGGTTGCGCGAGCAGGCCGACGATCCGGCTGTCGTAGATGGGCCGGGCGATCCGGCCTTTCACGCGCGGCCGGTAAATTTCCAGCAACAGCGTGACCAGCATTTCCGCCGCCATCAAACCCAGCAGCACGCACAAGGTGCGCGTGAGCCAGAAATCAACCTTGGAAAATCCCGCTTTGACTCCCGCAATGCCGAGCGCGGTGAAAAAACAAACATAGGCGCCCGCCAGCAGGAAACTCGCGCCGGGCCGCAACAACCGGTGATTTTCCAGCCGCGCGATGGTCACGGAAAACCGCCCCAGCAAAAACAACAGCAGCGCAAAAATCCCGAACAACGACACCGACTTCATCGCCCGGTCGGGCACGACGCCGTCGGTGGTTTTGGCAATCCAGCGCCAGAGCAGCCACGCGCCGCCCGCTTCGAGCAAAAACAGCAGCAGGCCGAAGCCCGGCACAAAATATTTCTCGAACTGCTCGCGCGCCCGTTGCGCCGGAAAAACCTCCGCGTCCTTTGTTTCAAACAGTGTCGTTTCGCCTTTGGCGCGGGCAAACTCCTCCACTTCCAGTTTTTCCAGCCGCTCGTTTTCTTCGAGCCGCATCTGGAACCAGCCGGTGAAGGCCACGAGCACCCCGAGGCCGAGGAAAATCGAGCACGCCTGGCCCGCCAGCGAATTCACGTAGCACGTCACGACGAACGCGGCGATGAAAATCACCGCCGCCGCCACGAGATTCACCAGACCGTTTTTTTGAATGTTGCGTTCCATTCGCATTCGTTAATTCAATTCCCGTTCTTCAAACAGCGCCGTGCCAACAGCCAGCGCCGCGCCGGCGTAAGCGACCATGTAGGCAAAGGCCTTGCCGACATAGCCCCAGTGGAATGTGCTTTTGCCCATGTCCAGGGCGTCCGCAAACCAGAAAAGCTGCCAGTTTGGAATGACGGTGTAAAGCGCCGAAGCCCACCATTTGCCCGCCTCCGCGCGGGTGCCGAAAAAATAATCCGACATCAGCCCGATCAAAAAAAACGCCGAGCAAACCGCCAAAGTTGGAATCGTGTCCAGCCGGGTCGAACAGGCGATGGCCAGCGCCGCCAGAATCCACAGCGCGAACAAAACCAGAATTCCCGCCGGCACCAGCCGCCAATCCACGTGCGCCTCCACGCCCAGGGTCTGCATTTGCCGGGTAAAACGGAAAATTAAAAATGCCGCGAGCGTCGTCGTTACCACCAGCGCCAGAACCGCGTCGCTCACAAACGGCCGCCGCAGGAAAAAATTGCTGAAGCCCGCCAGCGCGTAGGCCACCATGACGCCCGCCACAAAAATACCGAGCGCGGGCAGGTCGGTTTTCCCGTAGGCGTCAAAGGACATCCAGCTGGCCAGCAGCACGCCAATGAGGTTGACATACGACAGCATCGCCAGCGCCGCGGCCAGTCCGGCGTATTTGGCCAGGAAAAATTGCGTGCGCCCGACCGGTTTGGACAGCACCGCCAGCGCCGTGCCCGTCCGGATTTCCCGCGCCAGTGACGCCGACGCGCTCAACACCGCGCCGAGCAGCCCGGACAACAGCATCACCGCCAACGTCTCGTTTTCAACCAGCTTCGATTCTTCGCCAAACGCAAAATAATACGGCACGGCCAGAAATATTTCAAACAGCACCGAGGCCGTCATCAGCAACAGAAAAACCGGCTGCCGGATTAATTCCATGAAGGCATTGGTGGCGATGGTTAAAAATTGTCGCATGTCGAATGTGCCGGGAAGTTTAATTCCCCTGCGGCAAATTGCCAGTGGTTATTCCGTCGGATGCGCGGGTCATGCTTGAATTTTCAGAGAAATTGAGTGTTTGGTGGCCAGTTTCGTTCAAAATGAAAATCAGGCCATCGCACGAGCGATGGAATTCCACCATGCGTCATGAAGTTTGGCCACCGGCACGCTAAATTCGACCGCGATGGTTTTGACGGCCAGTTGGTCGCCGCCCACCCTGCCAATCTGGGCCGCCGGAACGCCCATCAACTTGGCGCGCTCGACCACCTTCACCGCGTCAAGCGGCTGGCACGTGATGACCACGCGGCTTTGCGTCTCGCCAAACAGCAGCGCGTCCAATCTGCCTGTAGCCGCGTCTCGTGAAAGCGCGGCGGACGGGTCTTGGTCGCCCGCGCTCTCATGAGACACGGCTACAACAGTAAGATCAATCTGCGCGCCAATCAACCGGGGCGTTTCGCGCGCCACAAGCTGGCTGATGCAGCTTTCGGCCAGGCAGACCGTCAAACCGCCTTCGCTGCAATCATGCGCGCTTTTTACCAGGTCGCTTTGAATCAATCCCAGCAGCGTTGTATGCAGGGTCTTGGCGGTTTCGAGATCACACCGCGGCGGCAGGCCGTTTTTTTGACCGTGAATGACCTGCAAATACGCCGAGCCGCCGAGTCCCAGCAGCGGATCGCTGTCATCCACGATATCGCCCAGCAAGATGATCGCGTCGCCTTCGTCCTTGAACCACTGCGTCGTGACGTGCTCCGGTTTTTCGATGAGGCCGACGACGGCGACGGTTGGCGTGGGATCAATCGGACCGGCCGGGCTTTGGTTGTAAAGCGAGCAATTGCCACCGGTGACGGGCGCATTGAATGCCTTGCAGGCATCAGCCAGGCCGCGCACGGATTCCTTCATCTGCCAGAACAATTCCGGTTTGAGCGGACTGGCCATGTTGAGGTTGTCGGTCGTGCCCAGCGGCACTGCGCCGGAACAAGCCAAATTGCGGCACGCCTCGGCCATCGCCGCCTTGGCCCCTTCGTAAGGATCGAGATAAACGTAAGCACCGTTGCAGTCCACCGTCAGGGCGATGAGTTTCTCTGGGATGGTAGGGACGCGCTGCCGCGCGTCCTGGCCGAGCGGCAGCTCGGCCCTACCAAGTTCCGGCAATGAATCCGCCTTGATGCGCAGCACCGCCGCGTCGCTGCCGGGGCAGACCACCGAACCGTCGCGCACCATGTGGTCATATTGGCGATAAACCCAGTTTTTCGAGGCGATCGTCGGCCAGGCAAGCAGTTTTAGGAGATCGGCTTCGGCGTCCTGGATCTGGGGAATCTGGTCCAGCCGGAACGCGCGGACCGCTTTCAAATATTCCGGCTCTTTGGCGTCGCGCTGATATACCGGCGATTCGTCGGCAATTTTCTTGGCCGGAATGTCCGCCACCACCTGGCCGTGATGTTTCACGACCATGCGACCGGTATCGGTCACCACCCCAACCTCCGACCACGGCAAATCCCATTTGTCGAAAATCCGTTTTACTTCCTCTTCGCGGCCCTTGTGAACGATGATGAGCATCCGCTCTTGTGATTCCGACAGCATGAGGTCGTAGCTCGTCATGTTCGGCGCGCGCTGCGGGACCTTGTCCAGTTCAATTTCGATTCCGGTTCCGGCCCGCGCGGCCGTTTCACAGGTGGAACAGGTCAACCCCGCCGCGCCCATGTCCTGGATGCCCGCGACCGCACCGGTGGCGAGCAGTTCCAGGCAGGCCTCGCACACGAGTTTTTCCATGAACGGATCGCCCACCTGCACCGCGCCGCGCTGTTTCTCGGCCGATTCCTCGGTTAAATCCTGCGACGCAAACGCCGCGCCCGCGAGACCGTCGCGCCCGGTAGCCGGGCCGACGTAAAACACCGGATTGCCGATGCCCCTGGCCGCGCCGCGCGCGATTTGTTCGTGGCGCAGCACGCCGAGACAGAAGGCATTCACGAGCGGATTGCCCTCGTAAGATTTGTCGAAATAAACCTCGCCAGCAATGGTCGGGATGCCGAAGCAATTCCCGTAATGCGCGATGCCGGCCACGACGCCGGCAAACAACCGCTTGTTATTTGCGATTTGTGATTTGCCATTCTCGATTTTGGAGTCAGCGCCTTCGGCGACAGGGTTTTGCCCGCCCTCGCCCCGGCCCTCTCCCCCGGGGAGAGGGAGATTGCCAGCGGAAGTCGTTGCTGAAATCGTATGGGTTGGCCCGTTGCTGCCGCCGACTTCTCCCACTCCTGGGGGAGAGGGGCGGGGTGAGGGCGAACGTTCTTCAATAATCGGCCCAAATCTCAACGAATTTACCGAGCAAATCGGTCTGGCACCCATCGTGAAAATGTCGCGCACGATGCCGCCCACACCCGTGGCCGCGCCCTGAAACGGCTCGACCGCGCTCGGATGGTTGTGCGACTCGATTTTGAACGCGATGGCCAGGCCGTCGCCAATATCTATGATGCCGGCGTTTTCCTCGCCCGCGCCGACGAGGATTTTTTTGGACTTGGTCGGAAAGGTTTTGAGCAGCGGGCGGGTGTTTTTGTAGGAGCAATGCTCGCTCCACATCACCGAGAAGATGCCCAGCTCGGTATAGCTCGGCTCGCGCCCGAGGATTTGTTTGGCGTGGGCGTATTCGTCCGGCGTCAAGTTGTGTTTGGCAACCAGTTCAGGGGTGATGGCGGGTTCGGTCATGGAACGTGTTCGTGTTTCAAAATTAGTGTCGGCGCAATCGGCGGGCTGGAGATTCCAGCAAACGGCGCATCTTTTCAATTTCCAATTCGAGAGTTTGCCAAAACAGGAGAGTTGAAGATTTTCCAGACAGCGTCTGGACAATTTGCTTTGCATCCAATTTCCGCGACAGCGTTGCGGAAATCTGGGCTGGAGGTTCGCCAGACACCGTCTGGCATTTTTGGGCGTCGGCAGATTTGTGGGACACTGTCCCACATATTTCCAATTTTGCAGACAGTGTCTGCGAAATTGAAGAAGGAGATTTTGCCGACACTGTCGGCAAAATTATTGATTGTTCAGACGCTGTCTGAACAATCTGCCTCTCATTAGCACCGGGCTTTAGCCCGGTGTTGTGGCATGTGGGCGCCGGAAACCGTTTCAACGGTTTCTGGTGCGGGCGGCAAGCCGTTAAAACGGCTCGAAGTCGTTTTGCGGGCAATACACCCGGCTGAAGCCGGGTGTTAATGAGAAAATTCTCCGCCAGCAACGCCGCGATGCCGCCCGACCACGCGCTGTAATTCGACCGCCCCGCGCTGTGGCTCGCGCGAGCGGCGGCGGAATGCTTTCGCTGGGTCAAACGGGGTTTCACGGACTAATCAATGTGCTTTCGGACAATTTTATCGGCCAGTGCTGGCCAAGATGCTTCTGCATTCACGTCAAAAATAAACGGGTTCAGCGCTGTGGCCGGCATATCGTCAATGATGATGTCCGGTTTGGCCACAAATCCTTCAAACAAACCTGTCAGCCCATTTAATTGAGCCACCTTTTGCGCGTAATCAGCACCATTCGTTGACCAAAGGAAAAGATGACAGCCCTTGTTCTTCAATTTATTTAGCGCCTCAGTTGCTCCTGCCAACATTTTGCCCTTCGCATCAACCAAGGTCAGATCAACGTCCACAAAAACGTTTGCGTTTTTCATCAACTTACCTCACGCCGCCTTTGCCGCCGAATTCTTTTCCAGCGCGGCGAAGATGCTTTCAAAAATCAGTTTTCCGTCGTCGCTGGCCAGCAGCGGTTCGCAGGCGCGTTCGGGATGCGGCATGAGGCCGGCCACGTTGCGGCGTTCGTTGCACACGCCGGCAATGTTCAGCAGCGAGCCGTTGGGGTTCGCGGTGTCGGTCAGGTTTCCAGCCGCGTCGCAATACTGCCAGAGGATCTGGTTGTTCGCCTTGAGCTTCGCCAGCGTTTCCTCGTCGGCAAAGTAGCAGCCTTCGCCGTGGGCGATGGGGATGCGCAGGATTTTGCCCGCCGGAATCTTGTTGGTGAACGGCGAGTCGGCTGTGGCGGGCTTGAGAAAGATATGCTCGCAGTGGAATTGCAAATCGCGGTTGCGGACGAGCGCGCCGGGCAGCAAGCCGGCCTCGGTCAAAACTTGAAAGCCGTTGCATACGCCCAGCACCAACCCGCCGTTGTCGGCAAATTGTTTCACGGCTTGCATCACGGGGCTGAACCGCGCGATGGCGCCGCATCGGAGGTAATCGCCGTAGCTGAAGCCGCCGGGCACGATGACGACATCGGCATCGCCGAGGGAATTTTCCTTATGCCAGACGTAGCGCGCGGCGTGGCCGAGCAGGCGCGCGGCGTGGATGGCGTCCTGGTCGCAATTCGAGGCGGGGAATTGGAGAACGGCGAAATTCATGGGTTGAGTCAAATAAGTGATTGGTTAAATGAGTTAAATCGCCGGTGAAACGTGCGTCCGTTTGATTTATTTAACCAATTACTCAATTTCCAATTTATAATCCTCAATGATCGGATTGCTGAGAAACTTGTGCGCGGCGTCGTTGAGTGCGCGCTGGGCGGCGGCCGGGTCGGTGCCGGGGGCCAGGTCAATCTCGATGTATTTGCCGACATGGACGCCGGTGACGCCCTGGTAGCCCATTTGTTCGAGGGCGCCTTGGACGGTTTTCCCCTGCGGGTCCACGACGGCCTTCTTGGGGGTGATGATGATTTTTGCTTTCATTTTCCCGTCCCGGGAGTTCCGGGGCGGACGGAGGAATCTTGCGGGAAGAAGGAGTTTCAGGCGAGAAATTTTTTGCCCGGCGCCGAACTTGTCAACGCGCCGTCCTGCGGACACAATACAAAATTGTGAACACGCAACGCATCATTGTCATCGGCGGCGGCATCGTGGGATTGGCATCCGCTTTCAAGCTTGGAAGGAAATTCCCGTCGGCGCGCGTCACGGTTTTGGAGAAGGAACCACAGGTTGGCCGGCATCAGACCGGCAACAACAGCGGCGTGTTGCATTGCGGGCTATACTACCGGCCCGGTTCGATCAAGGCGCGCATGGCCGTGCAGGGGATTCAGGAAATGGTGGCGTTCTGCCGTGATAATGGCGTGCCGCATGAAATTTGCGGCAAACTCGTCGTGGCGGTGGACGACACGGAAGTCGAGCGGCTCAAAAATCTCCACGAGCGCGGCCGGCAAAACGGTCTGCAGGATTTGAAATGGCTGAGCTGCGGGGAAATGCTCGAAATCGAGCCGCACGTGGCGGGCGTGGCGGGCTTGCGCGTGCCGCAGGAAGGCATCGTGGATTATCCGAAGGTCTGCGAAGCCTTGCTGAAGAAAATATCCGCGCAAGGCGGCCGGGCCGTGACGAATGCGAAGGTCACAAAACTGCGCCCGACCAGCAACGGCTGGGTTGCCGGGACGGTCGCGGGCGAATTCGAGGCGGACTTTCTGGTGAACTGTGCCGGACTGCATTGCGACCGCGTGAGCGAATTGGCGGGTGAGAAGCGCGAGGTGCGCATCGTTCCGTTCCGCGGCGAATACTACAAACTCAAGCCCGAACGTCAGCACCTGGTGAGACATTTGATTTATCCCGTGCCCGACCCGCAGTTTCCGTTCCTCGGCGTCCACTTCACGCGGCTCATTCATGGCGGCATCGAGGCCGGGCCAAACGCCGTGCTGGCCTTCGCGCGTGAGGGGTACAAAAAAACGGACGTGAATCCGGCCGACCTGTTCGACGCGCTTTCCTTCGGCGGCTTGTGGAAATTTTTGGGCGGGCACAAGCGGATGTGCTGGGAGGAGTTGAAGCGGTCGTTCAGCAAAAAGCTCTTCTGCGCGTCGCTCCAACGCCTCGTGCCGGAAGTACGGACGGAGGATTTGGAAACCGGTGGCGCGGGTGTGCGGGCGCAGGCCATGTCGCCCGATGGCACGCTGGTACAGGATTTCAGTTTCGTGCGCGGGCGCCGGGCGCTGCATGTACTTAATGCGCCCAGTCCGGCGGCGACGGCGGCGTTGACCATCGGCGAAGAAATTGCGCGGCAGGTGGACGAGGAAAATGTTTTGTAGAATCGCCGACGGCAGCGGAAGTCAAGTGTGCAAGATTTGGAAAATTCACACAGTATTTCAGCCTGTCGTCCGGCCTCAAATTCACACATGAGTTTATCAAACTTGCCCGCTGCCGGCCGGGGGCTTCGCGCGGTTTCCTTGTCACCGCCGCAAGGTTCGTTATCGGGGCGATCTTCCGAAACGTACGCCACAAGAAGCGTTGAAATTTGCCGTTGGTTGCGCCATGGTTGGCCTCGTGAACAATTCGATTTTACCGGCCGACTCGCCGCCCTGCCACATGGGCTCCGAACGCAAGACACTCGAACCCTGCTCCATCGTCATCTTCGGCGCCAGCGGCGATTTGACCGCGCGCAAACTCATCCCGGCGTTTTACCACCTGTGCAAGGAAAAGCAGATGCCGTCCACGTTCCGCATCATCGGTTTCGCGCGGCGGGAAAAAACCGACGAGTCGTGGCGCGCGGAATTGCGCGCCGCGCTCGACCAATTTTCCCGCACCAAGCCGGTGGATGAAAACGTCTGGCGCGAGTTCGCGGCCAGTTTGTTTTATTGCCAGGGCGACATCACCGACGCGGCGGCTTACAAAAAACTGGAAGAACGGCTGACCTCGTTCGGCAGCGGCCCGTTACGGGAGAAGCTCTTGTTTTATCTGGCCACCTCGCCCAGCCAGTTCGGCGAAGTCGTGGAGCAAATCCATCGGGCCGGCTTGTTGAACAAGGAAGGTTCCGCCTGGCAGCGCATCGTCGTCGAGAAGCCGTTTGGCCACGACCTGGCCTCCGCCCGCGCGCTGAACCGGGAACTGACCCGCTTCGCCCACGAGCAGCAGGTCTGCCGCATCGACCATTATTTGGGCAAGGAAACGGTGCAGAACATTTTGATGTTCCGCTTTTCCAATTCCATTTTCGAACGGCTCTGGGACCGCAACCTGATTGATCATGTGCAAATCACCGTCAGCGAAAAATCCGGGGTGGGCCAGCGCGGCGGTTATTACGAGGAGGCCGGCGCGTTGCGTGACATGGTGCAAAATCACATGCTCCAGGTTCTCGCGCTCATGGCGATGGAACCGCCCGTGTCGCTCGAAGCCGAATCCATCCGCGACGAAAAGGTGAAACTGCTGAGGTCCATTCGCGCGCTGGGTCCCGGCGACGTGGCGAAGCAGGTCGTGCGCGGCCAATACTTCGCCGGCACGGTGGACGGGCAGCCGGTGCCGGGTTACCGGCAGGAACCGAAAGTGAAGCCCGATTCCAACGTGGAAACCTACGTCGCCTTGAAGCTCTTCATTGACAACTGGCGCTGGTCGGGCGTGCCGTTTTATTTGCGCACCGGAAAATACCTGCCGCAAAGCGCGAGCGAAGTGCGGGTTCAGTTTCGCCCCACGCCGCATGTGCTGTTTGCCGCGCAATGCGGCCCGAAACTCGACGCCAACGCGCTGGCGCTCCGGCTCCAGCCGAACGAAGGAATTTCCCTGCACTTCAACGGCAAGGTGCCCGGCATGAGCCTCGGCGTGCGCCCCGTGCGGATGCACTTCAGTTATGACGCCGAGTTTGGCGCCTATACGCCCGAAGCCTACGAACGGCTGCTGCTCGATGCCATTGCCGGCGACGCCACGCTGTTCATCCGGCGCGACGAAGTGGAAACCGCGTGGAAAATCGTGGACTCCATCCGGGCCGGTTGGGATGGCAAGCCGCTGACGAACCGCGAGTTTTACGCGGCGGGCTCGTGGGGTCCGGTCGCCGCCGATGATTTGCTCGCACCAAGCGGCCATGTGTGGCACGAGCCGCAGATGATAAAGTGAAAAAACTTGAACTGATTTCCTTCGCCAGCACCGACGAACTGGCGCAAGCCGTCGCCAGCGCGTGGCTGGACGAAATTGAATCGGCGAACCGAGCGGGCAAACCGCATTGCGTGGCGCTTTCCGGCGGACGCATCACGCAAAAATTCTTCGCCGCGACCGTCGAGCAGGCCAAAACGCGCGCCGTTTCCTTCGAGCGCGTCCATTTTTTCTGGGCGGACGAGCGTTGCGTGCCGCCCGCCGATGCGGAAAGTAATTTTGCCATCGCCAGAAAATTCCTGTTCGCGCCGTTGAAAATTGCCGATGTGCAAATTCATCGCATTCGCGGCGAGGATTCGCCGGAAGCGGCGGCAACAGCGGCCTCAACAGAGATTACCCAAATCGCGCCATTGAATGAAGCCGGCCAGCCGATTTTGGATATTATTTTTCTCGGCATGGGCGAGAACGGCCACGTGGCGTCACTTTTTCCCGGCGAACCGGATGTCTTAATTTCAGACAGGGCAATTTATCGCGCGGTGAAAAATTCGCCCAAGCCGCCGCCAAATCGCGTTACGCTCGGCTATGCAGTAATTGCGGCGGCAAAGCGGGTTTGGGTGCTGGTGTCGGGCACTGGTAAGGAAGCAGCATTACGCGAGTCGCTTATCTCCAAAGGTCGCACGCCTTTGGCGCGAGTGACTCAATTTAAGACACACACGATAATTTTCAGCGATTTTTCACTGAGTTAAAACGCGCAAAAATATTTGACAAATTTTTGAACCATTTGCATTCTTACTTGGTCTATGCAATTGTAGCGTATGAAGGATTTCGCTGTTCGTTTAGGGTTGGCATAGAGGTTTTGCTCGTGGCGCGGCTCGGACAGCGACCCCAAGTTGGTCGCGCCACCCTTCTGAGCGCCTCGGTGAAGGCGTTTAAACCTCGTCACCGCGGGGGCCGGACGAAAGTCCGGCCTTTTTTTTACATTGATGGAATTCGAATTGATTGCAGAGCGAAGAACCTATAACTTTCCCGACGCATGAAACACCAGCTCGATTTCGAGAAGCCGATCATCGAACTGCAAGACAAGCTGGATGCACTCCGCAAACACCCGGAAACGCATGCGCTGGACATCAGCATTGAGGAAGAAATCCAACTCATCGAAAAGAAACTGGAGGAAACCCGCCGCCAGATTTTTTTAAACCTCAACGCGTGGCAGCGCGTCCAACTGGCGCGGCACCCCAAACGTCCCTACACCCTGAATTACCTGGAAAAGACGTTCACCGATTTTCATGAACTGCACGGGGACCGGCTGTTTGCCGAAGACCGCGCGATGGTGGGCGGCTTTGCGAAACTGGGCGAATACCGCGTCGTCGTCATCGGCACGCAAAAAGGCCGCGACACGAAGGAAAATATTCTGCGCAATTTCGGCTGTGCCCATCCTGAAGGCTACCGCAAGGCGCTGCGCTTGATGCGGCTCGCCAACAAATTCGGCCTGCCCGTCATCACGCTCATTGACACTGCCGGCGCGTATCCCGGCATCGGCGCGGAGGAACGCCACATCGCCGAGGCCATCGCCGTCAATCTCCGCGAAATGATGCTGTTGGAAGTGCCCATCATCGCCGCGGTCATCGGCGAAGGCGGGTCGGGCGGCGCGCTCGGCATCGGCGTCGCCGACCGCGTGTTGATTTTGGAGAATGCCTATTACTCGGTCATCAGCCCCGAAGGCTGCGCGGCCATTCTTTGGGAAGACCGCGCCGCCGCGCCGAAAGCCGCCGAGGCCCTCAAAATCACCGCCAAAGACCTGCTCGAACTCGGCCTCGTGGACGAAATCATTCCCGAACCGCTGGGCGGCGCGCATAACGACACCGTTGAAGCCGCCGCAAATTTGAAGACCCATCTGCTCAAACACTTGAGTGAACTCGCTGCGATGCCGCCGGCCGAACGGCTGAAAAAACGTTACGCGAAATTCCGCGCGCACGGGCATTTCATCGAAAATACCGAGCCGGCCGTGAACGGTGTTGTTCCCCAGGCATCGGCCGCATAATTCCCAGTGCTTTATCCGTTCACTTTTCATCCCATTTTCAAAGCGCGCGTCTGGGGCGGACGCGGAATGGAACGGCTCTACCAAAAGAAACTGCCGGCGGACAGGCCGATTGGCGAATCATGGGAAATCAGCGACCGGCCCGGCGACGCCAGCGTCATTGCCAATGGCCCGCTGGCCGGGAAAAATCTGCGCTGGTTGATGGAAAATCATCGCGCCGAATTGCTCGGCGACGCAAAACCGGCAAACGAAAACCGCTTTCCGCTGCTCTGCAAAATTCTCGATGCGCGGGAAAAACTTTCACTGCAAGTCCATCCGCCCGCGGGCAAGGCCGCTGAGCTTGGCGGCGAGCCGAAGACCGAAATGTGGTTCATCGCCGATGCCGCGCCCGGCGCGGAATTATTTGTCGGGCTGAAACGCGGAGTCACGCGCGCGAAATTTGAGAAAAAAATCAGGACCGGCGAAGTGGCGGAATGTTTCCACCACGTTCCCGTGCGCGCGGGCGACGCGATGTTCCTGCCCAGCGGCCGCGTCCACGCCATCGGCGCCGGCCTGGTGATTTTTGAAATCCAGCAGAACTCGGACACCACTTACCGGGTATTCGATTGGAACCGCGTCGGGCTGGACGGCAAACCGCGCGAGTTGCACATTGCCCAATCACTCGCAAGCATTGATTTCAACGATTTCGAGCCGGCGCTCGTGCAAGGCAAATTCACCGGTGACACTTTAGTCCAACGCCGTTCACTCGTGGACGACCCGCTGTTCAAGGTCGAAACCTGGAAGCTCAATCCCGGCGCCCATGACTGGCTGAAGCCGAAGAAATTGCAAATTGTTGCGGCTACCCGGGGTGAAGTTGAAATCACCAGCGGTTCGACTTCGGTGAAGTTGTCCGCCGGACAATTTAGTTTGATTCCCGCGAGTCTGGAACGGACGGAAGTTCTGGCAAAATCAGGCGCGGCTCTATTGCGCGTCGAGGCGAATTGATTTCACCACAAAGTTCCCGGCGATGGTTTGTGGCCCTCGATTTTTCCGCGCCGCAAATATTCCTCCACCATCCGCTCGCGGATTTGACGCTTTTGCTGCGGATCGGCCCGTGCAAGTTCGGCAGCGTATTCCTTTTCAACGGATTCCCACCCGGCGGCCTTTTTCCCACGCATAAACCATTGAAAGCCATCGGCCACAAATTCGTTTTTCATACGCAGGCAATCAGTTCATTGACAAATCTTCGGGCATCTGGGAGAGGAGCTTGTTTTTCCAGCCGCCCTTGCTTTTCAGGATTTTGTGCCAGAGTTGTTCGGGCGGCGTTTCAAAGACAAGTTCGAGCGACGCGGGGAACGTGAGCCACGCCCGGCGTTTTATTTCGGTTTCCAGCTGGCCGGGCGACCAGCCGGCGTAGCCCGCGAACATCTTGACTTTTTTCTCCGCTGAAAACGATTCGCCGATTTCCAACAGATCATCCAGTGAATGACCAAGGCTCAAATTCGGAAACACATTCGCGTCGGGGATGAAACTATCCGCGTGCAAGAAGCTCAACGCGGTCGGCTGCACCGGCCCGCCGAGAAAAAGCGGCGATTCCCGAAGCCGGTCGGGCAGGTTGGCCACGAGCACTTCACCCACCTTGTTGCCGGCGGCGCGGTTGAGCACGAGGCCAAAAGCCCCCTCGGCATTGTGCTCGCAAACCAGCACCACCGTGTGATGGAAAAAGGAGCCGCTCAAAACGCCGCCGTCCAGCAGCAATTTGCCTTTGAGGAATTTTACCGTTTCGCTCATAACCCATTACCACCGCCAATGTGCCCCAGAAATGCGTTGCTGGCAATGGGTGGAAATTGGGACCGCCAAAACGCAGCGCGATGGGCCGCAACCAAACGGAGAACACCTTCAACGCAGAGACGCCGAGGACGCAGAGCGCCGCAAAGCTTTTTCTTTAACCACGGATGGACACGGGTAAACCCAACGCGGCTTGCCCCAATTCCTTGCGGTTAAAGCGCCTTGACTTTTTTCACAATGCCCGCGGCGTCAATGCCGAAGTGCGCGAGCAATTCCACCGGTTTGCCGGATCGCGGCAGCGACGTCACCGCCAGCTTGTGGACTTTAATCCCATCCGCACTGAGTTCGCCCGCCACCGCATCGCCCAAACCGCCTTCGAGGTAATGATCTTCGACCGTGATGACGGTGTTGCCGGTCTTTTGCGCGGCAGCCTTGATGACATCCCTGCCGAGCGGCTTGATGCTGTAGGCGTCAATGACCGTGATGCCGATGCCTTCGGCCTTCAGTGCGTCGGCGGCCTTGAGCGCTTCGTGAAGCGTCACGCCCGCGGCGACAACGGTGACCTTGTCGCCCGCGTTCTGACGCAACACTTTGGCGCCGCCGATGGGGAATGGTTCGTCGTTGCCGTAAATCACCGGGGTTTTAGGACGGGACGTGCGCAGGAAACAAATCCCCTTCGTTTGCGCCATTTGCTCGACCAACTTTTCCGTGCTCACGGCTTCGCTGGGATACAGCACCGCGCTGCCGGCAATCGCGCGCATCATGGCGATGTCTTCGAGCGCCATTTGCGACGGGCCATCTTCGCCGATGCTCACGCCGACGTGCGAGCCGGCGAGCTTGAGGTTCGCCTGCGAAATGCCCGCGACGCGAATCTGGTCATACGCGCGGGTGAAAAAACACGCGAACGTGGACGCAAACGGCACCTTGCCGCGCGCGCCAAAACCGGTGGCCACGCCGACCATGTTTTGCTCGGCAATGAAACATTCGATGGAGCGGTCCGGGAATTTTTTGAAAAACTTGTCGGCGTAGGTGGAATTCTTCGTGTCGCCGTCCAGCGCGACGATGCGCTGATCCGTTTCGCCGATGCGCGCGAGCGCGGTGCCGTAGGCTTCGCGCGTCGCCACCAGGTCGCCGGGTTTATAATTGGTCGGCGGATAGCCCGCGGACGCGGCAAGTTTTGGCGCGGGCAATTGGGCCGGCGCGGGAATGGGAACGCCGATGCCGGATTTCGAGCTGGGCTGAAGTTCGGCAATGGCTTTGGCGGCTTCCGCCTGGTTCAGCGGTTTGCCATGCCAGCCATCCTGGTCCTGCAAAAATGAAACGCCCGCGCCCTTGTAAGTTTTTGCGATGATGCAGAGCGGTTGATCATTCAGTCCCACGCCGCTGAGCACTTCCAAAATTTCCTCGATGTCGTGGCCGTCAACGTCCTCGACGCGCCAGCCGAAGGCTTCAAAGCGTTTCCGGTAAACGTTGACGTCGTGGCCAAACGCCGTCGCCTGGCTTTGGCCGAGGCGGTTGTCGTCCACGATGGCGATCAAATTGTTTAGCTTGTAAATGCCCGCAAACGACGCCGCTTCCCAGACCGAGCCTTCGGCGATTTCGCCGTCGCCGAGCAGGACGTAGGTGTTGTAATCCAGATGGTCGAGCCGCGCGGCGAGCGCCATGCCGGCGCCCACGCTCAAGCCCTGGCCGAGCGAACCGGTCGCCACGTCCACGAAGGGCAGTCGCGGCGTCGGATGGCCTTCGAGGTCGGAACCAAACTGGCGGAGCTTCAACAATTCGCCGGCCGGGAACAAACCGGTTTCCGCCCAGGCGGCATACAGCAGCGGCGCGGCGTGGCCCTTGGAAAGAATGAAACGATCGTTGTTGTGGTAGTGGGGATTCTTCGCGTCGTAACGCATGTGGCCGAAAAACAGCGTGGCCATCACATCCGCCGCCGAGCAGCACGAAGTCGGGTGCCCGCTGCCCGCCGCGGTCGTCGAGGTGATCGAGTGAATCCGCAACTGGTTTGCGATGCCCTTCAGTAATTCAATGTCCGTGTCAATCATGGAACGGAAAGTCTAGGGGAATGACGGCAAAAGCCAAGAATGAAAATTGAAAAAAGGCGGATCACTGTGGCAGGACGTGTCCGGGGACTGAACAAGTCGGCGGCACACCGACCGCATTGATCGTATAGGTGCCGCCGGAAGGGCAAACCGGGAAAACCAGGTTGGGAAAATAAGGCAACAGATCCTGGGCGGACGGAATGGCATCGGCAGTTTTGTCATTTTCCAAAGCCCATTCCTGTTTGGCCGCGTCAATTTGCCGCAGATTGTTGATGCAGGCGTTGAACTGGGCGGCCGGGGACATTGATGGTTCCGCTGATGGTTCAGTCGTGGAACTGGCCTGCTGATTTTCGGACTGCATTTGCTGCAACTGCTCCTGCTGCTGCTGCGCGGCATCGCGCGAGGTCTGTAATTGCTGCGTTAGTTGCTGGCTCACCCCGCGCAAACGGTTGTTTTCAGCCTGTAGTTGGGAAAATTTCTGGGTTAAACCCTGGTTTTCGGCGCGCAGCCGGGCGTTCTCCGTGCTCAACGTGGCGACGCTCGAATTTTTGAGCTTGTCCAGATCCGACTGCAACTGTGCAACCTTCTGTTGCGACTCACGCAACTGGACGCCCGCCGCTTCCTTCTGGCTTGTGGCTCGAAAGAGAAAAACCTCGGTGGCCAGAAGCGCCGCCACACACAACCAGAGAACCAAGTCTTTCAGTTTCATCGGCAGGCTTGTTTTCGCCCTTCCGCGCACTGCCGTCAAACACGAAATGGTATAAAAATCCGTTTTTTATTTGTCCCTCCGCGCGGGTTTTCTTATTCATGTGTTCAACCCCATGAGTCGAAGATTGAAGAAGCAAACCCCGGCCGTGCGTTCCAGCGCATCAGTTTCGCCGGCCGGTGAAACGCCGGAAGTGGCCGACTCCCGCTCACTGAAATCAGAATGCCCTGCGGCCGGGGGACATGACCGCTGGCTGGTTCCCGGGGTCTGCATTTTTTTGGCGGCGATCACGTTTGCCGTCTTCGGCCAGACACTGCGGCACGAGTTTGTCAACTACGACGACCAGGCGTACGTGTATGAAAATCCCGCAGTCACCCGTGGGCTGAACCTGAAAGGGATCGAGTGGGCGTTTACTCATAGCGTGGGGGGCAACTGGCATCCGCTAACGATGCTGTCACACATGCTGGACTGCCAGTTGTATGGGTTGAATGCCGGCGGCCATCATCTCACCAATATCCTGCTACACACGGCAACGGCGATCCTGCTCTTTCTCGTGCTGCGGCGGATGACGGGGTTCCTCTGGCGCAGCGCGTTTGTGGCCGCGGTATTTGCGATCCATCCGTTGCGGGTGGAATCGGTGGCGTGGGTGGCGGAACGCAAGGATGTTCTCAGCGGACTGTTCTTCATGCTGACCATCGGGGCTTATGTCCGGTATGTTCACAGACGGTCGAAAGTCGAGGGTCGAGAGTCGAGAGCACAAGCAATTCCAGCCCGCGACCCCTTGGCGCGGCGCCTGGCTGCGGCGAAGCGGAGCGAAGCTGGGAGCGAAGCAAAGATGGCTCGACTCTGGACTCTCGACTATGGTCTGGTGCTGTTGTTTTTTGCGTTGGGCCTCATGTGCAAGCCGATGCTGGTGACGCTGCCGTTTGTGTTGCTGCTGCTGGACTACTGGCCGTTAGGAAGGGTGGCCCGATTTCACCCTGTTCCGGCGCGGCAAGCCAGTGACCAGTGGCGGGTGACGGGTGAAAAAAAGGGGGAACCCTCAACCCTCAACCCTCAACTCTCAACCCTGTTTCTTGAAAAGCTGCCCTTGTTCGGATTAGCCGTCGTGTCGGGTGTGGTCACGATTTTTACCCAGACAGATGCCATCCTGTCGTTCGAGCAGATTTCCATCCCCTTGCGCGTGGGCAATTCATTCATCTCCTATGTGGCTTATTTGGGCCAGATGTTCTGGCCGTCGGGTCTGGCGGTTTTATATCCGTTTACCGCCGGGGACGTTGGAGTTTCAGGCGCGGTGTCATCACTGGTTCTGTTGGCCGGGATTTCCGCGGGCGCTCTTGTCTGGCGCCGTCGCCCCTATCTTTTGACCGGCTGGCTGTGGTATCTCATCATGCTGACGCCAGTGATTGGGATCGTTCAGGTGGGAGCGCAGGCGCGGGCGGACCGCTACACCTATCTGCCGCAGATCGGCTTGTATCTGTTGCTGACCTGGGCGGCGGCAGATTTGTGCGCCGGCTGGCGTCACCGCCGCGTGGTGCTTGGGGCGGCGGCAGGCATAGTGATTGCCGCCTTGATGGGCCACGCCTGGAAACAGACTTCATACTGGCGCGACAGCGAGTCGTTGTGGAAACACGCCCTGGTTTGCACGCTTGACAACGCGGAAGCCCACAAGAACCTCGGCGACGCCCTGCTCAAAAAGGGCAGTGTCAACGAAGCGATTGGTTATTACCAGAAGGCGCTCCAAATCATACCCGACTTCGCGGAAGTCCACAAGAACCTCGGCAACGCCCTGCTCAAAAATGGAAGTGTGGATGAAGCGATTGTTCATTACCAAAAGGCGCTCCAAATCATGCCTGACTTGGCGGAAACCCACACCGGCCTCGGCACCGCCCTGTTTAACAAGGGCAGCGTGGACGAAGCGATCACCCATTTCCAAAGGGCGCTGCAAATCAATCCCGACTTCGCGCAAGCCCACAACAATCTCGGCAACGCTTTGCTCCAAAAGGGGAATGTGGACGAAGCGATCACCCATTTTCAAAAGGCGCTGCAAATCAATCCCGACTTCGCGGAAGCCCACAACAACCTCGGCAATGCTCTGTTTAACAAGGGCAGCGTGGACGAAGCGATCACCCATTTTCAAAAGGCGCTGCAAATCAATCCCGACTTCGCGCAAGCCCACAACAACTTGGGCTGCGCTCTTTGCCAGAAGGGCAGGGTGGACGAAGGGATCACCCATTTCCAAAAGGCGCTGCAAATCAATCCCGACTATGCGGACGCCCGCAACAACTTGGGCAAAGCTCTGCTCCAAAAGGGCAAGGTGGACAAAACGATCGCCCATTAACAAGCTGAAAAAGCCATGTTTTGAAAAAACGACCATCAAAATCATTGGGCTTTTTGCATGAAAATGTGGTCGAAAAGTCGTTTTTCAACACCCTGTTAACCAAAAGGCTCTGCCAAATATGTGTCTTCGCGGATAATTTGTCTCGTTTCAATGCTTCCAGCTTCCAAGCCCCCCGGTCAAGGGTGAAAAATTGCGTTGTTTGGATGGACCAGGAGGTGTCAAATACTGCGCGTGCCAAAGCCGGGTAAAATGGATCCGCCCATGTCTGTCTCCGAACGCGATCTCAAGACGCTGAAAATGGCCCTGCGCAAATTCGCCGCGGAACGCGACTGGGACAAATTTCATTCCCCCAAAAACCTGGCCATGGCGCTCATCGGCGAGACGGCCGAGATCGTTGAACATTTCCAGTGGCTGACCGAAGCCCAAAGCAAGCGTTTGAGTGATGCCAAAAAGCGGGAAATCCAGGAAGAGCTCGGCGACACGCTGATTTATCTGGTCCGGCTGGCTGACAAATTGGACGTTGACCTGCTGGAGGCTGCGTTCGATAAACTGCAGAAAAACCGCCAGAAATATCCTGCGCATTTGGTCAGGGGCAAGGCGCACAAATACACCCACTATCAGAAATGAAACAGGTTTTCGTCTTCACCGCGGGTAATTCGGCCGCCAGACAACATCTGGTCGATTCGATCATCAATCCCGTTAAAGAGGAGATTTTAGCGCAACGTGCGCCCAAGGAACTGGAGGCTAAAATCCCTGAATTCAAAGCCAAGGCGGGGGGTGTTTATGCCTGGGGCGCGGAGCCTGGACCGCAAAATGAGGCCAGATGGAACGCGATGCAGCCCGGTGACGTCGTGTTTTGTGTTTACGACAGTGGCTATTGGGCCAGCTGAACCGGACTGCATGGCTCAACGCGAAAAATTGTTACGGATTGAATGTCCAGATCGTCTGGCCATTGAGATTCGTGGCCCACAGCGGCCGATGCGTTCTGCGCCGACCAGCGCCCGTTTATCGATTTCTCCCTGCCAGTCCCCGATCCGGTTCGAGACCCTGCAAGGCAAATTTGATTATCAGCCGGGCATGAAGATTGAACCGGCGTTCTTTGAAGAGACCGATTACGAGTTCACCGTGGAGCTGTTGGATTCCGATTTAAAACCCTCGTTGATAAAACTGGAATCGCCCGGCCGGCAGTTGCCTGACAAGCTGAGACAATTTTCGAAGAGCCGGGTGCTTTCCTGTGTGCTGAATGTGGGCTCACAAGCGGGTTATCTGGATCTGGATTTAACCCACGGCGGAAAAAGTCTGTTGAAAATCGGGCTCGAGGTATTCCCGAGCAAGATTGATTACCGGAAGGATCTGGCAGCCCTCCGGGCTGATTTAAACCATGAGGTCCGTTGTCTGGCCCATGAGATCGGGCAGTTCACGTATCACAAGGCCAGCCGCCGCCGGGGAATCAAGCCGGGTGAGGTGGAATGGCTGGAAAATATCAGGTTTCTGTTTGGGGATTTGCAGAAAGCCTTTGCTCGGATCCGGCAGGCTCCGCGCACCCGGATCGAAGTGGATGAACAGATCCGTCGGGCCAACCAGCCTACCCGGCGCGGGGCCACGGTACTGCGTTACGTCCGGGTTCACGCCCAACAATGTGCGCCGGCGGAGGTGGGCCATTTCAAAGTCCATGGCCAAACCTATCGTGCCCGCGTGCTGCCGGTGGAGAAGAAGGTGCTTTCCTATAACACCATTGAAAATCAATTCGTGAAATGGGCGTTGGCCGTCCTGCGGCGGCGGGTGCGCAACAGCCTGGAACGGTTGCATGCGGAAAACTCCGCCGATCAAGACCTTTGGGGGCAGAAACTGCGGGAGGTCAGCCGCGAACTGCGGGTGGATCTGGATGCCGCCTTTTTGCGCGAGGTGTCGGCGTCGCTAACGACGCCCGTGCAATCATTGGCGCTCCATATGGCGCCCGGATACCGGGAGTTTTTCAAGGCGTTTTTGGACCTCCTTTCCAGCCTGGAAATTCGAGGGGGTCCGTTTGACCTGTCCGAGAAGGAGCTCTCAACGCTCTATGAAATGTGGTGCTTTATCAAATTGGGCAGTTTGCTGCGGCGACATTGCGATCAGGTGGAAAAGCCCAACTGGCTCCAAGTGGATCGCAAGGGGATTGCCGTGAAATTGCAAAAGGGCGTTACCTCACAACTGGTGTTGCGCTCGAAAGCGGGTGAGCGCCTTCACCTGGTTTATAATCCCCGGGAATCTTCGCCCACGGGGAATTGGTTCCCCGACAACATGCTGGAAATCACCAAGGCCGGAAATCGGCGGGCTTACCATTATATTTTCGATGCCAAATATCGGTTTGCGGACGATGGCGACTATATCGGCCGATTTGGTGCTCCCGGTCCGCCGGAGGATGCCATCAACCGGATGCACGCTTACCGCGACCAGATCGTTTACGGTCAGCTCAGCAGTGCCAATCCAGTCAACAGTGACCAGACGATTTGGGATCTGGGGCAGCGTCCCTTCATCCAAAAAAGTGTGGCCGCCTTTGTGTTGTACCCCAACATGCGCCCGGATGCAGAACAGAATAAATTCTTCACGTCGATCGCCAAGGTTGGGGTCGGCGGCTTGCCGTTTTTGCCTGAGCGAACAGATCTGGTTAACGGGGTGTTGGATCAACTGCTCAAGCGCACCAGCGAGACCGAGGAGGATCGGGCCATCGAACTTGGCTCGGAAGATGAACGTCAGCGGATCAAACAGTCGCTCGAATATGGCTTCATGGGAATCATCGCCTCCCCAGAACAGCTGGAATTTATCCGAAAGCATCGGATTTACCATATGCCCTACGCTGAGTTGCAGGGGGTGCGGTTGCGGGCGGATTTCATCGTGTTTTTCCAGAGCAAAACCCAGTTTGGCAAGGCAGCCGGTGTTCGCTATTGGGGGCCGGTCAGAAATTTCAAAGTCGGCGAGCGATTGCAAATTAAACCTCAACCCCCGGGAACCGGCCGGAGCCAGGGGCTTTATGCCTGGTTTGAACTGGGAACACTCTGCGAGCGTGAGGCAATTTTGTCGCCCAATGAATTCGGACATCCGCAGTATTTCCGGGTGACAACCCGGCTGGCGTTCGAGGAAGCGCGAACCCTGGACGAATTGAGCCTGGTGCGCGAACCGGAACGGCGACTGTATCGCGAGCTGGTCGCGGCCGGTCTGCAGGTGCAGCTCCAGGAAGATCGCCCGTCGGGGCAACCGGCATATGATATCGCGGATTTGCGTCTGCGGTTCGACGTGTTTGATGCGAATGAGCAGAAAGTCCGAATCCGGTTTGATCCCGCGAAAGGAGCTTTTTTCGGCGGGAACCAGGAATGGTTCCGCTTTGAAGACCTCATGTTTGATGCGGAGCGGTGTATGCAACGCGTCCGAGATGGTTTTAGCGGGGCGTTAAAGCCTGGTTAACGCATGGTGGGCAAAAGCCATGCAAATCGCCGACAGGTTCTTTTGCGGTGAATAAAGCTATTATTCACCGCAAAACACGCGGCGAATTGGAAAATTCGCCGCGCAAAATGGGCCAAATCATAATTGATTGGATTGAATATATAGCATCTATTATGATGCTTTAGTTGACATTTAACATTTAATACATCATATTTGATGCGTTATGAAGTTTGCGAAACAAGCCACTGATGAAGCCATTCTGAAGGAAATCGGTGATCGTATGGCGAGGGCACGTTTGGAGCGAAACCTTACACAGATCCAACTTGCGACGGAGGCTGGCGTTTCAAAGAGCACAGTGCAACGGCTGGAATTGGGAAATGTGGCGACGCAGCTGTCGGGTTTCATCCGGGTGTGTCGCGCGTTGGATGTGATTGATCGTTTTGACGTTCTCATCCCAGAACCCGTACCCAGTCCGGTTGCGCAATTGAAGCTGCGCGGCAAGGAACGTCGGCGCGCCTCCAGAATTAAAGCGAACAAGTCATCAGCCAAAAAATGGCAATGGGGGGATGAATCATGACCATGGCCGAGGTCAAACTTTGGGGACGAACCATTGGGGCCGTTTCCTTGGCGGATGGGAGCAACTACGCAGCGTTCCAATATGACCCGGCGTTTGCGCAAAGCGGAATCGAGATATCACCCATCACCATGCCGCTCACCGACCGGGTGTATGTTTTCCCGGAATTACCGCAGGTGACGTTTCACGGCCTGCCCGGTTTGCTGGCGGACTCTTTGCCGGATCGGTTTGGCCACGCCTTGATTGATGCCTGGCTGGCAACGCAGGGGCGGACACCCGACAGTTTTAACGCAGTGGAACGGCTCTGCTATGTTGGGGCGCGCGGCATGGGGGCACTGGAGTTCGTGCCGGCGTTGGGGCCAAAAGCGCAGCCGGCTCGGAAGATTGAAATTGATGCCCTGGTCAAACTGGCGTCGGAGGTTCTGAGCCATCGCAAAACTCTGAAAGCCACTTTTGCCAGCGCGAGCAGAAAAAATGCTTTGAACGACATCTTGCGCGTCGGCACTTCCGCTGGTGGTGCGCGGGCCAAGGCGGTCATTGCCTGGAACCGTGAGACCAACGAGGTCCGTTCCGGGCAGATCACGGCGGGAAAGGGATTTGATTACTGGCTGCTGAAATTTGACGGCGTGGTGGGTAACCAGGACAAGGAACTGGAAGACCCGAAAGGCTACGGAGCAATCGAATATGCCTATTCCTTAATGGCGAAAGCGGCGGGGGTGACCATGAGTGAGTGCCGTTTACTGGAAGAAAACGGCCGGCGACATTTCATGTCCAGGCGTTTTGACCGGCTCGCAGGCGGTGAGAAATTACACATGCAATCATTGTGCGCTCTCGCTCACTTTGATTTTAACCACGCTGGCGCGTATGCCTATGAGCAGGCGTTGCTGGTGATTCGGCAATTGAATTTGCCGATGGAAGCAATCGAACAGCAGTTCCGGCGGATGGCCTTCAACATCATCGCCCGCAACCAGGACGATCACGTCAAGAATATCGCTTTTCTGATGGACAAGACCGGTCGTTGGTCGCTGGCGCCCGCCTTTGATTTGACCTATAGTTACAATCCAACCGGTACCTGGACAGCAACGCACCAGATGACGATGAACGGCAAGCGGGATGGATTCACGCTGGCGGATTTTCGCGCCTGTGCCAAAAGCGCCTCGATGAAACGCGGTCGTGCCGAGACCATTGTGGAGGAAGTTTGCGCCGCGGCTGTAAAATGGTCCGACTATGCAGAGCAGGCGCAAGTGATGAACATTTGGCGAGAGCAAATTCAACAAAATCTTCGTTTGGAATTGTCACGCCCATGACTCACCGTGGCTGATTTGATTGGTCCGGATCCGGTTTGACGAACTGATGTTTGATGCGGAGCGGTGTATGCAACGTGTCCGGGATGGCTTTAAAGGGGAATTAATGGGTGCTTAAACGAGACTGTCCGGCTGGTGGGTGCTAACTATTAATGACTGATGGCGCGTCATCAGGCGTTTTCAGTTGGCAAATCTTGGTAGAGTTTGGGAAAATAGCTTTCCAGCGTCTTGGCTGAAAATACGAGTGAAAGTGGTCCTTTCTCACTTTGAGAATTAAGCAGACCTTCACGTAAGGCGAGGCGGATGATTTCGCGACCCGCGGTGCTGCTCAGCCCCACGATCTCACCCACGCGGCCACGTTCGATTTCCCCCTCTATCAAGGCAGCCTTTAGCAGTCGGGCGAGCCGATCCCGGGTTTTACCCTCCAACTTCAAGGTCTCAAATTGGAGATACCGTTCAATGCGCGTGCTTAGGTTTTGGAATTGGAGCAGGCCAGACATGAATTCGATCTGATCCAGCATCGCCTTGAGCATGAATCGGCAGAATTCACCTAAAGCGCGGTCCGAAAGATTACCCCGGCCATCCAAGTCGTTCCAGCGCACGCTGTCCGCATTGCTGAGATGTTCATAATATTCTTTGCGGTAACGGGCCAGTCCACGCGAAAGTGTCCAAAGGCCAAAACTATCAACTTTGCAACGGACGAGCCAGGCATGAGAATACAACCGGGTAACACGTCCGTTGCCATCACCGAACGGATGAATCCAAGTCAGGCGGTGGTGGGCCGCTGCCAGTGCGATGAGCTGGTTTGTTGGCAGAATCTGGTCGTCGCGATAGAACGCTTCAAATCGCGCAAGTATTTCCGGCAAGGCCTTGAAATGGGGCGGCTGATGCCGTCCAACATCAACGTCAAAGTCCCGCAACGCGCCCGGGATGATACGATACTTGCGGCTTTGGTGATCCTCGCTGAAATGAAGTTCCTCCGGCAGACGCGAATAAAATTCGTGATGCAGCCAGGAAAGAAAATCGATCGAGTGAATCGACAACTCCGGTTCCTTTTGCAGCCGCTCCAACATGAGCTGTTCAACCTCGATGTGTGCACGGTTTAAACATTGGTTGGCTCGTTTGGCTGGATTGTCCAAAAAATCCGCACGCATGGCACTTTCGATGTCTCGCGGCAGGGTTTTGTGGCCTTCGATCAAATTTGAATAGTAACTGTTCATCTCCCTCACCAAACCTGCGATCCGCAAGCGTATGAGGGGTGATGGAATTTGAGCAGAAAGCTGCCCGGCTTTTAGCAATATTTCGCAAGTCAACTCAGATAGATTTGAGCGCGACGCCTCGGGAAGCAGTGGTTCCATGGCGCCAGGCTTGGTATAAAGCTTTGCTACAGTGCTCATTTCCGTTGATCTTTTTGTTGTATAATAAGCTCAAAATTAACCATTTATTATATAAATTCAACAATATATTTAAAAAAAACGTCGATCTTTCTGTCGATCTGAAAACACCGCGCAAGATCTAACGATCGGCGATGGCAGCAAGACTACCCCACTTGAAAGCGAGAAGGCATGGCCAATTTGCTTATTTTCTCATTTTCTTAAGCGGGAAAATATTATTTATAAGAAATAGATCAAGCGCCGGCAATCGATTTTGCGGTTAACAAAGCCTTTGTTCACTGCGGAAAATGCGGCAAATCCTAGTTTGAAAATAAGTTATGTTTACTGCTAAAGCGGTAATATGCGCTGAAAAATGTCGAATTTATGAGTGTTTAGCGATAAAATATTCAAACTTACCGTTTAAGCAGTAATTTTGCCACATATCTATTCTTCTGTATAAACAGTCACAGATATTTATATAATATCTGTGATCCAAAAAGCGTGGGAAAACCAATGATTTTGATCTCGAATAGGGACAGGAGTCAGTTCAGTCTGACACCCTGAAGAAGGTGCTTGGCGCCTGTACCGTCCATCGGCTGATTAAACGCGGCCTGTTGAAACATTCAACAGTGTTGCGGAATAAAATAATTCCCGTTGTGGAGATTGAGCGTTTTTTGAAAGAAACCCTGTAATAATTCCGGTGACAGGAATCGTCTTTGGATCACATCATGGCAGGGGTTCGCCGGTGCAATACACGAAGGCATCAATGTCTTGAAACCTTCCGTCCTTAACTACGATTTTGATGGTATGTCTGGCGTTCGGCAACCCTGACTCCTCATAAAGCACCTGCCCCGGAATCCAGGAGGAGCCACGGGTGTCCACGCTTTTTCGCAGCACGCCGTCAATATAGACCTCGGCATCGCCTTTGTTGTCGTTCCTGCTTCCGACCCATCTGATGGCGGTGCCGGTGAATGAATACTCGGCGTAGCTGCCTGTTGCGTTGGAATAGTGGCAGGTAGCCCGGTAATACCACGGGCTTGTGGCGTTGTAGCTCCACTTCCCGGAATACTTGATGTCTTTGCAAGTGTCGTCAACCGGCACCCAGGTACCCGCCGGGATGGATGTTGCGGTCGCCGTGGCCCCCGGGATGGGACCGCCGCCCAGTCCCCAATACTTGGCAATGGCGCCAATATTCACGCCGGTCTCAAAACTGCGCAGACCATTGCCGGCGTTCGGCTCTCCCGCCCCGTCGTAGCATTCGTTGTAAGTGCCCCAGCGTCCGGCAGTGGGGCCATTGATCAGCGCATCGTAAACAGCCGCTTTTTGAGGATCGCCGACCGCGACCTGACCCCAGAGCAGGTACCCGAGATCGTGTCCTAGCGATCTCCCGCCCGGGATGCCGAGCAACGGGAGCAGATGGGCCGGTTCATCGAAGTACTGCCGGACGAAGAAAACGTCGTTACGGGCGCGTTCGGGATATTGCAGCGGTGTGCCATAGTAGAGCGGGAAAAGGGCAAAATTGACGACGGGATATCTCAGCGAACTGCCGTCGCTCTTGACCCGAACCCAGTCGTGAAAGCCGCCTGGAAACTCCGGCATATCCGTGCGCCAATAATCCCTCTCCAAGGCCTCCTTTAGCCTGCCGAGTTCCTCATTGAGGTTGAGAATCCGCTGGTCCTGCGAGTTCAGATACGCCGCAGGATTGGCACCTTTTGCAGTCAGGTATTGAATATAGAAATCCAGCGAAGCCGAGCACAGGGCAAGAGAAGGCATGGACCAGTAGTGCGACAAATGGCCATCAAACCCAGTTGGCCCGACGTCTCCGGCGGCAAGCTCGGTTTCGTCGCCGTTGAATTCCAATTTGCCGCCGTTGGCGAGGGCTAGCTTCAATTGAATGTCCATCGCATACCGCAGCGAATCGTCGGCGTTGGTCAGTGTCTGGAGATCGTGGGTGGCGTGGTAGTAGTCCCTGGCCGCCAGCAGATACAGCGCGGTTACCTCGACTCCCGCGTTGGCTTCAGGATACGGCCCGCTGCCGGCACCGCTTCGATGCACGTAACTGTCACTTCCGACGGGAGCCGCGTTAGGAATGCAGCCATGCACAGAATACTTGTGGTCCAGCCATTGAATGAAACTCTTCAACTCCTCGAAATGACCGTTCTCGCTCAATCCCCGCAAACCACAGTAGGCGTCACGCACATAGGATATATCGTAAGCTCTTTCAGTGCAGACGATCCCTCCGTCACGGGCTTGATTCATTTTGATGATCGCCAAGCCTCCCTCGACGATGTCCCGCGCCCGCTGATCTTTGATGCGCTCCAGAGAATACTTGGCGTCAACGCCCGCAAACCAGCTTTGCCACTGCTTGATGCAAAGTTCGGCGTCGCTGACCGGATTCCTTGCCCGGACCAGGTTGAGACAGCCGCTGTCGGTTTCATCTTCATAGTGCATGTAGTGGTAAAGCGCGACGCTGTAAGTACCGCCGGGAGCGAGGTTCCTGGTCCCGGAATCGAGGATAAAGGCGTCGCCGGATTTGCTTGCGGAAGCGGTCGATTCATTGAAGGCGATCAACGCAAACCGATTGGACCAGTTTTGGCATACCCTCTCCGCCATGCAATTAAGCGAGGTATCTAGTTTCAGGCTGACGCCGGCGGCGCGACCGTTTGAATCCCCGACAATGGAAGCGCTTCTTCCGTTACCCGTCCGCGGGTTTACGCGGGCCTGGATGCTGGCCTTGTGCGCGGCCGTAGCGGACTTGTTTCTGACTATCACCAGCCTTGCCGTCCAGGGTTCGCCACGACTGGCGTGGTCAAGCAGGCAAACCTCCAGATCCCCGACGGTGGCCAGCCCGTAGAATATACCCGTATTCCTGGCGCGGTGTATGTTTATGGTCAGCGGTTGTTGCGCGCCATCAATCAGCAGACTGATCTCCTCGTCGCTCAGATAATTCGGACAAGTGTAATCCGGCCCGACCAGGAAGTCCCACTTGCCATCTGCAGTTCCACCGGCGCCTGCCACACCGCTGCCCATGAAGACGAACTCACTCTTGTTTAAGTATGGAACCTGGTCCGGCAAAGGTGTTTTACCGATTAGCGTGATGCGCTCTTTGGCTGTTGCCGGCTCCGGGTCGGAGATGACCTGTGCTGCCGCATCGGGGTGCGCCGTGGCGGAGACCAAGAGGAAAATAGACAAAACCAGATTACGGCCCACTCTTGACGATGGCGTCATGTAGTCGTGTTCTGTTTGAAGTCGTCCACCCACCAGTGAGTCAAGTAGTAATGCCTCAGCTTGGCCGGGCCTAGCCCATGAACGGATTCTTCCAGATTCGATTGGGCGATCGTTTTGGATCGAAACCATAATCTCCATAGATGTCCAAATCTTCTCCCGACTTCAAAATCTCATCAATCCACCCTTTTTGTCCGCCAGAAGCCCAATTTAGGTGATTCCAAACCGGACCAGTTTCGGTGGATTTTGAGAGAATTTGTGCGCTGGTGGTGGCACACCCGCACCCCACATTTGTGGGGACGCGCTGGGAAGCAGTGAATAGTTTGTAATTCCATAACTGCGCTGATTGGTGGAAACCGTAAGCCGCAGGGGATTTTTCGCAAGCAATCTTCGGAAGGCGGAATTCAGGGCTTTTCAGACAAAATGGCTGAATGATGACGTGGCTGCGGAATACAACTTCACACTTCACACCCCCTCCCGTGCGGATAATTTGTCTCAAATGAAACTTCCAAGTATTGATTGATAAAGGCTTACGCTTGGAAGTTTTGCTGTTGGACATCGAAAAAACCTCCAAAATCGCGACAACTTCACACCCCCTCTTATCCGTAAAAGCTGCCTTCGTAAACCCTTGATTTCCGGCTTATTACGGCTTATTACGGGTATATTTTAAAATGAGACAGATTATGCGCGAAGGCGCAAATAACGGTGAGGATGGTACGCGAGGCGGGGGTCGAACCCACAACCTTCGGCTCCGGAGGCCGACGCTCTATCCAATTGAGCTACTCGCGCAAGACGAACCTACGATACGCGTCCGCGCGCCTTTGCTCAATGCAAATTGCGGGATTTCACGCGCCACACCCGCCGCTCACTGATCCCACTGGAGGGCCTCCAGCAGCGGTTGGCTTTCCTTTTCCCGCTTTTCAAACCGCACCGGTTGTGCCGGCGCCAGCAGGGCGGTGACCGGAGAAAGGTTACATCCGATTCCGCGCGCAAAAACAAAAAGGGACGGCGCGAGGCCGTCCCAATATCAACCCTGTCACTCCGCAGATTATTGTTTCGGCGGAGCAGCGGGCGCATTCGTGCCGCCGGCACCCGCAGGCGGGGCGTCGGGACGGAACCGGCGTGGTCCCGGTCCCATGGGAGACGTTTTTTGCCACTTGTCAAATTGCTCCGGGGTAAGCACGGCCTTCATCTGCTGGGCCATTTCCTCCGCGACAATCTTGCGTTTGGCTTGCTTTTCTTCCTGCGACAGACTTGTGTCCCTGCGCAAATCGAGCATTTTCTGCCTTTGCGTGTCCATGATGGATTGCACTTTCGTTTTCTGGTCGGCGGTCAGGTTGAGTTGTTCCGCCATGCGATCAAACCCGGCGCGCGATGGCTGGCCGGCCGGCGGAGCGCCGGCGGGCGGAGCGGAAGTCGGCTTGTTGGTGTCATCCGCACGCAAGGCCGGCCCCCATGCCAGCAGACTGCCCACGGCCAGTGCCGCGATTAACATTGTTTTATTTGCTTTCATAATTCTTTGTTGTGATTTGGTTTCAATTTTGCCATCGACACGATGGCGCGGTTCACTACCTGTCAGACGCGCATCATAACAGGAGGTTACATTCCGCGCAACACTTTCGTCGACGCCTGGACGGTCTTTTCGGCGTCCGCCGGGCTGTGCGCCACGGAAATAAAACCCGCCTCGAATTGCGAGGGCGCCAGATAAATGCCTTCGGCCAGCATCCCGTGAAAATATTTTGCGAACCGCGCGCGGTCGCTCTTCATCGCATCGGCCAGGTTCCAAACCGGCCCGCCCGTGAAATAGGCGCAGAACATTGAGCCGCAACGGTTGAACGTCACCGGCACCCCCGCCGATTTTGCGGCGGCCTTCATCCCGGCTTCGAGTTGTGCGCCCAGTTCTTCAAGGCGCTGGTAAACGTTTCTTTCGGAGGGCGGAGTTCTACGACGCCCTGACTTTGCTTCGGATTTCTTTTCAGGGACTCGTGTCACTCGCCCCTCCGACAGCAATTCGAGCACCGCAATGCCCGCCGCCATCGCCAGCGGATTGCCGCTCAACGTGCCCGCCTGGTAAACCGGCCCCAGCGGCGCGAGCCAATCCATGATGTCCGCCCGCCCGCCGAACGCGCCGACCGGCAGCCCGCCCCCGATGATTTTGCCGAGGCATGTCAAATCCGGCGTGATGCCGAATCGTTCCTGCGCGCCGCCGGGCGCGAGACGAAAGCCGGTCATCACCTCGTCGAAAATCAGCAACGCGCCGTTCGCCCTCGTGACTTCGCTTAAAAATTCCAGGTAGCCCGGCTTCGGCAGATACAATCCCGCGTTGCCCGGCACCGGCTCGACGATGATGCCGGCGATTTGATTCTTGTTCGCGGCGAACGCAGCCCTGACGGCGTCTGCATCATTGAACGGCATAACGATGGTATGCTGGGTGAACGCCGCTGGCACACCGGCGCTGTCGGGATGGCCAAACGTGAGCGCGCCGCTGCCAGCCTTCACCAGCAGCGAATCCACATGACCGTGATAGCAGCCGTCGAACTTGATGATTTTGTCGCGCTTCGTAAACCCGCGCGCCAGGCGAATTGCCGACATGCAGGCTTCCGTGCCCGAATTGCACATCCGCACCTTCTGCACGCCGGGCACCAATTCGCAGATGCGTTTCGCCATCGTGACTTCAAACGGATTCGGAATGCCGAAACTCGTGCCGTGATCGGCGGCGGCCTTGACGGCGGCAATGATTTTGGGATGCGTATGGCCGAGAATGGCCGGCCCCCAGGTGCAGACATAATCAATCAACTCGTTGCCGTCCACGTCCCAGATGTGCGCCCCTTGGGCCCGGTTGACGAAGAACGGCTGGCCGCCGACGGCGCGGAACGCGCGCACGGGCGAGTTCACGCCGCCGGGAATGTATTTCAACGCCTCGGCGAAAAGCTTTTCAGATTGAGTGCGATTCATGAGCACAAATTAACCACCCGGACGCAAAGACACAAAGAAGAAGAATGTCATTGGGGATTTGGCCGGCGGCTGTACCAGCGGCCCGGATTCTCCAACAGGATTTCGGCCACAAATTGCGGGCAGCCTATGGAGCATATGTTGCATCAACCGTTTTACCGGAGGAGTACAGGGTCAATAATTTTAAATTATTGGCAGCTATTTCGCTTTGGCCAGTGACCCATGCAAGGGCACGCGCGGTTTGTGCCATTTCGCATGCTTGCGGAAACTGACCGGCTTGAGCATATGCAGCCGCGAGCGTCCCGATAACAATTGGCAGCCTGTACTCAGTCAACTCAACCGCTCTGGCGGCAAGCTGCACGGCTTCTTCCCCGTTGCGTAATTCAGGTCTGCTGGTTGCCGCCAGAATCCAGGCCAGATTATTCAAGACGATCGGGTTGTTGGAATCCACATTTAGCGCTTCGCGATAGTGTAGAATGGTTGCTTCAACCTTGCCGTCCATCTCAAGTTGGCTGACCAATTGATCCTGCTTTATGGCCTCCAGTTTCCAAGGGAACCCTTCTTTATCTTCCGCTGAGAAAGTAATGCCCGAAAAACTGGGCAGATTGCCGGCCCGCACCTCCCGCGGGTTGGCGGGTTGGGTGTTGAATTGCACCCGGGAAAAAACCCTTACGAGGTCGTAAGGTTGAGTCGGCAGTTTCCCGAAGGCGAAAGGGACGGGACCCCAATTTGCCCCATAGAATCCTGCAACTCCGCTTTCTGTGCCGCCCATCAAGTTCATCCACGAAAACGGACTGAATTCTAAATCTTCAACCCATCCCACACTGCCTGGTGGAAGCGTGGAATAGGTGCCGGTTTCCGGCACAACCACAACATCTCCCGGCTGAAGCAATGACCGCTCGACATCTATCGGTTGGCCGCCGAGTTTTTCCATGTAGTATTGAAACGCTCCATGCCCCTCAAACCATAGTTGGTGGCTTGCGGATTTGTATTTTGCAGTGATTTGTTCCGCCGCCGTTCTGCCCGAGTTGGCCAATTGGTCGTCAGCCGCAGCAACACTCAACGCGATGGCTGCCGCCGGAATTAGCGGCCACAGCAACCAACCATCCGCCACAGGGTTCCCTCGTGCCGCCTTCAATCGTCGCACGAGGAGAATCGCCGCCGCCGGAACGATCAGCAGAAAACTCCGGGCGTTGACCGCAAAGTTCAGCACAATCGCAGAAAAGAGTCCGCCAATAATCCAGAGCGCAAGCATCGCAGAATTTATGTCCCGTCCGCGCCAGCCTTCTTGTGCGGTAAGAAGCAACAAGTGCAGACCGCCCGCAGTCAGTAATGCCACCCATAGCAGGTAGTACCAGTGTTTATACATTTCGAGATCTCCAGCCATTGCACCATTTATCAGCCCCAAATCATTCCAGAGCGGGAACAGGGCCAGCCACATTCCTAGAATTACAACGCCACTTGCCAACAACGTCTTGGGCCGCCACAGCAACGGTGCAAAGAACAGCAACGGCAACAGGCAACCACCGGCAAAGGCCAGCCCGATGATTCCCCGGGCTTCCCAACTCACCGGAAATTCACGCCGATGGTGAGTGTGAGCTATGGCGGCAGCCAACAGCCCCGTCCCATACATTTTGGCCGTCAGCCATTCGTAGCCAGCCACCATTAGCAACGGCACCGCCAAACCCAGCAACCACCGCCCCAACTTGCGGGTTCGAAGAATGGCCAAAATGGGCAAAAGCGGCAGCAGGGTCACGGCGCTGTACTTGGTCAGCACGGCCAGCCCGGCAAGCACTCCTGCTCCCACGAATCGCCACCGGCTTTGCCCGTTTGCCAGGGCGCGCTCCCAAAGCACGAGCGCCCATATCCAGAACGTCATCATGAGCACATCGCACATCAGCGTCGTGCTGGAAACCAGGAAGGCCGGCGTGACGATGGCGATGACCGTGGCCAGCAAGGGCCGGTCACACCACATTTGGGCGAGAGCATATATTCCCAAGGCGGCCAAGAAAGCGACGGCCAGTCCGGCCAGGTGCAGGACAATTTCGTTCCAGCCAAACAACGAGGCCACCCCCGCCAGGTAACAGGACATCCCTGGCGGATTCCAGTTCGCCTTCCAAATCGGAATCGCGGAGAACCACTCATTCACCTCGAAACCAAAAAAGTCCGCCGGATGGTGCTGGATCCACTTTCCCGTCCAAACATAGAGCGCGTCATCCCCATGGATGGCTTTATCCATAAACGGGCACAGACAGACAAGCAGGATAATCCCGATCACGACCCGGGGATGCGCCGAAATCCAGGACTTCTTCAAATTCACAGGTTGGGATGCTGTGTCCATCAAACGCCAGAAACGTTATGGGCCGGTCAGACAATATGCAATCTTTGAAAGCTCGGGAAGCAAATCCAACACGAATCCAGCGTAGCCCTTTTATCCGCGTTGGTCGTAATGCGCGCACGGGTGAATTGACGCCGCCGGGAATGTGCTTCAACGCTTCGGGAAAAAGTTTTTCGGATTTGGTGCGAGTCATGACGAAAGCCTGCTTAAAGCTGACTGAAACGGCGGGCAGTTTTGAAGGCTATTTAGCACTTGTGTACAGGTTTGAAACTGATAGTCTGTGAAGTAATATGGAAGTTTCCTTATGAAGATGGCGTTCTTGAAAAGAGTCGGCTCGTTTCGGAATACAGTTTGGGGTGGCTTCAATTGGGGGTTCGGGATCGCATTGATTCTGGCATTACTGGCAACGCGAGCGGCTGCTTTTTCATTGCTTGGCCCATTTGCGGACTGGATGGTTGAGACAAATGGCTACCGGCAGGCGACACCCACAGTGAGTAGCGTGAGTGACATCGGCGGCCCAATGGATATCGGAAGTGAATACCGCTGGAACGTTCCAGTCGTGACTTATGGCTTCGATAAATCTTTTTTGGACTACTTCGGAACGAACGGCGTGGCGGCAGTGGAAAGCGCCATCCAGGTTCTTAACGATTTGCCCCCGGCTTCCGACATCGTGCTGACCAATTACCCGTTTGAGTCGCAACAAATAAACTATCAAGCTCAATCCTTATCCCTTTACGACTTAAAGTCTGAGACGCTCTCCCTGCTCCTGGAACAGATGGGGTTGGCAACGCCCACGCGCTACGTTTTTGCCTTACGACGGTGGGATCCAATATTTCTAACTTATCCATACGAACTCGAATGGCCGGACGGGACGATTCCGTATTACATCGTCCAACGGAATTTCGATCCTGACACACTTGCTCCCAGCGAATATGTGAATGATACATTGTATGGTGGTTATGCGTTTCCAATGACTTATTACTGGCCAAACGATGTGTTGGTGTACGTTGTTAACCCCACGTCCGATATGTTTACTGCGGTGGCAGATGCGCAAGGCGGCGCATTTGTACGACCTTCTTTTGGGGAAAATCAACTATGGTTCAGTCCACCATTGATCATTCCCGGGTTGAATCCTAGTGGTTTTTACACCGGGCTAACGCGTGATGACGTTGGTGGACTGCGTTATCTTCTCAGCGCAGACAATGTGAATTATGAAAAACTGTTGCCGGATGTCCGCACTTTCGGCCCGCGCCGGGGTGGAGTTGGAAATGGGGCCTGGCGACCGGGGGTGGAGAAAATCATTTTTGTTCGCCAGCCAACGGATCCTTGGTCGCGAAGATTCCGACCGTTTAACTATTGCTTTACCGATGCCTATTTGAAAAACAATGTTTTGAAGCAACAACGGGCTGAGCGTGAAGTTCGTCAGCCGGATTTCCTGTTTTGTGCCGCCGACACCGGGGATATTACCACTAATTCGTATGCCCCTTGGATTGTTCGCACCGGCACGACCCATTGGCTAAATAATGCCATTTTGAATGGAAACACCAATGGCGAAGGACCCGGAGTCATTCAACCACCAATCAAAATAACGTTTCACAAACTGGGTGTCATTGTTTTCACCGGCGACAGCCCTGATTACGGGGGAATCCTTAATCAAGGTTGGGGCTCGTTTGATAGTTCGACGAATTTGCCTGTTGTGTATCCGTCCGGTATCCAGCCAATCAGGGGTCCATTAACTATTCGATTCCATTTCTTCGATACTGATTTTTCACCTCCGACCCGAGTGACCAATTATATCTGGCATTTGTCTGTTCCGGTTGGAGGATGGGCTTCCTTGGAAATTTCTACCAACCAGACTGATTGGACCCCGCTTGCCACTGTGACTAATGCTGGCTCAGTCATTGAATGGGACCACGATGGAACGGATAATCCGCCGAAGTTTTTTCGGGCAATCCCGCAATAAATTTTGCTGGCAAGATTACTGGCGGTTTTGAAAAAACGTCTCCGACAACGAACCTTTCCCGGTGCGGATGACGGTGCCGGGATTGATGTTGTGCCGCGCGAACCAGCCGTCCTTGACCTCCAAAACGTACTGGATGTTGTCCGCCGCGGCCACGACGGAGTTGGTGTCGTTTTTTTCGAGGTGATGGATTTCGGCGATGACGCCGTCCGGGCCGATGTAGGCGGCGGAGAGCGATTCGGGACAATTTTTCATCCAAAACGACGCCTGAAACGGCCGGGAAAAAACAAACAGCATGGCGTCGGTCTCGGCAATGTTCGTGCGGAACATCATGCCGGTGCTTTCCTGCCGCGGGGTGAGCGCCAATTCCGCGTCCAACATCTCCGCGCCCAGATAAATTTTCATCGTCGGCAACTTCGGTTGGGCCTGTTTGGGCAGCAGGTCGTCAATGGACGGCGACGGCGCAACGTCGGCGGATTTTTGGCAGCCCGTCCAGAGCGCCGCAGTCAGCAGCAGCACGATGAATCTTCCCGGTTTCACGCCGCCAGTTTGCGGAAAGCCGTCGCGCTTTTCAATCAAACATTGCCGCCGGCAAAAGTGCTCGTTTGCCGGACAACCGCGCTTGCACGGACACCGGCCAGCCACTAATGTTCCTTGGGTTGCGCCCGTAGCTCAGTTGGATAGAGCATCTGCCTTCTAAGCAGAGGGTCCCGCGTTCGAATCGCGGCGGGCGTACCATTTATGCCGCAGGGCTTCGGGAAAAAGGATGAGTGCGGCTTTCTGCCGAAAACCACCACGCCGGTTGGATATGAGAATTCCCCGTTGCGTCCGGCAGGGTTGCGGCGTAGTTTCCTTCATGGGCAACTCGGCCATGACTTTATTTTCTTGCAACTTAACATCTGTGCAACCTTCTGAAGTCAAGTGAGCTTTTGCCTGCTCGGCGGTATCGGCAGGGATTTCCCTGACCACCGAGTTCCCGAATTTATCTGTTGCTGTCCAAACAAAACGAGGCATAGCTTCCCCATCATCCATTAATGTTTATTTATCCCGCTTCAAAAGAAATTCCGCCAGGGCTTCTAGGGCGATGGCGCGGCCTTTGAAAACTTTTAATGCGGCGAAGGCTTTGGCGGTCAGTTGTTCGGCAATCTTCCGCGATTTTTCCAGGCCCACAATCGCCGGGTAGGTCGCCTTTTGCACGGCCACGTCCTTGCCCGCCGTCTTGCCGAGTTGCTCGCTGGTCTGCGTCACGTCCAGGATGTCGTCAATCACCTGGAACGCCAGCCCGACGTGATAGCCGAAATCCGTCAGCGCCTGGAGCTGCGCCGCCGTGCAATTCGCGCTCATGCCGCCCAGCCGCACGGAACAGCACAGCAACGCGGAGGTCTTGCGCTCATGGATATAACGCAGTTCGGCCACGGAAAGTTTTTTGCCTTCGCCTTCCAAATCCGCCACCTGACCGGCGACGAGTTGCAGCGAGCCGGCGGCCTTCGCGATTTCCAGAATCAAATCGCGGTGCGGATAACGCGGCCAGCCCTTGGCCTGCGCGGCGATTTCAAATGCCTGGGTCAACAGCGCGTCGCCCGCGAGCACGGCGATGCCTTCACCAAAGACCTTGTGGTTGGTGGGCTTGCCGCGCCGGAAATCGTCGTTGTCCATCGCCGGCAAATCGTCGTGGATGAGCGAATAGGTGTGGATGCATTCGACGGCGCAGGCGAGCGGCAGGGCGGCGGCTTCGCGTCCGCCGCAGGCGGCAGCCGCCGCGAGGCAGAGCGCGGGGCGCATCCGCTTGCCGCCGGCAAAGAGCGAATAGCGCATCGCCTTGTGGATGGTCGCGGGTTTGGTTTTCTCGGACGGCAGGAAACGGTCGAGCGCGGCGTTGACGGATTGGGTGCGTGTGGCCAGGAATTGGTTCAAATTGAATCGGGTCTTTGCGGACATGCGGGTTTGTTTTAGAAAACGTCCCCAACCGGCGCAAGTTTTAAGGGGAGATAATTTGCAGCAGCGTGCCATGACCGCCGGTGAAATCAAACGGACGGGGACATGACGCTTTTCAAAACCACGTAAAAGTTGCAGCCCTGGCCGGGCGCGCTTTTCACTCCAATGTGTCCGCCATGTGACACGGTGATTTCCCTGGCGATGGACAGTCCCAGTCCGGCCCCGGACTGGGACTGGCCGGGCACGCGGAAGAAACGGTCAAAAATCCGGCTGTGATATTCTTCCGGGATGCCGGGGCCATGGTCGGTGATGCTGAATTCAACGTCATTGTCTTTGACCAGCCTGGCCCCCAGAATAATTTCGCCGTTGGCGGGTGAATGCTTGATGGCATTGGAGAGGAGGTTGGTGAAGACATGGTTGATGCGTTGCCGATCCACGAGGATGGCGGGCAAATCCGGCTCGATCATAAAGTTTACATTCAAACCCCTGGCGGTGATTTTACCGGCCGTTTCCTTCATCACACTGGTCAGCAATTCGGCGGGCGCCGCCGGTTCTTTGCGCAAGCTGTCGCTCCCTTCCTCTAATCGGGCAAGATCGAGCAGGTCGTTCAAAATCCGCAACAGCCGTTCCGTGTCGTTCCGGGCCGCCTGGAGCAATTCGTCCTGCTTCGGCGTCAGCGCCCCGACGGTTTTTTCGAGTAAAAGGTGCAGCACCATCCGCACGCTGGTCAGCGGACTCTTTATTTCGTGGCTGACCGTTGCGACGAGATCGGTTTTGGTGGCATCCAGCAGGCGGAAGCGGGTGACGTCGGACAAAACCACCGCCACCCCGAACAGGGCGTCCTCCTTGCTTCGCATGGCCAGGACGCGCGGCAAAAAAAACTTGTCCACGCCGTCGATCCGATAGGTGATGACTTCGTCGAAGCTGTCCGGGAGAAAATTTTCGCCGCTGGCGAGGGTGTTCCGGGCGATGGCCTGCAGCCGGTCGGGCAACTGACCGTCCAGGTGGAGGCCGGAGGCCAGACCCTCCGCCGCCGGGTTTTTCAATTCGATGTGTCCTTCCTTGTCCAAAACAAAAATCGGGTCCGGAAACGAAGCGAGCGTCGCTTCCATCGTGCGATGGAGGCGGACGATTTTCTCCGTGGTGCTTTGGCGGTATTCCTGAAGTTGGGCCGCCATGTTATTGAACGCCAGGGCCAGCTCCCCCAGTTCGTCCCGCGTGGCAACCGGCACGGGTTGGTCCAGTTTGCCCTCGCCCAGTTCGCGGGTCGCCCGGGTCAACAATTGAATCGGCTCCAAAATCGAGCGGCCCAGTTGATACCCGGCAAAGGTGGAAATCAGCAGCGCGACGACCAGGCCGAAGATCATCAGATGCGTGACGGCCTCGGTTTTTTCCCGGATGTTCTGGCTGGTCGCCAGGATGGCCTTGTGGTTCAGATCGTGAATTTTCCCCAGCAGCAGGTTTATCGTCTGCCCGCTCGGCACCATGTCCTGTTCATACGCCTGACGCTGCTTTTCCGGGCTGTCGAGGGAACTGATGGCGTCAACCGCCTTCAGGAAGGCCTGGTAATTGGTCGCCACCTGCCGGGTCAGGGCCATTTCCCCGGGCAGTGTGCTGGCCTTGAGCAGCAAGTCGAGGTTGGTCTCAAAATGTTTCCGGTATTCCATCAAGGCATTTTTGTTGCTGACGCGCGGTCCGGAAATCACCCACGACAGCTCCCGGTCCATTCCCGCCAGGGCCAGGCTCATGGCCGATGCCGCGGTGAAACTCTGGTAACTGTTCGTCACCGCGGCATCAACGCTGCCGGCCAGGCGGGCAAACTGCACGATGGCATAAGCGCCGACGGCCAGCAGAATGACCACGAACGGGGTCAGGTGAAGGAACAATCGGGTGCGCAACATGGTGTTGGAACAGGTTATCCGTCCTGAACGTGCGGGGCGCGGGATATTTCTTTCTTCTTGCGATGCAGCGTGTCCCGGGTGATGCCCAAAATCCTTGCCGCTTCAGTCATCGTGGCCGTCTGTTTCATCACGCGGGAGATATGTTCGGTTTCGATTTCCCGCAGGGACACCTTCGCGCCGATTTGAACGCCCGGCGCCGGCGCCGGCGGGGAATTCGGGAAAATTTTTTCCGGCAAATCCAGCAGATGAATTTCGTGGGTATCGGCCAGAATGACGGCCCGTTCAACGACATTGCGCAATTCGCGCAGGTTGCCCGGCCAGGCGTACTGTCGCAGGATCGCTTCCGCTTCCCGGGAAAAACCTTTGAGATGTTTGCCGCATTGCCGGGAGAAAAACTGCAGGTAACGCTCCGCGATTTTCAGCAAATCGCCCGGGCGCTCCCGCAAGGGCGGTAGGGGAACGGCAATGACGTGGAGCCGGTAATACAAATCGTCCCGGAAACGTCCTGCCTGAACGGCTCTTTCGAGATTCCGGTTCGTCGCGGAAATCACCCGCACGTTGGCGTGGCGCGTCTTGGCTTCCCCGACGCGTTCATATTCCTTTTCCTGCAACAGGCGCAGCAACTTGGGTTGTATTTCCAGCGGCAATTCCCCGATTTCATCGAGAAACAGCGTGCCGCCATCCGCCAGCGCGACCTTGCCCATCTTGTCGCCCACCGCGCCGGTGAAGGCCCCCCGGGCATGACCGAACAATTCGCTCTCCAACAACTCCCGCGACAGGCTCGGACAGCTCACGGTCACAAACGCGTTGTCCTTTTGCGGACTGCTTTCGTGCAGCGCGCGGGCCACCACGGTTTTCCCCGTGCCGCTTTCGCCCACCAGCAGAATGGTTGCGGGAGTCGCGGCGGCCTTGAACGCCAGATCGAGCGCCTTTTGCATCGTCGGCTCACAGGTGGTCAGATCGGTCGTCAGGGTGTCAGCCGAAATGCGGGACTCCAGTTCCGCCACGCGGCTCCGAAGCTTGCGGGCCTGAATCAACCGGCCCGTCACCTGCCGGACTTGTTCGGGCGTGAACGGCTTGGGGATGTAATCCACCGCGCCGCGCCGCATCGCCTCCACCGCCGTTTCAATCGAGGCATAGGCGGTACACACGATCACCTCCAATTCCGGATTGATCTGCAACAACTCGGGCAGCAGATCCAGCCCGTTTTCACCGCCCAATTTCAAATCCAGGAACGCGATGTCAAACGTGTCGTTTTCAAGCTGCCGCCGCGCGTCGGCGCCATTATCCACGCTCACCGTTTCGTGCCCCATCGCTTCGAGCACGACCACCATTATCCGGCGAATGTTTTCCTCGTCGTCAACGATCAATATTCGCATCGGGCTACCGGCCTTTGGGGGCTGCATGACAGTCACGATAACGCAATATCACCGGAAAGGCGAAGCGATTTTTCAACCGAATCACCGGCCGGGCGTGATTGCAATCCGGGAGCATCACAGGTATTCTTTGTGCGTTAGTTGCGCCCATGAAAACAACCGACAATTACAAGGCCAAGTACCGGCTCTGGGCCGAGAATGTCCGGGTCATTCCGGAAGGCCCTCCGGTGAGGCTTCCGCATTTCCGCAGCCGGAGATTCTCGTCGCACGCGGAAATGAACACTTGGAAACAGTCGGTCCTCCGGCAGTTGGCCGAATCCGTGCCGACGCATGAATGAGCTGCTTCTTGAGTTCAATGCCGCGGGCATTCGCTACCTGTTGATCGGCGGCCAGGCGATGCGGCTGACGGGCATGCCGCGGTTTTCGATGGATTGGGATTTCTTCATTCCGCCGCGCGACCAGAAAAATTTCACCCGGTTGAACGGACTCTTGGAACAGGAATTGGACGCGCCCCTGGTTCCGCTGGGGCCAAAGGGCGAAAATTTCATCCAGACGTATCAAACCCGCTGGGGCGTATTGCAATTTCATCTCGGCCTGCCGGGCGTTCCGAGCTTTGATGAGACGGAACGGGCCGGTGTCACCCGCAAAACGGAACAAGGAACTCCGGCAAAATGTCTTTCGGGGACGCACCTGCTTGCCGCCAAGCGAGCCGCCAACCGGCCACAGGATCAAGCGGACATTGAATTTCTCTCCGAACTCCAGCGCCTCGGAAAGCTGACGTGACTCGGCAGCCATCTTCCTCTCAGCATTGCTACGGAGGACGGGTCCGTGGTCAAATGCGTCTTGCCATGCCGCGCAGACTAAAATTCCGCCAATTATTTCTTGGGGCAGCGCTCGCCGTTTGCGTAAGTGCCGCCCATGCACAGGAACGCGAGGATCCAAAGTTTTCTAGCAAAGCCGAAAGCAGGGCAAAAAGCCTGAGCCAACAAATACGGCAGGAGATCAGCCAGCTTAAGAATCACGAGTGGGCCGGGGAATATTATGAAGGTGACGGTACGGGAGAGAATGTCTCGCTTTTGATAGCGCCCAAGTATGGTTATGTGTTTGAGTGGCATGGCTGCTTGGGTTTATATGATCGAAATTATGGAGGCGTGACAGTGACGAACGGGAAGCTGCAGCTTTCGTTCACATTCACCAACAAATACGAAGGGTTTGAGGGAATCACAGGAGAGTTCATTCCCATCCGATGGGGGAAAAGAATGTATCTAGTCCCAACCAAAGAAATCGTTGGGTTCTGTAATGAGGTCAACAGTGGCTCAGAGCCAAGAAAAGAACTACATGGAAGATACCTTCTCAGGCGCGGAGATGAAAAACGGCAGGCAACCGGCGATCCGGCCGTCCCGGCTGAATACCAATCTTATCTTTTGAAGCGACCCATTGAAGCCGCAATCACAAAGATCGGAAAAGTTGTGACCCGACCAAGCAAAGCGGATTTCAAATTCAAGGATACAACCGTGACTATCAATGCCGGCAAGAAGCATGGCTTGCAGTCGGGCATGGAGTTATACGTGACTGACCCTGACCGTCTTGTGGAAACGATGGAAATTGTCAGCGTCACCGGCTCGGAATCCCAAGGAGTCATTACTCAGGTCGGGGAAGATAATCCGATCCCAAAAGTTGGTTGGAAGCTTTCAACACGCGCTCCATGGCGGAGCATGGACGAATCGAAGCCCCCCCAATAGGTGTTTGAGTGATTTGGAAGGCTCAAAAATCCGTGTCCATCCGTGTCCATCCGTGGTAAAAATTCCCCCGCCATTATGGAATACGAAGCGGTCATCGGGCTGGAAACGCACGTCCAGCTCAAAACGAAATCGAAGATGTGGTGCGGTTGCGCCAATGCATTCGGCGCGCCGCCCAACACCAATGTCTGCCCCGTCTGCCTCGGCCTGCCCGGCGTGCTGCCCGTGCCCAACGACGAGGCGCTGCGCCTGACGGTGCTCACCGGTTTCCTGTTGAATTGCGAGATTCCCCGCTTCGCCAAGTTCGACCGGAAAAGTTATTTCTATCCGGACATGCCGAAGAATTACCAGATCACGCAATACGACAAGCCATCCACGGCCACCGGCCACGTCGAGTTTGAATTCAACGGCGGTCGGTCACGCGTGCGCATCACCCGCGCGCACCTGGAGGAGGACGTCGGCAAGAGCACGCATTTCGAACGCAACAGCGGCGTGGACTTCAACCGCGCCGGCGTGCCGCTCATGGAAATCGTTTCCGAGCCGGATCTGACCAGCTCCGACATGGCCTATGAATATCTCAACGCGCTCAAGGACATCCTGGTTTACGGCGGCGTGAGCGATTGCGACATGGAAAAGGGCATGGTGCGCTGCGACGTGAACGTGAGCGTGCGGCCCAAGGGCACGAAGGAACTTGGCGCGAAGATTGAAATCAAGAACATGAACAGCTTTTCCGGTGTGCGCCGCGCGCTGGAATATGAAATCCCGCGCCAGATTGAAGTCGTGTCCAGGGGCGGCAAGCTGATTCAATCCACGCGCCGCTGGGACGACGTGGCCGGCATCACCGAGGAAATGCGCACGAAGGAAGATGCCCACGATTACCGCTACTTTCCCGATCCCGACCTGATGCCGTTGGAGCCGACGGACGTGTGGCTGGCCGAGGTGAAATCACGCGTGGTGGAATTGCCGCTGGCGCGCAAGCAGCGGTTCATGAAGGATTACGGTTTGCCCGCATCCGATGCCCAGACGTTCGTTTGGGATGTGCCGCTGGGAAATTATTTTGAAGGGATTGCCAACAAGTCGAAAAATCCCAAGGCCATCGCCAACTGGGTCATCAACAACCTTCGCGCAAAACTCTCTGAAAGTAGCAGCCGACGTGAGTCGGCTCAAACTTCCGGTGACGAGATGGCTGAAGATAGTCAGAGCCGACTGACGTCGGCTGCTACGGGAATTACGCTGGACAATTTGAAATTCAAGCCCGAAGCCATCGTCGAGCTGGCTGGACTGGTCGAAAACAAGACCATCAGCAGTTCGGCGGCGCAGCAGGTGTTCGCCGAGATGTTCGAGACCGGCAAATCACCGGTGGCGATTGTCCAGAAAAAAGGCCTGGCACAGGTCAGCGACCCCGGCGCGATTGAAAAATTCTGCGACGAGGCGATTGCGGCCAATCCCGGCCCGGCAGCCGATTTCAAGGCCGGCAAAGCCGCCGCGCTGAATTTCCTCAAAGGCCAGGTGATGAAATTGAGCAAGGGCAAGGCAAATCCGGCGCTCGCTGGGGAAATTCTGGAGCGGAAGCTGAAGGGTTGATTGCACATCCGCCGGAATCGGTGAATAATCCGGCGCGGCCCAAAAACAGATTGGCGAAAATGAAGTGTTGGCGGCGCATTCTCCTTCTGGGAACAGCTCTGCTGGCGCCGGCGCAGGCTGGCCTCGGACAGGGCGCCTCCTATTGGCGCGTGTACAAGGCTGACGACGGGTTGCATCAATCCGCCTGCGTTGCCGTGTCGGTCGCGCCGAACGGAAAGGTCCTGGCCGTACACCTCAACCGCACATTCGCCACCGGGCTGGATGGCTACAGCGTCACGCCGATCACCCTGCCGGAACCGGCCGAAGAGGTTTCCGCAAGCTCCGGCGGCCAGCTTTGGGCGACCATCCGGAACGGACTGCTGCAGGAGGTCAAACCGGACACCTGGGTGACGCATCCGGTGCCGGAAACCACCGCCGAATTCAACATCCTCACGCCGCTCCACCCGGCCCGCCAGGGCCACGTTCTGTTTTTGCGCGACAACCAGTTGCTGGATTTCAACGTGGAAAATCCGGAACTCCCCCAAACCCAGGGGTTGCTCCGGTGCGAGCAGACGCGCCTCGGGAAATTCACGGACATGGTGGTGGCGCGCGACGGCGGACTGTGGATCACCGGCGAGCGGGGCCTGGGCAAGGCGTCGAAACTCGAATACGCCTGGAGCGATTACCTCCCGCCGGAATCGCTGCAGATCCAAAACCTGCGCGAGCCGCGCGAGGACGACGAAGGCGGCGTCACCGTCGTCGCCGATTCCATCGCCGACGGACAAGCCATCGTGGCGCGTTTCGACGGCGCCGGCTGGACGGCGCAGCCGGCGGGCGTGGAAAAAATCCGGCGCGCGTGGCGGAGCGACAACAAGACATTGTGGGTTCTGACATCGGATGCGCTGCTTCGGCAGGCGCCGGGAGAGACAAAACTGGCGCCGGATCAGGATGTTTCCGCCCGCCGGTATTACGACATGGCGATGGAACCCCGCGGCACCTTCTGGCTGGCCACTTCGGCCGGCTTGTTTCATTACACCCCTCCCCTCTGGCGCAATCCCCGCCCGCTCGCGCAGCTCAATTCCCTGGTTCACTGCCTCGCGAGCGAAGCCGACGGCCCGCTTTGGTTTGTTGCCGACGGCCGGCTGCACTCGCTCGAGGGTGAAATTCATCGCGAGTTTGCACTGCCGGAATCCGCGGCGCGCGACGCGCAGTCCGTTCGCGCGCTGTTTCCGCTAAAGAACGGGTCCCTGTTGCTGGATGCGGTCGAAAACCCGCTCCAGTTCAATCCCATTTCAGGCGCGTTCAGCCCCGGGCTCCACCTTCGGGATGACATCCGGCACGTGAAGCCGCTGGGTTTGCTGCGGGACGGCAGTCTCGCTGTCCAGAGCTGGAATTCCGAGACGGCCACGGGGAAATGGACCACGTGTTATTTCGACCGGTTCGACGGGGTTCAATACCAGCCGCTGACCGAGCCGCCGCCCGACCCGGACGCGGTTGGTATTTGCTCCACCCTGTTCGCCGCGCGCAACGGCGATCTCTGGCTGAGCGGCGACAAGGGCATGGCCTGGTATCACGAGAAAAAGTGGCGGGTGTTCCCGGTTTCGAACCGCGCCGTGCCTGACGTGGTCCTTTACTTCACGGAATTGACCGACGGGCGGATTTGGTGCGCCACGCAGGACAAGCTTTGGGAATTCAACGGACGCGATTGGTCGTCGGGGCATGCCGGCTTCGACCATGTCAACGCCCTCCAGTGCGCCCGAGACGGCAGCGTATGGGTGGCCGACGACGCCGGCGTCCATCGTTACTACCAGAAAACCTGGATCGAAAACAATCGGGAAGACGGGCTGCCCGACGCCACCGTGCATGAGATTTTTGAAGACCAGCACGGGAACATCTGGGCCGGCACGCCGCACGGGTTGAGCCGATACCATCCCGAAGCCGACCCGGACCCGCCGCGCACGTTCATGGAAAAGCCGGCCGACTGGGAACTACGCGTCCGCGAGGGCGATCCCATTTTGCTCACGTTCAGCGGGCAGGACAAATGGAAGTTCACGTCCCAGGCCCGGCTGCTTTACTCCTACAAACTGGATTACCGTGACTGGTCCCCCTTCGTGGAGACGCACGCCTTTTCCTTTTACAACCTGCCAGCCGGCCGGCATGTCTGCCAGGCGCGCACCATGGATCGCAACGGGAACATCGACCCCAAGCCGGCGCTGGTTGAATTTGTGGTGACCCTGCCGTGGTACCGTGAAATCCGGCTGGTCCTCATCGCGCTGGCGGGCGCGGCAGTGGCGCTGTTTTTCGCGGCGCTGGCCTTCAACCGCCACTGGCGGCTGCTCCGCAGCTACGCCGAGGTGGAAAAGAAGGTCGCCGAGCGCACCCGCAAACTCGAAATTGCCGGCCAGGAATTGTTGCACAGCCAGAAGATGAACGCGCTGGGCACGCTCGCCGCCGGCATCGCGCACGACTTCAACAACATCCTCTCCATCATCAAGGGTTCCGCCCAGCTCCTCGAGGAGAACCCGGACAATCCGCAGAAAATCCGCACGCGCGTGGATCGCATCAAAACCGCGGTGGAACAGGGCGCCGGCATCGTGAACGCCATGCTCGGTTTCAGCGGCAGCGCCGGCGAACAGAGCGGCCCCTGCGATCTCAACGCCGTTGCGGCCGACACCCTCAAGCTGCTCGGCGACCGCTTCCTGCGCGAAGTGGAGGTGAAATTTAAACCGGCGCCGGACCTGCCCGTGGCGTGGGCCTCGAGAAATTTAATCCAGCAGATCCTGCTGAACTTTATCTTCAACGGCGCCGAGGCCATGACCACGCACAAACAGCTCATCCTCGCCACGCAAAAGCTGGAGCGGCTGCCCGGTGGCCTGGTGCTGACGCCATCGGCGGCGGCCGCCCATGTTGCGGTTTCCGTGCGCGATTTCGGCTGCGGCATCCCGCCGGAAAATCTGCCGCGCATCTTCGAGCCGTTTTTCACGACCAAGGCGCTGTCCACCCGGCGCGGCACGGGCCTGGGCCTTTCCATGGCCTATGAACTGGCCAAAAAAATGGAGGCCGGCATCGCTGTCGAATCGGTTGTGGGCCGGGGCAGCACGCTTACGCTCCTCCTACCGGTGCGGGAATTGCCGCCGGCGGCAAAGGCATGAACATCCAACATTCAACATTCAACATCGAACATCGAACACCGGGTTGGATGCGCTTCTCATTCGATGTTCGGTGTTCAATGTTCAGCGTTCGATGTTTTCCATCCATCCCATGAATCCACCTGTCATCCTGATCATTGAAGACGACGACCTTCAGTTCGAAATCTACGAGGAGGCGCTGGCGAAGTACAAACTCGTCCGCGTGAAAAACGGCAGCGGGGCGCTGGCGCGCATCCCGCGCCAGCCCCCGGATGTCCTCATCCTCGATCATGTGCTGTCGGAAGGCGAACTGGGACTGGATTTTCTGCCCGGGTTCAAGGAACTGCTGCCGCACGTGCCCGTCATCATCGTGTCCGGCGCGCTGGAGTTGCGCCAGCAGATGGCCGCCTTGCAGGGCCCGCGGCGGGCGCACTACTGCCTGCCCAAGCCGGTGGACGTCCACGATCTCCGGCGCACGGTGGAAACCGCGTTGCAGGAGTGCGGCGAAACCGAGGTGGTCCGGCAGTTTGAAGCGCTGGAACGTTCGCGCCGCGTGGATGCGCAGGAATTGTTCAGCCGGTCCACCGACCGCCTCACCCGCCAGAACCACATCGTCGAACGCCTGGGGAAGGCCAGCGAACGCCCCAACATCTCGGCGCTCGCCCGCGAATTCAGGGTGGCCCGCCGCACGATCATCCGCGACCTTCAGGAATTGATCCGCCATGGCCGGCTCCCGCCGGAGGCCTATCCCGAATGGGAGAATCCGCCGCTGGAAGATCAGGCCTGACTTTATCGCCGGTAAAATTGGGGAGTGGAAGCTACGGTGGCACCCGCCTCGGGCGGGTTCAACCCGAATTCCGAAGCTGGCCTGAGCGTAGCGGCGACGCCTCGTCGCAGAAAGGTGCAGGCGACGCCCTCGTCGCCAGTTGCGGCGGCGATTATGCCGCTGCCGGAAAAAATGCGACGGGGGCGTCGCTATCACCCTGTGGCGACGAGGCGTCGCCGCTACTTTCGGCTGACCGCTTCGGAGTTCGGGTTCAATGCGGCGACCCGCCGCATTGCGCGGCAAATGGACAAAGTTTCTTTGTCGCTGTCATTACCAACTAACGGGCAACACTGTGTGTCCGTTTGTTTCAGCGCGACGCCTGAAACCACCCGCGGGACGCGGGTGCTACGTTATTTTCCATCCGCCTTCTTCACTTCCACGGCATAAGCCTGGCTTTTGCCGCTCATATTGGAACGGAAGATGAGCCACTTTCCATCCGGCGAGAACATGGCGTTGGGTTCCAGCGCGTAATCGTGCCGGCTCATGTTGACGAGCCGCTCGGAACGGAACACGCCGGTCTGGATCAGATTTTTTGTGTCAATGTTGCCTTCCGACTTGTCGGAGATGAGTTCGGGGCGGAAAAGATAAAGCCATTTTCCGTTGCCGGCGTGGGCGACCATTCTGTCGTCGCCGCCGTCACCCGAGAAAAGCGAGTTGTCGGGTGACACATTGAAATGCACCGACCATTCGTCGCGCTGCAGGTGATACCACGTCCGTTTGCCGGTTTCGACGTTGTAACCGGCGACCCAGAAGTCCTCGCCGCGCGGCGTTTGCAGGTCATACCAGATGGTCTTGCCGTCGGCGCTCCAGAATTCGTGGCCGGCGATTTCCATGATCATCGTGCGTTGATGGATCAGCTTCAGATGCGAGCCGTCGGTGTGGATGGTCCAGATGCGGTCCACCTTGTGCCACGGGCCTTCGTGGCAAAACAGGAGCAGGTGCGGATCGGTCGGTGAAAATTGCAGATGGCCGAGCCAGTCGGTGCAGCGATTGACCTTTTTTGTTTTGCCGGTCTTGAGGTTGTAGAAAAAAAGCTCCATCGGATAACGTTTGGCCAGCCGTTCCTCCATCATCTGGCCTTTTTTGCCGCGTTGGATGTTCGCGCTTTGGAGGTCCGAGGTCCGCCGGTTGGGGCCGCCGTCAAAAAAATCCCGGTTGGTGCTCCAGTCGGTGCGCTGGATGATGGTGCCGCCGAGCAGGGTTTCGTCGGCGTTCACCGTGGAGACCTCCTGGCCGCGCGGCAGTTTTAAGATTTCGCGGACAGCTTTCGTCCGGGGATCAATCGCGCAGACGAGGCGGTTCGTGGCGCCGTTCTCAATCTTGCTGGTGACGTAATAAATCTGTCCGGTCTTGCGTCCGACCATGATGATGTGGGCGCGGCCTTCAATGATTTTTTCCACCTCGTGCGTCTGCAAGTCGACCAGGGAAATTCCATTCGGCACGGTGATGACCATTTTCCGGCCATCCGGCGTGAAGGGATTCAGGTTGAAGTAAAGGCTCTCGCTGCCCGGCTCGGTCGAGAGTTGCACCACGCGATGGCCGGTATCCGGATCAATCCATTCCGTTGCGGGCGGATTGGTTGTCACGTCCGCCCGCGCGCCCAGGGCCAGCAGGCAGACGACGGGCATTAAAATGGAGCAAACTCGTTTTGGCAGAGGCATGTTCAAAGTCGTTGTTGGTTTCATTTCTCCCATCTTGGACGCGCGAAAGCAATCCCAGGTTAAATCTAAAACATTGCCCCGGGCGATTGAACTCCCAGGAAAGGAACCCCCGACAAACGGATTTACTGGAGTACAACGCGATAAAAGCGTTGGGAATCCGTTGGGACGGGTCGATCGTGATCATTGTCCATTGGCCGCCAGGATGGGACCACCTAAATTGTTCCTGCCGACTTGGATTAAATTGGCAGCGTGGTAAAGACAGCGTGGTAAAGCGTGGTAAAGACAGTTGCCGGTCTCGCCTTCCTGAGGCAATCTTTCAAAACATGACCGGCGTCGGCGCCCGATTTGATTCCTTGCGGCTCAGCAGCCCCGAAATGCGGCGGCTGGGCTTGGCGCTGGCATTGTCGCTCGCGGTGCATTTGCTGGGGTGGGGCGGCTATGCGGCGGGCAGGGAATTCGGCTGGTGGCAGCAATGGCATTGGCCAGCGTGGTTGCCCCGCCTGGCCATCATGAAAATCGTGCCGGCGCCAGTGCCTCAAAACAACGACGCCCAACTGACGTTTGTGGAGGTGGCGCAGCCGGCGGCCGAAGCGCCGCGAAACACGAAATATTATTCCAGCCAGAATTCCCGCGCCGCCGACCCGACCAAAGGAAACAAGGACGTTCCGCAATTGAACGGCAAACAAACCGAGGTCGTTAAAACCGAGAACGCACCGCGCCCGGACTTCAACAAACTTCAACCGGCAACTCCCGCACCGCCGCCGCAAAAATTGCAACCGGCGGTCCAGCCGGGCGATTTGACGTTGGGCAAGCCGGAAAATTCACAAAAGCAGCCGGAGCCGGAGCGTCCGCGCACCATCAAACAGGCCATCGCGCAGCAATCACACCAGTTGCCCGGCCAGCAGATGAAGCAGGACGGGGGGATGCATCGCCAGGCGCTGGTGTCGTCGCTTGACGTGAAGACGACGCCGTTCGGCGCGTATGATGCGGCGTTCATCGCGGCGGTGACGCAGCGTTGGTACGATTTGCTGGACAGCCGGCAGTTTGCCATGGACCGCAGCGGCAAGGTGACGCTGCGATTTCACTTGAATTACGACGGGAGCATCGCCGATATGAAGGTTCTGGAAAACACCGTGGGTGACGTGCTGGGTTATGTTTGCCAGAAGGCGGTGACGGATCCGGCGCCGTTCTCGCCGTGGCCGGGCGAAATGCGGCGGTTGATAGGCGAGAATTATCGGGAAATTACGTTCACGTTTTATTATTATTGACCACGACTGGCGGCGAATGACGGGAAATTTTATGGAAATACTGGTTTATCTCATGCTGGGACTGACTTCGGTCATCGGGTCGGCGTTCATCGTGGAACGCGCACTGGCGTTGCGGTGGGGCAAGGTTGTGCCGCCGAAAATTACCGACGCGCTTGCGGCCTGCAAATCGCGTGACGACGTGAAAGCGCTCCGCCGGGTGTGCGAACAAAAGCCGTCGCCGCTCGGACGCCTGCTGCTGCTCGCCGCCGACCATCTTGACTGGCCGAAGGCGGATAATGTGGACGCGCTGCAAACCGCCGCGCGCCATGAAGTCGTCCGGCTCGAACGCGGCCTGGTGGTGCTCGAAATCATCGTCGGCATCGCGCCGTTGCTCGGGCTGGTCGGCACCATCGCGGGCATGATGACCGTGTTCGGCGACCTCGGCCAGACGGGCCTGAACGACGCGGCCAAGCTGGCCCAGGGCATCGCGCTGATTTTGCGGGCAACGTTGATTGGTTTGCTCATCGCCATTCCCTCGCTCATCACGTGGAGTTATTTCAGCAAAAAAGTCGAGGTGCTCGCCGTCGAAATGGAGGCGCTTTGCGACGACTTCATCCGGCGGCAATACAGTGAATCAGGCTCTGGCGTCCCGGGTCTGGGGTCTCGTGCCTCGGATCGCGGATCGCATTCTGCCCCAGACCCCAAACCCTAGACGCCAAACGCCAGACCCCAGACCTCATCTCACATGCGTTTCCTCATCCACAAACGCCGCAACACCCCCACCATCATCATCGTGGCGTTGGTGGACGTGCTCATCGTGCTGCTGATTTTTCTGATGGTGACGACCACGTTCAAGCAACAGTCGGCCTTGAAACTCAAATTGCCGGAATCGTCGCAGGCCCAAAAATCCGGTGCGAACGAAAACCCGCCGTTCGTCGTCGATATTGATACCAATGGAATTTATCATGTGGGAGCGGAACATTTACCCGTGACTTACGAACAATTCCGAAGCGAATTGCTAAAACGGGTGGCAAAAAACCCGCAACTCGTGTTGGCCATCAACGCCGATGATAAAGCGCCGTGGGGCAAGGTCGTGAAAATCCGCGATGCCGCCGCCGAGGCAAAAATCACCTCCCTCGTCGCCTACACGAAGGAAGCAGCCAAGCCATAAAATCATTCGTAACAGCCGACGTGAGTCGGCTCTGACTTTACTGGCAGAAAATAATGAGCGGACTCACGTCCGCTGCTACGGAGCTATTTCAGCAACTCTTCCGCAATCTGCGCTGCGGGCGCGGAAATACCACGCCAAACGCATGTGAAAACAACAACTTCGGACAAGAAGGGGGTGTGCGTCCAAACGCACAGTTGTCGGCTCTGAAATCAGTTGTAGAATTCAACTGTTATGAAAAACCTCAAAATGTTGCTGTTGGTTTTGACTGCTTTCCTGACAGCCAATTTCGCGCCTGCCCAAACCTGGACGCAGACCAGCGCGCCGACGAATTTATGGTATTCCGCGGCCTCGTCGGCGGATGGAAACAAATTGGTGGCGGTGGCGGGCGGGCCCTTTTGGACCGGGCCAATTTATACTTCGACAAACGGTGGCGCGGACTGGAGATCGAACGCCGCGCCGGTTCTGCATTGGACTTCAGTCGCGTCTTCCGCTGACGGATGCAAGCTGGCCGCCGTGGCCGACCCGGGCAGCATCTATACCTCGACCAATTCAGGAGTGACCTGGTCAATGAAAAGCGTTCCGAACAGCAGCTGGTTTTCCATCGCCTCATCCGCCGACGGTTTAAAACTGGCCGCCGTGTTGTCCACCAGTTGGATTTATCTCTCGACCGACGGGGGTACGACATGGACTTCGAATGCGACCCCGGAGGCGGCTTTGCGCTGCGTGGCTTGCTCCGCAGACGGAAGCAGGCTGGTGTCCGGTAATAATGCCGGGCAGATTGTCATCTCAACCAATTCCGGGGCCGACTGGATACAATCGAGCTCCACCCTGAACGGAGGTGTGATTTCCCTCGCCGCATCGGCAAATGGCGCCAGGTTGGTGGCGGTGACTGCTGCTCCCAAAGTTTACATTTCCACAAACGGTGGAAATATCTGGGCGTTGAACAGTGTGCCCTCCTCCGTTTACACCTGGAGCAGCGCTGGCGCTTCGGCTGACGGGACCAAACTGGTGGCGGTTTCCGGAAAAAACGGGATTTACTCTTCAACCAATTCCGGAACGACGTGGATTTCCAATAGCGCGCCAGATTCGGTCTGGCAGGCGGTCGCATCGTCGGCCGATGGGAACAAATCGGTCGCCGTCCGCTGGAATGGCAGGATTTGGACTTCGCGCTCCACACCCGCACCCCAAATGAAGCTCGCGCCAGCAAACGGCAATCTTACGCTTTCGTGGACGGTGCCTTCGACGAATTTCGTGATGCAGCAAAGTTCGGATTTGGGCGGTTGGACGGATGTGACGAACACGCCCGTGCTCAATCTCACCAATTTGCAGAATGATGTGATTCTGTCACCGCCCAGCGGGAGCGTTTTCTACCGGCTCAAAACGCCGTGACAAAGATGATGTAGCACCCGCGTCTCGCGGGTGCAATTCGGCGTCCCGCCGAATTGTGTGACGGACGTGCAATTGCGGTAACTCAAAAGAAGGACGGCAACCTGTGTCGGCAAACGGTTTCGGGCGCGACGCCCGAAACAACCCGCGGGACGCGGGTGCTACCACACAAACTTCTTCGCGTCTCTGCGCCTCAGCGGTTCAATTCATTTGAGCAATTCTTCCGCAATCTGCACGGCGTTGAGCGCCGCGCCTTTGAGGAGCTGGTCGCCGCACACCCAGAAGCACAGGCCGTTGTCCAGCGCGCAGTCCACGCGGATGCGGCCAACTTCGCAGTTGTATTTCTCGGACGTGAACAGCGGCATCGGATATTTCTGGTTCGCCGGTTCGTCCACGACGTCAAGTCCGGGCGCTTTCTTGAGCACGGCGCGCGCGGCGTCCACGCTCACGGGTTTTTCAAATTCCGCGCTCACGGCGATGGAGTGCGAACGATAGACCGGCACGCGCACGCACGTCACGCTGGCGCGAAACGCCGGGTGATGCATGATTTTGCGGCCCTCATTTTCCATCTTCATTTCTTCCTTCGTGTAGCCGGTCGGCAGGAAGGAATCCACCTGCGGCAGCACGTTGAAGGCGATCTGGTGCGGATAGACCTCCTTCGTCACCGGTTTGCCGGCGACGATTTCGCCCACCTGCCGCTTCAGTTCTTCAATCGCCTTCGCGCCCGTGCCGGAGACGGCCTGGTAGCTGGACGCAAAAATGCGTTTCACGCCGAACGCCTGGTGCAGCGGATACAGCGCCATGAGCGTGATGGCGGTGGTGCAATTCGGATTGGCGATGATGCCCTTGTGCCATTTCACGTCGGCGGCGTTGATTTCCGGAACGACGAGCGGGACGTTGTCGTCCTGCCGGAACGCGCTGGAGTTGTCCACGACCACGCAGCCGGCCCTGGCCGCGATGGGCGCAAATTCCTTGGAAATGCTCCCGCCGGCGCTGAACAGGGCGATATCAATGCCGTTGAAGGAATCCTTGGTGAGTTCCTTGACGGCGACGTCCTGGCCGCGAAACTTGAGTTTCTTCCCGGCGGAACGCGCCGAAGCGAGCAAAGTGAGTTTGCCCACCGGAAAAGCCCTCTTTTCCAGCGTTTTAATCATTTCGATGCCGACGGCGCCAGTCGCACCGACCACGGCCACATGTGGATTCCGGTTCATAAAAGGGCAAATTCTAACAAAAACCAGGCTCGCGTCAATCATGTCGGTGCCGGCACAACACATTTTCTTTTGCTTTCTGATTGACCGGGGTTGGCGCTTGTGACGAAATAATAGTCTAAGTTTATTCAGATGTCGAAAATTTCAGCCAGAAACGGTACCGGTTCGCGGGCGGGCACGACGAAGTACGACGCGCACAACAAAGTGCTGTCGCAAACCTACGGCGCGTTTGCCGATTTGCGCCGCGAACTCTCGGACTCCAAGGAAACCGTCGGCGGGCGCGAGGAGCTGCTGAAAACGTTCGCGCTGTGCCCCGATTCGCAGCGCGCGTGGCTGGCGCTCGAGGATTATTTTGAAAAACTGTCGCTCTCGCGCCGCGATTTCCCCGACACGAACTGGTGGCCGCGCCTGCTGAACGCCCAGGGCAAGGCGCGCCTGGAGGAACTCGCGTTTTTGTTTCTCCGCGCCAAACGGTCCGTGCCGCCTGAATTGCAGGTGCATGCCAGTCCCGACCGTTTTGCCCGGGCTGAGGATTTCGAGAAGGAACAGAACCTCGTCAAGGAACTCGAGAACTGGCTGTCGCCGCCCGCCCTGCCGCTGCTCGACACGCCGCGCGCCACGTTGCGCGTCGTTTGCCGCGTGCAACCGGACGACGAGGAGCCGTCGCGTCACCGCCTGGCCGTGCAATTTCTTTTGTTGCGTCCGCGCACCGGCGAAAAGGCGCGCACGCTGCGGGAGCTGATTGACCTGGTCGTTCGCGCCACGCACGAGCAGGAATTATTTTCGCCCGCCGATTGGGAATTCATCCAATGGCTGGCCGACACGCACCGCCACCGCAACGACGGCGCGGACACGCTGGTGTTGTCCGACGCCGAATTGCTCCAATGGCTCGCGCGCTGGGGGCACACACCCCGCCTGGAATGCGACGGCCAGCCGCTCCATTTTCACGGCCAGATCGCCGCGCTCACGCCGCACCTCGACAACGGCGACCAGGAACTGTCGTTCACGCACCGCCTGGAACTGCCCGGTGGTGAAAAGCATTCCATGGCCGATGCGAAATTTTTCAACCGCCAGCCGCCGCTCGCGCTGGTCAACGGCACGTTTTATCTGCTGCGCAACGCGCCCCCGCCGCCGGTGCTCAAGTATCTCGCGCAAAAACCGTCCGTGCCGGTGCGCAAACTGAGCCATCGCCTGCTGCTGCATCTGCGCAAGACGCAGGCGAATCATGGCGTGGATTGGGAGCAGCTTTGCGTCGCGCATCCCGCCAAACCGCAGTTCGTTTTTGAGCTGCTGGACGACACGGTGCGGTTGCGGTTGCTGGCCAGAAGTGTCCGCGACCAGAGCGTCTGGTTTTGGAACGGCCACGAATGGGTGGCGAATGAAGCGAAGAAACGTCCGGGCGACAAGCCGGAGATTCTCGACGACCCGCGCCTCGAACCCGCGATCCAGTGGCTGCGCAAACTGGATTGGTTCGCGCCCGAGCCCGGTTTGTGGATTGGCGACGCGAACGAAAATTTTCTCGGCACGCTCGCGGCCGTGTGGGCAGAACGTCCCGGCGAAGCGGATTTTCTCGGCAATCCCGCCTTTCACCGCCTGTTCCTGCAACCCCGCCAGCTCAAGCCGCGGCTCATCGTCAAGGGCAGCGGCATTGACTGGCTGGCCGTGTCCGCCGAATGGGAGGCCGAAGGACTCAAACTCAGCAAGGCGGACCTCGAACGGCTCGCCGCCGCCACCAGCCGTTTCGTCAAGCTGCCGAATTCCGGCTGGGTGGAACTCGATATCAACGCCGTGCAGGGCGCGCACGAGGCGATGGCCGAAATGGGCGTGGATGGCCTCATCGCCGTGCCGCAAAAAGTCGGCATGGAACACGTGGCGCATCTGGACGAAAGCGAGTTGACGCGCTTCGTTGATTCGCCGGAAGCCAAGGCGTTGCGCGCGCGGGTGCGGGATTTCAAGGGCGTTCCCTCGGTGAAGCTGCCCGCCGGATTGCAGGCCGACTTGCGTCCGTATCAAAAGGACGGATTCGATTTTCTCTGCCATCTCACGCAAATCAAGCTCGGCGGCATTCTGGCCGACGACATGGGACTGGGCAAAACGTTGCAGGCGCTCGCGTGGCTGGCGTGGCTCAAGGAGCGCAACCCGAAAAATCCCAAGCCGTCGCTCGTCATCTGCCCCGCGTCCGTGCTGCACAACTGGCGGCGCGAGGCGGAGCGTTTCACGCCGGGTTTGAAGGTGCTCGTGCTTGAAAGCGGCGCGGCGCGGCACAATTTGCGGAAGCAGATTCCGGAGCACGATTTGATTGTGACCAATTACGCGCTGCTGCGGCGCGATCTGGAGGAACTGCAAAAATTCGCGTTTCGCGCGGCCATTTTGGACGAGGCGCAGTTCATCAAAAATCCGGGCGCGCAGGTCACGCAATCGGTCAAGCAGCTCAAGTCCGAATACCGCCTGGCGCTGACCGGCACGCCGCTCGAAAACCGGCTGCTGGATTTGTGGAGCATCGTGGATTTCATCCAACCCGGCTACCTCGGCAATCAGGAGCAATTCATCGAAACTTACGAACCACGCGCCCAGGTTGCCGACGAAACCGCTCCGGCGGAACAGCCGGCGCATGGCGAGAAAACCGAATCCGTCCAGCGTATCGCGCGCAAACGGCTCTCGGCCCGGCTGCGCCCGCTGATGCTGCGCCGTCTTAAGAAGCACGTGGCGAAGGATTTGCCCGACCGCATCGAACAGCGGCGCGATTGTCCGCTTGGCGACGAGCAGCGGAAGCTTTACCTGGCCGAATTGCGCCGCAGCCGCGACCAGATCATGAATGCCGTCAAGGAGCAGGGTCTCAACAAGAGCAAGATGCATGTGCTGGCCGCGCTCACGCGGTTGCGCCAGGTCTGCTGCCATCCCCGGCTCGTCGGCAGCGACACCGCATCCGGCAAGACCGAGACGCTGTTTGAATTGCTCGATCCGTTGGTGGCCGAGGGACAAAAGGTTCTGGTCTTTAGCCAGTTCGTGCAGATGTTGAACCTGCTCGAAAAGGAATGTCACGACCGGCAGATCCATACGCACACCCTCACCGGCCAGACGAAAGACCGGCAGCAGGTCGTCAACGCGTTCCAGGCCGACACGAAGCCGGGAGTATTTTTGCTGAGCCTGCGCGCCGCGGGCACGGGATTGAATCTGACCAACGCTAGTTACGTGGTGCTTTACGACCCCTGGTGGAACCCGGCGGTGGAGGCGCAGGCCATAGACCGCTCACACCGCATTGGCCAGACGCAAACGGTGAACGCCTACCGTCTCATCGCGCCCGGCACGGTCGAGGAAAAAATCTGGGAACTGCAACAGAGCAAGGCGCAGACCATTGCCGACGTGCTGGGCGAGGAAGGTTTTGCCCGCAGCCTCACGACGACGGATCTGGAATATTTGTTCGCGGAGGATTGAAGCCGGCAGTGGTCGCAACGGATATGCCCCGATTGGGGTTGTAGTGTCGGCGCTGTGCGCCGATTCATTCGAGCCACCCGCCTGCGCCATGCTCCGGCGCGGCAAGCAGGCTCGACGCTACAGTACCGGCTCGCGATCTGACTGATCCAAAAATCATTGAAATGGTGATCCGGTAAATACCTGGTCCACCTTCCATTCATCGCCGATTTTTCTCACGGTGATTTGGTGTTCCCCTTTTCCTCCCAGAGGTGGTCTTTCTCCCAAAGCCAGAACCCGAAACTCAATCCGGTCCGCCGCGACCGGTAATTGACTCAGGATGCGGATTCCGGTGGTGCTCTTGAGACGCGCCGGCAATTCGTCAGCCAGGAACTCACTCAGGGTTTTGCCTTTCGCTTGCGCCTGTTTTCCGAAGTTTTGTTGGAAATTCTGCTGAAGTTCGGGCGTGCAGCCGGCCAGGATTTGCTCACCATCCGCCTGCCTGATCGCATGCAGAAACGTCAGCACGGCGGATTTCGGGTCATCATATCCCGAAAATATCCATGCCGCTCTGGAAACATCATTTCGCGTCGCCACGTGGTGCTGATATTGAATCACTGCGGTGGTGGTGCCTACCGCGAGCAACACGCTCGCGCCGACCACGATGGCCGTTTTCGCTTTGGTCCATGCCATAATTTTCAATGCTCCTTTGATGAGGGTTAAGGTTGAAGTGCTGACGGCGGTTCCTTTGGCCGAAACCGCCATGACGGACGCCGCCAGATGGGCCGGCGCGCCGTGGACGGAATTGACCGAGAGCGCGCCGATTAACGCGCCGGCGGAAACCGTCACACCGCGTTTGAGAAAGTGGGCGCGCAGCTTCTCCACTGCGCGGTTCAGCCGCTTTTGCGCGGCGGATTCGTGGACGTTCAACGCGGCGGCGATCTCCCGCGCGCTTTTGTTTTGAAAAAACCTGAGCACCACGGCGTTGCGGTCGGCCCTGCCTAACTGGCCGATGGCCTCGTCCAACAGGGGCGCGAGTTGTTCCCAGGCGGGGTCGGCGTCGGATTCTTGAAGTGTTGATTGCATGTAAGCCTCCTGTTCGCGGCGGCGGCGGCGCGATTCGCCGCGCAGATAACTGGCCGAGAAGAAGCGCGCGGTTTCGTGGAGCCATGCGGCCAGGACGGTGTCCGGACGCAGGCGGGCGGCTTTTCGGGCCAGGATGAGAAAGACGGCCTGCGTTATCTCCTCGGCTTGAACCGGGTTGCCGGCCTGCCGGAGTGCGACCGAGTAAACCAGGCTGACGTGCCGCTGGACCAGCGTCTCAAAAGCCGGCTCGGAATTCCGGGCGGCGTATTCCCGCACCAGGTCCATGTCATTCGCATCGGGCATCTACCTATTTATTACCGCCCAGGGCGAAATCGGACATTCTTTTTTCCGGGGTCAGTTTAGAACTCATAAATCGGAGGGCCGAGTTACACGAGGCCCCAATATGAAGCATTTCCAGACAAATATGGGGACTCTCAGAGCTCGTCCCTCCGAGGCAAACCATTTGTGAGGTTCCACGACGATCATTTCGACCGGTTCGCTGGAGCGCAATGATTAGCAGCCCGTTCGAGGAATTGTTCTCTCGTAGCAGCCGAGGTAACGAGGCTCAAACTGAAATATGGAGCCTCCTAACGTCGGCTGCTACGGTTTTGAAACGGAGTTGGCTACATCCCGCCGTCGAAATACCAGCGGTGTTTGGGATTGTCGCAGCGGATGGCCAACTGCCATTTTTTGATCGAGCCATTCTTCAGCCGGATTTCATAAGGCACATAGACCTGTGGCCCTTGAAAATCCTTTTGGTTGCCCATCCCTTTGAACTGGCTGCGAAGTTCGGGTTGCAGTTCCAGCAGCGCGGCAATGCTGATCCTTGCCTTGAACGGCTTGCCCAGGCTGATGACTTCCATGCCGGCGTAAAATTTCTTGAAACCTTCGACGTTATCGCCGGGCGGACAGTATTTGGCTGCCTCTGCCCAATCCCCGCGCGCGAGCGCCCCAAAAAACGTCTGCGCCACCTCCGCCGGCGTCGTGCCCGTCTGGCTTTGATAAGCCGTATTGTCGGCGTCGGTCAATTCCGTCTTCGAAGAGAAAAGCGAGGCCTCCGCCTGATCGGCTTTCGCCCGGTAATGATGAACGATGACGGGTGTGGTTGTTCCCGCGGCTAAAATAACCGCCGCCGCCGCAACGACCGCCGTTTTTGCTTTTGTCCATGCCATAATTTTCAGTGCTCCTTTGATGAGGGTTAAGGTTGAAGTCGAAGCCGTCGCGCCTTTGGCCAGCGCCACGGCGGTCACGGATTTGGCCAGCGCCACGGGCGCGGCCTGGACGGAATTGGCGGAAATCACTCCGGCAATGATGGCCGTGGTCGAACTCACGCCACGCTTTGTGAAGAATGTCCGCAATTTTTCCAAGGCCCGGCTGACGCGCTTTTGCGCCGTGTTTTCCGCCAGTCCCAGGAACTGTCCCACTTCGGCCATGCTCTTGTTCTGAAAATACCGCAGCACCAGCGCGTCGCGCTCGCTCGTGCCCAGACCGGCCATGGCTTCATCCAGTTGCGGGGATAATTCACGCCAGAGGGCGTCGTTGACGGATTCTTCGAGCTGGGATTGCATGAACGCCTCCTGTTCGCGGCGGACGCGGCTCGTTTCCGCGCGTTGCAGATTGGCCGCTGTCAGCCGCGCCGTGTGGTAAAGCCAGCCGGGCAAAACGGTCCTGCGCCCGAGCGTCCCGGCCTTGCGCGCCAAAATGACAAACACCGCCTGCGTGATGTCCTGCGCGTGCTGGGCATTGGCCGTGTGCCGCAGCGCCACGGAGTGGACGAGGGCAATGTGCCGCTGCACCAGCGCGGCGAAGGCTTCCTCGGAACCGTTCCGGGCGAATTGTTCCAGCAACCGGGCATCAGGCACATCGGTCATTCATCAATTATATGTGCGCCGGCAGCGGAATCTGACAAGGAATTTTCAATTTTTAGCCCGCCCGACCACGAGCCGCTCACAGGGCTGGCAGCTGGTAGCGAAAGCCGATGGGATAGCTGCCGTGCGGCGGGATAATCTTGTCCATTCGCAACTCGATTTGGCCGTTATTGGTGGACTCCTGCATCCCGCTAATTTTCTCCAGCAACGTCGCGCCCGCCGGCAAACGCCAGACCTGGACAAGGTGCGTCTTGGTGGCATTGCCCAAATTGCCGGTAAACTCAACTCCATACTCGCCTGCGCCATTTGCCTGAATCAAGCCGCCAGCCTCCGTCCCTTCCACCGTGTAGGAAACTTTCTCTCCGGGCGGAACAGGTCGGTTCAGGGATATGAAGAAGCCGCCGCGAGGCCGCCTGGTAAATTTCATCGGCTGGCCCGACTCATCCGTAACTCGAGAAATCGCTTGAGCATCATTAATGCTATCGGCGTTGACGGGACTGATGGTCCGGCTGGTACGGTTCATTTCTTCCACCGTTGCTTGGAAAAGAATCGTGCCGTCGGGTTGGAGGTCAACCGTCGAATTCAATGCGACCGGCGACAAATCCGACGTGTCAGGGATTGGACGATGTGCCCGCGCCAGTTTGATGCCGATGACCGTGGTTGAAGTCGCGCCCAAAATGGCGACTACGCCCACCACGACTGCCGTTTTTGCCTTGGTCCATGCCATAATTTTCAATGCTCCTTTGATGAGGGTTAAGGTTGAAGTCGCCGCGGAATGAGCGGCGGCCAGGCCGGCAGTGGTGGCGGATGCCGCCAATCCCGCCGGCGCCGCGTGCGACGAAAGCGTGAAGAGCGGCGCACCGGCCACAAGCGCCGGCGCCGCGAAACCACGGCGGCGGAAGAAATGGGTGAGCTGGCCGAGACAGCGATTGACGCGCTTGCGCGCCGTGTCCTCGCCGATGCCGAGGGCCGAACCGACTTCCTGAAACGTCCGGCCTTCCATGAAATGCAGGATCACCGCCAGCCGGTCCGGTTCGTGAAGCTCCAGGAGCGCCTCATCGAGCAACGGCACGAGCGACGCCCACACGGAATCACCTTCCGCCCGGGCCAGGTCCAGATTGACCGCGACCTGTTCCCGGCGGCGACGGCGCAATTCCGACCGCAGCCATTCGCGGGATTTGTTCAACGCCGTCTGGTGCAGCCAGCCGGCGATGGTCGGGTGCGATCTCAATTTGCCGGCGGCCTGCGCCAGCGCCACGAACACGTTTTGGGTGATTTCCTCGGCGGCTCCGGCATCGCCCACCTGCCGCAGGGCCGTGGCAAAAACCAGGTTGACGTGCTGCCGCACCAGCGCGGCAAAGGCCTCCTCGCTGCGGCGCGCGTTGAATTCGGCAATCAATGAACTGTCCGGTTCTGACATGGTTTCAACCGGTATATTGCCGCCGCACCGGGAAACCGGAAACAAATCTTTCGAGGCACCTTCAAAATTCCGTAGCAGCCGAGGTAACGAGGCTCCATCCTTCCTCCATCAACCATCAACTCTCAACCATCAACCGCTGATCATAGCCTCCTCACGTCGGCTCCTACGATTTTCTATTTCGCCTTTTCGACCGTCACATCCCACCATCGTAATACCAACGATGCTCCGGGTTGTCGCAGCGGAGGGACAATTGCCATTTTTTGACCGAGCCGTCTTTCAACCGGATTTCGTAGGGCACAAAGACGCCGGCGGCTGGAAAATCGCCCGAAGTATTTTTGAATTCCCTGCGCAACCCGGGCTGCAATTCCAGCAGCGCCGCAATGCTGAGCCGGGCCTTGAACGGCTTGCCCAGGCTGACGATTTGCAAGCCGCCGTAATACCGTTTGATACTATCCGGAATGGCGGTAACAGCATTTTTATTGCGCGGACCGCGCCAATACTTGTCGGCTTCCGCCCACTTCTCCTGCGCACACAGATCGAAAATTGCCTGCGCCACCTGCGCCGGTGTCGTTCCGGTCTGTTCCTGGTAATTCGCGTTGTCTTCGTCAGTCAGTTCGGTTTTCGACGAGTAAAGCGAGGCTTCCGCCCGTTGGTGACGAACAACGTGAACTGTAATGGGTATTCCCGCGGCCAAAATTACTGCCGCGCCGACGACGATTGCCGTTTTCATTTTGGTACATGCCATAATTTTCAATGCTCCTTTGATGAGGGTTAAGGTTGAAGTCGAAGCCGCCGCGCCTTTGGCAACCGCCACAGCCGTCACGGCTTTTGCCAGCGCTACCGGCGCGGCTTGAACGGAATTTGCGGAAATCGCTCCGGCGATGATGGCCGTGGTCGAACTCACGCCGCGTCGGGCAAAATAACGGTGCAACTTCTCCAGCGCGCGATGCACCCGGCTTTGGGCCGCCGCTTCAGTCACCTGCAAGGCCGCGGCAACCTCGCGCAGGCTTTTATCCTTGAAAAATCGCAGCACCACGGCTTCACGGTCTTTTTTCCCAAGCCGCGACATCGCCTCGTCCAGCAGCGGTGAGAGTTGATGCCAGACGGAATCGCCGGTGGATTCCCGGAAGGTGGATTGCATAAAAGCCTCCTGTTCGCGCCCGTGCCGCCGCCGTTCACCACGGAGAAAACTCAAAGCCGTCAACCTTGTTGTTTCATAGAGCCAGGCATCGAGGATGGTATCCGGGCGCAAGCCGGCGGCTTTGCGCGCGAGGATGACAAAGACTGCCTGCGTGATTTCCTCGGCGTGGGCGGCAATCCCGGCATGGCGGAGCGCCGCCGAATAAACCAGGTTGACATGGCGCCGGACCAGTTCGGCAAAGGCTTCCTCCGAGCCATTCCGCTGGTAATCCCGCAACACGTCCATGTCGCTCACCTCGGGCATCTGACTATTTATTGCCGATGGAGCCCGAAATCATGCACTTAATTTTTTTATTTTTTTACCGCCGCGCCGGGAAACCGGAAACAAATCTTTCAACTTGGTAAGGTCCAAATTTGCCACGGAGCGCGGATTGTCCTCAATCCGCAGCGGCTGGATTGATCGGAAGTGCTGCGAGTTGAGACAACTCGCGCTCCGGTGGTCAGTTTGAAATGCAAATTAGAACACTACCTTCTACTTCGCCTTTTCCACCACCAGCATCTCGATGGGTTCGCGGCTGGGCACCAGTTCGAGACCGAGTTGATCGAGGACTACCAGCTTCAAGCCGTCAGGATTACTGAAATAGTAATGTCCGGTGCCATCCCATTTCATTTCGTCATCCCATGTGAGATCAACGTCGAAACGACCGGCAAGCCCGGTTCGGTTGACGACTGGAACCTGTAAATAATATTGAAGATCGTAGATCAGGTAATCAATGAGACCATCGGTGCGGCTCAAATGGCCAATGCCCTCACTGGACGTGGAGCTTCCGGCTTTAGAGGACGTTGGTTTCAAGCCGGGCGCATTGTGCCGCTTCACCGTCAGCAGCAAAACATCGGTTTCCCGCGTCTCGCGCCGGCACGTGATTCCGAACTTTTGTTTTATCATTTTCTGCAAGGCCTCTCTTGGACGCTGGGGAACACTGGTGATAAAATCAAAATCGCCCTGCGGCAGTGGCGTCAAAGCAAGAACGCGACACGGGCTGACGTTATAAGCTTTGGCCAAAAGTGATTCAAACGGCTGATAAACCCCAATACTTTTCCCTTGCATCTCGTCAAAATCCGCCGCTTCGCGGGTGAATCTGGTTGGGCGAATGGAAACAGCCGGTTGCGCACTTATCAGTTCCGCATAAAAGTCAGTTCCGGTGATGTTTTTCCAGATTGATTCCTCGCGATAATGTGAAACCACCTTGACGGTCAGGGTAGTCGTTCCGGCTCCCGCAAGAGCCACGGCGGCGATCACAATTGCAGATTTCATTTTTGTCCATGCCATAATTTTCAACACTCCTTTCGCTAGTGTCAGGGTTGAGGTAGTTCCGACGGTTCCCTTGGCAACGGCCACGGAAGCCACGGAAGCTGTCATGCCCGCGGGCGCCGCCTGGGCGCCATGGGCCGAAATAGTTGCGAGCAGGACCGCCGACGGCACGGCGTATCCCTGACGGGCGAAGATCAGCCGCAGCTTTTCCAACGCGCGCGAAACGCGCATCTTGGCGGCGTCCTCGCTCACGCCCAATGTCCTCGCCAGTTCCCGATGGCTCTTGTCCTGGAAAAAGCGGACCAGAACAGCCTCGCGGTCCTTCCGGGGAAGTTTGTCGAGCGCGTCATTGAGATGCGGCACGATTTGTTCCCAAACCGATGCCGTCTCGTCCGGTCGAAGAATGGTTTCCATGATAGCGGCCTCCTGTTCGCGGCGCTGGCGGCGGATTTGTTCGCGCGCCAGGTTGTTGAAAGCGAAGCGCGTGGCCCGGAAAAGCCAGCCGGAGAGGACGGTGCCGCGCGGGATGCGGTCCGCCTTTTGCGCCAGCGCGATGAACACGGCCTGGGTCACCTCCTCCGCCGTGTGCGGATTGCCGGCCTGCCGCAGGGCCGCGTGATAGACCAGCCCGGCGTAACGGTCCACGAGCGCGCGAATCGCCTCCTCGGAGTTCCGAGTCGCGTAATCGCGGAGCAATTGCCAGTCGTCCATCGTGTTCATCCGTTCTGCTGATAAACAGCCGCCGGATGAAAAAGGTAACAAGAAATTGCGCGGATGGAAACTCGCGCCGCGAACTGGCAGTGTCCTCATTTGTAGGCGACGAGGTGACGAGTCGTTTGGGCCAGCACTCCTTACGTCGTGCCCTACAACCAAACCAGGGCACTACCCGCGAACTTGCCAGCCAGTTGAAAAAACTATTTTGGCAGCCCCTCACAGCCTCCTTACGTCGGCTCCTGCTTTTTCAACGGGCGATAACGTCACGCCTCACGTTTCGCGTTTCACGAATTTAATGGGTTCAAGCGGCTTGTTCCAAAACGTGGATTTCGAACACGCAACGTTTTCCACCGCGCAAAACAGACTCCTTTAGTTCCACTTTGACCTTCTTTTGCAACAGGGTTTCCCAGGTGTGTTTTTGCCAGCCCAGGGAGCAGTTGCAGACGACTCGCGGGGTGTGATGTTCACGGCTGTTCAGCGGGCAGAAGCAGTCGGTCCGCTCGTCGGACGCCATCGTGATGACGCCCTTGTCCAAATCGTAGGTGATGTTGTCGCCCGACACGCTCTGTTTGACCATCTTGCGGTAGCCTTCGAGATCGCCGCGGAATTTCTGGAGCGTCCCGTCGCCCAGGCCAGAACAATAGGCGCCCAGCTCGGCCAAGGTCTCGTTCAATGTCTTTTCATCCATCCGGCTGGAAAGAATGCCCAGCAGCTTCGCATAGCGCTCCTTGACGAATCTCAAGCGCCAGTCCTCGGGGGCCTTGGCGTCGGCGCCAGGTGCGGATTCAGGGGCAATCAAGCCAACGGCAGCGCAGGAGCACAGACCGCACGCACAGTTTTTCAGGAATGTTTTTCGGTTCATAAACGTATGGGGTTGGTTAATTCGCCAGCTTGATCGCGGCGAGCGTCTTGACCGCCGCCAGGTCCTTCGGCGTTTTCAGGGTGATGCGGACGCCGGTTCCTTCCGGATATTTCGGCGCTTCGTTCATGATTTTGACGATCCGTTGCGGCAGCTTGCCGGCGCGCGCCGCCTGCATGGCCTTGTCACCGAGAACGAATGCGGCGATGAAGCAGCCTTCGCGCGGGCCAAGCCAGACGATGGTCCGCGCCTTGCGCTTCACCCGCAGGCTCCAGCCCGCTTTGGGAGAATAGCTGTTCCACTCCTGGACGTTCGCGCCATATTCCCGGGCCAGGTCGGCCAGCAGTTGATCCCATGTCGCTCTAGCCGGGCCGAGCGCGGCGGTCAGTTCGCCATCGGTCGGTTGCTTCGTTTTTCCTATGAATGCGTTCGGAGTCATAGCGGGGCGTTTACCGTTTGCAAAGTAGCAGCCGACGCAAGGAGGCTCTGACTATGTTTGGATTTGACGTCTCGGTTTTGGGATCTGGGGAAAATTTGAGCCTCGTTACCTCGACTGCTACGAGGATGGGACGTGATTGCAAACATGGGTTCAGGGATGAAGGTTGTTGGTGCTGGTTTGGGAACCAGGGCTCTTCGCGGCATCGTTTCGCAACCACTCCCCCACCAGTTCCATTTGCGGCTGGTTGAATTCATGCCCGGTGTCCTTCATGATCTGGCAGGTTACATTCACGCCGAGCAGTTTCCAGGCGTCCTGCTGAAGCTGGGCTTGCCGGACTTTCACGTCGCGGCCCAAGCCCTCCTGGTCACCCACCAAAAGGAGAAACCGGCAGTCGCGCGCCCGGCTTTTGTGGAGGTCCGCCAGATGAAACATGCCGTGGTCCACCATGCAGAAATTCTTGAAGTGGGAAAGAATGAATTCGTCATGGTTCGACACCAGCACAGCGATGGTGATGGAGCCGTTGGAAAATCCCGCCATCGCACTCTTCTCGTGGTCAATGTTCGGAATCCGTTCGAACAGCCGCCCCAGCATGGTGCGATAGGCCCGGGATATAACCGGATAATCTTCAAAACTGATGATAACTCCGCCTGCCGGCTCGTTCCGGTCAATGGATTTTTTGAACAGCGGCACGGTGGCGACGATCCAGCCGCGGGGGCCGGCGATAGTTTCGGCGTTGTAGATATTGCCTTTGGTTCCGCCGTCGTTGCCGGGAACATAAACCAGAAGCGGGTAGGTGTTCGTGGGATTGTAATCGTCCGGCAGCCGGACGGTCACGCAAGGTGTTACCGCCGTGCCGTTCATCATGGAATACAAGGTCGGCGGCAGGCCGGCATCGGCGAAGGAGATTTCGATTTCCTGGCCGGGTTGCAGGGTTTTGGTTTCGGCAGCGGGTGAATTGCCGGACGCAAGCATTCCGGTGACTGCGCAAAAGCACAGGATGCCGACGGCGTTTTTCAGGAATTGTTTCCGATTCATGGATGGTGCCTTTTCATTCAATTATTTATCATCAGTAAAGCGCCACCCGGCGCCAAATCCGACAAAAAACTTATGAAAATCTTGGTTTATTGGAAATACAGCACATCATCCGTTGCGCCGGACAGCGGCGCGAACTTGCAAGCCGGTTGAAAACTATTATTCTCGGCGCATGGCGAAAAAAGCTGCTGCTCAAAACGGTAGGGCTGACCTGCCGGTCAGCCAGGATGCGCGGCAGCGCGTCCCTACCACCAAACAGAAATCCTCGTCCATCCTCGACACCCGCGCCGTTTATTGCGGCGACAATCTGGAAGACCTCGAAATGCGTGGTGGGAAAGGCGTTTTGGTGCAAGGATGAAATTAAAGGTTGCCGCATGGAATATGGGCCACTGGATGCACCGGGGCGTGGCGCAACAGGCGTGGAATTACCTCGAAAAGGACATCGCCGCAGACATCTCGCTTGTGCAGGAGTCAGCGCCGCCAGTAGAGCGCCAAAAGGAGTTCTGCGTGTGGCGCGAAATAGATGGAAAACGCAAGTGGGGTTCGGGCGTGCTGACAAAAGGACTTCCTGTAACCGAAATCAAACTAGAAAAAAACGATTATCCTGGCGCGCTGACCGTCGCGGACGTAACATTGCCGGACAATTCAACGCTCGTCGTGGTCAGCGTTTATGGGCAGTTGGATAAATACGGCTACTCGATCACGACACTTCACCGCATATTGAGTGACCTCACACACTTGTTTGAGGGCGAGCTTCGGCGCGGCGGACGGCCCAAAGTAATTTTTGGCGGAGACCTTAACGCATCACCCCAATTTGACGATGAATACGAACTCAAGACCCACCGCATCTTTTTCCAGCGGCTTGAAGCTTTCGGCTTGATGGATTGCCAAGGGCAATTCACAAAAGACCGTCCGCGCACACTTCGCCATTCTAAAAGCCATGTTCCGTGGGTAAATGATTACATTTTTGCCAGCGAGGGCCTCGCAAAAAAAATCGTATCGCATCAAGTGGTTGAACTGCCCGAAATGCTCAATTTGAGCGACCACAACCCAGTAGTTGTGACTTTTGACCTCTAAATGGAATCCCTAGATCGCCCGCGCACACACACGCGAGTCATATATCTGTCATTGAATGTTATATGTGCTGGTATTTCTTGGCCTCTTCGGCGATTGCATCGTCTAATTTGTTGCGAAGGATTTCAAGCTCATCCGCTTTCGGCTGCAAGGATGGGTCTCTCTGAACCGCCGAATACATCTGCGCCCCCATTGTTTCAACAACCTCTGGGCGAAAACAGGCTCCCACAAAAGCATAATACCGAAAACATCCATCAGCCCACTGCCGAGCGGATGGTTCAATTGATGGAAAAGAAAGGCGAGCAAGCATTACAACTTGGCGAACTTGGACTGGTGGGTGAGCTAATCGGTATTGTTCAACATCTCGGCATGTATGAAGTGTGTGCCTCCACTGCTGATATTCAGAGATTAAATCAACCAGCTTCTCAAGTCTTTGCTTTTTGCGAAGCTGGCTCTGATACCGTCTATCAATCCAGCCGGAACACAGGCCAAATACTTGACTCATTGCTGTCCCAGCTAATGCCAATCCGCCGCCGATTAACAAGGCTTGTATATTCGTTGGTTCTGCCATATAGCGTGAGTTCAACAGATCTTCGGCCAAACTGTGGTTTGGCCTAATTCGGGAAGCAAGGAGGTTGCGTTCCTGTTCATGCGGTTAAAAATAGCTGGTTTATGTGGGAACGCAAGCTGGCCCGCCCTGTCACCCCTGCCGGGGATCACGGCGCAGTCCAATCAGCGAATAAAGCTGGACTGATAATAATCAAAGCACAATCATCATCCTAGAACGCCATTTAATAGATTTGAGGTAGTCATGTCCATTTCGCCACAAGTTTTCCGCACCGTGTTCAATCGCTTTCAGGCCATTCACCGGCAAGAATGTGGCTTCGCGCTCGATTCTTTCCGCAATCCCGAATCGTTCGCGTTCAAAGAGGAGGATTACAAGGAGGATGTTGCCCGCGAAGCCGTGAGGGTGTTGGATGCCCGGCACTGGACGCGTGCGGAAATTGGCACAGGCGCAATTCTGGATCGTGTCATTCGCGCCATTGAACTGCGCGGGAATAATCTTTTGAGCTGGCAGCCACGTTACGGCCCGCAAAGACGCGTTCATGTTCCCATCTGCACGGCCAAAGATGATGATGAACAGTGCCGCAAGCTGGAGACAATTTTCTTTGACCTTTATCATCGGAACCGCACAGGCCGGGCCGAATTTGAAGCCCTGATCGAAATTTGCGGATACCGCTACGAACTTCTGGCGTATTTGTTTTTCATTGCCGACCGCCATCGGTTTCTTCCCATTAGCACCACTTGGTTCGATAAAGCCCTGGCTGAATTGGGTTTTGATCTCAAAACTTGCCGCCAGTGCGGTTGGGAAAATTATCAGCAATTTCTCGCCGCCATGCGCGCGGTGCAGTTGCGATTGCAGGCCGAAGGCATCGCCGACGCCACCTTGCTCGACGCACATTCGTTTTGTTGGATTTTCGCCCACTTTCCCGACGACGGTGACTTGGCGGCACCGGTAACGGCGCGAATAAAACGCTGCCTGTTCGCTGGCAGATTACATGAAGCCGCCCAGCCGGAAACCTTCACGCCCAAAAACGACGCGCCGCCGGTGGATATGCAGGCGGTTTCACAAAGCCGTGTCGCATCCGGCCAGATTGCCGAAGACATCGCTTTCCGGGCGGAAAAGGAACGGTTGCATCAGGAAGGCCGATGCGATCTTGCCGCAAGAGTTGAATCCGTGTCAGACCGCCCTGGTTTGGGCTTCGATATAAAATCCTTTGATGCCGACGAGACGCCGCGCTGCATCGAGGTGAAGAACGTTTCGGGCGGAAACCGATTTTTTCTCACATACGGAGAATGGCAAAACAGCCGGACGCGCCCAAACTATTGGTTTTATCTCGTCAGCGGCGTTGACACAAATCGCCCCCTTGTCACCTTTTTGCCCGCCGCGCAAATTCAACAGCATCATTTGCAGGCCACCCAATACCTCGTCTCCTTCACACCTTGAAATGGACAAGAAGAATCATCCGCCATCCCCTTGAAAATTCGCGCGACTGGATTTGCCGGACGGTCAGCCGCGCCGGAAAGCGGTGCTAAAGACACGCGCAGTCCAAACGCTTCGCGACTGCTGGACGCCCTCAAACTGCGCGAAGCGTCTGGAATGCGGCGCGTTCACCGCCGCTCTTGGCCTCGCACACGGAGCGCCGGGATTTGGTGTAGCGGCGACTCGGCAGAGCGCCGCCATCTGAAAAAACAGACGAGTTTGCGGACGTCTGCCGACGCGCCGCTACGCGGCAACCAGGCGGGCTTATTCTCATAATGGATCAGAGTTGACGATAGATTTCGGAGCGGTGTTGGATGCGGTAAATGCGAATGAGTTTTTTGGCAGGATAAATCCAGTAGAGTATGCGGTAGTCGCCGATGCGGAGCTTGCAGAGTCCCGCCAGATCTTCCGGCATGCCGACAAGCCGGCGATGCACCATGCCAGGAGCGTTGGCGGCAAGCCATTGAATCTTGCGCTCCACGCTCGCGCCGATGGCGGCGTCCAGCGCGGCAAGCTGGGCATCGGCCTTGCCGCCTACTTCGATTTGGTAGGACATGGCAGGTGGCGGGCTTTCCAAGGCTTGAATTTTCCAGCCAGATCCTGCCGCCGCGCCTCGCGCAACTCGGCGATGACTTCAGGATTCCGCGCCGTGAGCCAGTCCTGCAATTCGTCCAGCGTCTCGACGGACGACAGAACGGCCGAGGGAATTTCAACGGTTTCCGTTTTCATGGTTACAGTGTATCACGGTTTCGGTTTGAATGTAAGTGTTTTGTCCGGTATGGCTTCCTTGAACACGTTGCGCCGAATCACTTCGGTTTTGGAAGTTGACCTCGAAAAAACATCGCCAAAGCTCGGAAAGCTGCATCGAAAAAAGGGTGATGTTCATCCCTCCACGGAGAAGGGGAATCGTTCGCTATCCCCTTGAAAATTCGCGCGACTGGATTTGCCGGACGGTCGCACGCCGCTAACGCAGAAATTCAACTTCGGAGTTCGGATTTATTGGAAACCGGAAGTATTTACCCGAATTCCGAAATTGCATTGCCGCAAAAGAACGCAAAGAGCGCAAAGAGCGGAGCGGAGGAGTAATTTCAGCGGGAAAATTCTGACCCCCCTTCTTCTTTCAGGATCAGCGGCTTTCTTTGTGTTCTTTGCGTTCTCTCGCGGCCAACTTCGGTTTTCAGGATTTATTCCCGAAAAATTAAGGGGCTTATTCATTTTTTCTCTCCAGCAGATGCACGGGCCGGCGTTTCGGTGCTGCGTTGGGATTTTCATGCACTTGGAGTTGCGTTCCAAGATTTTTGTTCCGCGGCCTATTGTTGCGACTGGTAAAGGAAAGCGACTTCGTTGGTGGAAAGCGCGCGGTTCCACATCATCGGCTCGTCAATCAGGCCGCGGAAGGATGAACCCAGATCGTCCTCCTTCAAATTGGACCGGTTGCATCCAATCACCAGGTTGAAGTCGGAGTTTCCAGTTTTCTCCCCCTTTTTCCAGCGCAGCGGCCTGGCTTCCAACTGGCCATCCACGAACAGCATCTCGTCGGTTCCGTCAAAGGTGGCCACCACCTGATGCCATTGTCCGTCCGCCACCTTTTTTCTGGTCACCATGAGGTGATTTCCAGGTCCCATCTCCAGGCTGAGCAGCCCGCGCCACTTGTTTTTTTGCCAGTCGGCGGCGATGCTGAGGGCGTAGCCTTGGGTGTAAGATTTGTCGAAAATGCGCCGCCACTTGTCATCCGTGTAGGAGGTCTTGATCCAGGCCGCCAGGGTCAATTGCTTCGGATTCAGCGACTTGTTGTTGGATATAACAATCTCGTCGCCATCGGCAGTGAATTCATACGCCCCACCCTTTTTGCCATCGGCAGTCCAGCGCACCCCGGCAGCCACGCCATGGTTTCCCTGGCCGCTGTTGTCGGTGATTTTACCGCCCCTGGCCTTGCCGCTGCTGTCCGAGATCCTGCCGCTGCTAGCTTCATCCTGGTCGAAGGTCATGTCCAGCACCAGCCCCTCGCGCAGGCTGTCCGCGGTGACGGGTGCATCGGCGCGGGCGTGCCGGGTTTTTACAGTGGAGATGGAAACGATGGCGGCAGTGAGGATGACCGCGGCGGCGATGAGCGTGGTTTTGTTCGCCAACATGGTTTTGAGCCAGATGGATATGAGGCCGAAAGAGCTTGAACCCGCCGCGCCGGTCAGCGAGGCGGTGGTCACGGCGGAGGCCAGGCCGGCGGGTGCCGCGTGGACGGCATTGGCGGCGATGACCGAAGCAATCACAGTGGAGGAGGCAACAATGCCCCGGCGGGTGAAATGGCAGCGCAACTTTTCCACGGCGCGGCTGACGCGCTTTTGCGCCGCGTCCTCGTTGCTGCCCAGCGCAATGCCGACGGCGCGGAGATCGCGATGCTCGAAAAAGCGCAGCACAATTGCCGCCCGGTCGCTGGCGCCCAATTGATTGATGGCCTCGTCCAGCAGCGGGGCGATCCGCTCAAAACTTGTTTCGGCATGGTCTTGGGGTGTGTTCATTTCAGCGGCCTGTCTTTCACGATTTTGACGGCGGCGTTCGTTGCGCATGAGGGTGGTGGCGACGTACCACGTGCGCCGGTGCAGCCAGCCGCCCAGCATGACGTCCTGGGAAAACTTCCCGGCCAGCCGCGCCAGATCCGCGAACACCGTTTGCGCGACATCTTCGGCCCGGTGAGTGTCGCCGTTCACCAGCCTAACGGCCGTCGAATAAACGAGGTCAATGTAGCGCGCCACCAATTCGCGAAACGCCTCTTCCGAGCCGTTGGCGGCGTAATCCGCAAGCAATGTCCGGTGATCCGTCATTTATCACCAGTAAAGCGCCACCCGGCGGCAAATCCGACAAAAAACTTATGGGAATGCCGGTTTGTTGGAAACCGGGGATTGTAACGATGTTTTGAACCGCTGATGAACGCGGCCTGTCGCGTCGAAGCGACTTGCCTCGTCAAAGTGAAACGACGACGGGAGCATAGACGGAAATTGACGCTGCCGGATTTCCCGCGCAAAATCGCGGCATGGCGAAAAAGGCCGCTGCTCAAAACGGTAGGGCTGACCTGCCGGTCAGCCAGGACGCGCAGCAGCGCTTCTGCGACTGGCACGCCAGCCACTACGTCAAGGTCATGCTCGACCAGATTTTCCGCGAAAATAATCTTGCGGCGATAATTTAGAGCAACTTAAGAAAGGTCGGCATAATGAATTTCGAGAAATGTTTCTGCACCTGTTGCGGACAACATCTCGAATATCCGGCGGAAGGAGCTGGACAGACCGTTCCGTGTCCGACATGTGGCAAGCCTATCCTTTTATCACCTTCAAACCCGCCCCCGGTAGACAATCCATCCGCGATTCCGGCTGATTCACCGTCCCAGGTTCTGAAGCAAAAGATGGCAAGGATACCACTGTCGCAGTTGACGGAAGTGACTATCAGAGGCAGAACGAAATGCGGGGACACTCCGTTACACCGTGCCGCGAAGACGGGGAAATTCGACGAGATACCACGGCATCTTCTCCAACTCGAATTATTCATGGCAAAAAACAATCGTGAGGAAACGCCGCTACATTTTGCCGCGAAGCATGGATATTTCAATCGAGTTCCATCGGAATTCTTAACCAGTGAAACCCTCACGGCTTTGGACTACTATGGCAGAACCCCATTGCATGTTGCAGCAGACTACGGCCACGCCGACCAAATTCCATTGAAGTTTCTGACCCCGGAGATTTTAAGAATCCCCACCAAGAACTTCACCTCAAACACAATTTTACACATTGTCGCAGGACGTAATGAGGTGGCCAAGATTCCAAGTAACAGCTTCACTTCTGAAATGTGGAATGTGAAGAACGGTTATGGGTTAACGCCTCTGGAAATCCTGAACGATATTCTCCCAACACAAATGCAATTAACAACTCTGCGAGAAATGGGAATCGCCTTTGATGAAGCGCGGCTGACAAAACAATTGGCATCGGGGTTAATAGATGCCGAACACGAAAAGAGAAGACAGGCAAATCGAATGACATTGGGTTTTGGCGGTGGGCAATCTTCTGGCTCGACGGTTTTTGCTGGCCCGTCTGCAAGAATCACGGTGCTTGCAAAAAGCAGTTCAAGAAAGAGTCCTTACAAAGTTGAATTTATGTCAGATGGCCCATCTGTGAGGGTTTATTGTCCCTGTAAGGCAGGGGTTCAACAGTGGATGTGCAAACACAAACTTGCACTGATCTTGGGTGATTCAAGCATGCTTTTTGATCCTAGGCAGACTGAACTACTTTCTCAGATACAATCTTGGCCTCAATACAGTGATCTCAAAAAACGGACCACAGAGTTTCAAAACAAGCTGAGACAAATTCAGGAGGCCAGTGAAGCAGAAGATTCTACGTTTTACGCTTGGTTGGAAACTCACAATACAGACAGACAAGCAAACCCAGACGAGGAGACGCCACTTATTCAGATTTACATTGGAATCGGCGATGACGACCCGGAGGTTCGGGGAAAACTTGAGGCGACGAATGAAGCCAAAGCTGAATTAAAGAGAAAAGAAAAGACGGTCAAAGAAGATTTTATGCTCGGCCTGACGATGGGGTTTCACAGGGTTGGAAAGTCGGCAGTTTAGACACCGGCCGCGAAATTTTGGATGAGGAGATTGCGAGGAAGTTGGCGTATAATTTATGGTAAAACAAATGGAACAATCCGAAATTTTATTTCAAAGTTATTGTGAGCAGCAGGGATACGATTTCAATCGCATTGACGAGAGCAGAGAATTAGGAGTTCGCTCGCCTGATTTTAGCGTTTTCGTCAAAGAAAATTATTGTGGAAGTAAAAGAAATTACGGCGAACGAAGAAGAGATAAAGTTGTGGCGCGAGACAAGGTCAGGCAAAATTGTGGTGCATGGTCGTGAACCCGGCAAGAGAGCACGGAAACATGTCGAAGATGCTGTAGGACAGTTACGACCCTATGCGGAGGAAAACATTCCGACTGTCGTTGTTCTCTACGACAACATTTTTGTAGACGGTCTTCGTCCATATCCGTTTATTGATTTGTTTGGACCTCTTGGCCCTTACGATATTGATGTTGCTCTGTTTGGCCTTCAGACTGTGAACCTGCGCATTCATCCAGACGGAAACACGGAATCTCTCGGAGATGGAAGAAACCGGCGGAGAAAGGTGCATGATCGAGAATGCATTAGTGCTGTTTCTGTGCTTTATGAACATCCATACAAAAAAAGCCTTTTTATGGTCACTTATCACAATTTCTTCGCGCGAACATCGTTATCTGTAAGTGTGTTCCCTGAAACAGTTGATCGTCACTTCATAAAACCGAAACATCCTGATTTGTGTCTCGGTATTTGGACTGTGCAACCTACCCATTCCAGCGGCGCGGCAATTTTGTAGCTGCAGCCCGTCCAAAACATTTGAGCTACGTCCTCCCTAACCCGGCCTTCTCCCATCCGCCTTCGCTGTGCTACGGCGCGACAAGTGGGAGAAGGAGAATCGTTCGCCGTCCCCTTGAAAACTGGCGAGACCGGATTTGTGGCGGCGTTTATTTATTCGTATCTCAGCGACTCAATCGGGTCCAGGTTTGCCGCCTTGTAGGCCGGGTAGGTTCCGAACACGACTCCCACGATGGAGCAGATCAACAACCCGAGCACGATCCAGTCCACCGGGATGACGGGCGGCACTTTCATGAACCACGCCAGCACGTTGCCGCCCAGAATGCCCAGCACGACGCCGATGGCCCCGCCGAGTTCGCAGAGCACGATGGCTTCCATGATGAACTGCGCCATGATGTTCCGTTTCTTGGCGCCAATGGCGCGGCGGACGCCGATTTCGCGCGTCCGTTCCGTGACCGAGACGAGCATGATGTTCATGATGCCGATGCCCGCCGCGATGAGCGCGATGGAGCTGACGACGGTGACGCCGATGCGCACGGCCCGGGTGAAGGTGTTGAATTGTTCGATGAGCGAGTTGTTGGAGAACAGCTCGAAATCGTCCGGCTCGCCGGGTGCGATCTTGCGCACGTTGCGCAGGATGCCGCGGACCTGTTCCATGCAATCATCGTAGCCGGCCACGTCCCGCGCCTGCACCAGGATGGTCAGGTCGTTCCACCAGCGTCCGTAACGGTTGAGCGCCGTGGTGATGGGGATGATGGCAATATTATCCTGGTCACCTTCCATTGCCCCGCCCTTGGAGGCGAGGACGCCCACCACCGAGTACTTGTAGCCGTTGATTTTGATCTCTTCGCCCATCGCCGAGCCGAACGGGAAAGCGGTTTTGGCCAGGGTGCTGCCGAGCACGCACACGTCACGGGCGTTGTCCACGTCGTCTTCGGAAAGGGCGCGGCCCTCCTCAACGTCCCAGTTGCGCGCCGGGAAACTGCCGGGGGTTTCACCATACAACTCGGAGGTGGGCGCCGTCTTGGCGTAGCGGGTCGAAATCTGTCCGCGCCAGAAATCGCCATGGATGCCCACGCCGGCGGCGAGCGTGGCCTTCTCCTCCACCCGCCGTCCCTGGTCCAGGGTGACGTATTTGCGCCGCCAGTATTTCTGCCAGTCGGAATTGTCACCGAACTGGTTCTCGGGCCAGCGCTGGATGGCAAACGTCTGGCTGCCCAGCTGGCTGAGTCCGGTTTCGACGGAATGCTTCAACACGCGCATGGCGGTCATCACGACGATGATGGAAAACACGCCGATCAACACGCCGAGGAGGGTGAGTGCCGAGCGCAGCTTGTGCGCCCGCAGCGCGTTCATGGCCATCGCAAAACTTTCGCGTGCCTCGGCGAGCAGCAGGGCGCCATGCCCATGTTTGGGGGCGTTGCTCATGGGTTGGTTTGGAATGACGAATGACGAATGACGAATGACAAAAGAAATCCGAATGACCAATGACGAACGATGAAAGAAGCACGAAACCCGAATGCCGAATCAAAAGGTACGGACGCCCCCAGGAGCTCCGTTTCGGATTTCGGGTTTCGACATTCTTTCGGCATTCGGATTTCGGATTTCGTCATTGTTACTCGCTCCTCAACGCGTCCACCGGGTCCATCCGCGCCGCGCGCCAGGCCGGCAGGAAACCGGAAACCACCCCGGTCAGCAGCGAGACGAGCAGGGCGACGGCGACGATGGGCCAGGACAGGGTCGCCGGGAAGAAGAAGTGGGAAACCGCCAGCGTGGTGCCCCAGGCGATGCCCAGCCCGATCAGCCCGCCCATGAGGCAGATGCAGGCGGCCTCGACCAGAAATTGCAGCAAAATGTTGCGGCGTTTGGCGCCGATGGCCTTGCGCACGCCAATCTCGCGGGTGCGCTCGGCCACCGAGACGAACATGATGTTCATGATGCCGATGCCGCCGACGAACAGCGACAGGCTGGTGACGAACAGGCCGATGAGGGCAATCGTGCCGGTTTGTTTGTGGAACCATTTCACGAACTGGTCCTGCTGGTTGATGCCAAAATCGTCGGGTTCATCCGGCCGCAAATGACGAATGCGGCGCATGGCCTGGCGCAATTCCTCCCGCGCCTCATCCAATTGCGCCAGCCCATTGGCCTTCACGACGATGCCATCCCAGTCAAACAGCGGCCCGTTCCAAATGATCGCCAGAAACTCACGGATGGGAATGATGATGTGATTATCTTCACTTGAGATGAACATGCTGCTTCCCTGCTTTTCCAGAACGCCGATGACCTGGGAAGATTGATTCGCAATTTTGATGCGCCTGCCAATGGGGGATTCTCCGCGAAACAGATTGGTGGCCACGTCGCTGCCGATCACGCAGACCGGCTGCCCGCCCGCGGCATCCGCGGCGTTCAGAAACCGGCCCTCGGCCACGTTCACACCACTGGTTTGCAGATAGGCATCCGAGGTGCCGATGATTTGAACAAGATTGGCGCTTCGGGTCTTGTATTTCACCGGTTCCCAGCCGCGCATCTTGGGCGCGACGGCGGCGGCAAGTGTCAATTGTTTGGCCAGCATCTCCGCGTCCTTGAGCCGGATCGGCGGGCGCCGCCGCTGCATTTTGATCCAATCGTCATACGAAAATTCGAACATCCAGTTATAACGCGCCACGTGGAACACGTCCGCGCCGAGCGAGGAAATGCTGTTGATGAACGACTGGTTCAGCCCGTTGATGGCCGCGCCCATGAGCGTGACCGTGACGATGCCGATGACGATGCCGAGGGTGGCGAGCGTCGAACGCATTTTGTTCGCACGGACGGCGTCCCAGGAAATGCCGAGGCCCTCGCGAAGTTCGGAAAGGAATCTCATTGGGGGAAAACATCCAACATCCAACATTCAACTCCCAACATCCAATGAACAATCTTCCTCCGCCTCAAGAGGTATTCGATGTTGAATGTTGAATGTTGAATGTTCATTTCGTCAATGTCTCATCGCTGGCAACCAAGCCGTCGCGGATGCGGATGATGCGCCGCGACTGGCGGGCGATGTCCTCCTCGTGCGTGACGACGATGATGGTGTTGCCTTTGCGGGACAATTCCTCGAACAACGCCATGATTTCCGTGCCGGTCTTGGAATCCAGATTGCCGGTCGGTTCATCGGCCAGCAGGATCGAAGGCTTGTTGACCAGGGCGCGGGCGACGGCCACGCGCTGGCGCTGGCCGCCGGAAAGTTCGTTGGGCTTGTGATGAATGCGGTCGGCCAGTCCGACCTGCGTGAGCGCGTCGAGCGCAACCTGGCGGCGTTCCTCCGCGGGCACGCCGGCGTAAATCAGCGGCAGCTCGACGTTGTGCAGCGCATTCGAGCGCGCGAGCAGATTGAAGGTCTGGAAGACAAACCCGATTTCGCGGTTGCGGATTTCGGCGAGCTGGTTGTCGTCCATGTCGCTGACGCCGACGCCATTCAATTCGTAGCGGCCGGACGTGGCGGTATCGAGACAGCCGATGAGGTTCATCATGGTGGATTTGCCGGAGCCGGACGGCCCCATGATGGCGACGTATTCGCCGCGCTGGATTTCCAGCGACACATCGCGCAGCGCGTGGACGGTTTCCGCGCCCATCTGGTAGCGCCGCGAAACATTCTGGAGGCGGATCAGACTCATGTCGAAAAATCCGAATGTCGAATGACGAATGTCGAATGACGACACAGCACGGCGCAAATCCTGATGGTTTTCCGGAAATTCGGATTTCGGATTTCGGGCTTCATTCGGACTTCGGAATTCGTCATTCGGATTTGTTACTTTGCTTCCTTGGCCTCGCCCTTGTCCGGCGTGCCCTTTTTGATCTTCTTGCCGTCATCGAGGTCGCGGCTGATGGCGCGGTACCCGCCGGAGACGATTTCCTGGCCGTTCGTGAGGCCGTCGGTGATCTCCCAGTAATTGTCGTCGCAAATGCCGATTTTCACCGGCACGGCATCCACGTGGTCGCCCGCCACCGCGAACACGACGTCCAGCATCTTGGAGGATTTTTTGTCCGGCGGCCCGCTGTTGGTGGCGACGTTGCCCGAAGCCGCGGCGTTGCTGGAAACCGTTGCATTGGTGCCCGATTTGGCGGTGGCCGTGTTGGTGCCGCCGGTTTTAGGCGGATCGGTTTTGGGGGGCGGCTTGGGTGGTCGGGTGGTGACGCTGGCCAGCGGAACGGTGAGCACGTTGGTGCGATACTCGGTTTCAATGTCGGCGCTTACGGACATGCCGGGGCGGAAGTCTTCCTTGTCGCTGAGCCGGATGCGCACCTGGAACTTGGTGGCTTCCTGCGACTGGCTGCTGCTGCTGGAATTGTTGCCGGCCTGGTTGCTGTCCTTGGATGAGCTGGCGACATCCGTTACCACACCGGCGAATTTGCGGTCCTTGAACGCGTCCACGTCCAGCCGCGCCTTCTGGCCGGGCTTGATGCCCACCACGTCCATCTCGCCAATGTCCACCCGCGCCTCCATCTGGTTCAAATCCGAGATGATCAGGATTTCCGTCCCGGCAAATTGCGCGGTGCCCAGCACCCGTTCGCCGAGTTGCGAGTTCAATTTGCTGATGGTGCCGTCGAGCGGCGAAACAATCGTCGTTTTGTTCAGCGAATCCTCCGCGCTGTCCACGTTGGCCTTGGCCACGTTCACCTGGTCGCCGGCGCTGTCGAGTTGCGCCCGGGCCACGTCCCGGGCGGATTTGAAACCGATGAAATCCGATTCCGAAAGCAGCTTCTGGTGGAACAATTCCAGATTGCGTTCGTAGTCCGCCTGGGCTTTTTCCAGGTTCGCTACCGCCGAGGCTTTGGCAGCGACCGAGGATTCGTAATTGGCCTTGGCCTGGTTGACCGCGGCGATATAAATGTCCGGATTGATCTTCACCAGCAGATCGCCTTTCTTGACCTGCTGCCCTTCCTTGACCGGCAATTCGATGATTTCGCCGCTGACCTCCGGGCTGATGGAGACCTGCACGACGGGCTGGATCTTGCCGTTGGCGACAACGATGTTGGTGAGGCTGTGGCGCGCGGCCTTTTCCGTCTGGACGGTGATGACCGGCACGCGTTTTTTGAAAATGGCCAGCAGGATCAATGTGACCAGCACCAGCCCGATGGCCGAAAAAATGATGATCTTCCGGCGTTTTTTGGAGTTTACCATGTTTTTTGGTATTAAGACAGCTTGGACATCAATTCGTTCCGGAAATTTAAACTAACCGGGGGAACATATTTCAATCCGTTTCACCCAATACTTAGGCAAAACGCGGCCAAAGTTACAAGAAATGTCGGTGTTTTTTTGATGGGTTGCCAACAAACGAAGGCGGAAGGACTGCCCGCCCCCGCCATTTCAGCACCATCAGAGCGCAAAAATTCAAACTTCCGCTCCAAACCCTTCAATCGTTGTCTTCCACCATTTTCACCGCCCAGTCCGGATAAGGGGTTTGTGAACCTTTCGCCGCACGCCAGAGGATGTGGTTGAACAAATCCTCCGGGCACTGGTCCTCCTGGTCGAGCGGCAGGCGTGCCGAGACCTGGGCGTCCTTGCGCAGGAGCGGGTCGGAAATGAGTTTGGGCAGCAGGTTCATCTCGTCGAGCGGCACATTGTTGGTCACGGCGTCGAACGGCGTGAAATCCGGTCCCGCCCCAGGCGGGAGGAAACAGTCAAACATCGGGGTGGCTGTCGCATCCATTTGATTCATCGGCGGCAGTCCGAGCATGAGTTCCATCGTGCGCAACAGACTGGTTTGATTGTATTGCGTGCCGACCACCGTGCCGCGTCTCGTGTAGGCGCTGACGACATAAGCCGTCGTGCGGTAACCGCTCACATGGTCCCACCCGCTTTGCGGATCATCCTCGATGGCGAAGAGGCACGTGTTCGTCCAGAACCGGCTGTGGCTGACGGCCTCGACAATCTGGCCGAACGCCAGGTCATTGTCCGCCACCTGCGCGGCGGGCGTGGGTGAACCGAATTTCACGCCGCTGGTATGATCGTTCGGCAGCCAGATGATGACGAAGTTGGGAAAGTTGCCGGCGGCCTCAAATTGTTTCAGTTCCTTGATGAATTGCGCGGCGCGAAAAACGTCCGGCACATCCAGATCCCAGCCAACCGTGTTCGTCGCGAGATAAGGCCGCAACGATTCGATGTCCGGTTCACACCCGATGGCCAGATCGTCCGTGCCGTTGAGGAATGCCTGATAAAAATCGGGGAAATGCGGTTTGTCCTTGCGCGCCGAATTTTTCCAGCGCGTAACGGCGGAGGCGAATTCGCCGTAATCGCGCAGCGTTTTGCCATGCGCGAGTGCGTTGTTCCAGATGAAACCCCCGGGGGAATAGGCCAGCGCGTCGCGGGTGTTCTCGCCGTCGCCGCCACTCGGATAACTGCGCGGCCAGCCGCCGAACTCGCGCTCCAGGTAATCCGTTGCGAGCCCCGTGTCCATCCATTGATGGCCATCGGCGCTCAAAATGCCGCAGCAATAGGTGTTGTCGAGCAGCACAAAATCACGCACCAGCTTGTGCTGGTTCGGGGTGCCCCGCCTGCCATAGGTGCATAAATCGGCGTCGCCGTTGCCTTCCTTCACGTCGCCGAGCACCTGATCGTAAGTCCGGTTTTCCTTGATGATGTAAATGACATGCTGGAATACGCCCGGCTCGCCGGCGCGCTCCGGCACGGGCCGGGCGGGCTGGTCGGCCCGCGGCGGCAATTGCGCCTGCGCGAGCAGCGGATAACGCAGATTGGCCAGCGCGGTTTGCGTCATCGCCGCCAGTTCGTTTTTCGCGGGCAGCGGCACCAGCGACAGCGAACCGGCGTATTGTTTCGTGTTGAATTCGGTCTGGCCGGATTTGCCCAGGCGTCCCCGGCCCGGGCTTTTGACGTTCGCCACGTAAATTTCCTTCCGCCGTGCGTCGAAGGCAATCGCGCCGGGGAACCAGCCGACGGGGATCAGGCCGAGCAATTTCGTTTCACCCGGTTTGAATTGGAAAACGGCGACGGCGTTTTGCGTGCCGTTGCAGACATAAAGGGTTTTGCCCGGCTTGTCGAACGCCAGCGCATTCGGCTGCGCGCCGAATGGGTCGCCGGGATTCTGCCGCGCGCAAACCGTTTCGACGATTTGGTCCTTGCGGGTGTCAATGACGCTCAACGTGTCGCTGCCGGTGTTGGCCACAACGAGCCAGCGTCCGTTCGGCGACAGCGCCAGCGCGCCGGCGTGCAGGCCGGGGAGGATTTCGGAGATCGGATTTCGGAGATCGGGTTTGGGGTCGAGATTAATGATAGAAACCGAACCTTCGCTGGCGATGGAGCGGGAATCCACCCGCACCAGCATGCCACGTCCGGCGGGACCGGTGACGCTGTCGGCGTCGGGCCGGCGGCCACCCCAGTTGCTGACGTAAATTTTGCGGCCGGCGAGCGCGACGTCATACGGCGCCACGCCCACGTCCCAAAGGCGCAACACGCGGCCGGTCGCGGCGTCCAGTTCGGCCAGGCGGTTGGAAAGATTCAGCGCCACATAAAGTTTTTTGCCATCCGGTGAAACCGCGATGCCGGCCGGAATTTCCGCCGCGCGCGACGGCGCCCTGGCCGGCGGCAGCGGAATGGAAAACAGCGGAACGACTTTGTGATCCGGCTGGACGCCGAAAACCTTGATGTCGCCGTTGACGTTTGAAAGATAAATCCGCGAGCCATCCGGTGAAAAAACGAGACCGGTGAAACTGACCTGCGCTTTTTCGTCCGGCGAAAGAATTTCGCTGGAAACCGGCGCCGGTTCCTGCGCCCGGTCCGATGGGAGGGAAACGCGCTGCCGGATTTTTCCGGTTGCCGGGTCAACCACCACCACTTCGTGCGTCAGGCCGGCGGTCACAAGCAATTGGCCGTCGGGACTCAGCGCCAGCGCCAGCGGTCTCAGGCCGGGAAGTTCGACGAGGGTGCCGGCGGGCGCGACCAGTTGATTGACCGGGGTCTCGAAGCCGCTGGCATTGCGGCCAACAGCGTCAGTCGTCGCGTCGAAATTTTCCAACGAAGCGGCCGCCTGCGCTGCCGTCAGGGCGAAGGCCGCCAGCAGGCAAAAGATGGAAATTTTCAATTTCACTCCCGCTTAAAATGACAATAAAACCCGGCCGCTGGCAAGTTTGACTCCGTAGCGGCTTTCGGGAGAAAGCCGCCAGCTTCGCCGTTGGAATTGCGTTTTTTGATTTTGGTTGAAAATGGCGGCGGTCTGCACGCCGCTACGCCACCGCCGGATCGAGCCGTTTGTCCGGCACGAGATAATTGCGGACGTAATCGTTCACGGCGTCTTCCAGCGACGTGACGGGCGCGGTGTACCCGGCGGCGCGCAGTCGCGCCAGGTTCGCCTGGGTGAAATACTGGTATTTGTCGCGGATGGCTTCCGGCATCTCGGTAAATTCAATCTTCGGCTTGCGTTTCAACGCGGCAAAGACGGCGCGTGCCAAGTCCAGCCATGTCCGCGCCTCGCCGCAGCCGATGTTGAAAAGGCCCCCGGCCTTTTTGCTGGCGGCCAGATGCAAGGTCATCGCCACGGCGTCTTTCACGTAAAGGAAATCGCGCTTTTGTTCGCCATCCCGAAAATCGGAGCGGTAACTTTTGAACAGCCGGATGACGCCCTCGGTTTGCACCTGCGCCGTGGATTTATGGACGAGCGACCGCATGTCACCCTTGTGGCCCTCGTTCGGGCCAAAGATATTGAAGAATTTCAAACCGACCAGGCGGTTCAAAAAGCCGGCGCGCCTGGCGTGCAAATCAAAGAGGTGCTTCGAATAGCCGTACATGTTCAACGGACGCAATGTGTCCAGCCTGCCATCATCGTCGTCCATGCCAGCCGAGCCGTCGCCATAAGTTGCGGCGGACGACGCATAAACAAACCGCGTTTTCTGCCCGAGCGCCCAGGTGGCGAGGTCCCGGGTGAATTCGTAATTGTTGCGGATGAGAAAACCGGCGTCGCGCTCGGTGGTGGCCGCGCACGCGCCGAGGTGCAGGACGAGGTCAAATTTCCCCAACGCGCCGTTTTGCAGGCGCGGGCGCAGATCGTCGGCCTCGACGTAATCGGCGAAGCGCAGCGGCGTGAGATTGCGCCACCGTTCGTCCGTGCCGAGGCGGTCGCAGACGACGATGCGGTCGCAGCCGCGGCGGTTCAGCGCCCAGACGAGCGCGCTGCCGATAAAGCCCGCGCCGCCGGTGACGAGCACCCGCGCATCGGAGAAATCATTGGGTTTCATGGATTTCGGAGAGCATGGCGCGGGCCGGTCTGGAATTCAAGCCTAGGGTGTGTTTGCCGGTGGTGGGGCGGAGTGAAGCCACGAAAAACACTAGTTATCACGAATTTGCCAACCGCGCCCGCGCCAAAATTTTATGCAGGATGCAAACCGGTTTGGATTAAGGGCCGGTCACGGCCCAAGAACGGCACGATAAAAACGGGATGGGGAATTCGAGGCGTTTAGGTCGGTAAAGTCATATAACGTGGCGCTGTTGGTCAGCAACGGTGTCCAAATGTTCAGGTTGGTTGAACCTTGAACGATGTAACTCTCGCCACTCGTGCCTGCAACTCGCAAACGGAATTGGCTGTTGGTCAGCCAGGCGGGTCGGGTGAGTTGCAGGTGCGGCGGCGAATAGAAGTTGAGTTGATCGTTCCAGCGGGCGATGAACATGGAAGGTTTGTCACCGGCAAAAATAAACAGGCCGCCCAAGTAAAGGTCGTTGCTCACGGTGATCAAGGCATAGCCGGTGGCGTTGCCGGGTGACATGGAGAGCCCGCTGCCGAGGGGAGACCAGGTCGCGCCATCCCATTTGGCGATCTGATTGAGGGCCGTGGCCCCCCAGTTGGTGAATGTGCCCGCGGCGTACAGCGCCGTGGGGGTGGCGGCAAGTGCCAGGACGCTTCCGTTGGTGAAACCACCGCCAACGGCGGTCCATGAGCTTCCGTCCCATCGCGCGATGCGCTTTACGAACGTGGTGGATGAATTGGTAAAAGCGCCTCCCGCGTAAAGATATCCGTTCTGCAAGGCCAGTGCGGACACGGTTCCGCCAAGTTCCGTACCCAGGTTCCACCAATTGGTGCCGTCCCAACGACCGATGTTATCCACGTTCGCGCCGAGGGTTGGATTCGGCGGACCGAATCCCCAACCGATATAAAAGTTGCCTCCGACATAAAGATTATTGCCATCGCTGACCAGCGCATTGAATACATTATTGGCATACCATGATGAAATCACCGGCACGCCGGTCCAATCCGAGCCGCTCCACTGCGCGATGCCATGGAAATCCGCCCCGGCGTCCCCACGCGCCGTAAACGAGCCGCCGGCAAACAGCACGCCTTTGTGAAAGGCCAGGGCATAGACACTGCCGTTGAATCCGTTGCCCAGGGCAGACCAATTGGTGCCGTCCCATTGGGCAACGTATTTGACGGTCGTTCCGCCCATGTTGGTGAAAGTTCCGCCCGCGTAGGTCACGCCGCCCATTTTGGCGATGGCCATGACCGCGCCGTTACCGATCACACTGCTGCCCAGTGCCGCCCAATTCGTGCCGTTCCATCGGGCAATTCCGTTCACGATCACATTTCCGGCTTCGGTGAACAAACCACCGGCGTAGAGGTTCGTACCGTCGTAGCAATAGCTTCTCACGCTGCGGTCGTAGTGAGTCACCCCTTTGCTCGTGGTTCCGCCCAGCGCGAACCAATTGGTGCCATCCCAACCCGCCACATGGCTCGCGCCCACATTGCCGGCAATGTTGAAACATCCGGCTGCGTAAAGCCGTCCGGCGGCATCGAATGCCATCCGGTAAACGCCCAAGGACGTGCTGCTGATGCCGAAACCTTGTATTCCCGCACCGAGCGGCGACCAATTGTTTCCATCCCACTTGGCAACCCGGCTTGCGCTCACGCCGCCGACGGTCGTAAATTCTCCGCCAACATAAATGTCCGAGCCACGGGAAACGATCTCATCAACCCTGCGGTCCGCCCCGCCCCAGGCCGCCCAGGCGTTCCCATCCCAAACCGCGAGGTTCGTCAGATTGAGGCTGGCGTTGGTGAAGCTGCCTCCCACATAGAGTTTGTTTCCCTTGAACAACATCGCGCGAACCGCCCCGCTGATACCCGGGCCCAAAGCCGACCAGGTGCTCCCGTCCCACCGGGCGATGTTCGTTGCGCTCACTCCTCCGGCCGAGGTAAAGGACCCGCCCGCGTAGAGATTGGTTCCATCAGATTCAATGGCGTTCACCAAGGCGGGCAGAATGATGCCCCCGGCGACACCGGTGCCGAGCGCCGACCAACTCGAACCATTCCACCGCGCGATGTTATTGGCCGTGACCCCCCCGGCAGTGGGGTACCAGCCCCCGGCATAGAGATTCGTGCCGATGATTTTGATGGCAAAAACAAATCCGGCCACGCCGCTGCCCAAGGGATACCAGCTTGTCCCATCCCATCGCGCGATGTTGGTTGCGCCCGAGCCATCGGCATTGGCGAATGTACCGCCCGCATAAACATTGGGTCCATCCAGCGCCAGGGCTTGGACTTGAGCGCCGGCTCCCATGCCATTGTTCAAGGCATGCCAGTTGGTTCCGTCATAACTCGCAATCCGGCTCGCCTTGACATTTCCCGCGGCTGTGAGATTGCCGCCTATGAAAACATTCGAGCCATTCACGGCAATCGCCTGCAAGGTGTCGTTTGCGCCAACGGGGCCGAATTGGTTGTCCCAATGTTCGTCGCCCGACACCGCAGCAAACGCAGCGAAAAGTGGAACCAGGGAGATGGTGACAATGAGAGCTACTCTTACACCTGAAGACGCGGATATTGATGTATTCATGGCTTCTTAAGGGTTAACAACAGGAATCGGACACATTAAATACTACAAAAGATTGGCGGGATAAATCAATCCAAGCTTCTTGCCACCATCAAAACAAAAGAAGGCCGGGGTACCCAAGGCGTGGTCCTGAGCTGTTGTCTTTCGGGCTTTCAGCCCTTTGCTTTCGCGGCGGAACCTTGAGTCTTCGCAGTGCCATCTCATGACATCGTTCCTTTCTGAGAAGATATTTTACCACGGATGCACACGGATGCACACGGATCGGAAAGAAGGGAGCACCAAGCTTGACACGAATTGCTCGAATTCTCGCCAACTGAATTCGCGGCCATTCGCGAAATTCGCGTCTCGCCCTTATCCGGTTTATTCGTGTTCATCCGTGGTTAAGAAAACTTTGCGGCTCTCTACGTCCTCGGCGTTGAAAGCGTTTCCGCTTGGTTGCGGCTTCACCGCGCTGCGTCTTGGCGTTGAAATGAATTCGAGTTCGGCTCGCGAGGACGCTCGCCCCACCTTCCGTGGTCTGGCTCTCGACCCTCAACTTTCAACTTTCAACTGTGTCTTACATTACTGGTTGATGTGCACTACGGTCGCGGGGGGGAAGCCGTTGAACCAGGTCGAGGACGCGTGGCTGTAGGCGCCGATTTGTTCGCTGTAAAGCAGGTCGCCCAGTTGCAGGTCGCCCGGCAGTTCCTCCGCCATCGAGACCACGTCCAGCGCGTCGCATGTCGGTCCGAAAACCGAGCAGATCTGGGTTGGTCCGCGTTTGAAGGATTTCAAGTGGTAATGGCAATGATCGAAAATAACCCCGGAGAAGGTGTGATAGACACCGTCGTTGACGTAGTAGCAGAGTTTGCCCTCGCGCACGGCCTTGCCGATGATTTTGGAGACGGCGGTGGCGGCGGTGGCGCAAAGAAACCGGCCCGGCTCGGCGAGTATCTGGATGTTCTTCGGGAAAAGCCGGATGAGTTCGCAGTTGATGATGCTGGCCAGTTCGCGGAATGGCTTCACCGTGTCGTCGTAGGGCGCCGGAAAGCCGCCGCCGATGTCGAGCAGGTTCATCTTGGTGTAGCCGCGGTCCTTGGCTTCCTTGAAGATGTTGGCGGCCAGATTGATGGCAGCAACGTAGTTTCCGAAGTTGGTCGTCTGGCTGCCGACGTGGAAGCTGATGCCTTCCACGGTCAGCCCCACCTTGTCCGCCGCGAGGATCAGGTCCACGGCTTCGCCGGGCGCGGCACCAAACTTGGATGACAACTCAACCATCGCCCCGGTGTTGGGCACCTTCAGCCGCAACGCGAGACCGGCCTGCGGGGCGTGTTTCTTGATTTTGCGGATTTCCTCGTAATTGTCGTAGGTGACCAGCGGCTTGTACGGGTTCAATTCCTGCAGCGTCTCGTTGGCCTTGATCGGGTTGGCGTAGATGATTTTGTCCCAAATCCAGTCCTGCCGCTGCTTGTCCGGCATGTCCTTGATGTATTCATAAACGATGCGGAACTCCGGCATGGAGGCCACGTCGAAGCTCGCGCCGGCATCGAACAGCGTCTTGACGATGGCGGGATCGGGATTGGCCTTGACGGCGTAATAGGCCTGGATGCGTGGCAGGTATTTTTTGAAGGTGGCGTAATTGCGCCGTAATTCGTCATGGTCCACCACGAACAGCGGCGTGCCGTGTTCCTGGGCCAGTTTTTTGAGCGTTCTTTTAGGAATCATTTTACATCCGGAACGATTTTCCCGTTCCGGCTGCAAATAGAAATCAATCCGGCGGCTCTCCGCAAGAACTTACAGCGCCGTCGAACTTGTGGCCTCACGGCGCGGTAAAACCATCTCGTGGAATTTCTGAGGTGAAATTGCTTTATTGCGCCAGTTTATCGGGAAGATCCAGGCTGGGGCAACGCTGGGAAGCGACCCGAGCGCCGATCTGGAGCCTTGCGAACCGCAGGAGGCCGGGCGAGGTCTGACGACCCGCCCGGCCAACTCCTGCGGGGGCAAGTTCAAAGCGAAAAATCCGCATCACACCAACCAAACCATGCCGAAAGGCGAGTCCATCAATTACAGTGGGTAGGCTACAGTGGGCATGCTCATTTATCCAGCGGTGTGGCAGCATCCTTTGACCCAAGCTCGTCGGTCGCGCTTTCAGCCGCTCTTTATCCATGCGCGGGTTCTCGGATACGATGGGTGATTGACCGAAAAATGCAACCTTTCAGCCGCTCGAGCATTATACTTACCGAACGATGAACTCGAACCAGCAATGCCCAATGATGCTTCCACAATGAGCCTCGAAACCCTGACCGAGTGGGCGGAGGAGGATCGGGCCTTGGTTTCCGCCGCCCAGAGCGACACCGCCGCAGCCGGGCAGTTGTTCGACAAATACTACCCGGAGATTTTTCGGTATGTCCATCACAGCACCCTCGACCATGCGGTTACGGAGGATCTCACCTCGAATGTTTTCTTTTCCGCCTTCCGCCGCCTGGGGCTTTTCAGGTGGCGGCGCATCCCCTTTCGTGCATGGCTCTACCGCATCGCCACGAACGAACTTCGCATGCATTACCGGAAGCAGAAGCGGATGTCGGCTGCGAACGCCGGCCTGGTTGACCCCGAGTTCCCGGCAGCGGTCCCCTCTGCGGATACAGTAGCGGCCGGGCTGGATGATTACCGGCTGTTGCAGCGGGCGCTGCTTGATCTGGGGCAGAAGTATCGCACGGTCATCGTCCTGCGCTATTTCGAGGGCAAGTCTCTTTCCGAAATCTGCGAAATTACCAATCAACGAGAAGGCACCGTCAAGTCCCAACTGCACCGGGCGCTGGCCCAGTTGAAGGCCGCCCCTGTGCTGGCGGGCCTGACATTGCCCTAAACCCAAGCCGATTATGAAAAGCGACAACGAACCGATCGAAGAGTTTCTCAAAGGCATTGTGCTGCCGGAATACAAGTCCGATGGGCACGCGCGGCAATTGCGTGCGCAGATACTGTCCGGACTCCAGGCCCGGCGCGCCGGCAGCGGGATCGCCTCCTGGTGGAAAACCGCCGCGCTACTGCTGGGCCTGCTGGGGGCCGCAGCCCTGGCGGCGGAAGTCGTTATTCAAGTACACCATTATTACTTCTTTGGCAGAGTCAAGGACGGCCCATACGTCTTCAGCACAGCGCCGAAAGAAAGGGCGACCAACGACGGGCCCGTCATTTGCATTATGGTTAACGCCGAGAGCAATTTGGACGCCGCAGGTATCGAGCAACAACGCAAGGACCTCGAGGAAATTGACGCCTTGAGACAACGGAACGCCCGCCAACTATTTTATGTCACTGACACCGAAGTGAACGGCAAACCGTCCGGCAGGATATTCTTTTATAAGTATGTCTTTGCGGACGGGCGCACGCGGATATTCACTGAGACAGGCAGTGAGTCCCTTACGCCGGCTCAAATGGAATCTGACCGGCGGCAAATCGCCGACCTGCGCCAACGAGGTCAGAGAGAGATTCAGAATGTCGTCGAAGTGGAGTCCGGGGGTCGGATCCAACGCAGCCTGATTTGCCACTATGTCCTGAGCGACGGCAGAGGTGTCATCCGGTCCGAACCCGACCCGGAGTTGCCTGGTCCAGTGCAACTGACAACCAAGCAAGGAATGGAATTGGAGCGGCTGGCGTTTTTGGAGAAGAAGGGCAAGTTCCTTGGCAGCACACAAGTCCAGGTCCTGGGAAGAACTTTCAGCTTGCAGAAGTACTCTTTCACACTCTCAGATGGAACGGTCGTGACGCGGTCTGAAGGCCAACAGAAGTGCGATTTGACTGCTGCCGAAGCGGATGAGTTCCACCAGTTGTCCGCCGCGAACAAAGGTGAGACGCTGGGGACTTACGAAGAAGACGTGATGGGCAAGCCGGTCAAGTTCACACGGGTGAAGTACGTGTTGAGCAACGGCACGGAAGTCATCCAGTCGATCGGAAAGCCTGGCAGCGGGCGGTAGTTCGAAACTTGTTC
>CAWDPX010000009.1:0-108421 GCA_963804345.1 uncultured Verrucomicrobiae bacterium | reverse complement strand
GGCAACCGGCACACGGAAGCAATACCGGAAAAGACGCTTGACGCCGGATGCCAGAATACTTACATGAACGGACAACGAATCAGACCCGCCTTGCATTTTGCGTTTTCAGGCGAGCCGAAAGAACGAATGAAACTGAAAACATTTTTGTTATGTTTGGTGGTGTTCGTGCAGTTGGTCGCATCCGCGCAGCCGGTGGTTTCCAATGTGCGCGCGTCGCAACGGGCAGGCACGCAACTGGTGGATGTTTATTACGACCTGGCTTCCGCCAGCAATGTGCTGGCAGTTTCCATTGCGGTATCAACCAATGGTGGTGCGGACTACACACTGCGAGCGATGAGTTTCACCGGGGCGGTTGGCAGCGGGGTTGCGCCAGGAACGAATCAGAAGATCACTTGGAACGCAGGGGCGGACTGGCCGACTAATTTCTCCACCAATGTCCGCTTCCGCGTCACGGCTGACGACCAGGTTGCGCCCGTCGGCATGGCCCTCATCCCCGCCGGTTCGTTCACAATGGGCAACTGCATGAATTCAAGCGAGGGCTATTCGGAGGAACTGCCTTTGCACACCGTGTATGTCTCGGCGTTTTACATGGACAAATACGATGTGACGAAATCGCTGTGGGATAGTGGTTACCAGTGGGCGACAAATCACGGTTATACGTTTGACCACGCGGGTTTGGGGAAGGCGGCGAATCATCCGGTGCAGACGATTGACTGGTATGACTGCGTGAAGTGGTGCAATGCGCGAAGCGAAATGGAAGGGTTGACGCCCTGTTATTACACTGACGCCACGCAGGCAATGGTGTATCGAACTGGACAAAACGACCTACAGGCGAGCTTCGTGAATTGGAATTCGGGCTACCGGTTGCCGACGGAAGCGGAGTGGGAGAAGGCGGCGCGGGGCGGGTTGAGCGGGCATCGGTTTCCGTGGGGCGACACCATTTCGTGGAGTCAGGCGAACTACTACGGCGACCCTACTACCTACAGCTACGACTTGGGTCCATCGGGCTATAACACAAATTTCACTGGTGGGGGTTATCCTTACACCAGTCCGGTGGGCTACTTTGCGCCGAACGGGTATGGGCTGTATGACATGTCGGGGAACGTGTGGCAGTGGTGTTGGGATTGGTATGACAGCAGTTGGTATTCGAATGTAGGGGCAACACAGAACGATACGCGCGGGCCGGGCGGAGCTTTGAGCAACCGTGTTTCGCGCGGCGGTGATTGGAACGACGTTGCCGACGGCTCGCGTTGCGCCCTTCGCTACGACGGCAGCTACCCGAGCCTCGCCCTCAACTACTTTGGGTTTAGGTGTGTCCTCCCCCACAGCGGCCTGCCAGTAATCACCGTTCAACCGCTAGACCGAAACGTAACTAGGGGGGGAAGCGTGACGTTTAGCGTAACTGCTACAGGTAGTGCTCCACTTTATTACCAATGGCAAAAGAACGGGGTGAATATCCCATCCGCAACGGGAGCCTCGCTGACACTCACTAACGTCCAACCGGCCAACGTCGGATACTATTCAGTAATTGTAAGCAATGGACTTGGAATAATCACAAGCCGATCAGCCCATTTGTCAGTGTCAAGCGGTGGAGAAATTTAGCGAACTATGAACGCCATCAGAAGAAGATACATCATGGTTTTGACGGCAATCACAGGCCTGTTCGCCGCGGCGAGTGCTGTTGCTGCTACCAGTTCCGCCGATTCGAATATCATTACCGTGGACACGCGCACAGTAGCAATAACCAGCCCGCCGCAGAGTCAAACCACCAACGTAGGCGCAAATGTAACGTTTACTGTCACGGCTGCCGGGGTGATGCCTTTTGGTTATCAATGGCTGTTCAATGGCAATTCTCTCGCAGGTCAAACTGCCACGAACCTGTTTCTCAACAACGTCCAATTCACAAACGCAGGCGGCTATTCGGTGATCGTTACCAACTCTTACGGCTCCGCGACCAGCGCCGTCGCGCAGTTGACGGTGTTCACGAACCTGGTTGTTGGCCAAACCAACAAAACGCCGCCGCCACCCGGCAGTCCGACCATACCCACGGATGCAACGCATTTCAAAGTATTCACCAACAGCGGTTTCGTCAGTGGAATCGGCCTTGACCCCAATAAGAGCACCATTGTCCTGACGCATGGTTGGAAAGAAAGTTCCGCCACCTGGCCTCTGGATATGGCCAACAATATAAAATTTGAACTCGGCTCCAGCACGCCAAACATCGTGGCCTGGGATTGGACAACGAAAGCGGCCCAACCGCTCCCTGCCGCGACGCTGGAAACGCAAGGCCAAGGCTATGCCTTGGGGGAAAATTTGACCAACGCCTTGGGGGCAAACTATTCTCATCGGATTCACTTTATCGGCCACAGCCTTGGCACTCTGGTCAACGCCAGGGCTGCCAACTTCATTCATACCAACGGATTTGCTTGGGCGAATACCCAGATGACCCTGTTTGATGATGCCGAGGTGGCCTGGGGCTTGGTTGGCGACTCATGGGCGACGCTGACCAGCCTGCTGCAAAATGATTCCTCGCCGCAGCAAGATTGGAAACATCCGCTGCCCGACCAATGCGCTTGGGCGGATAATTACATCACGGCTGTGGGTATGCCGCACCCGCAGGCGGTGAATGTGATTCTAACCAATTTGACTCCCGATGTGAGCAACATTCAGAACCTCTTCGATTTTGGGATTGGCGCTTGGACGGGACAATTCAAGACTGAAATCACGGATTATCACAATTATTCTTACATCTGGTATAATAACACAGTCAGCCAGATCAATAATCCGAACGACCCGCCGTACCTGATGGGATTTCTCCGGTCGTGGGAGGGCGGTGGATATGCCGTCAGACCTTCAGCGAATACATACTACATTGAATCCAAAAATTGCCCGCCAAGCTTTCCAAGCTATTCCGGTTACGACCCGGCATACAACTTGGTTCAAATCAATTCTGATCAAGCAAACCAATATCTCAATGGCAGACCTCAAAACTTGATTTCGCAGGTGGGGGTGAATCTGGTCAGTTCAACCGACAACATTTTGGCAAACAACAATAATCAGCAGGTTCAATTGCTGAACGGGCCAACCGTGAGTGCTTCCAGTCAGATAACGGGACCAGCCTATGCGATGGCCACGCTGATTAAGTTGTTCACGACTTCATTGATCAACGGTTCTTTTGCAAATGGGCTAGTTCGTCCGATGGGCGGGCCGGTGCCGATAGGCGGGAGCGCCGGAAATTCTCCGGCTTACATCTGGATACCAGTCACGGTTCCCTCCAATGCCCTGACGATGTCATTCAACTTTATGCTCGAAGGCAACGGCAATCAGGATTCGTTTCAGGTGGCGTTGAATACGAACAATTTGATGACTGTGGAGACCGTCCTGATTCAAACCAACGTCACGATGAACAGTGGAATGATTGACGTTTCGCAATATGCCGGGCAACAGGCGGAATTGTTTTTTGGCATCGTCGGTGGCACCTCCACCAACGCCAGTGTCACAGTCAGTGATATTTCGTTTTACCTCACCCTCCCGCCGTCGTTGCAAATTCAAATGGCAGGAACAAATGTCGTTTTAACATGGCCGTTGTCCGCTACCGGTTACGTTTTGGAGTCAGCCAATCAACTGACTCCGCCGATTGCATGGACAACCGTTACGAATGAGCCGGCTGTCGTGAATTTTCAATTCACAGTCACCAACCAGATTTCCGGCGGCAGCCTTTTCTATCGTCTGGAAAAAATCACGGCACCATCTTTGCAGGCGCAGGTTTCCGGGAACAATATCGTGATTACATGGCCGTCTTCTGCGCAGAATTTCAGTTTGCAGACGACCACCAATCTCTCTGACCCAAATTCTTGGACAACGCTGACGAATGTCCCGGCAATCGTGAATTTGCAAAACACCATCACGAATCCGATTTCCAGCGGGATGCTATTCTACCGGTTGAAAAAATAGCATCATCGGGCAGCTTGGCCATGCCGCGATTTTGCGCCGGAAATCTGTCAGCGTCAATTTGTGGTTGGAAAAGACGAAAGCCGGGATTTTTCAACCCCGGCTTGCGCGTTAGAAATCTGTTCAGTCTCCGTCGGTGATCAGGAAGTTTTTGAACTGCCACGGATCGTCCCGGTCAATCTGCGGGTTGTTGTGCCCGTTGAACGCGTTGGTGTAGTGCTTCAGCGGCGTCCAGTCGGACGGCTGGGAAATCCATTTGCCCAGATACGGCCTGGCTATCTTCAAGATGTACTCGTGCGGCAGGTCGTCCGGCACGCAGACGCCCCTGGCCGGGTTCTCAATCATCCACATCGCGGCGGCGATGACCGAGATGGCGACCTGCATGGTGGTGGCGTTCTGGTGCGGCACCAGCCGGCGCGATTCGCCGATGCTGAGGTCGCTGCCCGTCCACCAGGCATTGTAGGCGTGGCCCATCAACAGCGCGCCGAGAATGTCGGAGCCGCTGATGATTTCGTCGTTGAGGATGCGCTGTTTCTCCGGAAGCTTGTAGTCGGAGCCGCGCAGCTCGTTCAGCGACACGATGGCCACGTCGGCCGGACAATAGGCGTAATGCACCGTGGGCCGGTAGATGGCCTTGCCGTTTTTCCAGACGGTGAGCCGGTCGGAAATGGTGAACGCCTCGCCGTGGCGCACGACCATGCCGTGGATGCAGTAGTTGGGCACCCAGGACGAGACCCAGGTGTTGATGCCCATGCGGGCGAGGCAAATCTGGTTGCGCGGGCCTTCGGTGTGTTCGTAGGCCAGCGGTGGCAGCTCCTTCTCGTGCGTGCCCCAGCCCATCTCGGCGGTGGTCGTGCCCTCCTCGCGGAAACCCTCGACGCTCCAGGTGTTGACGAATTCGTCCACCTGCTTCGGCCGGTTGGTGATTTGGGTGTCGCGTTCGCTGCAATGAATCACCTTCACCCCGAGTGTCATCGCCAGGCGGTTGAATTTTTGTTCCGCGATGAGCTGCCGGATTTCGTCGGCGGCCCTGCCCGCGACCTTCTTGTCCTTGATGGCGCGGTTGCCGATGTCAATCAGGCCCTGCTTGGTGAAATGCGAGATGAGGCCGGGATTCGCGCCATGTTCGAGCACCGCCGTCGGGCCGGGTTTGGCCCATTTTGAAATCATGCGGCGGATGTTCATGTGCCGCCAGTAGAGCGTCATTTTTTGCGGCGGCGCGTCCTGGGCGTTTTCGTAGGGGTCCCACAATTCGACCGATGTGTTGATGTAAAGGATGCCGCGGTCGTGGCACCACTGGAGGATTTCGCAACAGTCAATGTTCCAGGCCAGGTCAATCAGGAGGTCGCCGGCTGTGAGATATTTACCCAGCAACGCGCCTATGTTCCCGCGCGTCACCTGTTTGCGCGCGAACTTCACGCCGCGCTTCAGCCAGGGCGCCAGCACGCCGCGGCGGTCTTCGAAATCCATGACGGTGATGTTTGAACATGGCGTCTTGAGATGTTTGGCCAGGATGGGGAGGGCGCATTGCGCCACGGCCCCGTAACCGACGAACAGAATTTTATTTTTGAATTCCAGCATGGCAAATTTGTTTTAGCGCGGCACTTTGTCCAAATTTTTTTTCGGTTACAAGAATTTATTGAGAAAACGCGCCCCCCCCCCCGGCGTTCGTAGCGGCAGGCATCCTGGCTGCCGGAACGGCGGGAGTGTCCAGCGGCAAGGTTCAATCCCCTGTCCACACCCCGGTCACCGGTTGAGGCCGTTGCCTGGATACAGCGTTATATTGCACCCCGCGATGCACGCCGCGCCGTAATTTTCTTTCGCTCCGTGTTTAATTCGTGTTTCATCCGTGGCGGTTTGAACTATGCCCAAGCGCACCGACATCCATTCCGTGCTCATCATCGGCGCCGGACCGATCATCATCGGCCAGGCGTGCGAGTTCGATTATTCCGGCACGCAGGCCTGCAAGGCGCTCAAGGAGGAAGGCTACCGCGTCATCCTCATCAACTCCAATCCGGCCACCATCATGACCGACCCGGAGTTTGCCGACCGCACCTACATCGAGCCCATCACGCCCGAGTGCGTCGAAAAAATCATCGTGCGCGAGAAGGAGGAGATGAAAAAACTCGGCGCGAAGGGCAAACTCGTTCTGCTGCCGACGCTCGGCGGCCAGACGGCTTTGAACACCGCCATGGATCTGCACCGCTCCGGCGCTTTGAAAAAGTACGGTGTCGAAATGATCGGCGCGAAGCCGGAAGCGATTCACAGGGGCGAGGACCGGCAGGCATTCAAGGATTTGATGCTTTCCATCGGCCTCGACGTTCCGATTTCCGGCACCGCGCACAACTTGGATGAGGCCCGCGCCGTGACGGAAAAAATCGGGCGGTTCCCCGTCATCATCCGGCCGGCATTCACGCTCGGCGGCACCGGCGGCGGCATCGCCTACAACCGCGATGAATTCGAGGAACTCGCCAGGCGCGGCATGGACCTCTCGCCCGTCAGCGAAATCCTCATCGAGGAATCGCTGATCGGCTGGAAGGAATTCGAGATGGAAGTCATGCGCGACAAGGCCGACAACTGCGTCATCATCTGCTCCATCGAAAACTTCGACCCCATGGGCGTCCACACCGGCGATTCCATCACCGTGGCGCCCATCCAGACGCTGACCGACAAGGAATTTCAAATTATGCGCGACCAGAGCTTTGCCGTGATCCGCGCCGTGGGCGTCGAGACCGGCGGATCGAACATCCAGTTCGCCGTGAATCCGGACAACGGCCGCATGGTCATCATCGAGATGAACCCGCGCGTCAGCCGCAGCTCCGCGCTGGCGTCCAAGGCCACCGGCTTTCCCATAGCCAAAATCGCCGCCAAGCTCGCCGTTGGCTACCTGCTCCACGAACTCAAGAACGACATCACGCGCGAGACCCCGGCGAGTTTCGAGCCGACGATTGACTACGTGGTGGTGAAGGTGCCGAGGTTCGCGTTCGAGAAATTTGCGCAGGCCGACCCGACGCTGACGACGCAGATGAAAAGCGTGGGCGAAGCCATGAGTATCGGGCGCACGTTCAAGGAAAGCCTGCAAAAATGCCTGCGCTCGCTGGAGATTGGCCGCAGCGGTTTGGGCGGCGACGGCAAACCGTGGCGCATCGGCACGGAAGTCTATGGCGACCGCGACATCCTGCCCAAGGACGTCATCAGCCGCAAACTGAGCGTGCCCAACGCCGAGCGGGTTTTCTTCATCCGTCACGCCCTCCGCGCCGGCTTCACCATTGACGAAATTTTCAACCTGACGAAGATTGACCGCTGGTTCCTGGTGCAAATCAAAGAGATTGTGGATTTTGAGGAGGAGCTGGCAGGGACGAAGAATTAGACTGTATGGCGAAACCGATATCCTTGGCGAACATTGGGTGATGCACTGAAGAGTGTTAATGTTCCGCTTGTGCCTCCCAAATAACATTTCCGTTTTGCCCGCTGTGCATAGGAGCGCGGCGTTCACGCCGCTTCAGCTCACGCACACCAGCACGCACAGAAATTTTCCAACGCCCACACCAATTCGGATGCTGAAGCGGGCTAAAGCCCGCGCGCCGCAGCCGGAGCGCGCCGTTCACGGCGCTTCACCATTCGGACCCCAAGCGCATTTGATATTTCGAGAGGCTTCCTAATTTTAGGTGTTGAAGCGGCATAAATGCCGCGCGCCTATTCACTGCGCTGCCACGGCAGACGTTCGAATTCGTCTCGATGACGGGCGCTGCACCACGGCCAGTCGCGTGCGGCTTTCGCCAGAAACGCTTTCACGGGATTCTGTTCCGTGTACCGGATGGCCCGCTTCAAGTGCGCCTCATCCCGGATGAGCGTGTCGTAATAATCCTCCTGCCAGAATTTTCCGCAGCGCCGCAGAAATACATTCGCCAGCCGTGATGACTTGCCTTTCCAATTATTGATCAGTTTGATCAGTTTTACCATCGGCACATCCCAAACATCCACGACCAGATGAATGTGATTCGGCATGACGACCCATGCCTGTGTCCGATAGTCGCGTCCATCGGCGGCGAGCAAAACCTGCTCGACAAGTTCCGCCACCTCTCGCTGCCGAAGCCAGCACTCGCCATGACCGCGATCCAGCCACGCTTCAAGCTTCTTGCGCTTCGCAGAATCGTCCGGCTCGCGCAAAATCGTTTCCCATTCCGCGCGGCGCGTCACCGGAAAGGCGTCGTGGAGTTGAAACGTGACGAACTGCGTCACGCCCGGCGCGTCAAAGTGCGGCAGGTAACCGCGTTGATGCCAGCCACGAAAACCTTTTTTCAATTCTTCGACGGATGGTTTCCAATCTCGCTCGCGTTTGGCACGGATGAGTTCGAGCAGGCCGACATTCTTCGGCGGTGTGCGGCGAATTGGTTTCGGCGAGTCCATTGCGCAAAGGAGCGCGGCATTTATGCCGCTTCAATACCCGATTGTATGGAGACCCTGAAAAATTTCGAGCTTTCTGTTTGTGCGGACGGTGAAGCGGCGTGAACGCCGCGCTCCTGTCCGCACCCAACTCATTCCCACTGTCACCGGTTTTTCCCGCGTTACTTCGTCACCGGCTGGTAATCCTGCCACAGCCATTCCAGGGCTTCAGCCAACGTTTGTTGTTTCACCTGGCCGTCCACATGCCCGGCGTTGCGGGCAAAAATAAACTGGTAATGATAACCCTTGGCGGCGAGAACCTTCGCCATGTTCTCATTGGCGACGACCCAATCATGCATGTTGTCGCGCATGACATTCGGATTCAAAAGGTCCCGGTCGCCGACTTCCATCCAGATGCGCAGCGGCTTTACCGGGCTGTTCAGGATGAGGTGTTCATGAAATTCCCATGCGCCGTGCGGAGTTTCAGCATTGGGCGGCCATTGCTGGTTCACGTAGGTGCCTGAATAAGTCAGCACACGGTGGTAAAGGTCAGGATGATACCACGCCATGATCAAGGCGCATGAGCCGCCGGAACTGCCGCCCATCGTCGCGCGGGCGTCGGGATGCTTGGTCAAATTCACGTGGCATTGTTTTTCCACGAGCGGCAGCACCTCTTTTTCGACAAATTCCGCATACAGTCCGGACAGGGTGTCGTATTCCAGGCCGCGCTCGCTGCCCTGGGCGTCGCCGCTGCCATTGCCGATGGAGATGGCAATCATCACCGGCACCCGGTGTTCGGCAATCAGATTGTCCAAAGCCGTGAACAACGCGTGGTCGGGTCCGTCCGCCCCGACAATGAACGGCGCGACCGTGCCGGGGACATATTGTTTGGGAACATAAACCGACACGTGGCGGGTGTAGGGAGCCGGGTGGCTGGTGGTCACCACCAGTTTGGCGGGGTCGTTGGGATCCACCGTGCCAAAAGTTCCCGGCTCGCGCGCGATGCCGGGATAAATTTTGCTGTCCGCCGAACTCATGGTGAATTCAAATACCGTTCCTTGCGGCACATTGGTCTGCACCGTCATTTCCGGCGCGCGGTTGTGAGTCGGGCCGATGATAAAATTTCCATCGGCATCCGCCGGCGGATTGGTGCCGTCGGGCAGTTCTTTGGCCGTGACATACCCTGGCGTATTCGGATCGCGGATAGGCGGCGTGGGGTGGGCCGGGCGGTTCGTTGCGGACTGGGCCAGCGACGAATTTGCGCCGGCCAGCAAGCTCAACACCACGCAGAGCAACGCGGAATTTTGGATCAATTTGGCCGTCCTCATTTTAAACCGGGAGAAATTGTAATGTTTGAAGCATATCCATCCGGGGGCGTCTGGTGCCAGAATAAATCGGTTTAATTTCATCCCATTTCGCACGTCTGAAAACCGCGCACGGCGTTTCCTGTTTTCCTCGCGCTCCATTCCCAAAGCCGTGCTGAAGCCGCCGCTTTTCATTCTGCACTCACAGTCCCCACTTGAAAAATTGGTTGTATCGCCGAAGCGGATTTGCTGCAATACTGGTCTGCTGGTTGCCGATCGTGAACATTTCATCCGCCATTTTTGATTGCAGCGCGCCGGACCTGGATTCGTGTCCGGACGAGTCCCTGCCTGAATTCGCCTTCATCGGCCGGTCCAACGTCGGCAAGTCATCGTTGCTGAACCTGCTTTCGGGCAAGCTGGATCTGGCCCGGGTCTCGCCCACGCCGGGGTTCACCAAGCTCATCAACTTTTTCACGATGAACAAAACCTGGCGGCTGGTGGATCTGCCGGGATACGGGTTCGCCGCCGGGGCGCGGAAGGCTAAATTCAAGTTCAACCATGCGGTGGATGATTATCTTAAACATCGAACGAGCCTCTGCTGTGTTTTTGCGCTGCTCGATTCCGGGCTGCCGCCGCAGGAAATTGATGTCGAATTCGTGGCCTGGCTCGCCCGCAACTCCGTCCCCTTCGTCCTCGTCTTCACCAAGACGGACAAGGTAATGCCCGCGACGGTGCAGGCGAACATCGCGGCGTTCACGGCCCGCATCTCCGGCTGGTTCGAGAAATTGCCGGCGATCTTTGCCTGTTCCGCGCTGGCAAAGCAGGGCCGGGAGGATTTGCTCGGAGTGATCGCCGAAGCGATGGCCGCCATGGAAGCCGAGTCGGGACCAGCGCCGCAGGATGCTGCGATTCCACCCGCAGATTTGTCGGCCGCCGGCCAGAACGTGAGTACTCGGGTTGCCCGCAAAAGACGGCCGGATCTCTTGCGCCCCTGGTGAGGTGCTGGCGCCCGGCGATCGGCGCTTGCAAGACGCGCTCAACCTTTCCGACTGTCTCCCGTTATTCCCCGCGTTCCCAGTCGCCACCAAACCCGCGCCCGACCGGCCAACCCATCGGCGGCTGTCACAAAAATTTACTTTTTCCGTTGTGAGGGACCGGTTCATGATGAGGCCATGCTGACGGAACTCATCGCCGCATTCAAAGCCGCCCCCTGGCCCATGGCCGGCCAATCGTTTCATGGCATTCTGTTTTTCGCCGCCGTTTTCGCTGCGGGGGCCGGCCGGCTCGAAGCGCAAACACCCGAAATTATTCCGCTGGCCGCGCCGCAGCTCTGGCAACGGGCGGAGTTCCGGGTCGAACACGCGCCGGCGGCGACAAATTGTTTTGATCCCGACCTGATCCGCCTCGACGCCACATTCACAACGCCTTCTGGGCGGAGCCTGATGGTTCCAGCGTTCTGGTATCAGGATTTTTCCCGGGCCCGCGTGGGTGGTGCGGAAGTTCTCACTCCGGTAGGTTTACCGCAGTGGCGGATTCGATTCACGCCGGCCGAGCCGGGCGACTATACGCTGTCGTTGAAAATCCAGACCAATGACGTGCCTGCGGGCAAACCGGTCGTCATGCCTTTCAAAGTGCCCGCCATCGCGCCGTCTGGACAGCACGGCTATGTGCGCGTGGCGCCGGACAAGCGGTATTTCGAAACGTCCGACGGCCGGCCGCTGCGTCTCATCGGGCAGAACGTCTGCTGGGCGGATGGACCCGGCACATTTGATTACGACGCCTGGTTTGGCGGGATGAAAGACGCCGGCGAGAACTTCGCGCGCCTGTGGCTGTCGCCCTGGTTCATGGGCCTCGAACACAAACCCGGCACCTTGAACAACTACGACCTCGGTGGTGCATGGCAGCTCGACTACATTTTTTCGCAGGCGGAACAGGACGGCATCTACCTGATGCTCTGTTTCGATCACCACGGCATGTACCAGGTGGACAACCCGGGCTGGGGCGGCAGCAACAATTTCTGGAAGTCCAATCCCTACAACGAACTCAACGGCGGTCCCTGCGCAAAGCCCAACGATTTCTTCACCAACGCCAAAGCGCGGGCGATTTATCAGAAACGCCTGCGTTACCTCGTGGGGCGATACGGTTACAGCCCGCATCTGCTGGCGTGGCAGTTTTTTAACGAGATTGACAATGTCTTCGGCCCGCTCAACGGCAGCGACGTCGTGGCGTGGCACCGGGAGATGGGACAATGGCTTCGCGCCCACGATCCTTACGGCCATTTGATCACTACCAGCCTTACCGGCGGCAGCGAACGGCCCGAAATCTGGTCGCTGCCGGAACTGGATTTTTCGATGTACCATTCGTATGCCGAACCCGCGCCCGGAAAGGGAGCGGCGTCGGTGGCGCAGGCCTTTGTGAAACGGTACGGCAAGCCGGCCATGATCGGGGAATTCGGCATCGACGCGCGCACCTGGAACATCGCCGCCGACCCGCATCTGCGCGGGTTCCGGCAGGCGTTGTGGGGCGGCGCGCTCGGCGGCGCGGTCGGCACTGCCATGCCCTGGTGGTGGCAGGACATGGATGCCGACAATGTGTATCCGTTGTTTGCCGCCATGAACGGGATCCTGGGCGCCGCCGGCTGGCAGGAAGGCGGCTGGACACCGGTCGAATTCATCCACAGCGAAGGTCCCCCGGTGGAACTCGCCCAGCCCATTCCCAACGGTGAACCGTTCAACGCACAGATCGCGTTGAATTCCTTCCGGCGCATGCAACGCAAATCGCCGGGTGAAGTGGCGGTGGCCAGCTGGCTGGCTGCGGATCGCGCCTCGGAAAGCCTGTCCGCATACTTGCGCGGCAGCAAGGAGGGCGACCTCCAGCGCTCCATCAAGCTAACCGCTTTCTTCGGAGAGAAGGCCCGGCTCGTCCTCCGCGTCAAATCCGTGGCTTCCGATGCCGTGATGGTCGTGCGGGTGGATGGCACGGAAGTGCTGCGCACAAATTTCGTCGGCGCCGGAGCAGCGCCCACCAAGCCCCAGGAAATCAACCGGGACTTCGTCGTCGATCTACCGCCGGGCAAACGGGTTGCCGAGATTGCCAACGATGCCGGCGCAGATTGGATTCTGCTGGACTCGCTGAAGCTCGAACAAGTGCGGCCCGCGGAATTCCCTGGTGATTGGGCATTTGCGCCCGAGCCGGTCGGCCTGCGCAACGGGAAAAAGGCCGTGCTCTACGTTGATTCACCCTGGGTGGTCTTTCCCGCCGGGGATCTCCGCTACAATCCCCCGCTCCTGTCGCATCAATCTTTGAAGCTGGCGGACTGGCCGGCCGGCACCTTCAACGCGCGGTGGTTCGATCCCTGCACCGGCAGAGAAGTTGGAACAACGGGAGCAACGACCGAGGGGACCATCCTGACGTTGCCGCTCCCCGCATTCTCCGATGACCTGGCGGCCATCGTGACCCCGCAACGATAGACCCCTGCAAAAAATGAGCGCTGCGCACGGTGAACCGGCTTCACCATCGAGCTGATTTGCAAACTGACAAAAAGCGACCGCAGGTTTCTGGTTTAGATCACGGAGATCTTGGGTTTTGAGCCGGACGCGGCCATCCGTCGCTTGAGTTTGCATTCGGCGGAATGCGTGTATATTGCGGCCATGTTGGCGACACCGGAATTGATCCGCGAGGCGGGACAAATCCCGCAACTGGCCGAACTCCTGCCCCGTTGGCGGGTGGTGCCGCTTTATCGCAACGCCCTGGCGTTGGCGGAAAATCATTCCGTCGAAACTGACGCCCTCGCAAACTTCCGGCGTCTGCCTTTGCTGGCCAAACATGAAATCCGCAATGGCTTTCCCCGGAATTTTCTTCCCGCCGGTCAGACCCTCGAAACATTGCTGGAGAACAAGCTGGTGGAACTGGAGCACACGTCCGGCACGTCCGAGGAACGGGTGCCGGTGATTTTTGGCCGGGACTGGTGGAATGCGCAGGAGGAACGCGCGCTGCGGCTGAATGCCTTTGTCGCCAGAGTGCTGGACGGGCATCCCAACGCCCGCCGGGCGACGCTCGTGCCGCCGGCCTGCAACGGCCTGACGTGTCCGACGGTCTGGATGTCACGCGAACAACGGACGGCGGGCAACACCTTGTTCGTGAATCTGGCGCGCATCCCGTTTCTATTGGGTGACCGGGAACTGGCGCGGATGGCGGGGGAAATTTCCGAATGGTCGCCGCAGTTTCTTGATCTGGATCCGGTTCACGGCGCGCGCCTGGCGCTTTACTGCGAGCAGCGCGGCCTGCGGTTCCCGTCGCTGCGGTTTGTATTGTGCAGTTATGAATTTGTCAGCGTGGTGCATCGCCGGATCCTCGAGCACGTCTTCGGTGTGCCGGTCTTCAACCTGTATGGCTCGACGGAGACCGGCCATCTGCTCATGGAAAACGAGCTCGGCGGGATGAAGTCCGGCCATAACACGGCTTTCCTCGAAATCGTGGAAGCCGATCCAGGTGGTGTGGGCGAGCTGGTCGTCACGACGCTGACCAACGATTACATGCCCTTGCTCCGCTATCGCATCGGCGATCTGGCGCAGCGGTGCGTGCAGCCCTACGAAACCAGTTTCGTAATCCATGGCCGCGCCCGCGACGCCCTCCGTGCCGGCGACGGCCGGCGCGTGACCCCGTGGCAGGTGGACCAATGCTTTGTTGAATTGCCCGGCATCCTCCACTATGAACTGCGCCAGAACGAAAACGGCGGTTGTGCTTTGCGGTTTGTGCCCGATGGGGCCGGGCCGACGGAAACGGAATTGCGCCGCGTGACGTCACGGCTCGAAAACTTGCTGGCCTCCCGGTCTGAAATCGCAGCCGAGGCCATGCCGGTCCTGCTGCCAACGCCCTCGGGGAAGTTCCGCCTGACCTGTCCCGCGGTCGCAACCAATCTCCCCATCGAATCCTGAATGTTGGCAGGTAATGGTTACCTGCTTCCGGCGGTTTAATTCATCAACTGGGTCTTGAATTCGGCAAGTCGGTCGCTGAAGAAGTCCACGGATTTGGGCGTGGTGGTCACCGTGGAATCGAAGTTCACCAGCGTGACCAGTGTGCTGTAGGTGGCCATGTCGTGATGGGGCAGCACGGCGCGGATGCCGCCGGCCGGTCCCAGGCGCGAGTAACAATCCTGCTCGTGGATTTGCTTTACCAGCACGACCCGATAGCCAAGCTTGTCCAGGAAATTCGGGTAGGAATTTGTGGTGACAATCGCACCGCGCATCACCGAGTTGTCCGTGCGCAGTTCGTTGAGGATGGCTTTCAGCGGCTTGAATTGGTCCCGCGACAGGATGCGGTCGAAGTGCTGCTGCTCGGTTTCGCTGCCCGGGGGTTGGTCGGGCATCGGCCTGACGATTGCTGGATTTTTGGTCATAATGGTTTTGGTTGGAAACGGTGCCTTGGTCCGGCTTGGCTGAACGGGCGCATTGCTATGCCACTGGGTGCGTCTGTTTCCCCATCGACGCTTGGAAAAAGGCGGAATTTCGGCTCTCTGTCATTGTCGTTCACATTGGCTGAGAAGTCCATGACTCATTTCGCCAGCGTTCAGTTTGAACTGTGGTGCCGGCGGTCTCAGCCAACGGTGCGATGGGAAAAGCGTCCCCACCATGTTTTCTCGCCGGGACGGAAAAAATCCGGCACATTCGTTTCCTAATGTCCGGTTTGAATCAAAAATCCAACGTATTGTGAGCGACGCCAACTTGCCATCCCCGGACAGTTCCCGGCCGGTGACACCGCATCGCCGGCGCCCGCGTTATTCCGGCAAACATCCGCGCCGGTTCGAGGAGAAATACAAAGAACGCGAGCCGCAGCGTTACGCCGCCACCGTCGCGAAGGTTCTCGCCTCCGGCAAAACGCCCGCCGGCATGCATCGGCCCATCATGGTCGCGGAAGTGCTGGAAGTGCTCGCGCCCCGGCCCGGCGAACTGGCGGTGGATTGCACGCTCGGGTACGGCGGCCATGCGCGGGAAATCCTCGCCCGGCTTCAGCCCGGCGGACGCCTGCTCGGCCTGGACGCCGACCCGGTTGAATTGCCGAAGACCGAAGCCCGCCTGCGCGCCGCCGGTTTTGGGCCGGAAGTTTTCACGGCCATCCGCAGCAACTTCGCCGGCCTGCCGCAGGCGCTGGGGGGCGCAGATTTGGCAGGCGCGGACTGCATTCTCGCCGACCTCGGCGTTTCATCCATGCAGCTTGACGATCCGGCGCGCGGCTTCTCCGTGAAGACCGATGGCCCGCTCGACATGCGCATGAATCCGCAGCGCGGTTTTCCCGCGTCGGCGTTGCTGGAAAAAACTTCGCCCGCGGCGCTGGCAAGGCTGCTTCAGGACAATGCCGACGAGCCACAGGCCGGCAAACTGGCCGACGCACTGGCCGGACGGAGCCTTGCCACCACCAGATCATTGGCCGACGCCATCCGCGCCGCGCTGCCGCGACTGAACAAAGACGACGCCGACCTCACTGTGCGCCGCGTGTTTCAAGCGTTGCGCATCGAGGTGAACGACGAATTCTCCGCGCTCGACACGTTGCTGCGCCATTTGCCCGCGTGTCTGAATCCGGGCGGGCGCGTTGCGATTGTCACGTTTCATTCCGGCGAGGATCGGCGCGTGAAAAAGGCGTTTGAATCGGGCTTCCGCGAGGGACATTACGCGGACATCGCGCGGGACGTCATTCGTCCGACGGCCGGGGAACGCCGCGACAACCCGCGTTCCTCGCCCGCCAAACTTCGCTGGGCGCGCAAGGCGGATTCGCCGGCAACCCAAATCCACGCAGCGAATCCTTGAGTTCTCCGCGTTACCTCGTAGATTCTGTCCTTTCATGCTGACTCTTTCCGGCATCAGCAAGGCGTTCGGCGGGCAGGTTTTGTTCGCCGAGGCCGCGTTGCAGGTGAACCGCGCGGACCGCATCGGGCTGGTCGGTCCGAACGGCGCGGGGAAGACCACGCTCTTTTCCATCATCCTCGGCGCGGAACCGCCGGATGAGGGCAAGATGAGCCGTGAACGCGGCATTACGCTTGGCTACCTGCCGCAGGAAACCGCGGTGGCCGGCGACGAAACCGTGATTGAACTCGCCACGTCCGTCGCGCCGGATTTCGTGAAACTGCGCCGCATCCTCAAGGCGTGGGAAGCGGATCACCCGGTCGAGGCGCTGCACCCGGAGGAAGTTCACGATAATGTGCATGACCGCTTCAACCAACTGGGCGGCTACCGGCTCGAGGCGAAGGCCAGGCAAATTCTCGCCGGCCTGAGTTTCCGCGCGGGCGACTTCGAGCGGCCCGCGCGTGAAATGAGCGGCGGCTGGGTGATGCGCGCGCACCTCGCGCGGCTGCTCGTGCAGGAGCCGGACCTGTTGCTGCTCGACGAACCGACGAATCATCTCGACCTCGAGGCGCTGCTCTGGCTTCAGGATTATTTGCAGAATTATCCCGGCGCGATCGTCGTCATCTCGCACGACCGTGAATTTCTCAACCGGCTCGTCGGCAGCATCGTGGAAATCCGCCAGCGCAAGCTCATCCGTTACCGCGGCAACTACGACGAATACCTCGAACAGCGCGAAGCCCACGAGGAACAGCTCCTTGCCGCCTTCAAGAATCAGGAACGCGAAATCGGGCGGCTGATGGAATTCGTCAACCGTTTCCGCGCCAAGAACACCAAGGCGACCCAGGCCCAGGCCAAGCTCAAGCAGATTGACCGGATGGAGAAGGTGGAGGCGCCGGTGAATGACGAGCGGAAGATTGATTTCAAATTTCCCCAGCCGCACCGCGGCGGACAGAAAGCCGTCACGCTCGAAAACATCCACCAGGCCTACGGAGTGGCTGCGACGCCCCCGTCGCAATTTTCTGGTGACGAGGCGTCACCGCCACACCCCTGCGACGTGGCGGCGTCGCAGCCACAATGGGTTTATCGCGGCCTGGATTTCAAGGCCGAGCGCGGGCAGCGCATCGTGCTCGTCGGGCCGAACGGCGCGGGCAAATCCACGCTCCTGAAAATCCTGGCCGGGGTCGTCATCCCGCAAAGCGGCGCGCGCACGCTCGGCCACAACGTCAAGGCTGGTTACTATTCGCAGAACCGCGTCGAGATGTTGAACCCCGCGCACACCGCGCTCGAAGAGGCGCTCAACACGCCGCAGCGCGTCACCGAGCAGTTCGTCCGCACGCTGCTCGGCTGTTTTCTTTTCCAGGGCGACGACGTGTTCAAGCCGGTCAGCGTGTTGAGCGGCGGCGAAAAGAGCCGCCTCGCGCTCGTGAAGCTGCTGCTTGACCCGCCGAACCTGCTCCTGATGGACGAGCCGACCACGCACCTCGACATGGCGAGCATTGACGCGCTCGCCTATGCGCTCGACCAGTTCCAGGGCACGCTCATTTTCATCAGTCACGACGTGTATTTCATCCGCGCGCTGGCGACCCACGTCGTGCATGTGAACGCCGGCCGGCTCACGCATTATCCCGGCGGCTACCAGTATTATCTCGATAAAACGAAGGCGCAGTCCGAACGCGCCGCACTGACTTCCGGCTCCAATTTCGGAGGGGCGGGTTCCGCGAGTCCCAACAATTCAGGGCGTCGTGGAACTCCGACCTCCGAAGGCGCGCAACCTTCGCCCAACCGGAAGGACCAGAAACGACTGGAAGCCGAGCAACGCCAGGCCCGCTCCCGCGGGCGCAAGGCGCAGCAGGAAATTGTGAGCCGGCTCGAAGGAGAAATCTTTAAACTGGAAACGCGCCTGGGCGAACTCACCGCGGAGCTGGAGAACCCCGCAACCTACGAAAAGCCGGGCCATGCCGCGCAAGTGAACCGCGAACTGTTGCACGCGCAGGAACGACTGGCGCAATTGAATCCCGAGTGGGAAGCCGAGGCCGGCAAGCTGGCGGCGATGAATTGACGGTCAGGACGGCGCGATGTGCCTGCCGTTTGGATTGGTGTATATTGCCGGCGTTTGCCCTTCCGCCGGTTCGATTGGCGCCGGGGGCGGCAAAAGAAACTGTTGCCACTGAGTTGGCCCGCTGCTACACACGAATTGTGATTGAACAGACCAGGCGTCCGGTTGCGCGATTCTCCGCCGCGGGATTTTCGCTGCTGGAATTGTTTCTCGTGGCCGTGATTCTTTTCATCGTGTTCACGCTTTTCCTCAGCGCCGGCTCGAAGAGCGGCCAGGAGAAAAGACTGGCGGCCTGCCAGGTCAACCTGCAAAACATCTACGCCGCGTTGAGGACTTTTTCGCAGGACAACAACGGGGCGCTCCCGGCCGTTCCCGGCGCGCAAACTTCCGAGGCGCCGTTGAGCCTGCTGGTGCCAAAATACACGACCGGGTCGGAATTTTTCATCTGTCCGGGCGGCAGGGACAAGCCGTTGCCGGATGCCCAACCTTTCGCGGACAGAAAAATCAGTTACGCCTATTACCTGGGGCGGACGCTCCAGGACGGTTCGGCTGCGCCGCTCGTTTCCGATGCGCAGGTGGACACCGCGCCCAAAATGCCGGGGCAGATTGTTTTTTCACCCGACGGCAAAAAACCGGGCAACAATCACAACAAGTTCGGCGGCAATTTTCTTTTTTGCGACGGCAACGTCCTAACCACTCCGGCCCGGCTGGCGTTCCCCCTGCCGCCGGCGACCAACGTCATTTTACTGAACCCGAAACCCTAGTCATGGAAGTCAAAGTCCAGTGCCCGTGCGGAACGCGGTTTGCGTTCGAGGTCGAGCCGGTGAACGGCCGGATGCCGGTGCGGGTCAAGTGTCCCGGTTGCGGCGCGGACGGAACGGATCTGGCCAACGAGGTGATCCGCCAGAAACTCGCCGCGACCGTGGTTGCGGCTCCGGTGCCGCCGGTTGCCGTCACCCCGGCGCCGGCCCCGCAAACTGCCGCCGCCGCAGCTGTGACCTTTTGTTCCCGGCACCCGAAGAGTCGGGCAACGGAAACCTGCCGGGTTTGCGGCAAACCCATTTGCGGCGAGTGCATGAAACAGTTTGGTTATGTCTGTTCGACTTTTTGCCGGAAGCGCGCCGAACAGACCGGGATGGATGTGCCGGTTTATGAAAAGCAACTGGCGGTCGTCGCGGCCAGGGCGGTCTGGGTGGTTGCGTGGATCTTTCGGGCCGCCGTTTTCCTGGTGGTCGTTCTGGCGGGCGCATGGATCTGGTACACGTTTTTCGGCTCGCAGCCGCGCGTCATATATTCGGAGAAACTTCCCCACGGCGACCGGGCGCGGTTCTATCAATTGCTGGTTCCCGGCCAGGTGCTTTCAATCAAAGCAAACCAAATGACCCTGTTTGATTTGGCGGAACAAAAGCAATTGTGGTCGGTTGCCTTGAATTCGGGACTGCCCGCGCCGGTCCCGTTGGATGCCGCCCGGGGCGAAAGCGAGGAACCCGTCAGGCTTTATCCCGAGCCGCGCGTCATTGCCACAACGAATGATCTTTGGATTTTGTTTCCGGGCCGCCTCGCGCAATACGACCGGCACACCGGCAACCGCAAACAGGACCTGCCGTTGAACCCGCCATTCTTCGGTCTGGCGCAAAGCGACAGTGGCCTGACAGTGATTTCCTCCGATGAATCCGGGCGCGAAACCATCACCCGCATCGCGTTTTCCAATGGCGCGGCTCAAACCGCCCCGATCGAATCCGGCGCCGCCGCGGCATCGCCGGCCAGGGGCCAGCCCCCACCCGCCACCATCGAGGTGGCCACCAACAGCGCGGACTATGCGATGCTGGCGAAGCTGGTGGCGGCGAAAGCCATCAAACTGAAGGAGCGGACAAGCTGGGGCGACCGGTTTGTGCCGGACGGAGCCGATGTCGTGCGGATGAAAGTGGATTTAATCGAACGCAAGACGATTATTCATCAGGCAATGAAGGCCCAGAAAAAATCCGTGGTCGATGACAATCTCACCTCCGGTCAAAGCATGGAAGCTTCCGAACAGATGATCAACGACATGCGGCGGGACCAGACCGGCGGCGTGGAAGAGGAAGATGCCAGCCGATACCAGGTCATCTTGCGCCGGTGGCCGGCCAGCACCGCCCCGGATTGGACGGGCGAAGTCATCGGCGCGCCCTCGTTTTTCGCGCTCAAAACCCGGGATGTATTGGTGGCGGGGAATTCCATTGATGTTTTCGACAAGAATAACCGGAAACTTTGGACGGCAAGCCTCACGTACTCCGTCCCGACCCATTATTCGGAGGATTTCGCCACGGAAGCCGATCCGCCGTGCGTTGAATCGGGCAACACCCTGTATGTTTTCGACCGGGGCATGCTGACCAGTTTCGATGCGGCGACCGGCCAAGTGCATTGGCGGCTCACCAGCGTCGGCATTTCCCAGGTGCAACCGGACGGCCAGGGGTGCCTTTACGTGACCAGCACGACGGCCAGCCCGGATACCATTCAATTTTCCCAGCAGTTTAACCTGTCCTCGAAGGTGAACCCCGTGATTCTGAAAGTGGATGCCGCCACCGGCCGGGTGCTGTGGCGCAACGAGGGCATCGGTGCCAAATGCTTCCTTTCCGGGAAATTTCTTTACGCCGCGCGCGCCGCGGAGAACCCCTTGATCACTCCGGGCGAAGATCCGGTTTTATATTTTGATTTGTACCGGCTGGGTCCGTCCGACGGACACGCGATGTGGGATTACTCGCAATCGCGTCATCCGGTGCAAATCGAGGTGCAGGGGAATCAAATCCTGCTCCACTTCCGGAGTGAATTGCAGGTCCTGAAGTTTTTCAGCCTCTAAGCCGGCGGCCAATCCCCCAAATTTATTTCATCGCCGCATAGACGTGATGCACGTCGTCGTGGTCGTCCAGCGCGTTCAGGAAGTTCATGACGTCCTGGCGCGCCGCCCCGCCGACTTCGACAAAATTCTTGGCGAGATAACGCATTTCCGAGGCGATGACGTTCCAGCCGGCGGCTTTCAACGCCTTGGAAACGTGATCGAGGTCCTTGATTTCCGTCAAAAACCGCGCGCCCTTCTGTCCGGCGGGGACTTCCTCGGCTTCGAGCGGTTCAATTTCCTGCGCGCCGGCTTCGATGGCGTCGGCCTCCGCGTCACGATTTACGTCGGGATGGGTGGCTTCAACCACGCCGAGGTGATTGAAGAAAAACGCCACGCTGCCGGGCTGGCCGAGCGAGCCGGCCTTGAATATATTGCGGATTTCCGGCGCCGTGCGGTTGCGGCTGTCGGTGAGACATTCAACAATGACCGGCACCTTGTGCGGCGCGAACCCTTCATAGACGATGGTTTCGTAATTGACCTTTTCGGTGTCGAGTCCGGCGCCCTTTTTGATGGCGCGTTCGATGGTGTCCCGATAGACGGAAGCTTTCTTGGCTTTTTCGACGGCGGCGAAGAGGCGCGGATTGAGGTCGGGGTCGGGCCCGCCGAGTTTGGCCGCGACCATGATTTCGCGGACCAGTTTGACGGTCATCTGGCCTTTTTTCTGCGCGTTGATTTCGCGTCCGGACTGTTTCCATTGTGCGCCCATAGCCTGGCCAGTGTGGAAAGATAATCGCGCGGGTTCAATGCAAATTGCGCCGCCCGATGGTGGCCGGGCACAACTTGGCGCTGCCGCCGACTCCCTCGCCCCGCCCGAGCGGGGAGAGGGCTGGGGCGAGGGGATTCGAGCTTGAATAAACGGCCTCCTCCCCATGAACCGATGCGGTAGAACAGCTTGCAAAACTTTGCTTCACCTGCATCAAAGTTTTGTCATCTGATTGCGGGACAGAAACTTGTAAATACTGGTTTTCGCTGTCAGCAGGGACAATCATTGAAACTGGTTCATGGCACCGATGCATGCCTGATTATGTCGGCTTTGGAGACTCCCCATGAACCTCCTGGGAGCGCCGGTTCAGGGGTTCAAAGCGCGAATTTGTTCGGGGAATTCTCCCCCCGCCCCTCTCCTCCTTGAGGGAGGCGAGGGAGAAAAAATGGCGGTGGTGCCAAGTTGCGCCCTGCGCGGCCCGGAATGTCCTTGAATGCTTGTGCTCACAAACGAAGCCGGCTTAAGCTGAAGCTCCGCATGTTAACCCTGTTTGACAGCAGCAAGGCACACGGCAGGTGCCTGCTCTTGGCCGCCGGTTTCTGGCTGGCGCTGGCCTCCCCAAGTCTGGCGACCGTAACCGTTGGCGATTTGCGCTGCGACTATGCCGTGAACCCGCTCGGCGTGGACTCGCCCCGGCCGCGGCTGTTCTGGAAATTGGAAAGCTGGGAACGCAGCCAGAGGCAGACAGCATATCAGGTCCTCGCCGCGTCGTCCGCGAAAAATCTGGCGGCGGACAACGGCGATTTGTGGGACAGCGGAAAAGTGGTTTCCGGCGAAACGATCCAGATTCCCTACGGCGGCAGGGAACTAAAATCCTCGCAGCAGGTATTTTGGAAAGTCCGCGCCTGGGACGCCGGCGGAAAGGTTTCCGCATGGAGCCGGCCGGCGACCTGGACGATGGGCGTGCTGGCCGGTCCGGATTGGCGGGCCAGATGGATTTCCGCACCGGACACCAATTTTGAGACGCTGCTGCTGCGCCGCGAATTCATCGTGAAGCCCGGACTCCAGCGCGCCCTCGTGAACATTTGCGGCCTCGGCCAGTACGAATTGTCGCTGGATGGAAAAACGGCCAACGACGGTCTGCTCGCCCCCGGTTGGTCGAAATACGACCGGACCTGCCTCTACGACACCCTCGACGTCACGAAGTTCCTGCACCGGGGGAAAAATGCCGCCGGAATTTTTCTGGGTTGCGGGATGTATGACGTGCATGACACCGCCCCCCGGTGCTTCATTCCTCCGAGCCTGGTTCCCTACACTTTTGGCCCGCTCCAGGCCATCGCTCAATTGCGGCTTGAATACGCCGACGGCTCGGTCGAAATCATCGGCACGGACGAAACCTGGCGGGTGGCGCCTGGGCCCATCACGTTTTCCTCGATTTTCAACGGCGAAGATTTTGACGCGCGGCTCGTGCAGAACGGATGGGACCAGGCCAATTTCAACGACTCGAAGTGGCGATTCGCGCAGGTCACCGGCGGACCGGGCGGGGAATTGCGCGGCCTTTCCTGCGCCGCGCCGCCCATCCGCGCCTTTGAGGTGTTGCCACCGGTTGCAACCCATCAGCTCACGAACAGTACGAGGGTTTATGACCTCGGCCAGAACGCCGCGCTGATCCCGCGCCTCACCGTGAAAGGTCCGGCGGGCGCGGTCGTGCGGATTGTCCCGTCCGAATTGGTGAAATCCGACGGCCGGCTGGACGATACCATGTGCGGCGGCAAAACCGCCTGGACTTACACGTTGAAGGGTGCGGGCACGGAAACCTGGTTTCCCAACTTTTTCTACCGCGGCGCGCGTTATTTGCGGGTGGATTGTTTGCCGCCCAAGGGCAAAACGAATTTGCCCGTTGTCAAATCCATTGCCGGAGTTGTCATCCAGTCCGCGTCCGGGCCGGTGGGCGAATTTCAGTGTTCCAACGACTTGTTCAATCGCATTCACTCGCTCGTTCGCTGGGCGCAACGCGGCAACATGATGAGCCTGATGACCGACTGTCCGCAGCGCGAAAAGCGCGGCTGGCTGGAGGAGGACCACCTCAACGGCCCGGCGTTGCGCTATGAATTCGACCTCGCGCAACTGTTTACGAAGCAGATGAACGACATGGCCGATTCGCAACTGGCCAACGGCCTTGTGCCCACCACTGCGCCGGAATACACCGTCTTCCGGGACCGGGGCCAGACCAACCGGAATGAGCGCGGCCGGTTTGGCGATTCGCCCGAATGGGGCGGCGCGTTCATACTCGTGCCGTGGCAGCAATACGAGTTCGACGGCGACCTGGAACTGTTCCGCCGCCATTACGACGCGATGACAAACTACATCGCCTTCCTCGGCAGCCGCGCGAGCAATCACATCATCAACTACGGCCTCGGCGACTGGTACGACCTCGGGCCGAAGGCGCCGGGCGTGGCGCAGCTCACGCCGATCGCGCTCACCGGGACCGCCTTTTATTTCCAGGACGCGCAAATCATGGCGCAGGCGGCGGCCCGGCTCGGCAAGACGAATGACGCCCATGCGTTTTCCGATCTCGCCGGCGAAATCCGCGCCGCGTTTAACGACCGGTTTTACCACCCGGCCAATCGCAGCTACGCCACCGGCTCGCAGTGCGCGAATTCCATTCCGCTCGTGATGGGCCTTTGCGACCCGGCCAATCGCGCCGCCGTCTTGGACGCCGTGGTCGGCGATGTCCGCGCGCGCGGCAACGCGCTCACGGCCGGCGACGTGGGCTACCGCTACCTGCTCCGCGCTCTTGCCGACGGCGGGCGCTCGGACGTGATCTTTGACCTGAATCACCAGTCGGAAAAGCCCGGTTACGGCTTTCAGTTGAAAAAGGGCGCGACGAGCCTGACCGAGGCGTGGAACGCCGGGCGTAGCTCGTCGCAAAACCATTTCATGCTCGGCCAGATTATGGAATGGTTTTACCACGACCTGGCCGGAATCCAGAACGACCCCGGCAGCCCGGGCTTCCAGCAAATTCTCATCCAGCCCCACCCCGTCGGCGATATCACGTGGACCCGGGCGCGGTTCAATTCCATCCGCGGAAAAATCGTCAGCGACTGGAAGCGCGATGGGGACAAATTCGCCTTGAAGGTTTCCGTCCCGGCCAACACGACGGCGACCGTGTTTGTTCCGGCCAAAACTTCCACCAGAGTGACGGAAAGCGGCAAGCCCGCGTCACAAAGCCGGGGCGTGAAATTTCTCCGCGAGGAAAATGGCTGCGCGGTCTTTGAAATCGGTTCGGGTGATTACGACTTTGAGTCAAGACTTTGAGCCTGTTGCCGCGCCGTTTCGATTGGGTGTCCCCGTCCATTTTTCCGTTATTGACGGGGCTTGAGCTTTTGTCCGTTTTCGCCTATTCGTCGCACATGCTTGTGGTTCACGTTCATGTTCATGTCAAACCGGAGTGCGTCGAAGCCTTCAAACCGGCGACCCTCGCCAATGCGCGGGAGAGTTTGAAGGAGCCTGGCGTCGCGCGCTTTGATGTCGTCCAGCAGCAGGATGACCCGACGCGGTTTGTGCTGGTGGAAGTTTATCGGGATGCGAACGCCGCCGGCGCGCACAAGGAAATGAAGCATTACCCGGTCTGGCGTGACGCCGTCGCGCCCATGATGGCCGAGCTGCGCTACAGCGTGAAGTTCAACAATCTTTTTCCCGATGACGAAAAATGGTAGGGCCGACCTGCTGGTCGGCCAGGACGCGCGGCAGCGCGTCCCTACCAACGGAATTATTATGCGTTTTGAATTCACCACCGCCACGCGCATCGTTTTTGGTGCGGGCGCGGTCCATGATGCCGGCGCCATCGCCAGGGATTTTGGCCGGCGGGCGCTGGTTGTGACCGGACGCGATGCGACACGCGCGGACCGGCTCCTGACCCATCTGAAATCCGCCGGCGTGAGTGCGGCAACTTTTCCCGTCACGGGCGAACCGGAACTGGCGACGGTGGAACAGGGAACAAAACTGGCGAAGGCCGAACGTTGCGAACTGGTGATTGGTTTCGGCGGCGGCAGCGCGATTGACACGGCCAAGGCCATTGCCGCGATGCTGGCCAACGGCGGCGAATTGCTGGATTACATCGAAATCATCGGGCGCGGCCGGGCACTGGCCAAACCATCCTCGCCGTTCATCGCAATTCCCACTACCGCCGGCACCGGCGCGGAAGTGACGCGCAACGCAGTGCTGGCATCGCCGGAACACAAGGTGAAAGTCAGCCTGCGCAGTCCGTTGATGCTCGCGAAAGTGGCGGTGGTGGATCCCGAATTGACTTATGATTTACCGCCCGCGCTCACCGCCAGCACCGGCCTTGACGCGCTGACGCAACTCATTGAGCCGTTCGTCTGCAATCGCGCCAACCCGATGACCGACGGATTATGCATCGAGGGGCTTCGCCGTGCCGCGCGGTCATTGCGCATCGCATTCAGCAAGGGACAGGACAAGGACGCGCGGGAAGACATGTCAGTGGCGAGCCTGTTCGGCGGGCTGGCTTTGAGCAATGCCGGGCTTGGCGCGGTGCATGGTTTTGCCGGGCCGATTGGCGGCAGTTTTCCCGCGCCGCACGGCGCGATTTGCGCGGCGTTGCTGCCGCACGTGATGGCGATGAACCTCCACGCGCTGCGACAACGCGATCCCAACGGCGCGGCATTATATCGTTACGAAGAGGCGGCGCGGTGGCTGGTCGGCGACATGAAGGCCAAAGCCGATGACGGCTTGAAATGGGTGCGCGCCCTGGTCCTTGACTTGAAAGTTCCGCAGCTCGGCAGCTTTGGCATTCAACGCGAACACTTCCCCGACCTGGTTGCGAAGGCAACGAACGCGAGCAGCATGAAGGCAAATCCGATTGTGCTCACGCCGGAAGAATTGACCGAAATTCTGGAACAGGCGTTGTAAGCCGTCACCGTGCGCCCAAAAGTTGTCGCCTTTCGTTACTTCATCGCCTGATAAATGGCATAGGTCTGGCCGGGGACTTCGATCTTGAGCGTCTGGCCGTCTTGGGTCGTGTGAATTTCTTTTCCGGCGAGCAGTTTCAGCTTCTGATACCCAACCGGAAAGCTGAATTCAGCCGAAGCCGCGCCGGCCGCCGGATTGAAAATCATGAGCAACGTTTCTTCGCCGCTGGCCCGCGCATAGACGAAGGGATAGGTGTTTTCCTTGGCATAAAGCGGAATGAATTCCGCATAAGCCGCCAATGCCGGCTCGGTGTGCTTGAGCCGGATGAGTTTCCGGACGCGATTCAGCAGCGAGTTGGGATCTTTCTCCTCCGCGGCGACATTCGGAGCGTCGGAGGCTGAATCCACGGGCAGGTAAAGCTTGGCAGGGTCAGCGGTCGAAAAGCCGAGGTTCTTTCCCCCGGTCCATTGCATCGGCGTGCGGGCGCCGGCGCGCGGCTTGTAGCAGCCCTCGATCTGCGGAAGGTTCTCCAACTGGCGCATGCCGATTTCATTGCCGTAATAAAGGAACGGCACGCCGGGCATCGTCATGCCCCACGCGATGATCATTTCCAGGTCGTCCACGCTCCGCTGGTTGTTCAGCCGCGCGATGTCGTGGTTGCCCAGCGGCAGGCAGATGTAACCTTTGGACCGCGTGTCCTGCCAGGCGGAATAGTAGCCATCCAGGAAATTTTTGATGTTCCCCTTGCCTTCGCGGTCGAAAAAGCTGTGGCCGTCGGTCATCCCGTTCCCGATGCGCCAGCTTTCCTTCTGGTAAATGTCATTGAAGCCCTCGACCCAGTGATAAAAATCGGCGTAAAACGCCCCGTCCAGCGCGTCGCGCGGGCCGGACCATTCCGACACGGTGAAGGCTTGCGGATAATTGGTGTTCAGGATTTGCCGCACCTCGCGCCAGTAACCCAGGGTCTCGTGCTTGGGATCTTCACCTTTGACCAGCGCGCCCGCCATGTCGGCGCGAAAACCGTCGCAACCCATATCCATCCAGAACCGCAGAACTTTTTTCATCTCCGCCCGCATGGCGAGCACGTCGGGATGATCGGTGGGCAACTGCCATTTTTTCTCCGGGTCAGGATTGCCGTAGCCCCAGTTCACCGCGGGTTCATTCCAGAAAAAATTGCTCAGGAAATTGCCGTTGCGATGGCCGTAACCGTGGACCCACTGGTTGCCGGACTCGTTTTTCCAGACGTTGTCGGACCAGACGTACCAGTTCGAATAAGGTCCGGGCTTCTGTTCGCACGAGGCAACGAACCACGGATTGTCAATGGCGGTGTAGGTGATGACGTAATCGAACAGGACCTTCAGGCCGCGTTTGTGCGCCTCGGCAAACAGCCGGCGCGCGTCGTCATTGCTGCCGTAGCGCGGTGCGATCTTGTAATAATTGCGGATGTCGTAACCTGCGTCGTTGAATGGCGAATCGAACCACGGATTGATCCAGATGGCGTCCACACCGAGGCTTTTGATGTAATCCAGCTTCTGGATGATGCCCGGCAGGTCGCCGATGCCGTCGCCGTTCGAGTCGTAGAACGTCTGCGGATAAATCTGATACACGACGGCGTGGTTCACCCATTCCGGACAGGCGGGAATGATGTCCTTGCCGGTGATGGTGGCGTCTTGGGCGTAGGCGGTGCCGGCGAGCAACGCGGCGAGCAGGATGGAATAAATTTTCATAGGATGCGGGAAATCATAAGAAGCGCCCCTTCAAACTCCAATCATTATCTGGCCGGGTTCAAGAATCCCAAAGGGATTCCATCATTCCGTCCGGCGTTGCCCCGAAGGCTTTCGGGGCTACACCGGGTGGCCGCCAACAAAACTTGTCTGGTTGCAAAACCCTAGTAAGTGTGATGCCGGCAATTTGATTGGCGAATAGGCCTTCGCCAGCACCAGTCTTTTCCCTGATAATTGGGTCACAAGTCCTTACTATTGAGAGGGCTGCGCAAATTTCGCCTATGTTGCCGTCTGGCCTGCTCGCGGCTCGCGCCTAGTATCTAGCATCGTCGCGGTCCGCGCCTTGTATATGGCCGCGCGTGGCGCTGCCTTCCATTTCTCCTCCCGCCTCATGCTCAAATCGGTTCTGGCAATATGCCGTGTTCTTGTATGGCTCGACCACGAACCATAAGGAGGTGGCGGGTGGCAAGATCCTGATGGTGGACGCTCTTTTGATGGAGGTTGTTGCCGATTTGAAAACAAAGCGCATCGCGAAGGCCATCGTTCCCGAACAGTTCCCGCTATTGCGCGTGCTCCAACTCGCGTGCGAATATCGCCACACGTTATTTGAATAATGAGCCGAATCAGTCGTTGGCGTCTTAGCTCTGAATCGAATTACCAGAAGCGGATTTTCCCGAGCAGTTGGCAGACAATCCCCATAAACTGCAATATGTATCCTACCCAAACAAGGCGTGATTGCCGCTTGGCTTTTTGGGTTTCAATCTGCATGTCTCGCGCTTCTATTCGTGTCAGCCGTGAATCGAATCCCGCGACGGCGCAGTTCAATCTCTGCTGGGTTGAGAAAATATGATAAACGAAAGCACCGGCTGCGAAAGCGATCAGCAGCCACAATAAGTTTAGTTTGTTAGAGTTCATATCGAGGTTGGTTTATTGGGGAAATGCAGAGTGGGAGAAGACTACCTGCACTATTCAGTTTTTTGCTTCGGCGCGGGTTACTAGCGGGCCACGGCATCCTCTGCCATCGCTTCCCGGATTCGACCGCACTTTAGCGAACGCGCATAATAAAGCACTAATTGGCGTGTTCGTCAATAGGGCACAATTGGGGGCGAATGCCGGGATGAGGGAGAGCCTGGCTCAAACTAACTTTTGCTGCGCTTCCTTAATTTGCTTTTCCAAATTTGTATTTGCTGCTTCGACGAGTTTTATAGTGCGAGAATGTAAACGAACCGCAATCCACGGAATAACGAATGCCAGCAATAATAACACCAACATCAAAAATGTAGATAGTTGTGCATCTGGATGGAAACTGTCGTATAACATAAATGCCAACACGATTAGAGAAATTAAAAGCGACAGCCGGGAAAGGATTTTTTTGTGAAACGGATAGGTTGCTGAAACCACAAAGCCGATTGGGAAAACTTCGTGATTTTTGGTAAGTTCTATTTTTTTCTTTGCGAGTTCGTGATTTATCTCGGCCAATTCTCTAATTCGATTCTCCGTTTGAGGGACAAGATCAAATGCGTAGAATAAAGCATTAAGTCCAAATGCGATTTGGAGCACGCTGTTAAAATTGGCAATGGTGACCATAAATTCCTCAAGCATCACCGCTAACCGTTTTAGGCTTCTTTGCTCCCGGTGGCTGAGACGTAAGAATATTTATCAAACCATCAACAGTTGATTCGGCATTTCTACATGCCAGCCAAAAACGCGCTGATTCTGTAGAAGTCCGATTCGAGGCCTGGTGTAAATTTAAATAAAAATCTTTGCGCTTATGATGAACAACGGCATTTCGGGCCTTAATAAACTGGCGGAGGTTGTTGATAGCGGGGTCATCATCTGAAATTTCCTTGTTCTGACAAAGACGTGGCGAAAGCATCCATTTTGTCACGGTTCGCAAATTGCCAAGATGTTCTTCAAACGAGTCTGCATCGAGAAATGTATAAGCGTAATCATTGATGGTCTGTTCTAGAAATGCACCTGCCGCCATCAACAGCACAACACCAGTTTCCATTCTTCGCTCCTGTAATGAAAACAATTTTGGGAGCAACTCAGCGGGCTTGTTTTTACCCTCGTATTCTTGTTCTATTTTTTCCCTGGCAGCATCGGCTTCCTGAAATTCCTTAATGGCACGTTTGAAAATGCTTCCAAGCCGATAATCGACTTGAACATGTCCAAAGGTTGGGCCTGCCCTCTTCATTGTATGAACACTAACTTCCTCATAATCTGCTCGTCCGAGTCACATCCCCGGCAACGCCTGATCTTCCGCTGATTTGCGTTTGGAAGTCGGGGCTTTTTTGAAGGTTTCGTCCGAGGCGGCGGCGCTGGTGGGACGTTCAATGCCTTTGCCGTCCATCAATTCCTTTACGGTGCGGAGCTGGAGGCGCGGGTATTTCTGCTGGTTCGTCTTGTGCTCGTAGAAACCGGTGCTGGCGGCTTCGGTTTCCATCGGGCCGGTGGGCGGTTGCAGGGAAATCAAAATGCCGATGGCGGCTTTCTCGCGATCCAACACGCCGCGCAAATCGCGCACGTCTTTTACACCGGTCTTACCGCCTTTGACCTGAATGATGATTTGCTCCGGCTTGGCAGCTTTCGGGTCGTCACGGAAAAGAATCTTGCCGTCAATGCCGTGGTCCGCACCTTTCTTTTGCTCGACGGGTCGTGCGCCGACGAGTCCGAGCGCCCACCATTGGAATTGAAACTTGTCCTGCTCGGCAAGAACAGAGGCTTCGTTCGGCGTGGTCGGTTCGCCAATCGTGACGATTTCGATTTTGTCGCCGTAAGTATCGCGCAGACGATTCTTGATGAGCGACGTGGCAAGTTGTGTGATGTCTATGCCAATCCATTTGCGGCCAAGTTTCTCGGCGGCGTCAATCGTCGTGCCGCAGCCGCAGAACGGGTCGAGCACTAAGTCGCCCGGATTGCTACTGGCTTGGATGATGCGCTCCAACAACGCAAGGGGCTTTTGCGTTGGGTAACCGAGGCGTTCTCTGGCCTGTGCTGAAATCGGAGGAATGTCCCACCACAAATCTTGCAATGGAACTCCCGGCATTTCATCGAGATAACGTTTGTAAGCGGGAACAGTACCCGGTTTCGACTGAATAATCCGGCCCTGCTCATAAAGTTCCTGCATTCTCTCTTTGCTGTAACGCCAATAGCGCGTGACTCCGAGAAATTCGTAATGCGGATTCCTTTTCGCAGGGTCAGGTCCACCCGGTGCAGTTATGTCGCCGAGTCTGTAGCGGCGCCCTGTTTTCGGCTCAACGTGTTTGTAAAAGCTATCCACGTATTCTTCGTCGTAAGGCGTGTAGAGCCAGTTCCATGTCCATTCATCGCTTTTTGAGTAAAGCAGAACGATGTCGTGAATGCGTCCGAGTTGCTTTCGCCCTTGGCCAGCGTCGTTGTGTGCGCTGCTTCGCTTCCAGATGATTTCCGCAAGGTAATGATCTTTTCCCATCACCGCATCGCACAGCAGCTTGAGGTAATGCGAGGCGGTCGGGTCGCAGTGGAGGTAGAGCGAGCCGGTGGATTTGAGGACGCGGCGCAGTTCGACGAGGCGCGAGGACATCATGGTGAGGTAGGCCATCATGTCGTTGCCGCCCAGAAAAGTGTAGAATGCCTGCATCACGTCGGAGACTTTGCCGGGCTTTTCGGTGATGGCGTCGTAGGCTTTCTTGGTTTCGATGTCCCAATGCCAGGTGTCTTCAAAGGCGTGAATCTGGCTGGCGGCATCGGTGCCGTCTTTTTCGTGGAAAAAGGCGTTGTAGTTCTGCGCGGAATTGAAGGGCGGGTCGAGATAAACCAGATCAACCGTCTCGTCCTGGATGTAACGCTGGAGAATTTCCAGATTGTCGCCGTAGTAAAGCGTGCCCATGTGGCAAGCGTAGCGGCTTTTCGCGCGAAATCAATCACGCAAAGATTTCGCTTCGCCTGAGCCTTATTTTTCGAGCGTGAGCTTCAGGCCCCGGTCGTTGTCTGGGGAAAATCGGGCACGGCGAGGTTTGGCGTCCGGGAATATCCTTGAGACATGGACTTGTGATTTGCCGCGCGTGCTTTAATTTGACCGCGCAATGCAAAATGGTGTGAACGCCGCAGATTTCAATCCGCCGGCCACTTTTTCTGAATCGCAGGAGCGCAGCATCGTCTGGTTGTTGTGCCTGCTGGCCGCGGCGCATGTTTTTGTTTTTGCGGCGGCGGCCCCGTTTTTCAACAACGTGGACGAGCAAATCCACCTTGATCTGGCGGTCAAGTATTCACAAGGACACATCCCGCGCTCGTTGGAGCCGGTATCCGCCGAGGTGGTGCCTTACGCCACATTGTACGGCTCACCGGAGTATGTGGGAATTCCGGCCAATTGCCCCGGCGGACAATTTCCACCGCCACCATGGACGCAGCCTCTGGAAAAAGTCCGCCCGGCCCTGGTCGCAAAAACGGCGGGGTGGCGGGCCGTGACGAACTATGAAGCGGCACAGCCGCCGCTCTATTACACGCTCGCGGCCTTGTGGTGGCATCTGGGAAAGGTGTGCGGATTTCACGACGGGTATTTGCTGTACTGGCTCCGCTTCCTCAACATTTTCTTCGTTGTCGCGCTGGTCTGGCTGGGTTACATGGCGGCGCGATTGGTTTTCCCGGAACGCGAATTTTTACGGCTCGGGGTTCCGGCGCTGCTGGCGTTCATCCCGCAAAGCGCCTTTTACTCCATTCAAAACGACGTCCTGTCGCCGCTGGCTTTTGGCGCGGCGTTCATTTTGCTGGTGCGGTTGTTGCGCGCGGAAATTCCGGGCGTCCGGCTCGGAACATTCACCGGTCTGGCGCTGGCGGCGACGTTCCTGACCAAAATCAGCAACCTGCCCTTCCTGGCTGTGTCCGGCTTGGTGGTGCTGTTCAAAATTGGATGTCTGGCCAGGTCGCGAAAATTGCGCGCCGCCGTCCCGGTACTGGCGTCGCTGGTATTGTGCGCGGGCCTGCCGATGATTGCCTGGCTGGCATGGTGCAAGCACGCCTTCGGCGATTTCACCGGCACGGCGGCGAAAATTCAATTTCTCAACTGGACGCCCAAACCGTTCGGCGAATGGTGGCAGCATCCGATTTTCACGCCGCACGGTTTGTGGACCTTTGTGTCGGGCCTCCTGGCAACGTTCTGGCAGGGAGAATTTCTCTGGCATCGCCTGCCGCTGGCGTCGCCGGTTGTGGACGCGATATACGCAATTTCATCCGTCAGTTTCGTCGGGGTGGCCGTCATCGCCCTGCTCTTCCGTTTCCCGGAAACACCCGCATCGCAGCGGCAGGCGCTTTGGTTCGGCTTCGGGAGTTTCATTGCGGCGGCGGGGTTTCTGGGATTTCTGTCCATCATTTACGATTTTCACGACTGCTTTTATCCATCGGGCGCGCATCCGTATTTCACGTCCGGCCGGTTGATGCTCGGCGCGCTGATCCCATTTTTGCTGCTTTATCTTTACGGCCTCGACCGCGCCTTGGGCCGCGTGAAAAACTATTGGATCCGTCCGCTGGTGTTGATCGGCATGATTTTGTTCATGCTGATTTCGGAAATACTTATTGACTGGCGTCTTTTCCCGAACGCCTACAACTGGTTTCACATGTAAAGCTGCCAGGAGCGCGGCTGTACGCGAAGCGTCAGCCGCAGCAGATGGAAAACGCTGCGGCTGGTCTTCGACCCGGCCGCCGTCATTTCCACCCCTTGCATTCTCCCAAACCGGGCGTAGCTTGTTTGCAGTGGGCTGACATGGATGCGGAATGCAGTGTTTGAACACCGGTAAATTCCGCATGGCAATGCCAGCCCGCTTTGCTTCTTGGATTCCAGCCCCAATTCGTGTTTACTTTCCCGCCGCCAGTTTTTATGGACGACACGAATTCACTCATTGAACAGCGCAAGGCCAAGCTCGCCGCGCTGCGGGCGAAGGGCATTGACCCGTTCAAAAACAAGTTCACTCCCGGCGAAACCTGCCGGCACGCCCGCGAACAGTACGCCGAGGGCCGCGAAGTCGCGCTCGCCGGCCGCATCACCGCGCACCGCGACATGGGCAAATCCATGTTCCTCGACATCCGCGACCAGAGCGGGCGGATGCAAATTTACGCGCAGAAAAATATTCTCGGTGACGAGCAGTTTGCCATTTTCCAGCATCTCGACCTTGCGGATTTCATCGGCGTGAAGGGCACGCAGTTCACCACCAAGACGAACGAGATTTCCGTCAAGATCACCGGCTTCACCATCCTGGCCAAGGCGTTGCGCCCGCCGCCGGCCAAGTGGCACGGACTGGAAGACACCGAAATCCGCTACCGCCAGCGCTATCTCGATTTGATGGCGAGCAAAGCCGCCGCGCCGGGAACTTCCACGACCGGGTTTGAAAAAGGTTCTCCCGGCGACGTGCTGTTGCTGCGCAGCGAAATCATCCGCGAAATCCGGAATTTCCTGCACGCCCGCGGCTATGTCGAGGTCGAGACGCCGATGATGCAGGCGATACCCGGCGGCGCGGCGGCGCAACCGTTCGTCACCAAGCACAACGCGCTGGGCTGCAATTTTTATCTGCGCATCGCGCTGGAACTTTCACTGAAACGGATGCTGGTTGGCGGAGTGGACAAGGTTTTTGAAATTGGCCGTGTCTTCCGCAACGAAGGCCTCTCGCGCAAACATAATCCCGAATTCACCATGCTTGAGGCGTATGAAGCCTACGGCGATTATGAGAGCATGATGGAACTGGTGCAGGGTTTGGTCTGCCACGTCGCGCAGGAGGTTTTGGGAACTCTCGTTATCGAACACCGCTCATTCAATGTTCAGCGTTCGATGTTGAATGTTGAATGTTCCGAAGCTGGGAAAACATCGAACATTCAACATTCAACGCCCAACACTCAACCTCTCGCGCCGGAAAGTGTGGTCACAAAAACGATCAATCTCACCCCGCCGTGGCGGCAGGTGAAGTACAAGGACCTCGTGCGCGAAAAAGCCGGCGCGGACTGGTTTGAAATCTCTCCCGCCGAACGCCGCCAGCGCGCGCACGATCTCGGCGCGGAAATCGGCAAGGAATATGAAGACTTTGAGGTCACCGGCGCGGTGTTCGAGAAATTGATCGAGCCGACGCTCATCCAACCGACGTTTGTCACGCATCTGCCGAAGGAACTCGTGCCGCTGGCCAAGCTGTCGCCGGACGACCCGGCGACGGTGGAAGTTTTCGAGTGCTGCATCAACGGCCAGGAAATCGCGCCGGCCTACACCGAGCAGAACGACCCGATTGCGCAGCGCGAACGGCTGGAGCACCAGGCCGGCGGCGAGCAGCAGAAGCTGGACGAGGATTTTCTGGTGGCGCTCGAACACGGTATGCCCCCGGCGGGCGGCATGGGCATGGGCATTGACCGCCTGTGCATGATGCTGCTCGGCCAGGAAAGCATCCGCGACGTCATCCTGTTTCCGCAGTTGAAGCCGAAATAAGGAACCGTATGAAAATAGCCAAGTTGAACAAAGTTGAATTGCGTGGACACTGGACACATGAGGCACGCGACTTTACGAAATGGCTGTCCGAACCAGAGAACTTGGAAATGTTGAGCGACGAGATTGGGATTGGCATAGAACTCGTTCAAGTGGAAGCCAACGTCGGAAGGTATAACGTTGATATTCTTGCAAAAGAAGAAAACACCTCCAAAAAAATCATCATTGAGAATCAGCTTGAAACAACCGATCATAGTCATCTCGGTCAACTCATTACTTACGCAGCCGGACTCGAAGCCGAATACATTATTTGGCTCGTGCGGGAAGCCCGCGAAGAACATCAAGAAGCTGTCGATTGGCTGAATGAGCACACCGACGAAAAACTGAATTTTTTCTTGGTCGTGGTGGAACTATGGCAAATTGGCAATTCGGATCCTGCTGTTAAATTCTCAGTCGTATCACGACCGAATGACTGGAAAAAAACGGTCATGGGAAGCGGGGTAGATGGAGAACAGAGTGAAACGAAATCAATGCAGTTCGACTTTTGGCAAAAGTTGCGTGGGTATGCATCCCGACAATATCCCGAACTGAAGCTGCGGAAACCGGCCGCGCAACATTGGTATGACATTTCAATTGGCCGATCAGATTGCCACGTTTGCTTAACGGTGCTGTCACGCGAAGACAAGGTGGGTTGCGAGCTATACATTCAAAACTCGAAAGAATTGTTTGCCAAACTGCGCCAGCAGAAGAATGTGATTGAGAAGGATCTCGGGCTAGAGGGGAAAATTGATTGGCAAGAACTGCCCGAAAGGAAAGCCAGCAGAATTCGCACCTTTGTTCCATTCGATTTCGACGACGACAAAACTTGGGACAAGGCCTTTCAATGGCTTGGGCAGACAGCGATCACGTTCAAAAAGACTTTCTCTAAAAATTGGAATCAAACATCCGCGACGTGATCCTGTCCCCGCAATTGAAGCCGAAATGATAGGAGCGCCGGTCTCCGACCCGGCGCGAACAAGGCAAAACACCCAAACAGGCCGGGTCAGAAACCGGCGCCCCAGCACCCCAGACTTACTGTTGCCGGACTCAGCAAAGCCCTGCGCGCCGGCTTTTGGCTGCTTGACTATCCGGAGCGCGGCCTTAACTTTAAGATCATGGTAAATCAAAATCGCATCACGATTGACCCGCACATCCGCAGCGGCAAGCCCTGCATCAAGGGCACGCGCATCGCGGTGGCGGATGTGCTTGATTACCTGGGCGGCGGCATGACGACGGCGAAAATCCTGGAAGATTTTCCCGACCTGAAGGCCGAAGACATTCAAGCCTGCCTCACCTTTGCGGCGGAACGTGAGCGCCGTCTGACGGTGGCTGCATGAAGCTGCTGTTCGACGAAAATCTCTCGTTCAAACTGCCGCGTCTGGTCGCCGGATCATTTCCCGACAGCCAGCACGTCCGCGAACTTGGCCTGAAAGGCCAGACGGATGAGGCTATTTGGGCGTACGCGGAAGCCAACGGTTTCACCATAATTTCGAAGGACAAAGATTTTTACCAGCGCGCATTGCTTTACGGCTCACCACCGAAATTCGTCTGGCTTTGTCTCGGCAACTGTACCCGCGACGATTTGCTGGTTCTGATTCAAAGGCACGAACGCGATATCCTCGCTTTTGAAACCTCGCCGGAGTCAGTTTTGATTTTATCGTGATCGCACGAAGGTCATCTTCATCAACGACAGGCCGGGGCTTTTGCTTGGCTCGATGTGGAATTGACCGCCTGTGCATGATGCTGCTCGGCCAGGAAAGCATCCGTGACGTCATCCTGTTCCCGCAGTTGAAGCTGAAATAAAATGCAACTTTACCCGGCGGGCGGCGTTTCAATGACGCAGGCGGGCACAAAGTTTAGGATGAAAATTCCGAGCATACTCATTTTGGCGGTATCATTGGCGATGGGGATAATTCCGGCCACTGCCGCACCGTCGCCAAACTCCGACGACGATCAAATGAGAGCGTTGAAACAAATGGTGGATGACGCTTGTACAACTTTCCAGGCAGCTACAAATGATGTCGATTATAAACTTCGGGGCACTTATTACCATCTGCTGATCGAAACCAACCTTCCACAGATTTTTGACCTGGCTCAAAAAAACCCTGCATCGGAAACGGCATTTGAGATGTTTTCGTGGATTGTGATGAAGGGTGCTGCTGAACGTGGCCCGATTTGGACCAACCGGCTTCAAGCGGTCGAACAGCTCGCCAAATATCACGCCACCAATTCCGGAGTCGGCTCCATTTGCGGTTATATTGGGCATAATTGGGTTTGGTGTTGGCGCGAAAAGCCAGTCGTGGATTTCCTGCAAGCCGTGGCGAAAGATAATCCTGACCGCGCCAATCGCGGCCAGGCCATTTTTTCGCTGGGAAGCCTGAATGCCGCCAGGGCTGAAACCCTTGCCGAGTTCGAGCAGTGGGGAAAGGTTCCATTTTACACAACGAGCATAGCCAGGTTTGAAACAACCGACCTGACGCAATGGGGAGATTCAAAATCAGTTGCCGATGAGGCGGAACGACAGCTTGGGGGTGTCGTCGCAAATTACGCGGACTGCCGGGATTTACGGCCTCGTGGCAACAAAGAACAACCCCTGTTAAAAACCGAGGCCGAAAAAGAACTGTTTAAACTTCACTTTTCGCTTGGCAAAGCTGCTCCTGATATTGAAGCCGTAAGCGTTGATGGCAGGAAGTTCAAGTTGAGCGACAGTCGCGGCAAAATAACCGTTTTAAATTTTTGGGAATCCAAGTGTGACCCTTGCCTGCAATTGGTGCCGGTGGAACGAGTCTTGATGGAACGGATGAAAGGCAAACCGTTCACCCTGATCGGCGTCAATGGCGATGGTATTCTGGCGGATGCCAGGCGCGCGGTTGAACATGAAAAGATGACCTGGCCGTCATTTTGGGATGGAAAAGACGGGCCAATCGGCCCAATTTATTCAGCTTGGAATATATCCGGCTGGCCGACGGTTTATGTGATTGATGCCGGCGGAATCATCCGGTTCAAATTTGAGGGTTATGGTCCTCCAACCAGCAATATGTTGAATGGCAGCGTGGACGAGTTGATGAAAGAGCTGGAGGGCAGGCAAAACTCCCCGTAGCGGCGTCTCGGCAGAGCGCCGCCATTTGACAAAAGATATTTGCGGCACTCTTCCGAGTCGCCGCTACGAAAACCAAAGATGTTAACCACAGCTGGATCAAGCAAAGCCTTTGGCGGCCGCCAGTTGTTTGACGGCGTGTCGCTTACGCTCCTGTCCGGCGAGTGCGCCGCGATCCTGTTCCCGCAGTTGAAGCCAAATGACTTTTGGCCAGCGACCTTTTCAGCTAGGTTGAAGCCGAAATGAACCGTCTGTTTGTATTGCTTCTGTCATTGGCGGCCTTGCCCGGGGCTTTTGGCCAAAACGGTTCCTTGCTGGATACGAACCTGCCATCGCATTTTTTTGGCCGGAACCGCGGGGTCCACGTTTATCTCCCGCCTTCCTACCCAACCCAACCGCAGCGCCATTATCCGGTGTTGTATTTGCATGACGGCCAGAACGTCTTCAGTTCCGCCGGGACGAACTGCGCGTTCGGCTGGGGCAGTTGGGAGCTGGACCGGACCGTGGACGCGCTTTGCCGCGCCGGGAAGATGCAGGAGATCATCATGGTCGCGGTGGACAACAGTCCCGCGCGCCGCGCGGAATACAGCGGCCGCCATCACGCCCCCGGCGGGCCGGCAACGAATACGGCCTTTGAAAATTACGAGGCCTTTCTCATCACGGAACTGAAACCGCAAATCGATCGCGAATATCGCACATTGCCCGGGGCGGCACACACCGCCGTGATGGGGTCCTCGATGGGTGGCCTTTGCAGCCTGGCGCTGGCGTGGGATCACCCGGAAATTTTTGGCGGCGCGGCCAGCCTGTCCGGCGCTTTCATGGTTGAGCAGACGAATTTTTTAAACGACGTGCTGAAGGGTTATCACGGACCACCCAAACCGTTCCGCGTCTATCTCGATTCCGGGGTGGTGGATTTCATGGGCGGCGACGATGGCGGTTCGCTGACCAAACAGGTCGCCGCCGAACTCCGGCGCATCGGTGGGACGAAAGACGTGCAATGGTTCGTGGACGGGAAACCGCTGACGCCGGCGGAGCTGGAAAAGTCCGGCCTGCGCCGCGATAAGTGGGCCGAGGCGCAAACGAGCCAGCACAATGAATTTTACTGGCGGCTGCGCGCCTGGCGCGCGCTGACCTTTCTGTTTCCGCCGGGGAGGGTAAAATGACAGGCGTGCCGGGCTCCGGTGCTCCGCTCACAGCCACGATTTCAGCCGTTCGCGCAAAATCTGTCGGGCGCGATACAACCGTGATTCCACGGCTTTCGGCGTCGTTTCCAAAATTGCCGCAGCTTCGGCCGCGCTGAGTTCCTGCCATTCGCACAACACAATCGCCTCGCGCAAATCCTCCGGCAGTTTGCCGACGGCAGACCGCACCGCTTCGGCGCGTTCGGTGGCGAGGGCCTGTTCGTTGGGTGCGGGATCATTGGCGGGCAGCGTGCTGCCGAGGGTTTGTTCCGCTTCGCCGGTTTCGGCTTCCAGCGAAACATTCGGATGCCGCGACCGCCAGCGGAAATGGTTTCGCGCCAGGTTGGCGGCGATGGTGAAGAGCCAGGTGGAAAATTTTTCGCTCGGATGGAAAGTGGCGCGGGCGCGGAAGACGCGGACAAAAGTTTCCTGCGCGAGGTCATTCGCGTCATCCTTGTTGCCGGCCATGCGGCAGAGAAAATGGAACACCGGCGTTGCATGACGCTCCATCAAATCGTTGAGCGCGGCGTCATGGCCGGCGGCCAACCGCTCCATGTCCGCCCGGTCGCGCGCGTCGGCTTGCCGCGCCGAAACCTGGGCATCAATGTTGGTGATGCTCATGGCCTGCGGACCCGGACATGGATGATTCGGTTTGTTCGTGCAGACCGAGGGTGAGGCGCTGCATCTCGGCCAGATAACGGCGGCCCTGCTCCGGCGGCATGGTCTGGCTGACTTCGGTGAAATGTTGGAGCATTTGCGCCTGGCATTGGCCGCGCAGCACGGCGAGCTCGTCCAGTTTTTGTTGGGCCGCCGGATTGATGTTCGTCGCGCCGTTTAATGCTGTTTCAAGCTCCGATTTTTTGGCGGCGATTTTGGCGCACATCTCGGCGCATTTCGGCAGATAGCCTGCGTGCAGTTTCTGGATGCGCGCCATCTCGGCGTCGCTCAAATGAAACTCCTGCTGCAACCAGTCGAGATCGCTGACGGATTGCGACATGCAATTTTGGCAAACGCGCCGGCTCACAGCATAGGAGCCGCCGAGCAGCGTGGCGCACAGGGCCAGCGCTCCCAGCAAAATGACGAGCGAACGGTTCATGCCATCAACGCAGCGAATGGGGGGCTACCGCCGCGAGATAACGCGCCTGGGCGTCCTGGTGCGCCATTTGATTGCCATCGCGCACGCCCAGCAGCGCGCCTGCGACGATCAAAACGGCGGCGGTGGCCAGTGCCAATCGCGGACGCAACACCAGCGCCGCCAGCGCATCCAGCCAGGCAATGCCGCCGGTGACATTGACCGGGGCCGCAGCTTCCTCGATGCGCCGCCAGACACCTTCCTGGAAACGCGGCGGCAAGGCGGGTGAGACCCGCGACTCGCGCAGGAGCGCGCCGAGCTTTGCGTCACCCGCCTCGGCGGAGCCTGGGTCCGGAATGATATTTTCTTTGTTCATTGGTTCAAGGGCGGCGGGATTTGTGCCGCCGCCCAAAGTTTACGCTTTTGGCTGTACCGGGACAACCCGCCGCGTTGTGGAATGACTAATGCCTAAACCATAATGACGAAAGAAACGCGAAGTCCAAAGCTCGAATGCGCGGGACGTGGCCGGTTTGGTCATTTGGTTATTTGAGCATTCTTTAGTCATTATGGTTTCGGGTTTAGGGTTTTACTTGTGTCTGGCTTACCCCGGCAGGTGGAAAATCCCGCGAAGAATTTTTTTGGAGGGAATTTTCGATGGCCGGTGTATAAAAGATGTCGTAATGTTCGACATGATTATGAAAAAACTAAAAATATTGACCGCGATTGCATTAACCGTTCCCTTCCTGGCCTCGCCGTTTGCCACCTTGGCGACCGACACAAACTCGGCGGCTGCCACACCGCCCAAACCGGACAAGCTGACCACTTGCCCCGTGTCCGGTGAAAAACTGGGTGGTGACATGGGCAAACCGTACGTCTTTGTCTATCAGGGCCAGGAGGTCAAATTGTGTTGCTCGGGCTGCAAAAAGGATTTCGACAAGGACCCGGCCAAATACCTGAAGAAAATCCAGGACGCCGCTGCCGCCAAAAAGTAATTTGCGTGCCTTGCCCCGGCCCCGGCGGTCGGGTGCATCCGCAGACGGCCCGGCAGGCCATCCCTGGCACCATGGTTAATCGAAGATCATTCGTTGTCGTTGCTCTGGCATCGCTGGCGCTGACCGGCTGCAAAGGCTTCACCACGCACGGCGAGCGCGAAGCCCGCCACGAGATCGGGACGGTCAACCGCGCCTATCGGCCCAACGACCGGCGGCCGGCGTTGCCCGACCTCACGACCAATTCGTCCCTCGGCGATTTTCTCACCTTCGCCATGCTCAATCAGCCGCAAATCGCGGCGGCTTACTATGATTGGGCGGCATCGGTGGAAAACATCACCGTGGCCCGGTCGCTGCCCGATTTGCAACTCACGTTTCAGATGTACATCCAGAACGTCATCACGTCGGTGATGCCGGGCTTGATGGCGCAAATTCCCTGGACGGGCAAGTTGCGGGTGCAGGCCGACGCGGCGACGGCGGAAAGCCGGGCCAAATATTTTGCCTTTGAAAGCGCGGTGCTTCAGGCCGCCTACAACGTCAAACAAAGCTATTACCAACTCTGGTTCCTCGACAAAAAAATCGCCATTGACCGGGAAATGCTCCAGTTGCTGTCCGAATTGGAGCGGATCGCCCGCGCCCAGAATGAGACCGGCCAGGCGACGTTGCAGGACGTGTATCGCGCCCAAATCGAGGCGGACCGGTTGCAAACGGAGATTGTCAACCTGGAAGACTCGCGCCATTTGCTGGCCGCGCAGTTCAAGGCCGCGCTGGGGCTCACGCGCGAACAACCCGCCCCGCCCGCGCCGGTGCGTTTTGAAGCCACGACGCTGGATTTGTCGCCGGAGCAAATCCTCGACACCGCCTTTGCGCGCAATCCGCAGCTCAAGGCGATGGAAGCCGAGGTGCGCCAGGCACAGGCGTCGCTGGACCTGGCCCGCAAGTCGAAGCTGCCCGATGTCACCATTGGTTCCTCGGTGGATGTGAAAGCCACGCCCTGGTTGTACTGGCCGCAGGCGACGGTCACGCTGCCCCTCTGGCGCGACAAGGTCGCCGCCGAAATCGCCGCCGCCCGGGCCGGCAAACGCGCGGCGCAGGCGCGGCTCACCGCCGGGCAGATCAACCTGACCGTGGATTTTGCGGAAAAAAGTTATGCCTACCGCGAGGTCAATCGCAACCTCGACCTGCTGCGCGAGCAGTTGATTCCCAAGGCGCAACGGTCCTTGGAAATCGCGCGTTCGGGATATCTCTCCGGCAAAACGGATTTCTTCAACCTGCTGGACGCCGAACGTTCCCTGTTGGAATTCCGGCTGTCGGAAATTGACGCGCGCACCCAGCGCGAACTTACGCTGTCTGAATTGTCGCTGCTCATCGCCGGCGTGCCGCCGGCCAACGCGCCATTGCTGTCGGCGGACGCCGCCAAAACGAATTCAACCCATCCCGCGCCATGAAAAAAATCAAATTCATCCTCTTCGCCGGCGTGCTGGCGGTGGTTGCTGCCGGCGTAATTTCGTGCGGCAAAAACTCCGGCCGCGAAACGGCCGGCGCCTCCGAAGCCAAGACGCTTTACACCTGTGGCATGCATCCGCAGATCATCCAGGACCATCCCGGCAACTGCCCGATTTGCGGCATGAAACTCACGCCGATTCGCAAGCAGGACGCCGGGGCCGGCACTCCCGAGGCCTCGTCCATCATCGCTGTCGATCCTTCCACCATCCAGACGATGGGCATCCGCACCGCCGAGGTCACCCGCGGGCCGCTGCGCCGGCTGATCCGCACGGTGGCCAACGTGGATTATGACGAGACCGCGCTCGCGGACGTGACGACCAAATACAAAGGCTGGATTGAAAAATTGTACGTGGACGCCACGGGCGCGCTGGTGAATCCGGGCGATCCGCTGTTTGAGATTTATTCGCCGGAACTTTATAGCGCGCAAACGGAATATCTGGCGGCACTTTCCTCGCAATCGGGTTCCGCTTCCACCGAGGACCGCGCATTGCTTGAAAGCGCCCGGACGAAGCTGATGTTCTACGACATCTCCGCCGCGCAAATCGCCGAGCTTGAAAAAACGCGCCAGGCGAAGAAGACCCTGACGGTTACCGCACCCATCGCCGGGTTTGTCGTCGAGAAAAACGTCGTCGCTGGCCAGATGGTGGAGGCGGGCATGAAGCTTTACCGGCTGGCGGACGTTGGCGTGGTGTGGGTCTATGCCCAGGTTTATGAGCAGGATTTGCCGGCCATCCAACTTGGCCAGGAGGCGACGATGACGCTTTCGTATCTGCCCGACCGCAACTTCCGCGGGCGGGTCACTTATGTTTATCCGACGGTGGACGAAAAAACGCGCACGGCACGGGTGCGCATGGAGTTCCACAATCCCGGCTACTTTCTCAAACCCGGCATGTTCGCGACGGTGAAACTGGCGGTGGACATCGCCCCGTCGGCACTGCTGGCGCCGGACTCGGCGGTGTTGCGGAGCGGTCAAAAAAACACGGTATTCATCGCGTTGCCGGGCGGAAAATTCGAGGCGCGCACCGTCGCGTTGGGATTGCAGGCGCAGGACGACATGGACCAGGTGCTCGGCGGCCTGAACGAAGGCGAACGTGTGGTCACGTCCGGCCAGTTCATGCTCGATTCGGAAAGCCAGTTGCGCGAGGCGATCCAGAAAATGTCAAATCCAAACCCGGCATCGGAACCCGTGCCGGACACAAACGAAGCCAGCAATGCAACGCCAGCCGGGACCAATGCGGACGTAATGGTCTGGGTCTGCCCGATGCCGGAGCACGTTTCAATCACCTACGATCATCCCGGCAAATGCCCGATTTGCGGCATGACGCTGGTACCGGTGACAAAAAGTACACTCGAAAAAATTCAGCCCGGCGGCCAGGTGCTTTATTACACCTGTCCCATGCCCGAGCACAGCGATGTGCATGCGGACAAGCCCGGCAAATGCCCGCATTGTGGCATGACGCTCATCCCTGTCATGAGCGTGCCGGCGGCGGGATGGGATTCGTTCATGAGCATGCCGCCGGCGGAAATGGATTCCACCAAGTGATGCCCATGAGGAACCTGGATCATCAAAATTCGTTCACGATGCAACGCGTGGCGCCGGCCGCCAGTCTGCGACGCCTCCCAACCGCCCAAACCCGCCATGCTCCAACGCATCATTGATTTTTCGCTGAAGAACAAGTTCATCGTGCTGCTGGTCACGGTGGGGCTGGTGCTCGGCGGCGTTTACGCGGTGAAGAACATTCCGCTCGATGCCATTCCCGACCTCTCGGACACGCAGGTCATCATCTACACGGGTTGGGAAGGCCAGGCGCCGAACATCATCGAGGACCAGGTCACGTATCCCATCACGGCCAAGATGTTGTCCGTGCCGCGGCAAAAGGCGGTGCGCGGCTATTCGTTTTACGGTTTCTCGTTCGTCTATGTCATTTTCGAGGATGGCACGGATCCTTACTGGGCACGCAGCCGCGTGCTTGAATATCTGAGCGGTCTCAGCGGCCAGTTGCCGAAAGGCGTGACGCCGTCGCTCGGCCCGGACGCCACCGGCGTCGGCTGGGCGTTCATGTATTCCATCAATTCGACCAACCGTGATCTAGCCGAACTGCGTTCGTACCAGGATTGGTATCTGAAATATCAACTCACCGCCGTGGAAGGCGTGTCTGAAGTCGCGTCGGTCGGCGGTTTCGTGAAGCAATACCAGGTGGCGGTGGACCCGGCCAAGCTGCGCGCCTACAACCTTTCTTTGAAGGACGTGAGCACGTCCGTCGAACGCAGCAACGGCGAGGTGGGCGGGCGTTCGCTCGAACTGTCCGAACGCGAATTTATCCTGTGCGTCAAGGGCTACGTGCAAAGCCTGGATGATTTGCGGAAGGTCGCCGTGGGTGCGGGCGCGAGCGGCACGCCGATTTTATTGCGTGATGTTGCAACGGTGCAATTCGGCCCCGACATGCGGCGCGGCATCGCCGAATTGAACGGGGAAGGCGAAACCGTGGGCGGCATTGTCGTTGTGCGTTATGGCGCGAATGCCAACCAGGTCATCCAGGCGGTCAAACAGCGGCTGGACCGGGCGATGAAGGCGTTGCCGCCGGACGTAAAATACACGGTGGTTTATGACCGGTCTGCGCTGATTGGCCGCGCGGTCAAGACGCTCGAAGAAAAGCTGCTGGAAGAAAGTCTCGTCGTGGCGCTGGTTTGCCTCGCGTTTTTGCTGCACCTGCGCAGTGCGCTGGTGGCCATCATCATCCTGCCCATTGCCGTGTTGATTGCTTTCATGGTCATGTTTGCCCAGGGCATCAGCTCGAACATCATGTCGCTGGGCGGCATCGCCATCGCCATCGGCGCAATGGTGGATGCGGTCATCATCATGATCGAGAACGCCCACAAACACCTGGAACGCGACCAGGGCAAAAAACCGCACTGGGAAATCATCCGCGACGCAGCCATCGAAGTCGGCCCGACCCTGTTCTACTCGCTGCTCGTCATCACCGTGTCGTTCCTGCCGGTGTTCACGTTGCAGGCGCAGGAAGGCCGGCTGTTCAAGCCATTGGCGTTCACCAAGACCTATTCCATGGCGGCGGCGGCGGTGTTGTCCATCACGCTGGCGCCGATTCTGATGGGCTGGTTCATTCGCGGCAAAATTCCGAAGGAGGAAAAGAATCCCATCAACCGCCTTCTCATCTGGCTTTACCATCCGGTGATTGACTGGGTCATCCAACGGCGCTGGAAGGTGGTCATCACCGCCGCGTTGATTGTGGTCTGGGTTTTCTTTCCGTGGAACCGGCTGGTGACAGACGCTTTGGAGCGCCGAGCACCCGCTCGGCACGAAGTTAGTGGCGAGAACCACGCCGAGACGGTGCTCGGCGCTCCGTCCCTGCGCGACAAGCTCATATCCGTCTCCGAAAAAATTGGCAAACTCTTCCCCTTTCAGAACATCGGCTCGGAGTTCATGCCGCCGCTCTACGAAGGTGATTTGCTATACATGCCCACGACGTTCCCCGGCATTTCACCCACCAAGGCGCGGCAGATTCTCCAGATCACCGACCGCATCATCAAATCGTTTCCCGAAGTGAAGACGGTGTTTGGCAAGGCCGGGCGCGCCGAGACCGCCACGGATCCGGCGCCGATGGACATGATTGAAACGACCATCCAGTTGAAGCCGGAGGCGGAATGGCCGGCGGTGAACATCAAGGACGACCAGGGCCGTGTCATTGCGCATCGCCGCCGCACGCCGGATGAACTGGCGGACGCCATGAACGACGCCGTGCAAATTCCGGGGCTGAATAATGCCTGGACGATGCCCATCCGGACGCGCATTGACATGCTTTCCACCGGCATCAAAACTCCCGTCGGCATCAAGGTGGCCGGGACGGACCTGCACGAGCTGGAACGCATCGGTACCGAGATTGAAGCCGTGATTCGCACCGTGCCGGGCACCGCCAGCGCCTACGCCGAGCGCGTCAACGGCGGACGATTCATTGAGTTTGAAATCAATCGCGACGCCATCGCTCGATACGGCTTGACCATCGGCGACGTGCAGGATGTGCTGTCCGTGGCGCTCGGCGGCATGCCGCTCGCCACCACCGTCGAAGGGTTGCAGCGCTATACCATCAATCTGCGATACGACCGCGATTTCCGTTCCGATTTGCGCTCGTTGTCGGATGACATCGTCGTGCCCACGCCCAGCGGCGCGCAGGTGCCGCTCGGCCAGCTTGCCACGCTCAAGATCGTGGACGGTCCGATGGGCATCAAGAGCGAAGGCGCGGTGCCCAACGCTTGGATTTACGTGGACATCCGCGGCGTGGACGTGGGCACCTACGTGCAGATGGCCATGCGCGCCGTGAACGAATCCATCGCCAAAGGCGCGATCAAGCTGCCGCCCGGCTACAACATTTTCTGGAGCGGCCAGTACGAATACATGCTGCGCGCCCAGCAACGCCTGATGATTGTCGTGCCGCTGACGCTGCTCATCATCGTGCTCATCATTTATCTCAACACCCGCTCGCTCGTCAAAACCGCCATCGTCCTGCTCGCGGTGCCGTTCTCGCTGGTCGGCGCGTTCTGGATTATTTACCTGCTGCACTACAACCTCAGCGTCGCTGTCTGGGTGGGCATCATCGCGCTGGCCGGGCTGGACGCGGAAACCGGCGTGGTGATGCTGCTTTATCTCGACCTCGCCTACGACGAATGGAAAAAGAAGGGGCTGATGCGCCAGGCGTCGGATTTGCGCGACGCCATCTATCATGGCGCGGTCAGGCGCGTCCGTCCGAAGGCCATGACCGCGTGCGTCATCATCGCCGGACTGGCACCGATCTTGTGGAGCCACGGCACCGGCGCGGACGTGATGAAACGCATCGCCACCCCGATGGTGGGCGGCGTCGTGACCTCGACGCTGATGGAACTGCTGGTGTATCCGGCGATATTCTTCCTGTGGCGCTCGCGCAGTCTCAAACCGGCAGATTCCGGAGAAATCCAGCGCGCTGGTTGAACCTGCGTCAACTTAAAAGCGAGATCAGCAATCAACAGGCTGATTTTCTCCCCATACAGACAAAATTCGATTCGGTTGTTTCAGCCTGTCCCGGTGGATGAAATGTGGATGCGACATATTCATTGGTGACTTGAAGATTGTGAAAACCGGCCTGCGTCAGCAACGCCTCTGCCTGCTTTTTGCTGACATAGCAGCGTCGAGTCACGATTGCATCTTGATGAGTTCCGTCCACATAGATTTGTGTGCGCTCTTCAATATTGCCGGCCATTCTTCTTTTCTGCCTGAGCGCAATTTGCCGGCCCTCAGCTTGGAATACGGTTTCTTCCCATTGGTCGCTCGTGGCGGGGAGCGCCAAAGGCTGCGGATAAAACAAGTCGATGATCGCGACGCCATTGGCGGCAAGACTTTGACGGACATTGTGCAGAAATTGCTGCTGCTCGGATGTCGAGAGGAGATAGTTAAACGTGAAGAAGGTCACGAGAATCCGATCGTACTGCATCTGAAGGGGCGCATGACGAAAATCATGATTTTTCAGCACCAGCTTCTCCGATTCAAGGTACGCACTCAATTTCGCTTCGGCCACACGCAGCATGCCGGCTGAGATATCCACGCCCGTAACATGGCATCCTTTTTCGAGCAAGGCGCGCAGCACTCTTCCGGTGCCGCAGCCAATTTCCAGAATGTTGTGCTCGGGAGTGCATAGAGACCTGTAAAATGGCAAGTCGGCGTTGAAATCCCCCACATACAGATCGTAGTATCGGGCAAATTTCCTGTAGGTTTCCTGACTGTTCATCGGGCCTAGTCTCCACTGGTTCACGTGCTTAATAATTATTCGGCCCAACGCGGATTTGTCCGGGTTCGGAAAGCAAGGGGGTGGCTGGCTGGGTCATGGGGTTAAAATGAGCCGGTTGCTGGCGTGCTGACAACTGAATTTTTTGGCCGGAAAAACGGCGGAGGGCCGCCGCAGTCCAAGACGCTGTCGCGCGGGTCGGCCTGGCGCTGACAACTCCGGGAGTTGTCTGGAGCAACGAAGCCGCGAAGCGTCATGGAGTGCGCCAGCCCCCTGGCGCTTTGGCAAGGACGCGCGATTTGTATCAACCGTCGCTCCGCGACCAAAGCATCGCCGCCCTTTTCCGAATGGATACCTACAGCCAGCCGGCTTTCAGACTTAAGTTGATTCGTAAACTTTGAGCAGGGCCTTCAAATTGTGTTCCAGCGAAAACCAGATGGCTTCGAGTTTTGGCAGGACGCCACGTTGCACGGCCTTGTCCAGGGAACGGTTTTGAAGCCAGTTGCCCAGAAAACAGCCCAGCCGTTCGCCCAGCCATCCGCCGATGACCAATGCGCCAATGACAAAAAGATACGGAATCTTGACAAATCCATACGCGTTGAGAAAGGCGTCAATCCCCCAAAACAAAAGGAGACCAAAAAGAACGGCACCTGCCACGCGGAGAATGGCGGTGAGTTCCCCTGCCACAGTCGCGGCCTTGTCAAACGACTTGAGATGGCTGCTGGCGACCATGGTATAGGAAACGAATGAAAGCTTCTCGCTTGGCCGAATTACCCGGTCCTGCCCGCAGCGGGAGGTGATGACAATTTCGTATGCAGGAGTGCTGAGGCGAACCACATGTCCGCCGTCATCGTCGGTCGTCGTCGCACATTCCAGGGTCGAATCCTGCGCGACGAGGCTGGCGGCGGCCCGCTGTACCTTGGCGTCGAGTTCTTGCCAAAGCGGCAGGGCGGCCTCGACGTTGGCCCCCGGCAGTCTTACCGAGCGTTGGAAATTATGAATGGTTTGGACCATTAATGAACTGTCAGCAGATCTTTTGCCACCCGGCTGGTTTCATGGTTCGGATTTTCCCTGCCGTTCCGGTTTTGTGCCGGATTGCTTTTCCAGCTCCGCGACGCGCTTGAGCAGGTCCGGCAGGCGCTGGATGGCGATCATCTGGCGCTTGGCCTGCTTGTCCGGTTGCGCCGGGGAGCCCAGCCAGGTTTCACCGGCCGGAATGTCGGTCATCACACCCGATTGCGCCGAGACGGTGACGCGATCGCCGATTTTCAAATGTCCGGCAAAACCGGCCTGTCCGGCCAGGATGACGTGCTTGCCAAACTTGGTGCTGCCGGCAATGCCGACTTGCGAGATAATCAGGGAGCCTTCGCCAATTTCGACGTTGTGGGCGATCTGGACGAGGTTATCAATCTTCGTGCCTTTGCCGATGACCGTTGGGCCCAGCGCTCCGCGGTCAATCGTCACGTTCGCGCCAATCTCCACGTCGTCGCCGATGATGACGTTGCCGATCTGCGGCACTTTGAGATGAACGCCAGCGTCCTGCACGTAACCGAAACCGTCCGAGCCAACGACTGTGCCGGCATGAATGCGGACGCGCCGTCCGATTTCCGTGTGCGGATAAACCGTCACGTTCGGAAACAGGTTCACGTCGTCGCCGAGCCGGGAATCGTCACCGACAAAATTGCCGGCCTGCAGGACCGTCCGCGCGCCAATTTTCACGCGCTCGCCGACGACACAATACGGCCCGATGTGCGCGGTGGTGTCCACCTTGGCGCTCGCCGCGATGACCGCCGTGGGATGAATTCCGGCGGCGTAGGTTCGTTCGGGAAAGAACAGCGCCATGGCCTTGGCGAACGCGATGCGGGCATTCGGCACTCGAATTAAAATTTTCTTCGTGGACGCGAACCGTTTGTCGGCGATGATGGCGGTGGCGGCGCTTTGTTCGGCGCGGGCGAAGTAGTCCTCATTTTCGGCGAACGTGAGGTCGCCCGGCTTGGCGTGGTCGGCGTGAGCAAAGCCCGTGAGCGTTGCCGCGGCATCGCCAATCACTTCACCTTCAAGGTGTTTTGCAATTTCAGCGGTGGTAAAGGTCATATTTGGCATTTTGTGCGGTTGCCGTTGACTTGGTCAACGCGGCTCACTATAAAGGCAGGCGTATCCAGTTCAACCCCAAGTTTGCATGGCAAAAACTTTGCGCGTCGGGCTGATCGGCTACCGCTTCATGGGCAGGGCGCACTCCAATGCATGGCGGCAGGCACCCCGTTTCTTCAACCTCAAGGCCAATGTCGAGCTGCACACACTCTGCGGACGCCGCGCCGCCGGAGTGCAGGCGGCCCGCGCGCAGCTCGGCTGGCAAAACTCCGCCACCGACTGGCAGGAGGTCGTCGAGTCGCCGCTGATTGACATCGTGGACATCGTGACGCCGACGAATTTTCACGCCGAGATGGCGATTGCCGCGGTGAAAAACGGCAAGCACGTCTTGTGCGAAAAACCGCTGGCGCTGAATCTCAAACAAGCCGAGGCCATGTTCGCCGCCGCAAACAAGGCGAAGGTCGTCCACATGGTCTGCCACAATTACCGGCGCATTCCGGCCATCGCACTGGCGAAGCGGATGATTGGCGAAGGCGCGCTGGGCCGGATTTTTCATTTTCACGCGCGTTACGCGCAGGACCGGCTGGCCGACCCGGAATTTCCGCTGGACTGGCGTCTGCAAAAGGAGACCAGCGGCTGCGGCGTCCACAGCGACATCAATTCGCACGTCATTGATTTGGGGCGTTACCTCGTTGGCGAATTCGAGCAGGTCTGCGGGTTGCTGAACACGTTCATCCCGGAGCGCCCGCTGGCGGATGCGCTGGCCAAGGGTGCGCGCAGGATGGGCAAGGTCACTGTGCCGGACTCGGCGCTGTTCATCGGGCGAATGGAAAACGGCGTGCTGGCGAATGTGGAAGCCACGCGCTACGCGCTCGGCCGCAAGAACCACATCGCCATTGAAATCAACGGGAGCAAAGGCTCGATCTGTTTTGATTTTGAGGACATGAACCGGCTGAAATATTACAATGGCGATGACCCGAAGGACCGGCGGGGTTTCCGCGACATCCTCGTGACCGAGCGCGACGGCGTGCAGCCGTATGTCGGCAACTGGTGGCCGCCGGGACACGGCATCGGCTACGAACACACGTTCATCCATGTGGTCGCCGATTTTGTGAACGCCTGCGTCGAGGGCAAAGCGGTCCACCCGACCTTTGAAGACGGCCTGAAAAACCAGCGCGTGCTTGCCGCCGTTGAGGAATCCTCCCAAAAGGGCAAGTGGGTGAAGGTGTAATGCCTATTTCCAGAAACAATCGGTACTGTCTCAAAAGTATCGGAGGGGCGAGTTATACGAGCCCCTGACTTATCGGATGCCTTTGAAAATGGGGGCTCGTGTAACTCGCCCCTCCGACGAGAAATTCAAATTAAGACCACGCCGTTCTTCGCCCGTCCTTGCCTCGAGTCCTGGATTCCGGCTAGACTTCGCCTCTGACTGAATTTATGCCGACGACTCCGCTCAATGAAATTGTTCCGGTGCTACAGGTGGCCATCGGGCCGGTGATTCTCATTTCCGGCGTGGGACTGCTGCTGCTGACGATGACCAACCGTCTGGGGCGCGCCATTGACCGCGCCCGGCTGCTGAAGGCGGAACTGTCGCACCGCACGGACGAGGATCGCGCGCAGGCGCTGGCGCAGGTGGCCATCCTTTACCGGCGCGCCCGGGTGGTCCGCCTGAGCATCATCCTGGCCACGTTCAGCGCGCTGCTGGCGTCGGCGCTCATCATCACGCTGTTTGTGACCACATTGCTGCACTCCGAACAGGTGATTCTCGTCAGCATCATTTTCATCGCGTGCATGACCGTGCTGCTCGCGTCGCTCGTCGCGTTCATCTGCGACATCAACATGTCGCTGCACGCCCTCAAGCTCGAATTGAAAGGCATCAAGCCCGACCTCAATTGAGCGCCGGCATCGGCCGGAGATCGGCCCGCGCTGTCCCAGCCACAGCGGGTCGAATCCTTGGGAATGTTCATCTTCATTTTACCGGATTTTTGCTTCGGGCGTGCTGCGCTGGGGACCGACGCGCTCCACCGGTTTGGCCGTTGCTTGGATACAGAGTTCGATGGCCCCCAAATTTAACCACCGGCTGGTGGTTCAAATTAACTTGCCCGGACGCTTCGGGCCGCGTATTAAAATGGCGTCGAATCATTGGGCCCACGTGGCGGAATTGGCAGACGCGCTAGATTCAGGTTCTAGTGGGTAACACCGTACAGGTTCAAGTCCTGTCGTGGGCACCATTCCACCACTCGACGAGTTGTCGAGGAGGTACGACCACGGTTTGACGCAAGAACAAGCGTTTGCGAGTGTTTTAATCCGCTTTCGGCTTGGACTCACTTCGGCCCCTTCCGGACTTCTTCGGTTGCTTTTCAAGGCAGCGAATGAAAATATAAAAAACAGTCAACCAACCATCCATAGGCACATGGAGCACTCAAGGCATTGTGGACAGCGCGCGCCAGACTCCCCGCCTGACCGTTGCGAATGATACACGTCATTTTTCAAATTTAACCGTGACTTAAACCGAACTTTTCTTAAGTTCGTCCTGGATGAAGCGACAGCGAAAACTCCCGGCTGACGAACCTGCTTTAGCCGTCGGTTCACCTCTGCCAAGCGTGAAAGACAAGCCGCTGGACGGCGGTGTGCCCCGCTCACAATCTTCCAGGCATGGGCCTTGGTTTCCTGGCCTCCTCCTGATCGCCGCCACGTTCCTGGCCTACCTGCCGGCCTTGCGGGGCAGTTTCGTCGGGGACGATGAAACCTGGACCACGCAAATGTCCGGACTGTTGCATGGGCTTTCGGGGTTGCGCACGATGTGGTTTCATCTAACGGCATTGCAACAATATTACCCGCTCACGGGCACGACCTTCTGGCTGGATTATCAACTCTGGAAGTTCTGGACGCCGCCCTATCACGTGGAGAACGTTCTGCTGCACACCCTGGCCGCCCTGCTCTTCTGGCGGCTGTTGCTCCGGCTCCAACTGCCGGGCGCCTGGCTGGCCGCGGCCCTCTTCGCCCTTCACCCGGTCATGGTCGAGTCCGCCGCCTGGATCACCGAACGCAAGAATGTGCTTTCCCTGGCGCTTTACCTCGCGGCACTCCTGGCTTACGAACGATTTGCGCCGTCGATGACCAATGACCGGCGACCGGGAACACGAACCGCAGCCATCGCTCGGGTTCCTGATCCGGCGCGTCACCCGCAGCAAGCGGCGCTTTTTTACGGTCTGGCTTTTGTCTTGTTTCTGGGGGCGTTGCTGGCCAAGACCACGGCCTTTTCCCTGCCGGCGGCCATTTTGCTGATAGGTTGGTGGAAGCGCGGACAAATCCGCTGGCGGGTGGAAGTGTTGCCGACCCTGCCCTTCTTCGCCCTGGCCCTCGGCCTGTGTGCCCTGACGGCCTGGCTGGAAAAAAATCACGTGGGGGCCCAGGGGCCGGATTTTGCCCTGACCTGCTCGCAACGCTGTCTGATTGCAGGCCGGGCCTTCTGGTTTTACCTCGGTAAATTGTTCTGGCCAGCCCATCTCTGTTTTGTTTACCCACGCTGGCAACCCGATCCCGGCGTGTGGTGGCAATGGCTCTATCCGATGACGGCGGTGGGGACAATACTGGGACTCTGGCTGGCGCGAGCGCGCCTTGGGCGTGGCCCGATAACAGCGCTGTTCTTTTTTGTTGGCACGTTGTTTCCGGTGCTGGGGTTTATGAACGCGTATTTCATGCGTTACTCGTTTGTGTGTGATCACTGGGTTTATCTTCCCAGTCTGGGGCCGCTGGCACTGGCAGCGGCGATGGGGAGCGGAGCGGCTGAACAGTTGCGGCGGCGATGGGTGATTTATGGGTTTGCCGTCATGGTATTGGCGGTGTTGGGCACCCTGACCTGGCGGCAGTGTGGCATGTATGCCAACCTCGAAACTCTTTGGCGCACAACCATCACTCGGAATCCCGAGTGTTGGTTGGCGCACAACAACCTGGGGACGGCTCTTTTAAAAGAGCAAGGAAATTTGGATGAATCCATTCAACATTACGAGTGGGCGCTCCAACTCAAACCCGATTACCCCGAAGCCCATGTTAATTTAGGCGTCGTGCTGGCCAATCAAGGGAAATTGGATGAAGCCATTCAACATTACGAGCGGGCGCTCCAACTCAGACCCGATTACGCGGATGCCCTCAATAATTTAGGCGCCGCGCTGGCCGCCCAAGGGAAGCTGGATGAAGCCATCCAGCATTACGAGCGGGCGCTCCAGCTGAGCCCCGATTACGCGGATGCCCTCAATAATTTAGGCATCGCGCTGGCCGCCCAAGGGAAGCTGGATGAAGCCATCCAGCAATACGGGCGGGTGCTCCAACTCAAACCCGATTATCCCGAAACCCATAATAATTTAGGCATCGCGTTGGCCGACCAGGGGAAGTCGAATGAAGCCATTCAACATTTCGAGCGGGCGCTTCAACTCAAACCCGATTACGTCGAAGCCCACTATAATTTAGGCATCGCGTTGGCCGACCAGGGGGCGTTGGATGAAGCCATTCAACATTACGAGCGGGCGCTCCAACTCAGACCCGATTACGCGGATGCCCTCAATAATTTAGGCTTCGCCCTGGCCAAGCAAGGGAAATGGGATGAAGCCATCCAGCATTACGAGCGGGCGCTCCAACTCAGACCCGATTACGCGGATGCCCTCAACAATTTAGGCTATGCCCTGGCCAAGCAGGGGAAATGGGATGAAGCCATTCAACATTACGAGCGGACGCTCCAACTCAGACCCGATTATGCCGAAGCTCACTGTAATTTAGGGATCGCGCTGGCCAGCCAGGGGAAGTCGGCTGAAGCCATCATCCAGCTCCAACAAGCCCTGGCCTTGGCCGCGGCCCAAGGTAACACCGCGCTCGCAAAATCCATCCGCACACGACTCAAGTCTTATCGGCCGGCTTTGCTCCAACCGCAAACACCGTGACGGCGCAAACCCAGCCTCCGATGACAAACCGCGAGTGCGGAACTAACCGTCAAGGCGGGCAACGGGTTGACGGGGTCCGGTCCTTTCCCAAGGGGGGTACTCTCGCCGGGCCTGATTTTGCTCATTTTGGCCCGGTTTCCGTGAAAAAAACCATCATAAGACACTTTTGTCTTTACTCCGATTTTAGAAAGATGTTTTTTCACCGAAGCGATTCGGAAATCCATGAAGCCCAGTCATATCTTTATTTTGGTGTTGAACCTCCTGATTTCTCTCGCGCTGGCTTGCTTCATCGTCCGCCTGTTCGCGGATTTGCAGGAAAAAGACCGGGTCATCCAGGAACTTCAGGCCCAGAAGCAGACGGACGGGCAAAAGGCCCTCAAAGCGCAGAAGGAAGACGAGGCGCAGAAACAATTTGAGGCGCAAATCAAACTCGAAGCGCAAAAACAGCTTGAGGCGAAGAACATCCGCAAAACAGACGACGATCTGGACAAAATTGACGCGCGCTTGAAAAGGGTTCTGGATCAACCGTCGGGCTATACGGATGAAACCAAGGCGCAAAGGGATACGCAGGAAGAGCTGTTGCGGCTGCTCGCCAATTGTGCGAAAACAGAAATTGAGGTCCTGGCGGTGGAAATGCAAAGTCTGGGATTTACCAATGATGCGGCGTTACAGGAAAACCTGGACGCTTTTTTCCGAAACCATGAGGACAAGATTCACGAAGAACGTTTAAGTTACGATTACATTGACCTGGGGTTGCGAGACAGCGATCACAAAAAGGAAAAGGATGCCGAGTCCGCAAAAGCATTGCAGGCGGCTTTTGCCGCCAAGCGGGCCATTCGCAACCTCAAACAAAATCCAAAATGACCGGCGGGAATAATTCAGAATTCCAGGCCTTTTTCTTTAGGGCAGCGTCCCCGTCGTTTCCGCAAACCGGGGAGTGACACATCCAGAAGTTGGAACCTGAAATTTCTTATCACCAGCTCACCGGCACGGTCATTTTTTTTCCGAAGCGATTGTGATAATGCACCTGCCGCTTTTGCTGGCCGAATTCGTGGACCAATTTTGTGATTTTCACGTCGTAACAGCAGTATTCGGCGATTTCCGCCAGTTTGCCTTCCTTGAACCAGTGGATGGCCTGCAGGCCTTCAGCGGTTTTTTCCACGCCGAACGTTGCCGTCGCAATCGAATCCAGCGACAACCGGTGCTGCAGTTTGTTCTGCAAATCCACCATCAGGTCGAGCGTCGGCAACTGGCTCAAATCAAAGGTCGTGTAACCGTGCAGCACCTCGTAATCGAACCGCAAAATGTTGAAACCGACGATGAGATCGGCGCGCTGCAAATCCTTGAGGAGGCCGTCCACCTGTTTCTCCCCGTAAATTGTGTAATCGCCGCGTCCGGTGCTGAACGTCACGCCGATGCTCATGCCCATGCGGGCGATGTTGCCCCAGCCGCCCACTTCCTCGGCGGACTTTTGCGTTTCGAGATCGAAATAAACAATGTTTTTCAAAGCGCTCTCATTATCAAAACCGCATTTGCCATCGAAAACAATTCCAAACTATCACCAGCCGCCGGAAAATGACTAATGACGAAAGAAACCCTTCAAAATTCCAGCCATCGGACAGAGCGTCGCGCTATCCGGCCCGTCTCACGGGAAAAATTAACCGGGTTTTCCAGATTCAAATTCTGCGTGCCTTTGGCCTGCTTTGGCCATATGTTCGTATGGTTATGGCAGCGATCAAACCTTTTGCCGCGCTGCGACCGGAACCTAAACTTGCCGCGCGCATCTGCGAATTGCCCTACGACGTGATGTCGTCGGACGAAGCGCGTGCAGTCGCCGCCGGCAACCCGCTCAGTTTTTTGCATGTCAGCAAGCCGGAAATTGATTTGCCGCCGGGCACGGACCCCTATGCGCTGGAAGTCTATGCGAAGGGCGCGGAAAATTTTCAAAAGCTCATCCGTGACGGCGCGCTGCAGCAGGAGGCGCAACCGTGCTTTTATCTTTACCGGCAGGTCATGGGCAAACATTCGCAAGTCGGCCTCGTTGCCGCGGCGAGTTGCGAGGAATATTTGCGCGGGGTCATCAAAAAGCACGAACTGACGCGACCGGACAAGGAAGATGACCGTGCCCGGCACATCGAAACCCTGAACGCGCAAACCGGCCCGGTTTTTTTGACCTACCGCGCCAACGCCGAACTCGACAAGTTTGTCGCGAAGAAAATTTCCAAAAAACCGGACGTGGATTTCACGGCCAAGGATGACGTGCGGCACACGGCGTGGGTGATCGCCGATGCGGACGGGATCAAATTCATCGAGACGCAATTTACAACCATCCCGTTTCTCTACATTGCCGACGGCCATCATCGCTGCGCGGCGGCGGCGCGGGTTTTTCAATCGCGCCATGGCGCGGGCCACAGCGGACAATTTCTCGCCGTGATATTTCCTCACAATCAGATGCAAATCCTGCCCTACAACCGCGTGGTGAAAGATTTGAACAACTGGACCCCGGAGCAGCTATTGGAAATTATCGGCGCCGTTTTTGCCATCAACCCGAACGGCACGGCCCAACCGGCGGGCAAACACGAGATCAGCCTTTATTTGCAGGGCAAATGGCACACCCTGGGCATCCGCATTAAACTCACCGCCCCGCGCAACTCGATTGATTCGCTCGATGTGTCGCTGTTGCAGGAACATATCCTGTCACAGGTGTTTGGCATTGACGATCCGCGCACGAGCAAGCGAATTAGTTACGTCGGCGGCATTCGCGGCCCGGCGGAGCTGGAAAAGCTGGTGAACAGCGGCGAATACGCCTGCGCGTTCTCGATGTTCCCCACGGGCATCGAGGACCTGATGGCCGTTGCGGACGCCGGCGGCATCATGCCGCCCAAGAGCACCTGGTTTGAGCCGAAGCTCCGCGACGCGATGTTCTGCCACCTGATTTAAGGTGGCTGCGACGCCCTCGTCGCAAAGTGTAGCCATGCCGCGATTTGCTGTAACAATTTCCCCTGGCCGCTGTCTTCCGGTTAAATATGCCACTCGAAATGACCGGCAGCGCGCAACAAGACGAATCCGCCGTGGCCGCCGTGCGGCGCGGCGACGCCGAGCGCTACCGCGAGCTCGTTGAACGCCACGAGCGGCGTGTGTATGCCGTCGCGTGGAGCCGTCTCGGCGATGCTGCGCTGGCGGAGGAAGTCACGCAGGAGGCGTTCATCCGCGCGTATCGGCGGCTGTGGCTGCTCGGCGACGGCGCCAAATTCGCCGGCTGGGTCAATACCATCGCGCGCCACATGGCCATCAACTTCGGTCTGCGCCACCGCCGCGAACTCAACAAGCGCAAACGCTGGGCGCTGGAAAATCCGGAAAGCTCCACCGCAGAAAAATCGGCCGACGAAACCGACCCGCTCTGCACGCCGGAAACGCTGCGGCAAAAACTTGCGGAACTGCCCGCCGCGCACCGCGAATGTCTGGTGCTGTTTTATCTCGAAGGCAAGAGCGGCGCGGAAGCGGCGGCGGCGCTGGGAATTTCCGAAGCAGCGCTGCGTGTGCGCCTGCACCGCGCCCGCGCCGCCATGCGCGAACGGCTGGAAGAAAAACTCGAAGGCTCGCTGACCAAGTTGCGTCCGGCCAAGACGCTCGTGCCGTCCATCATGGCCGCCGTGCTGGCATCTTCATCGGCAAAAGTTGCAACCGCCGGCGGCACGGGTGCCGCCATTTTGAGCGCGCTGGCAAAATTCGCGCCGTTCAAATGGCTGTTAACCTTCATTCCACTGGTCATTATTCCACTGTTCTTTGCTTCGCTGGTCATGATGTTGCCGGCGGCGCTTTTTTTTCACGGCAGGCGGATGGAAGATGAGCAACAGAATTATCGCAACGCAAAAGGTTTTCGAGCCGTCCTGCATCAGCAGTTTGACATGAGCTATCTGGGGTTTTCTGTGGCCCTGATCGGGTTCGTTTTTTTCTTTGTCACGGCGATGACTCATATTCTGCCAATCAAAGATCTGTTTCTCATCTTGGGAGGATACACGCTCGTGGTGTGGGGTTTTGCCGCGCGACAACTTGAAATCAACTGTAGCCGATTTCAAATCTGGGGTTTACTTTTAAACCTTTTCATGTCCGGGTTTTATTTTTGCCTCGGCCTCGGCTGGCTTCCGATTAATGCCTGGGTGGCGGTAATCGTACTCTTTTTGTTTTTCACATTATTTACGGACCGATCCCATCCACTGCGAATGGATTACAATCTTTTTCTCCGGGCCACGCAGGAAATGTTGCCGCCAGCCGACCGGTTGGCGCAGAAGGAATCTTCGCTCCGTTTTGGCCACGCAGAACTCCGTGCCTTCGCCCGATTTCTGGGAGAACGCCGGCTAGCCACCAATTTTCGTTGGGGCAAGAACGGTTTGATCCTTTTTCTGCCCGCCGTGAAATCGCCTTTCGTAACGACATGGAACAGCGTTTTCCCGTCGGTCAGGAACAACTCAAACATCATATTAGGATGGGATGGCTCGGTAGCGGCGCGCTGCGGAGGAAAAGACGCGGTGGATTTGGAAGTTTTACGAAACAATTCCGCTTCCGACCCGACCTCGTTGCAAAATCAGGTGGCGATGGCCGTATCACAGGCTTGGCGGAATTTTCGTGAAGGGAAAATCGCCTTTGCCGAGCGGGCGATTGGACAGATACCCAACGCCGAAATCTTTATCGTGCCGCCGGGCCGGACGCGGGCGAATCGTTGGAGGATTGCTTGGATTAGCGGCATTTTGATCCTAAATGTCATTGTCCAGGCGCATTTTTTTCTCGTGTGGTATTCGGGTCTGAAACCCGTGTTGGTTCCCGAAGCGGAGATTCGCCGCGCTTTGAAACAACTGGACCATCCCGTGAGCGTGGATTCGCAGGTGGTCAACGACGATTTGCATGATGTGCGGTATGTGCTCTTCTGCTGCGAAGTTTTTCCCCCGACAAATTTGTTCACCCCGGAAGCCTGGGCCGCGACGCGGCAGGAGGTTTTGAAGGAGGAGGAACGCTACGCGCCCAAGCAAATGCCTGCCGACATGAGTCGCGCGAGATTATTCCTCCAGGACCGCAATTGCGCGAAAACTTTTGCAAATGGCTGGTTGACGGAAACGGAAATCGGGTTCACGCGTGATGATCTTCGGCGATTCATTGAGCAGCTTCCGCCGGAGCAGACGAAATTCCTGCTCGGTCTGAATGAAAGTCACGTCGGGGGCAGTGGATACACCGTTTTGTACACGGACGTACTTGCTTGGACGATACCCTGCCTAAAGCGGCTGGGCTGCCTCGATCTCGTTGATGGGCGTGCAACCGTGGAAACTTTGCTGCAACAACAGGTGTTGTCAGCGACCCTGCCGGCGGGCCGGCGTCAGGACGTTGATCCGAAATTGCTCCACGGCACGTTCCTGAATGTTGGTGAGGACCCGATTTACGACACCTGGGAGGCGCTGGTCATCCTCGAAGCCTTCGGCGCGCTCGACCGCGTGGATCGCGAGGCGTGCATCAATGGCCTCCTGCGTTTTCATCGCGGCAAGGGGCTGTTCGGTTCGGTCGGCGAACATGACCGGTTTGTTATTCTCGGCAATACGTCGGATACATTCTGGGCCTTTGAATCGCTGCGCAGGTTGAACGCCCTTGACCGCGTGAAAGACCTCGACCGCTGGCAATTTCGCTCGGAATGGACATCAACACCCGATAAGAACGGCGCCTTGCCCAAAGTAAAGTGGTCTGAAATTGAAGCATGGACTTGCCAGCAGCGGCTGGAGAAAATTCTCCGCGAACGGAAGGAAAATCCGCAAGCTCCCGTCCGTTCTCTGCTTGAACCGTGACGGAGCGCGGGCTTCAGCCCGCTTCAACATCCATTGCGCTGCGGCGTACGAAATAACCTGTCTGCTTTCTCTTCGTGCGTTGAAGCGGCGTGAACGCCGCGCGCCGTGGTTGTTTGCCGGCTTCCATGAATCGGTAATTTGTTTCGTGTATTTCGTGCATTTCGTGGATAATAATTTTCGCGTGCCACTGAATCGCCTCCAACGCGGTTTGCGCGCCACCTTTGCGGGCATGGCCGTCAACGTGGTGTTGTCGGGCACAAAACTCGCCGCGGGCATCGCCGGCCATTCGCACGCACTCGTCGCGGATGCGGTGGAATCCTTCGCCGACATTTTCAGTTCGCTCATCGTGTGGCGCGGACTCATCGTGGCCGCGGCGCCGGCGGACGAAGACCATCCCTACGGTCACGGCAAGGCCGAACCGATTGCCTCCGCCATCGTCGCCGCCATGTTGCTGGGGGCGGCGCTCTGGATCGCGCTCAAGGCGTTCAGCGAAATCATGCAACCGCACCCTGCGCCGAAGGCGTTTACACTCATCGTGCTGGTCGTGGTGGTGGTGGTAAAAGAAATTTTATTCCGGTTCGTCTCGCACGAGGGCAGGGCCCTGGATAGTTCCGCCGTGCGCACCGATGCCTGGCATCATCGCAGCGACGCCATCACGTCCGTGGCCGCGGGCGTCGGCATCAGCGTGGCGCTCATCGGCGGCAAGGGTTTTGAAGCCGCCGACGATGTGGCGGCGATTGCGGCGGCGGGGGTCATCGCGTGGAACGGCTGGCATCTGCTCCGGCCGGCGCTCAACGAGCTCATGGACACCGCGCCCGGGCCGGAAGTGATTGACCAGATCCGCCGGATTGCGGGCACCACGCCCGGCGTGGATCATGTGGAAAAATGCATCGTGCGCAAAGTGGGTTACCAGTATTTCGTGGACATGCACGTGGAAGTGAACCCGCAAATGACCGTGCTCGATTCGCATAAAATCGCCCACGACGTGAAGGATAAAATCCGCGATGCTCTCCCTGCCGTCAGTGACGTGCTGGTGCATATTGAACCGCTGGGCTTCGCGGCGAGGAAAAATAAAATATAACGTCAGGGTGGTGTCGCCGCGCGCCCTAATCAAATATTGGGGCAAAGCGGCAGCTTAGCCCTACCGCACATTTTAAAAATTTCTGTTCCCTTTTTCGCCCGGGCGGACATTTATAAGTAAATGCCGGAGCTGGATGACATTGAATTGCTGGGGCAATACGCGCGGGAAAATTCCGAGGCGGCGTTCGCCACGCTGGTGACGCGGCACGTGAATCTGGTGTATTCCACCGCCTTGCGCAGCGCCGGCAATGCCCACGCAGCGGAGGAAATCACGCAGGCGGTCTTCATCATTCTGGCAAGAAAGGCGCGGGGTTTGTCCCCGCAAACCGTTCTCTCCGGCTGGCTGTATCAAACCGCGCGGCTGACGGCAGCCAATTTTCTCCGCGCGGAAATCCGCCGCCAGCACCGCGAACAGGAGGCCTACATGCAATCGCTTTTGAACGAACCGGAACCCAACATCTGGCCCCAGATCGCGCCGCTGCTTGACGCGGCAATGGCCGGGCTGGGCGAAAAGGATCGCAACGCCGTGGTGCTCCGGTTTTTCGAGAACAAAAGCCTGGGCGAAGTGGGACGGGCCTTGGGCGCGAGCGAAGACGCGGCCAAGATGCGCGTGAACCGCGCGCTCGAGAAATTGCGGAAATTTTTCTCCAAACGCGGTGTGGCGCTTTCCGGCGCAGTCATTGCCGGAGCGGTTTCGGCCAATTCCGTTCACGCCGCACCCGTTGGTTTGGCATTATCCGTGACTGCGACCGCCGCGAAAGGGTCGGCGGCCGCAGCCTCAACCCTCACCCTGGTAAAAGGAGCATTGAAACTTATGGCTTGGACAAAAATGAAAACCGCCGCCGTAACCGGCGCGATCGTACTTCTGACCGCCGGCACCGGCGTCGTCGCGATCAAAACCGTTCATGCGGTGCGGTCCTCGGGTGCGCCGGACATTCAAGGCGCCTGGGCGGGCATTTTTGATTTTAACGGGGAAAAAATGCCCTTGATGTACAAAATCACCCGGGAGAACGGCTCGTATCACGCGGTCGAAGTGGATATTTACCAGGGGGTCAAGGCAGTCCCCGTCAGCGAAATCGCCTACAATTATCCTTCGATTCGCATCGAACAGAAGGCCATCGGCTTCACTTACGAAGCCACCCTGAATCCGAAGACGATGGAAATGTCCGGCACCTGGAAACAGGGCAAAGGCTCCGGGCCGTTCACCATGAAACTGGACGCCCTCCCGGAAGCGTTTCCCGAACCGCTGGTCGAAAACGATTACGCGTCGCGGAAGGATTCGGACCTGCAGGGTTATTGGAAAGGAACGTTGAAGGCTGGCAATACACCGCTGCGGGTGGCCCTCAAAATTGCCGAACGGGCGGATGGCACGTTTCGGGCGACGGGGGACAGCCCGGACCAGGGATCGAAAGACGTCGAAGCCACGTCCATCACCTACCATCGGCCCACGGTGAGGATCGAGTTCGGCGGGATTAGTGTCGTTTTTGAAGGTGCGGTGGACGATAATGACCGGGTCATCACCGGAACCTTGACCCAAGGGGACAAACCCATGCCGTTGATCCTGGAACGTGCCAAACCTGAAACCGCAGCGGTGCTTGACTCGGCCATCGAGGCCCAGAAAGATTATTCCCACACCAGCCCGAACGATTTGCAGGGGCATTGGCAGGGGACCTTGGATGTCAAGCAAGCCGGCGTTAAACTCCGTCTGGCCGTGAACATCGCCAAGCTGCCGGGCGGCAAATTCTCCGCCTCGATGATCAGTCTCGACCAGGGAGGGGCCGAAATTCCGGCCAACAACATCCAGTTTGTTCCCCCCAATGTGCGCCTGGAATGGGTTGCCATCGGCGGTTTGTTCACCGGAAAACTTGAAAACGGCAAGCTTACCGGCGCCTGGCGGCAGGGTGGCGGTGCGCTCCCGTTGGTATTGGAACGAAACGCCACGGAATGATTTTACCTGTATGGGAAACATTGATGGTGGAGTGAGAATTGCGCGGGGTATGCGGACCATGTTTGCAACGTGATCAATATACCAGGCACGTGGATTTGGGTCGCGCCCGCTGGATTTTCATTCTTTCGCCGGCTGATTTGGTCATTGCTCCGTTGGCGCTGGCTTGGAATTGCCACCGTTGAACGACAAACCGCCTTTGAAGCGAAATGGGCAAAAAAGGATGCAAAGGTAACAAAATGGTAACAATTGTGGGTTATCATTTTCGCCAGTGAAGTCACCGTGACTGCGACTGCCGCGAAAGGGTCAGCGGCGGCAGACTCGACCCCGACCCTGGTAAAAAGAGCATTAAAACTTATGGCTTGGACAAAAATGAAAACCGCCGCCGTTGCCGGCGCGATCGTACTTCTGACCGCCGGCACCGGCGTCGTCGCGGTCAAAACCGTTCATGCGGTGCGGTCGGCGGGTGCGCCGGACATTCAAGGCGCCTGGGCGGGCATCTTTGAATCCGGCCAGCAGAAATGGCCGATGATGTATAAAATTTCCAAAGAGAACGGCTCCTATCACGCCGTCGAGGTGAATATCTACCAAGGCGCCAGGGAAATGCCGGTCAGCAGGCTCGTTTACGATTATCCCTCCGTCCGCATCGAACAAAAGGTCATCGGCTTCACTTACGAAGCGACGTTGAATCCGAAGACGATGGGAATGTCGGGCACCTGGAAACAGGGCAAAGGCTCCGGGCCGTTCACCATGAAACTGAATGCCCTTGCGGATAAATTTCCCGAACCCATGGCTGAAAGCGATTATGCGCCCCGGAAGGATTCGGACGTGCAGGGTTTTTGGAAGGGAACGTTAAAAGTGGAGAAGACCACGCTCCGGGTGGACTTGAAAATTGCCGAGCGGGCCGATGGCACCTTTCGGGTGACGGGGGACAGTCCTGACCAGGGTGGGAGCGACATCGAAGCCACGGCCGTCACCTACCATCGGCCCACGTTGAAGGTGGAGTTTGGCGGAATAATGGGCTCGTATGAAGGCACGGTGGACGAGAGTGACCGGGTGATCGTCGGAAACTTTGTCTCGAACGGCCATACGTTGCCGTTGACCCTGGAACGTGGCAAACCTGAAGCTGCGGCGTTTGACCCGGCCAGCGAAGCGCAGAAAGATTATTCCTACACCGGCCCGAATGACTTGCCGGGGCATTGGCAGGGGACTTTGGATGTCAAGCAAGCCGGGGTAAAACTCCGTCTGGCTGTGAACATCGCCAAGCTGCCGGATGGCAAATTCTCCGCCACGATGATCAGTCTTGACCAGGGAGGAGCCGAAATTCCCGCCAGCACCATCCAGTATGTCCCGCCCAACGTGCATCTGGAATGGAATGCCATCGACACTTCCTACAATGGAAAACTTGAAAACGGCAAACTCACCGGTGCCTGGCGGCAGGGCGGTGGGGCAATCCCGTTGATATTGGAAAGAAACCAGGCACAATGAACCGGCAAACCACCCAGTCGAGGCGATGGCCTCCGGCTTTTTGTCGGATTTGCCGGTCGGTGGCGCTTTACTCGTGGGAAAATGACGAACCTTGGAGCATTGACTTATGGCCAAACTAAATTCATTCAAATCAAACCCACCGGTCCGGGGGTTTACCCTGATCGAACTGCTGGTGGTCATCGCCATTATTGGCATCCTCTCGGCGCTGTTGTTGCCCGTTTTGAGCAAGGCCAAGAACCGGGCTACCCAGGTGACCGACCTCAACAACCTCAAGCAGTTGACGGCCGCCATCAATTTGTATGCCACGGACAATGGCGATGTCATTGTGTGGCCCAATTGGGACAATGGCGAGTCCGCCCGCCCGGGCTGGCTTTACACGGCGGACCTGAGCATCGCCGGCCCGGGGGAATTCAAAGTGGAGACCGGGTTGTTCTGGAGCATGATGCACAACCCCAAGCTTTACCTCTGCCCGATGGATGATCCGGCGGCCCTCGTTGACGGGGTGGCGCGTCCGCAACAAATCTCCAGCTACGCGATGAACGGCGCGGTGGTCGGGTACGCGAGTTATCCGGTTGATTTTACGATCACCCCGGTCAAGCTGGAACTCATGCACGCGGACGACTGTGCGTTTTGGGAAACCGACGAGCGCAACCCGTCCTACTTCAATGACGGCGCCAATAATCCGGCTGAGGGGGTCAGCGGCCGGCATTTCGAGGGCGCCATTGAGGGCGCGTTTGGTGGCGCGGTCAGTTACATCAAACTCAAAGACTGGAATGGATATGTGAATGACACGAATCGCAACCGCCTTTGGTGCTATCCCAACAGCCCGGATGGACGGTAAGGTGGCCGGGACTGCGTTCGGAGGGACGAGTTATACGAGTCCTTGAATCCTTACCGAATCGAAGTGGTTTAAACCTCCGATTTGTTGGATGAGTTTTGAATTTTTCGCCTTAAAATTGTCTCCTTTTGGTCCCGGCGTCCATGTATCTGATGGATGATGAGTGATGACATGGAGTTGGTGCGTGAATACGCGGCCAGCCAATCCGAGAGCGCCTTTGAGACGCTGGTTTCGCGTCACATCAATCTTGTTTATTCGGCGGCACTGCGGCAGGTGCGCGACGCGCATCTGGCCGAGGAAATTTCCCAGGCGGTGTTTGTCATCCTCGCCCGCAAGGCCGGCTCGCTCGGTTCCAAAACCATTCTTTCCGGCTGGCTCTATCGCACGGCGCGATTCGCCGCCGCCGACGCGCTGAAAACCCGGCGCCGCCGCCAACGCCGGGAACAGGAGGCTTGCATGCAATCCACGCTTGACGATCACCCGATGGGCGCGGCCTGGCAGGAGTTGTCGCCGCTGCTCGACGAAGCCATGGCGCAACTGCGGGACCAGGACCGCGACGCTCTGGTGCTGCGATATTTCGAGAACAAAAGCCTGCGCGAAGTGGGCGACGCGCTGGGCTTGCAGGAACGCGCCGCCCAAAAACGGGTGGCGCGCGGACTGGAAAAGCTCCACGCCTTCTTCACCCGGCGCGGCATCGCCTCCACCACGGCCATTATCGCCGGGGCGGTTTCAGCCAACTCAATTCAGGCCGCGCCGGTTGTGTTGACCAAATCTATCACCGCCGTTGCGGTTACCAAGGGCGCGACCGTCAGCGGCTCAACCTTAACCCTCATCCAAGGAGCATTGAAACTTATGGCCTGGACAAAAGTTAAAACCGCCATCGTCGTCGGCGTGGGCGTGCTGCTCGTCGCCGGAACCACCACTGTGACTCTGAAAGAAATTCAAAAACACGAATTCGATGATACTTGGCGGACTCAAGATGTCCTTACCATGTTCAAAAAAGTGAACCAAGTCCCCCCACAGGTCAGGGTTTTGCCGTCGAAATTTCGCCCGACAAAATTTCGTCCGCGTGGAGATTGGTTATTTAGGCATGGCAAAACAATGGGCGTGGCGGTGCCAGCCGAAATTGTAGTGAGCGCCGCTTACGGTTGTGAACTCCCTGATCGAGTCGTCCTTACCACCAGTCTGCCTGACGGCAACTATGATTTCATCGCGAACCTGCCCGAAGGAAACCATGAAGCGTTGCAGCGGGTTATAAGGCAAAAATTCGGGGTGGTTGCGAAGTGGGAAATGTTGGAAACAAATGTTTTACTTCTTACGGTAAAGATTCCAAACGCGCCAGGCTTAAGCCCGACTGCGAAGAAGCAGTCTCCGGCAGAATATTATGGAACAACGTCATATGGTGCTGTTGATAAGCCTCTCACCAATCTGGTCAATTTTTTGGAAGCTAATGCCGGGCTTCCAGTGTTGGACCAAACTGGTCTCACTGGCCGCTTTGATTTTGATCTGAAATGGATCGAACCAAAAGTTCAACAAACGCAAGGCCTACCCGGCCCTTTGAGACAAGCCCTGCTCGACCAACTCGGCCTCGAACTCGTACCCGGCCGCGAGCCGGTTGAAATGCTGGTCATCGAAAAAGCGCCGTAGGACAGGCGTCGCGCCTGTCTCTAACTTTAGGTCACCGATTTCGGGTGTGTGATTTCGAGGGGTGGATGAGAAATGCCAAAGAGTGAAAGAATGTTTGAAGATGGAGACAGGCGCGACGCCTGTCCTACGTGCCTGCCATACACGCGGTACAGCCTTTGACTCGATAGATGCGATTTAGAGCCTGATGTCGGCTGCTACTTCTTTGGTGGGTTGTCCAGCCTGAAAAAATTAAATGTCCAATTTCGTTCCGGGCGGGGAATAATAAGCAGATGCCTGATGCGAACGACATGGACCTGTTGCGGGAATACGCCCGCAGCGGTTTGGAACCGGCTTTTGCCGGGCTGGTGCAGCGGCACATCAACCTGGTTTATTCCGTCGCCCTGCGCTGCACCGGCAATTCCGAGGACGCCCAGGACGTGACACAGGCGGTCTTCATTATCCTGGCCCGCAAAGCCGCCGGCCTGCGCGAACGAACCGCTCTGACCGGCTGGCTGTACGAAACCACGCGCTTCACCGCCGCCCGGTTCATCCGCACCCGGGTCCGGCGCCAGATCCGCGAACAGGAGGCTTATATGCAATCCAGCTTGAACGAACCGGACACCGACGGGGTTTGGCGGCAACTGTCGCCGTTGTTGGAAGAGGCGATGACGCAATTGGGCGAAAAAGACCGCGCGTTGCTGGCCCTGCGCTTTTTCGAAAACAAGAGCGGGGCGGAAACCGCCGCCGCCCTAGTGTAGTGTCCAATAAGTGATTGACATTATTGGTGTGTGGGGTAGGATTTGGACATGCCACGCCACGCCCAGTCCTTAACTTTGACCCAAGAGGAGGAGGAACAGTTGACCGCCCGTGTTCGAGATCGCCGGTCCACTCAGCAGACGGTCTTGCGCGTCCGCATTGTTCTGCTCTCTGCCCAACATTGGGAGAACCAGGAGATTGCCACCGAACTGTCCACCACTCCCCACACGGTGGGGGTATGGCGGCGGCGGTTTGCCCGGGAGCGTTTGGAGGGATTGGAGGACACCCCGCGTTCCGGTCGTCCGGTGTCGTTGGCGACAGCCACGGTGGCCAAGGTGCTCACCACGGTGACCCGCCCGCCCAAGGGACGGACTCGCTGGAGTGTGCGCAGCATGGCGCGTAGTGCCGGGCTGTCCAAGAGCCGGGTGCATCAACTTTGGCAAGCCAATGACCTCAAGCCCCATCAGGTGCGCACCTTCAAATTGTCCTTGGATCCGCAGTTTGAGGTGAAGTTCTGGGACGTCATCGGCCTGTATTTGAACCCGCCCCAGAAGGCTTTGGTGCTGTGTTGCGATGAGAAGAGCCAGTGTCAGGCGCTGGAGCGCACTCAACCGGGGCTGCCCTTGGGCGTGGGCCACATTCGCACGCGCACCCACGACTACGTGCGCCACGGCACCACGACGCTCTTTGCCGCCCTGAGTACTTTGGATGGACGGGTGATTGCGCGCACCGAGACCCGCCACACCCACGTGGAATGGCTGCGCTTCCTGCGACAGATCGAGCGGGAGACGCCGCCGCAACTCACGCTGCACCTGATCGTGGACAACTACGCGACGCACAAACACCCGGCGGTCAAGGCGTGGCTGGCCCGGCATCCCCGGGTACAGTCGCACTTCACGCCCACGAGCAGTTCATGGCTCAATCTGGTGGAACGCTTTTTCCGCGACCTGACCGAGCAGGTAGTGCGAGAGGGCAGCTTCCGGAGCGTGGGAGAATTGGTGCGCAGCATCGAAGCCTGGCTGGCGGAACGCAACCGCCAACCGCAGCGTTATGTGTGGCGTGCTGAGGGGGCTGCCATCCTGGAAAAAATCACTCGCGCTCGCGCTAAACTCGGAGAAATAAAGGCAGACACTTCGAGGACACTACACTAGGCATTCAGGAATGGGCGGTTCACAAACGCACGTCGCGGGCGGTAGAAAAACTCCGGGCCTTTTTCGGCCGGCGCGGTGTCAGTGTTTCGGCCGGTGTCTTGATTGCCGCCGTCTCGGCCAATTCAGTTCAGGCCGCGCCGGCGGGACTGGCCGCAACTGTCACGGCGGCGGCCAAAGGCGTGGCCGTCAGCGCCTCAACCCTAACCCTCGTGAAAGGAGCATTGAAACTTATGGCCTGGGCAAAAGCAAAAACAGCAATCATCATCGGAGCGGCAGCCATTCTGGCAACGGGCACAACTGCGGTCGTGGTCGGGGAAATCACGACATCCAGCGGCGCCCATGGCCCGGTCGAAATGCAGATGAAATGGCTGGCTGGCAAACGATACGTCATGCACCGCGAAGAGACCCAAACCTCTGAAACGAAAGAGCCCAATCAGTCGAAGCCGGTGAAACAGGTGCAGAAAATGACCCAGGATTTCAATTTCACCCTGGTCGGGGAGCTCGACCACGGCGGTCGGGAACTGCAACTTGAATTTGAAAGCCTGGCGCTGGAAGTCGTGGTTGGGGATCGCAAGGCGTTCAGCGCGGATTCCGCCCAAAGTTCCGCCCAGGATGCTAGGAATCCGGTGGGGGCGCGGTTGCGCAAGATGGTCGGCGCCCACCTCCAGTATTTCACCGATGCCAATGGCAAGGTGGAAAAGATGGAGGGATATCAGGAACTGGTAAACCGGGTTGCAGGAGAAAATCCAAAGGAGCAGGCGGCCTTCACGGACTTGTTCAGAGAAAATGGGCTCAAAGAATATGGCACGATCGCGGAGGACACGACATCCAGCCGGGTGGTGAAGCTGGGCGATAGCTGGGCAAAACATCTGGAACAGCCGAGCAATGGCGGCATGATCAACGTGGATGTTAAGAGTACTTTCGAGAACTGGGAGCAGCATGCGGATCGCAAATGCATGCGGATCAAATTGACCGGAAGTTTTTCATCTCAAGCGGGGGCCAATTTCCCCGTAAAAATTGAAAAGGGAAGGTTTTCCGGTGAGGCCTGGTTCGATCCGGATTTGGGAATGGTTGTGGAGACTGCCCTGGATGAGGACATGATAGCGAAAATAACCCGGCAGGGGCAAACCATGACCCTGCCCCTCAACCGAAAAACCCGCCTCACACTGCTGGATGTGGAGAATTTGGCAAAGTAATCCCCCCGGACGCCCGTCATCGGGAACCGACACCATGAAACGTCCCCGACCCGGTCCGTTGGTGCAGGGCGCGAAATTCGAAAATAAATGTCACCTTTTGCCTTTGGGCGGACACTTATAGATGGGTGCTGGGCGATGGCTTGAAACCGGTTCGAGCGCCGGGCGCCGATAAAATTGTGAAACAAATGTTCCGCTCCGGTGTCTGTAAGAGCATGAATCCGGGGCGCGTCTTGAACCTTGAAAGGCTCGGGGCCGGGCCGGCGCCGGATTGAAAAGATGTCCGGTTTTGAGGTTGGGCGGATTGGGCGACGAAAAAACGAAAAAGTTTGTAACGTTTGGTCTGGTTTCCCGTTGGTAAGGATGAACGGGCGCGATATGCGGCCAGCCGGAACAGTGCCGGCCGCAATGCGCGGCGACCGGCGGTTACAAATTGCGCCGGTTTTTATTGTAACACTTTTCGTCGAATCCTGTTAATGCAGTTGGGAGAGACAATATGAAGCCGAACAAACGGGGATTTTTACTTCATGAACTGCCGGTTGGGCCGGAAACCCGGTGGTTGGCGTTCACGCTGCTCGAATTGCTCGTGGTGATTGCCATCATCGGCATTCTGGCCGCACTTCTGCTGCCGGCGCTGGCCCGGGCCAAGGAAATGGCCAAGCGGGTCGGCTGCCTGAACAATCAAAAGCAGCTCGGCCTGGCTTGGGAGATGTACTCTGGCGATTTCAGCGGCCGCATGGCAATAAATGACGTTGAACTCTCCGGCCAGATCGCCCGCAGCACGTCGAATTCATGGGTCGTCGGCAACGCCGTCGTGGACATAGACCCGGCCACCATCACCAGCGGATCCATTTTCTCCTATGTGAAGAACGCGGCTGTCTATAAGTGCCCGGCCGATCAGGGCGTGATCCAAGACACCAGCCTTTCCAGATACCGCAGCTTTTCCCTGAGCGGCTACATGAACGGACCGACGGCAAATACCACTGACTGGGGGTTCCAGCCCTTGAGCCAGATGAGCCAGATCCAAAATACGTCCAAGACGCTTACTTTTATTGATGAGGATGCCCTGACCCTGGACGACGGCCATTTCCTGTATTCCACCAATTACAACAACTGGCTCAATGTCCCCGGCTGGCGGCATCAACACGGCACCGTTCTTACCTTTGCCGACGCCCACACGGAATACTGGAAGTGGAAAAGCGCGGAGCCTACCTCAACCTGGTTCGATACCGGCAGCGGGCTCACCGATCCTGCGGCGCTGGAAGATCTGAACCACCTGCAACAGACGGCGCCGGGTTCCAATTGATTTTATGAAGTTGATAAAATGCCCGCCATGCCAGGGCTGAAATCTCCGCAACCTGTTGTCCGGCTGGAAATGAAGTCGCAACGCGCATTCACGCTCATCGAGCTGCTGGTGGTGATTGCCGTCATCGCCATTCTGGCCGCATTGCTGTTGCCGGCATTATCGTCAGCCAGGCAGCGGGCGTGGACGACACAGTGCAACTCCAATCTCCATCAAGCCGGCCTGGGCATGAGGATGTTCGCGGATGACAATAATGAGCTTTACCCGGAATCCGGGGAGATTATTCCCTGGGACTTTGCCAGCCCCGATTCTCCAACCAACAGGTGGATGCAGCAGATTTTTCACTACGTGCAAAATACGAATGTTTATCATTGTCCGGGCAACGTGCAATTGCCCGCGAACAACCAGTCGGCATTCAATTATTTCAATGGCGTGCGGGCGGCGTACGTGGTTGCCAATGGCTTTGCCCCGGTGGACAGCCGTCGGATTTCATTTCCCGCCGCATATGTTCTCTCGGGCGACACGATTGACAATGACCAGTATTTTTCATCCGACGACAGCGACAAGGACGATTACACGCAGAACTGCGTCGGTGGCGAGACGAATGGAACGCCGGCCGTGGAATGGCAGGCGCATGGCAAAGGCCAGAACCTTCTCTTCGCCGACGGCCATGTGAAATGGTACAAAGGTTACGACGCCGGCGAAATGACCTTCCGTTACGATTCGATGCATGGCTGGGAGTGATTCATTTTCCCCTTTGCGTTCCTGGCGGCTTGGCGGTTTAATGGCTCCAATGAAATCTCCCCGGGCGTTCACCCTGATCGAACTGCTCGTGGTCATTGCCATCATCGGCATTCTCGCCGCGTTGCTGCTGCCGGCACTGAGCGCGGCCAGGGCCAAAGCCAGGCGCCTGGGCTGCGTCAACAACCTCCGGCAAATGGGCGTCGGCTCGATGGTCTATGCCGCCGATTACAACGAAGTCCTGCCGCCGTGGCGCGGTTATCCGCCTTACAGTGACAACGGCAAAATGAATTTGATGAGCGAGACGCACTACAGCCGTTACGTCTGGCTGGACGAAAACCACAGCCACCTGGAATGGAAAATTTCCTCCGACACCAGCCAGCCCGATGGCTGCCATTTCGAGAATGCCGGTTTCCTTTACCCGACCAAATACGTCGGCGACGGGAAAATTTATTTTTGTCCGAGCCTGCAATCCGGCGATTATTCCGCCGAAAATTACGAACCGCTGTTGACCACGGACAACCTGAAAGGCGTCGTGCGCTCCAGTTACTTTTACAATCCGCGCTGCGTGGATGCAGCCAATGGAAATTATCTGCGCCGCTATCAAAAAACCAGCCAGTTGGAAGGGCACAAACTTTTCGGCTGCGATGTCATCACGTACATCATGGCCGAATACACCGCTCATCTTCAGGACGAAGGCTACAGCGTGCTCTTTACCGACGGCGGCGCGAAATTCGTCAAAAGCCCGGAGGCCTTCAGCGCCGTTTACCAGATGAATTTGAGGTCCAGTCCGCAAGGCGCGATCTTCGGCACGCCGGAGGAATTGGATAATGTTTTCAACATTCTTGAAAAATGAACCGGCCTTTGCCCGAAATCCACGGCCGGCATTTTGCGCCGCACCCGGTTCGTCACGCATTCACCTTGATCGAATTGCTGGTGGTCATTGCCATCATCGGCATTCTCGCCGCGCTGCTGTTGCCGGTGCTGGGCAAGGCCAAAGGCCGGGCGCAAGGCGCTGCCTGCCTGAATCAGGGCAAGCAGATGATGACGGCCATGCTCCTTTACACGACCGAAAACAACGAACTTTTCCCGCCCAATCCCGACGATGGCAACACCAATGTCGGATATAATTGGTGCCCCGGCTCGGCGGGCATTGGTGGTCCGCAGGAATTCGACCCCGATGTGCTCGAGGACCCGGCCCGTTCGCTGCTCATCGGTTATCTGGGCGGGAATGCAAATATATTCCGTTGCCCGGCGGACCAGCGCATGGGCTTGTATCAGGGAACCAAGTCGGCTTTCATCGGCCAAATCGTCCCCGCGGCCCGGACCTTTTCGATGAGTCAGGCGGTGGGCACCATTGACCCCGGTTATGATGCCACCGAATTCTCCGGCTCCGGCTACGTTCACAGCGGCGTGCCGAACCTGCCGGTCAACGGCCCGTGGCTGAACAACCTGTTCACGCATCGGCGGAATTCACCCTGGCACACGTTTGGCAAGTCATCCGATATTCATGCTCCGGGACCTTCCGGGCTCTGGGTGTTGCTGGACGAAGACGCCAAAGGCCTCAATGACGCGGCGTTCGCCTTTGGGATGGAAAGCCCGGCGTGGTTTGACGCGCCCGGGACCTACCACGACGGCGGGTGCGGCTTTGCGTTTGCCGACGGCCATTCCGAAACCCACCGGTGGCAGAGCCGGGCCGGGAAGGTCGGCGGCGGAACCGCCATCACTGATCCCTCGGACCAGCAGGATTGGGGGTGGATGCAACAACGGACCTCGGCGCGCCAGTAGCCCGTCAAACCAGAGCCAAGGCGCCGGATGGGAGCGCCGAACTCCGATTCGGCATGAACCAACTGGAAGTATCATCCTCGTTTTTATGAATCGTTTCGAGGACGAGAACGAGGAGGATTGCTGGCAATGTTTGAGGTTTCGTATTTCCTCTTTGCGTGAATGGCCTCCGGGCGGTTAAATTGCCGGACATGAAAATTGTTCTAGCTTATTCGGGCGGCCTCGACACCTCGGTGCTGCTTTCGTGGATCAAGGAAACCTACGACGCCGAGATGATCGCCTTCTGCGCCAACATCGGTCAGGAGGAGGAATTGCGCGGCCTCGAAGCCAAGGCCAAACGGACCGGGGCGTCCAAGATCTACATTGACGATTTGCAGGATGAATTTGCCCGCGATTTCATCTACCCCATCATCCAGGCCGGCGCGATTTACGAGGGCCAGTATTTCCTCGGCACCAGCATCGCCCGGCCGCTCATCGCCAAACGCATGGTGGAAATCGCCAGAAAGGAAAAGGCCGACGCCATCGCCCATGGCGCCACCGGCAAGGGCAACGACCAGGTGCGGTTCGAACTCACCGCCGCCGCGCTCGCGCCGGAGTTGCAGGTCATCGCCCCGTGGCGGGACGCTTCATTTCGCGCTGACTTTCCCGGCCGGGCCGAAATGATTGAGTATTGCGAGAAACGGAAAATCCCCGTGCAGGCCAGCGCCAAAAAACCGTTTTCAAGCGACCGGAACCTGCTGCACATTTCCTACGAGGCGGGCATTCTCGAAGACCCGTGGATGGATGCGAGCGACAAAAAATATCGCGGCTCGTTCACCACGCTGTCCGTGTTCCCCGAAGACGCGCCGAACAAACTGGAGTTTGTCCTGCTGGATTTCGTGAAGGGCAATTGCGTGGCGGTGAACGGCAAAAAATTGTCCCCGCTTGGCGTGATGCAGACGCTGAACAAAATCGGCGGCAAACACGGCGTCGGGCGCGTGGACATGGTGGAGAACCGGTACGTGGGCATGAAATCGCGGGGCGTCTATGAAACGCCCGGCGGCGCTATCCTGCATTTTGCGCACCGGCAGATGGAAAGCCTAACCATGGACCGGGAGGTCATGCACCTGCGGGACTCGCTCATTCCGCGGTACGCGGAGCTGGTGTATTACGGCTACTGGTTCGCGCCGGAGCGGTATGCGTTGCAGGCGCTGGTGACCGAGAGCCAGAAGAACGTGACCGGCACCGTGCGGGTAAAGCTGTACAAGGGCAACATCATGGTGGCCGGCCGCAAAAGTCCGGTGAGCCTCTACAACCCGCAAATTGCCACGATGGAAGCCGACCCGACCAAAGCCTACAACCAGGACGACGCCACCGGCTTCATCCGGTTGAATGCGCTGCGCCTGAAAGTCGCGGCAAAGGTGCATGGGAAGAAAAATAATTGAAACACTGACGGGAGAATCTAATGCCAGACGAAGAACTAACGGTATTCTACGCTTGGCAGAGTGATTCTCCGTCACGCGACAATCGAAACTTCATTGAGTCCGCACTTGAGCAGGCTTTCAAAAACCTGCACAAGTCCGGCGAGGTTCAGTCTTCGCCGCGTTTAGACAAAGACACTAAAGACATTCCCGGGATTCCGGACATTGCTAACACGATTCTCGACAAAATACGTGTTGCCGACGTGTTCGTTGCTGACGTGTCTTATGTGGGAACCTGTCCGCTTCAAGAAGGCGAGAGTAAACTATTGCCCAATCCAAACGTCATGCTTGAACTTGGCTATGCGCTATCTGAATTGGGATGGGAACGGATTGCACTTGTCATTAACACTATGACGGGTTCACAGGATAAACTGCCATTTGATTTGCGTAACCGCCGCTGGCCCGTTGCATATCAGCTCGCGGAAGGCGCAGCCGATACAGAGCGAATTGAGGAAAAGAAGAAATTAACGAAGCAATTTGAAGATGCAATCGGTGCAATCGCAAAATTGCCGCCCCGCCAAAAAAAGGGAACAACGTCTCAACGTTTGGATGCGCTGGAGACAATGGTTTCGTCCTTGAATGGGAGCATTGCTCAATACACGACCTTGGCGAATTTAGTTAGCGGACTACAGAAAGTTTCAACAGAAGGTGGAAACGAAGTTAGCGACCCAAAATTCAAATGCCAAAAGGAACTAAAAGATTTAATTAAGAGACTAGCTGCTGGCAAATTTGAAAATGTTTCCTTTCAACAAGGCATGCTTGCGATGGTCATCTGCCCCACATCCGCACCGTCATCACTACCTATTTTCGATAGCAAGTTGAATTTAGAACTTCGCCCGTTTGACGCTTCATCATGGAGTCATCGCACCTACGGCGAGCGCCTCGTTACTACTTCCCAAATTGATGATCACACCGATGCTGCAACTGAAATTACGATGGCAGGTTGTATAAATGCAGCAGGTCACCATGTAATAGCGATTAGTGCTGAATTTTTCTCTTTTTCAGGTCAGAAAGCTCCTGAACATGTTGCCATCGCCAGCGTGGCTTATGAAAAAAGGATCATTGAAGCAGTTTTCGATTACATCAAAGCGCTGAAACAAATTGGCACTAAAGGTCCGTGGTATGTCTGTCTTGGAATCGTGAACGTGAAGAAGTCGGTTCTTTATGTTGATACACGTTTTGCGTTTGGCGGACGCGCCTTTGAAGGGGACGAAATCTTTCCACCCATTATCGAAATTAGTGCAGATATTGGTTTGGAAAATCCGCAGGCCATTGCTAGAGCTTTACGTCCAGTCTTTGATTATGTTTGGCGAGAGCATGGCTATCCCAGGTCATTTAATTATGCAGAGTCTGGAGATTGGATAGGACGTTAATATGCCCACCGACCTCATCCATCGCATCGGCATCGCCACGCTGGCGGAAAAGATTTATTGCGCCATCTCTTAATTTGTTTTAACAACCTCCCTCACCTGTTTCCTCTCCCCAAGGAGAGGACATGCATGGCGCAAGATTTCTGGTTGGCGGAAGATTGTCCGGCCAATCCAGTCGCACGACATTCCAAAGACGCGGCGAACGGTTCTCCTTCTCCCGGGGGAGAAGGCCGGGATGAGGGCGAGCGTCCAAACCATTATTATTCCTATCCAATTCGGGATGGAATCTCTGTCGCCACCCGCGATTGGCCTTGCCAGCAAGCGGTGCTGAAGCCACCGCACTCCAGACGCTGGCGCAACCGTCGGACATCACCTAACTTCGCGAAGCGTCTGGACTGCGGCGCGTTCACCGCCGCTATTGCGCGTCCATTTCCCCAGACACAACAGGCAATGGCCAATGACCACCGCTCCCGGCGGAGTTCTTGATTTGATTTTACGACCTCCCTCACCTGTTTCCTCTCCCCACGGAGAGGACATGCCAGCGCAAAATTTCCGGCCGGCGGAAGATTGTCCGGCCAATCCAGTCGTACGACATTCCAAAGACGCGGCGAATGATTCTCCTTCTCCCCGGGGGAGACTTGAACCGATTGGGAATCGGTGAAAGGAATTCGGCAAATCCGAAGGCCCGCAGGGCCGAGCGAGCGGGCGCGCGCGAGTCAACGCCGGGATGAGGGCGAGCGTCCAAACCATTCCGTTCAACCACGCCGTCGTAGCCTCACAGTTTGATGTTGATATACCTCATGGTTTAATGTATTATCGCCGCGATGAAGAATACCAACCCCAGTTTTTTGAACGGCGTCCCGGAGCTGCTGGTGCTGCGCCTGCTTGCCCGCCGCGAAATGTACGGTTACCAGATTGTGGAGGAAATCCGGACCCAAACCGGAGAGGCTTTGTCCTTTGGCGAAGGCTGCATCTATCCTTACCTGCATTACCTGGAAGCGGAGAAGCAGGCGAGCAGTCAGCGGCGCGAGGTGGAGGGCCGGAACCGCAATTATTACAAACTCACCGCGCGCGGACGGAAACGGCTGGAAGCATTAACCACCGAGTGGAATCGCGTTACCACCGGCGTCTCGCAATTGATGGAGGAACAATATGCCTGATTTCATTGAACCATTGCGCCGCCGGTTGGTGGAACTGGGCTGCCCCATGACGCAGGTGCGGCGGTTGGTCCGGGAAGTTGCCGACCACCGCGAGGACTTGAAACAAGCCGCGGCGTCGGAGGGATTGTCCGAGGCCAATGCGGAAGCCCGCGCGAACGCATCGCTCGGAGACCCGCTGGCCCTGGCGGAGGAGTTGATGACGGCACTCCGACAATCGTCCTGGTGGGGCCGGCATTTCATCGTCACTTTCTGTCTGCTGCCGCTGCTGGTCTATCCGGTATTGTGGACGTTGCTCCTGCTTCTCCAGATGGCGTTTGGGTTTGCGCTGGGCTACGGTTGGAATTGGGAGAAACTCCATGTGGTCGCCAACAACCCGGTTACCTTTCATCATCTTACCACGGCGATTCAGTTCATGGATTACGCCGCGATTGCCTTGGTGGCGCTGTTCTTCTGTTGGCTGGCGCGGCGGTCGGCGGTGAGCCTCAAGTGGATGGTGACCGCCTGCACCGTCTGTTCGGTGGTTGCAGTCATCATGTATGCCAAATTCGAGCCGCATTCTTTTTTTGTGGGTTTTGCCATGAACAGCCACCTGCATATGCCGTGGTTCAGGGGGGCAATCCCGCTCCTGGTTGCCGGTGTAATTTATGTCTTCCAGCGGCGAACCACGCAGTGTTTCCGGGAGAAGGTTGCAGGTTAATCCCCCCACTTTCGCCCGTGCCCTTGGTCGTAGGGTCGGCGCTGTGCGCCGATTCGTTCGAGCCGCAGGCTCGACGCCACACCGTGAAGAGCGGAATCTTTGTCGCCATTCGCGATTGGCCTTGCCAGAAATGGCGAATCGGAGTTTGCTGGTTCCCATGACGGAAACGCGGGCTCATTTCCGCTCCCCAAATGATTTTTGACCAGGCTGAATTTGACATCCGATGCGAATGGGGCCTGGGCGGCATTCAGCAACTGGCCGGGATCAGCGATGCCATTGTAATCGTTGATGTTCTGTCCTTCGCCACCTGCGTCTCCATCGCAGTCACTCGCGGAGCCATCGTGTTTCCCTTCCGGTGGAAGGATGACTCCGTGCTTGATTTTGCGCGGACCCTGGACGCGGTGTCCGGTGGAGCACGTGGCAAAAGCAGATATTCGCTGTCTCCGGGTTCGCTCCGGGAAATCCCCAAGGGAACGCGGCTGGTTCTCCCATCCCCCAATGGTTCGGCGCTGACGTTGAGCACGGGGAAGACACCGACCTTTGCCGGCTGCCTGCGGAACTCAAAGGCTGTCGCCCGGGCCGCCGCACGCTGTGGTCCGAAGATTGGGGTGATTCCTGCCGGTGAAAGATGGGACGACCCGGACTCCCTTCGTCCTGCGCTCGAGGATTTGGTGGGCGCAGGTGCGATTATTCGTCATCTTGCGGGAAGCCTCTCGCCGGAAGCCAGACTGGCAGTTAGGGCGTGTTTTCAAAATCAAAAAATGAACACAAATGCGATCAGCGGCGTCTATGATGGGAGTTCTTTTTATGAAAACATCCTCGCGGTTTCAGGTGTCGGATCTGCTCTGGGAGCGGATAAAAAAATTAACTTAGCAAGCTGGATTTACGTTATCGTTTGCGCGCCGACGGCGGCGCGGTCGTCCACCCAAAGACGATCGGTTGATGTTCGAAGCCATGCTCTTCATCTTGCGTACGGGTATTCCGTGGCGCGACTTGCCCGCCCGTTACGGGCCTTGGAACTCGGTCTATACGCGCTGGCGTCGCTGGTGCCAGTGTGGACTGTGGCCACGGTTGTTGGCCGTACTGGCGCGCAACGCTCAAGGCCAGTTGCGCTTTCTCGACGCCAGCCATGTCAAAGTGCATCAAGACGCCAGCAATCCCGCCGGTGGCCAACAAAATCAAGCCATTGGACGCACCAAGGGCGGGCTGAACACCAAAATCAATGCGTGGGTGGACGGGCGCGGACGGGCGGTGAGTTTGAGCTTGGCCCCAGGACAGCACGCCGATGTGTGCGTCGCACAGACCGCCGCGCGTCCGCCATTGCGTGGCACGACCACGGTGGCCGACAAGGGTTACGACAGCGACGGTTTTCGCGCGCTGTTGCGGCGCTGGGGCAGCCACCCTTGCATTCCACCGCGCTGCAACCGGCTCAATCCGGTGGGCTGGCATCGCGGTCATTACAAGAAACGGCACAAGGTGGAAAACTTGTTTCAACGATTGAAACGCTATCGCAGAATTGGGACTCGTTATGAGAAACGTGATTTGTATTTCCTGGGCTTCGTTCAGATGGCTGCAATACTGGACTGGCTCAAAAACCCATTTTGAAAACACGCCCTAATGCTTTTACCAGCTTCAAGGAAGATCTGTTTGCCGAACTTGGCCAATGTTCTTCCGGCAAAGAACTCATCGCAAAAGGATTTCAGGAAGACGTTCTGCTGGCTTCGGAGCTGGATGTTGACTCGTGCGCTCCAAGATATTCCGAAGGAGCCTATAAAACGGCGGAATAAGGCGCTCCAGTGTATGGCCGGGAGAAACACCCGCCACCCCGCGCCGTGCGGAGCGGAATCTTTGTCGCCACCTGCTTCCCTTAACCCTTCCGCCTTGTTGTGGCAATCAAGGGCCTCGCCAAAAATTCTGCGTTCAAAAATCTGGCCGAAAAACAAGCGGCTGACAGTTGAAGTTTTGGTTCAAAACGAAGCGTCGGTCGCGTTCTGGCGAGCCGTCGGCTACAAGGATTATTCTTTGACGTTGGAAATTTTACCGGACACAAGTCCTGCGTAGAGCTTCTACAACCTGCCGTTACCACGGTGGAAGCCGGCGCGATCCCGCACCGGCGTGCCACAACCAGGACGCCGCCGCCGGCTGTATCCGACCACAAATTGTGACCGGCTGGGAAGGTAATGATATACAAACACAACCAACGGCCACAACTTTTGGCATTCGCGCGACTTGACGCGGGCGGGCAGAGGTTTATTTTCGACGCATGAAACGAATTTTAGTCTGGATGTTTATCCTTGGTTTTTCCCTGGCCGCGGCGCGCGCCCAGGACGACGCGACCCAGCAGCAAATCAACAAACTCAACGGCCAGTTCCAGGACCTGCAAGACGCGCAGGCATTGCAGGCCAAGCGCATCACCGCGCTCGAAAAGGAAATCAGCGAATTGCGTGACAAGTCGAACGGGGCAGTCGCCAACCCCGGCGCCAACCCGGATGACCTGCAAAAACTCGCCGATCAGGTCCAGGAACTTGCCAAAAAACAGCAGGCAGACAATGACTTGATTCTAAAGGAAATCGGAAAACTCGGCAAAGTCGGCGGTTCGGCGGCGGGACACAAGCCAACACCGAATGTGACGACCAATGCGCCGACAGGCGGTTCAAGCACGGGCGGCAAGGAAAACGGTTACGAATACAAGGTTGCGGCCGGCGACACGCTTTCGATCATTGCCAAGGCGTATCGCGAGCAGGGCATCAAAGTGACGGCGGAACAGATTCTGAAGGCGAATCCGGGGTTGAATCCGAACAGCCTCAAGGTCGGGCAGAAGATTTTCATTCCCGCGCCGGCACAGTAATTTTTAGCCGCGGATCACGCGGATTAAAAAATCGTGCAGCGCTGATTTAACGAGGCAGCGCGAAGTGGAGTGCCAGCACGCCCACCGCCGCCACCAGACAGTAGCAGCCAAAGAATTTCCAGCGCCCGCCTTCCAGCCAGCGGGAAAGCCATTTCAAGGCCAGCAGGCCGGCGACGAAGCTGAAAATCATTCCGACGAGGCCGGGCGTTAAAAGATGCAACGCGGATTCCTGGCTCAACGAATGCGCCTTGATAAGCCGATGCGCTTCCTGCGCGATTGCGAGTGGCGTCAAAACGACGGCGAGTGCGAAACTGAATTCTTCCAATTTTTGTTTTGGCAGGCCGAGCAGAAGGCCGGTGGAAATGGTCGCGCCGGAGCGCGAGAAACCGCGAAAGGGAACACAAATTCCTTGAACGAGGCCGATCCAAATGGAATGTGCCGGCTGAATTTCCGAATGGCGCGGTGATTTTTCCTCGCGCCAGCCGGCATAAATAATTAAAACTCCGACCATTGCCAGAGACCCGGCAATCAACCGCAGATTTGAAAACAAATCTTCAACTTCTGCGTGCGCCGCGCCGCGCATGAAAATTTTTTCGATAAGAACTTTCAATCCCAGGTAAACGACGCCGGTGCAAAACGTCGCAATAATGATTTGAATCGCAAACCATTGGACCTGTCTGCTGGAGGCAAAGTAATCGCGTTTCCAACCTTTCCAAAAATAGACAATGACGGCGAACATCGTTCCGGTGTGCAACATGACCAGCAGCATCGTCATTTCAGGACTCGCGGGATTCAATCGCATCAATTTTTCCGCCGCGATGACGTGCGCTGAACTTGACACTGGCAACAACTCGCACGTGCCTTGAATCAGCGCCAAAACCAGGATTTGAAAATAGTTAAGCATGTGAACAGAGGCGGTTGGTGGACAAATCAAAAAACGGGAATAAACCCGGTGATTCCATCGGTTGTTCCTAAAATGACAACGACAATCCAGTCAGGCATGAGCCATTTGGACGTGAAACGGGCGCGGCAGGCAAGAAAGAAGTGACGCGGACGCTATTTTTTTGAGCCCCAGAAAGTTTTCGTTTCCTCGCCGTGCTGTTTGACCTTGAGCTGGCCCAGGATGGAGTGCCAGGAGATGTAAATTTTGTGCCACTGGGCTTCCAGGCCGCGGAGCGCGCCTTCGCTCATTTCGCTGAGGTAGCGCAACGACGGCGCGTTGCCGATGAGCGCGTGGATTTCGTCGCGCGTGGGCGAGGCGACTTCGATGGAGGCGTAAATCAGTTCAATCTCCTGCACGATGATGCTCTTGATTTCGAGAAAATGACTTTCTTCCGCCGGCCCGAATTTTTTTCCGCGCGCGACGTTGATGAAATAGTTGAACTGTTTCCAGCACTCAATGTGGGTTTCAATTTGAGTGACCAGTTGATTGAGTTCTTTGGCGGTCATAAGCGTGGTCGGGTTGTTATCGGCGAAAAAGCGGCTTGGGGGAACAGAAAAATGATGGCGCCGCCGCGCAATTCGCGGGCGGTGATGTGCAGGCTGGCGAAATGGATGCTAACTTCGGCCAGCGGCATTTGCGCCGCGCGCGCCTCGCGGAAGAGGGACAGCACTTCCTGCCCGATGTCGCGCAGCAACTCCTTGGGATAGACGGAGGAGACGGTGTACGTGACGACGCGGCCATTGCGGTCCACGGCGACACTGCCGGCCGGCAGTTGCTGGACTGCCGCACGGGAACGGAAAAATCGTTTTAAGAATCCCATGACGAAACAAGTTTTTTGCTTTTGTCCAATAATGGTCCGGCAGCGACATTGGGCGGCCAGCCAACGAGAAAACACTTGTTTTCCCGGTTCAAAACAAGCATCTGACGTTCCAAATTATGGCCGGCGACATGCGAAAGCGGCCCGGCCTCGATCCGTTCCCCAAGCCGTTTGGCGGTTTCGACGGCCCGGCGCGCCCATTTGGCGAGCGGCTCGGAAGGTTGCGTGCCCATGGTTTCGGTTTCGCCCTGGCCTTCGGGCGGCACAACGATGACGAATTCCGCGCCTTCGCGCGTGAGCTGGGCAAGCTTCCAGATGGTTTTTCGATGAGCGGTTTGCTCAATGGAACCGGGCTCCACGGAATCAGCAGTTTCATCAATCGCCTGCGCGGATTCCAGCAGCAGGGCGTTGACGGGTCTGGTGATGGTGCGTTCGCGATCGGGTTCAGCGGGCAAATTTTCAAACGTGCCGGACTTCCACGCGAGAATCCTGATGAACGCCGCCTCGCCGCGCGCGCCTTCGGTTTCCGCGTCAATCAAATCGCCGTTTTGAATCCAAAGTTTCGCCACGAGCGGTCCGCGCGTGATGCGCAGGACGGTGGAACTGCGAGAGAGACATTCCATCTGGATGATGTCCATGAGGCTTTTGCTTTGAATGCCGCGAAAGCCGCCTTCCAAGTCGCGGCCCAGCAGCGATTCGATGCAGTCCAGAAACATCTGCGAATTGGCCTGCATGTCGGTCTTGAGCCAGAACAAATCCACCCCTAGGGCGTAGGCGCGCGAGCGAAATTCCTCGTCTTCCAGCCCGCTCAAAACAACCGTGCGCAATTCGGGAAACCGGCGGCGGACGATGGACAACACCTGCAGGCCGTCCATGCGCGGCATCTTCAAATCGCAGACCAAAAGCCGGAACGGCTCGGTTTCCATGAGCGCCAACGCGCGCGCGCCGGACGCGACCGTGCGGATTTCAGGCTTGCTGGGAAGGTGCGCAAACATTTCGTTGCACAAGTTCAGCCAGTCTACATCGTCATCCAAAACGAGAATATTATGATGTATTTCCATTCCAATGGCGTTAATCGCTAACGCCGCCGCGCCGCAAACACAAGCGCGAAAAATGCCAACAGCGCAATTATTTAAGGAAGCAATCGGCGTTCCCATTTGAGACCGGACGGCAAGAAAATCTAAATGCCAGAATGTGAACAGACTAGGGACAAAGAAGTCCAACGCTGAGACAAATTTCCCACCCGACCAATGCTCCTTTTAAAGCTTTTAAAGGTTCGGGTGGCCAAGTCAGGCAAAAAACCAACCATGGCGTGCTTCCTGCTAAAACTATCGAGCAGCCGGTTGACCGGCCGCCAGTAAAGCATGAGTACCATGTCAAACAGTGTGAAAATAAGGTTCGCCGGGATGCTCCGAGGCCTGCTGCGCCGCCTCGACGATGAAAAAGCAACCGCACCCGAAACGCCGCGCTCGCTCGCCGTTGCCGCATCGGCTGCCGCCATGCGCCCGCAAACGGCGCCGCCGGCACTCCCGGCCTCCATAATGCCGCCCACGCCGGTTGAGAACCCTGATGCATTGCAACTGCCCCTGCATTCCATCCTCGCCGCGATGCCAATGGATTTGCGCGCGAAAGTCATGCAAGCACCGCCCGCAGGGGCGATGGTTGCCGTTCCGCTGGAAAATATTCTCACGCAACTCGCGTTTGGCTCCGTGAAAATCGCTTTTGGTGAATTGCGAAAAGCCGCTCCGGGCGTGTTCGTCAATTCCGGCGGCGAGCATGACCACAAACCGGTAATGCTGCCGCTCCATGAAATCCTCACCCGATTGAATCCTGCCCTGCTGTCGCGCCGCTCCGCCCAAAAACAAGTCGAAATCACCGAAGACATCACCGGACCATTCGGCGCCGGCGGCGAAGGGGCCCAAATTTCCGTCGCAGCCAAACCCACGCCGTCCACCGACATTCCGCAGCTGCGAATGACTACGCCGCCGGCATTTTCGTTTCCCGCTCGCGGCATTACACCGGCAACCAGCGCCCCGACTCCGCCCGCGCGGCAGTTTGTGCCGCACACCCCCACGCCGGCAACCAGCGCCCCGATTCCGCCCGCGCGACAGTTTGTGCCGCACACCCCCACACCGGCAACCAGCTTTATTACGCCGCGAAGCAATGGCGCACCGAAACCGGTTGCACCCATTCCTTCGCCTTCGCCTGCGCCGCAAATTCCGGTTGAACCGGGGGCCATTTCCGCACCATTGGCCGCACTCTCGGAAAATTGGCCGGAAGGGCTGAGACTCGAAATCAGACAGTCGAATCTGGCAGATGCCCAAGTTTCGTTGCCGGCGAACTTGATTGAACCGGCGTTGAAACGCGGACGAATAATCTTCACCTGGCGAAATTTGCGGCCTTTGATCAAACCCACACCAACATCCGCGTCTGTCCACGATGGCATTGAATTGGAGCTGCCATTGAATATCGTTGCCCCGCTGTTTTTCGCACGGCAAAAAACGGTGTCCCGGTCACAGGCGGCGGAACGGCCACCGGCTGAAATCCCGAACTTGTTTTTTGGTTTTCCGCAACCAGAACCACCGCCGGCGAAACCTTTTTCGCAAGTCGAAACACCACCGCCGAAACCGCAGCCGGCAAGAATACCCGAACCGCAGCCAAGGCCGCTGGCAAGAATGCCGGAACCAGAGTTGCTCCGTCCCGCCTCCATGCCGGTGAAGGCCAAGCCGGTGGAGGCCAAACCATCGGACACAAACTACTATATCTGGAGCGACACCGCCGAGGCCCCCAGCGTGGATGAAACCGAATACAGACATCCGCAAAGGCCGGCGACGGATTTCTCCAGCCGTTACGCGACGCCCAACGAGATCGTCGTCCGCGCCATGGAGTTGCCCGGAGTGGTGGGCGCCATCGTGGCATTGCCGGACGGCTTGAAAGTGGCCAGCCAGATTCCGTCCGACTTCAACGCCGACACGCTGGCGGCGTTTTTGCCGCAAATATTTGACCGTGTGAGCCAGAGCACACGGGAATTGCGAATGGGCGCGCTGAATAATTTTAATTTCACCGTTGGCAACGTCCCGTGGAAAATTTTCCGCGTGAACGCCGTCTATTTCGCCGCGTTCGGTCGCGCGGGAGAAGCGCTGCCAACCGTGCAACTGGCCGCGTTGGCCGCTGAACTCGACCGCAAAAAACAATAATATTTTATGGCCCTCATCAACCAAGCCACCAAGGAATTGCAGGTTAAAATCGTCTATTACGGCCCGGCCATGGGCGGCAAGACGACCAATCTCGTGCAAGTCCATGACCATGTACAAACCGCCGCCGGCAACAAGGGCAAACTGGTGTCGCTGGCGACGAGTTCCGACCGCACGCTGTTCTTCGATTTTCTGCCGATTGAGGCAATGACCATCAAGGGCTTCAAGACAAAGTTCCAGCTTTACACCGTGCCCGGCCAGGTGATTTACAACACGACGCGGCAACTGGTGCTGCGCGGCGTGGACGGCATCGTGTTTGTCGCCGATTCGCAATACGAAAAGATGCCGGAAAACGTTGAGAGCTTCCAGAATCTCGTGGACAACCTGAATGCACTCAAGCTCAACCTCGCGGAAATTCCCTACGTGCTGCAATACAACAAGCGCGATCTGCCGAACGCCGCGTCGGTGGAATACATGGAATTTTTGTTGAACAATCGCGAAGTGCAGGTGCCGTCGTTCAGCGCGACGGCGCACAAGTGCGAAGGTGTGTTCGAAACCCTGAACATGATCACGCGCCTGCTGTTGCACAAATTCATCAACCAAAGCGTTCCACAGTACGCATGACATGGCCACCCTGCCCCAACTTATCGAGGATGACATTCGGCGGTGCGATGAAACGCTGCGCGCTTTTATCACCAGCACCGACGCGACGGCCGCGTTGATCATTGACAAGGGCGGTTTCCTCATCACGCATCAGGGCGAAGCGCATGATTTCGACCTGACCACCATCGGCGCGCTGGCGTCCGGTGCGTTTATGGCCAACCAGACCATCGCCGGCCTGGTCAACGAAACCAATTTCAGCAGCATTTACCAGCAGGGCGAAAATTTCAGCATGTTCGTCACCAATGTTGACGAACACTCCCTGCTGGTCGTGATTTTCAAGTCCCACTCCGGTGTAGGTGTGGTGAAGTATTATGCGGCGGCGGCGGTCAAACGCATTGCGCGCCAGCTTAAAATCGCCAAGGAGAGGGCTCCGGAGGCGGGACTTGATCTTTCCGTTCTAAACGTTGCCGAAACCAGACCGCTTTTTCGGAAAAAGAAAGCCTGAGACAGACCGTGCAACCAGTGTTATCATTATAAGATGATGCAGGCTGCCATCGGCAACGCTGCCAGCAGCACATAAAATTGATTATGACGTGGATCAATCTTTTCGCGGTCATCCTGGTTCTCGGTTATACCCTGTGGATTACTTGCCGCGGATGGCGGCTTTTCAGGAATCTGTTGCACGCCAGCACCATCAGCGACGTTTTGAAGAGTATTTTGGAACAGCACCATTTTTATTTCATCCAGGGTATGGGCAGTTTCATTGCCTTGATTTTATTTCTCGGCATCAAAACCCTGATTCTGCTCATCATGCCTTCGGAAGCAACGGTTTTTAACCCCGTTGTTTTTGGCAGCTTCGCGAACCGATTTCTGCCCGGCAAATTGGGCTGCCTGGGGGTTGCGCTGATGGTGATTTCCCTGGTGTGTTTTTATCAGCACGTAAAAAGCAAACACTATCTCCACGTGCTTTACGCCTTTCGCAATCAACTGGGGCTGGCGGAATCCGGCTGAAATTTCAAGCGGCGGCGGTGGCTGCCGTCGCCGAAACGGCCGGCCTTTTGAACACCGCGCGCACACCGCCAAAAGGCGCCCGGCGCGGCAGCGCTTTTAATCCTCCTATCCGGATCGCAACCCTGCCCCACCCGGCCGATTATGATTGTGGGCGGTGTTCTGACTTGAAAATGGCGTTCTCATTTCGTCCCAGACTTTCTCGGCATGAATACCCAGTGGCGACAGATGGAGAATGGCCAGATCGTAACATCGCTTCAAATCCAGCATCGTTCGCTGGATTTCCGGATCCGCCGTTTTGTGGTATATCGTTCCAGACTCTCTGTAGGCAGAGAAAATTTCCGCGAGAATCGCGTCCTTGAATTTGCGGGCCTCAATGCTTTCAGCTCCCCTTGTATCCATGGAATTATCTTTTTGTTTTGCTGACGATTTTTACGGCTAAACGATTTAACATTTCACGGCAGATGGCCATGACTGCCATCGCAAAACGCGTCGTTTTTCGAGTGCTTGCAACCGCACCACGCGACGGTTTTCGCTTCGGCAATATCCACTTTGCGCGGCCCGAAGCCGGTGCCTTTGTGCGAGCCGTCACAGAACGGCTGCTTCTTCGACGCGCCGCACGCGCACCACCAAAAGGTGCCGGCCTCGGCTTTTTGAACAAATGGCGATCTTTGGGCAATAATTGGTTCCATGATGCGCGAACAATATTCAAACCGCTCCAAAATGCAAACCGCTTCCATAAAAAAATTTGTTTTCCCGCCACTTCCAGTCCGATCCCGGTTGCACAGGACAAGTATTGGCCGGTGCAGAAAATGCGCAGACCGCGATTCAAACCGCCCGTGTTTCAAGTTGACGGATGGCCCGTCGCTTTCATAATATGTTGATTATAAAGTTATTATTTCAGGCCTCAGAGCGATGGCAACCACCCTGCTAGGGTTTCCCACTGGCAGACACGTCGTGTCACGTGTCCCAACGAAGTTGAAAGATTTCAATATGTCGAATCCATTTGGCCTGCCCAGAGTGCTTATGGCGGAACGGGAAGCCCGTCGCCGTCAGCAATTCCGGCTGGGTGTTTATACTGTGCTGATCGCTGCAACCGTTTTGCTGATGGGAATGTTGATCCAAGGTTGCCGGATCCAGCGACAATCATCGGCAGAAACCGTGGCGGAAAAGCCAGCCAAGGTGGGAAATGACAACGCGGCGAACCCATCCTCGCATTTGCCGCCGGTTCCGGAGCCGGATCCGGAATCAGCAGCGGAGACAAATTGTGTCAGCCCCGGCTCCGCCAGCCTCCCCGACAACATCACCTTGCCGGCGCCTGCGACGGCATCGGCCACTCATGCCATCACCACCCACCCGTCGTCGCCGGTGAAAAGGTCTCGCAAAATCGCACCCCCTTACAACGCCACGGGCGTTTATGTGGTCAAATCCAGTGACACCTTGACACGCATTGCCAAGATTCATGGCACGACCGTCAAGGCCCTGAAAACCGCAAACCACTTGAAAAGCGACCGCATCTTCGTGGGCGAAAAGTTGAAACTGACGCCGACCAATCTGGCATTGGCCGCAGCGGCGCAAAACTAATCTGCACCCGCCGGAGCATGGCGTGGCAAAGTTGGATGCGCTAAAGCACTGGTCAGGGAGCGAGCCGGTAGTAGTTGTCGGGGTTGTACAGGTAGTAGCAGTCCACCGGATTGAGGCGCGGGAGCAGGACGTACCGGTGGCCGTTGGCGTCCGTGCTTTCCTGGAGCACGGGTTGGCTGTCCAGGCGTGCATGCGGAGGCGAGCCGCCCGGCGCGGAGGGGGCGTCCGGATTCTTGTCGTACGATTCTTCCCGGACCGTTTCGGCGATTTCGTCAACCCACTTCAGCTTGCGGGCGCCGTCGCCGAACTCCCGCCAGTCGCCGGTGCTGCGATTCTGGTACATGCGTTTGATGAATTCATCCAGGCTGATGCCCATCTTGGCGGCGACCGGCGCGGCGAGGCGTTTCCACCATTCCTCGAGTTCTTTGAGATTCTCCTTTTGCTCGGTCAGATTGCCGAAGGAACCGGAGAGGATTTGGTGGTGAAGCATGATCGCGTTCGGGTAGGCGAACGATCTTTTTGACAGTGTGGTGATGCCGGCGGCCATGCTGGCCGCGAACGACTTCACAACGACATAAACCGGGGCCGGGCTGCCTTCCATCGCTTTGAGGATCTTGTAACCGGCCATGACTGAACCGCCCGGCGAGTCGTCAATCACAATGAAGATCGGGAATTCACGATTTTGGTTGTTGAAGTAATCAATGCGCTCCACGACATAATCCGCCGTATCCATCCAGATGGGGCCGTTCAGGGGAATCCGGCGGTCGCTGATCGTCAGCACGCCGTCCTTGAAGGGTTCGTTGGTGTACTGAATGTCGCGGTTGACGCGGTTCTTCCACAAGTCGCGTTTCACGCGCAGATCGAGGTCGTTGTTCAGCCTGGCCAGCTGTAATTCAAACTCCGAACGCTGCGTCTGCAACTCTGCCGCGCGCACCTTCAATTCCTGCTCGCGCTGGATTAATTCCCGGCTCTTGTCGGCGATTCCCGCGGCGGCAAGGTCGTTGGTTAATTTCATCTTTTCCAACTTTTCCCGATCCGCCGCCAATTCTTCGTCGAGCCGCGCCTTGCGCTCCGCTTCCTTGAGCGTGGCGCGCTTGGCCAGCAGGTCGGCCTGCTTGGTAAGCTTGTCCAGCTCAGCCTGGAGCGCGGCGACTTCAGCTTGAAACTTTTGCTGCGCCAGGCCGTTTTCGAGTTCGAGCCGCTGCTTCTCGGCGGTGAGTTTGGCAAGGTCCTGGTGCAATTGCTGTTCGGCAACGCCATTTTCGAGTTCGAGGCGCTGCTTCTCGCCAGCGAGCTTGGCAAGATCCTGGCGCAACTGCTGTTCGGCGATGCTGTTTTCAAGCGTCAACTGCTCCTGTTGCTTCTTCAACTCCCGAAAGGGGCTGTTCGTGTCCGTCTGTCCGACGGTTCGCGACGACAACCCGATGCTCAGGAGCGCGACACCAACCCCTGCGATTAGATTACGATGACGTATTTTCATTTGAACACCAACCTTCCTAAGGGGCTGCCCATTTCATCATGGCAAATTGTTGAACCGGTGCCAATTTGCGACCCTTGGCTCTCTCGAATCAAGTTTTAAGTGGAGCGGGTGGCGGCAAAGTATCCGCTCCGCACGATGTAGCGTCGAGCCTGCGGCTCGAAAGTTCGGCCACCGGTCGAACGCTATAATCAGACAGGCCACGTCCGGCGGCGGATTTCGGCCTGTGGGGACAAATGCCCGATCGTTCTCTCGTCCACAAACAATGAATGGGCGTCATGGTGCTGAACGGTTAAACCGGCGGCGTGAATCACGAAGTTGTCCGGCAGGAACAGCGGCGGTGAACCGCACGCAGTCCAAACGCTTCGCGAGGTTCAGAGATGCTTGACCATCGCGCCAGTCCCGTTGAGCGGAAGAGTGCGGTGGTTTTAGCGCCGCTTTTCGGCACGTCTGGCAAGGCCAATCGCGAGTTCCACCTGCCACAACCCGCAATCGGCAATTAACAATCGCCAGGCGAAACGGGTCAATAGGTGCCCAGCAAGACGCGCAGGACTTGCGGCGCGGAACTGAAGTCGAGACCCCAGTCGGTCTCGTCCCCGTTCCAGATGTAAAGCGGACGCCAGGCTCCCTTTTCGTAGCCGCCTTCCTCGACCCGCAGGAAATCGCGTTGGCCGCCGGACGCCGCCTTGAAATCCACGCGGCAAAACGCGCCCGTCACCAGAAATTCGTTCTCGCCGATTTTCGCAATCAAGGCGCGGCCGATGGGTTCGGAATTCCCTTTCGGACTGCCGTTGCGGGCCACACCGTAACTGACGACGGCCTGCCAGTTGCCGAAATCCAGTGTTTGCGTGAGTTCATCCTTTTCCTCGGCAACCGCCTGGAGTTTGCCCTCGAAATTGAGCCGGGCGACTTCGCGCATGATCGGCCCCAGAATCCTGTAATTCAGCGCGACTTGGCCGAGAGATTCCTCCGTCAACCGGGGCGCGCCCAGCGGCTGGCTGGCATACTTGGTGTAGTCGAGGCCGAACGGCGACCAGCCGATGGCCCCATGTCCCAGCGCGGCAAAACACATCCGCGCCTGGCCCGAAGTGCCGCCCGTCTCGGGCACGAACAGCGCGTTGTCCGGCCGGCTGTAAAGTTCCAGCACCTTGCGGTAACGGGCGCTGTCGCTCTGATAAATGTCCGGCGCGAGAACATCAATGGCCGGGGCCGCGGCCTTCCAGATCCAGAGCACGTTGTCGGTCGCCCCGCCGCTTTCGTAGGTGCTGGCGGGACCCGGAGTCAATGGATCGCGCAGCGAGGCATTGACATACATCGGCAGCGGATATTCCGCCTTGCCGGCGGCGGCGACCTGGCCGATGATAACGCGCGACGGACCAGGCGTGAAAATATTCGTCGGCGTTGGTGCCGAAAACTTCGGGCCAGTTGCCGCCGCCGCCGGAGCGTTGGTGCCCATCGCCTTCAACAATTCCGCCGGCACGGGCGCCGTGAAAAGTTTCTGCGCCTCGGGCGAATAATCGCGGACGGTGTTCCAGGAGCCCGGCTCGTTTTCGACCTGCACCATGATGACCGTGTGCTGGGTGTCCTTCGCTTTCAGGTGGCGCATGAGTGCGCTGAAGGCGCGGATGTCCGCCGCGAGCGTGGCGGGCGCATGCGGCGACGGCGAATCCACGCGGCGACCGTCCTTGCCGATGATGCGCGGATATTTGTCGGGCTGGCTTTTCATCCACAGCGGCAGGTAATGCGAGCTGCCGTTTTTCCAGGTGCCGAACCACAGCAACACCAGCCGCACGTTGTGCTCACGCGCCTGCTTGATGATGGTGTCCACGACCGACGTGTCGAACTTGCCCGGTTCCGGCTCGAACTGTTCCCAATAGACCGGGATCTCGAGGGTGTTGGCGTGGAGATAATCAATCGCCGGCCAGACCTTGGGCAGCATCGCCGGCCAGGCGCTGGAGTTGTGGCACTGCGCGCCGAGGATGAGGAACGGCGCGCCATCCACGATCAAGGCATGGCGTCCGTCCTGGGTCACCAGATGCGGAAGCGGGTTGTTGTCGGCCTGGGCCTGCAACTTGCCGATGCACAGCCCTGACAAAATAGCGACGAGTGCGGCCCTCATGAATGGACGGAATAAAGGATTTCCAACCCCTGGTCTTATGTTCGGTGGATTCATGCCGTGCATCGTAAATGGAGGTCGCCGGGCGTCAAGTGCCGAGAGGCAATCGCGCCTCGTCAAAACGGTCCCGGCCGGCGAACCGGCAAAGGATGGAACCGGTGGGACGAGGCTGCTGACGAGCCGAGTTTAAAAATGATGACGGCTCGCGAGGACGCGCGCCCCACCGAGAGTTACAAAAATACATCACCACTGACCCGGCAGTATCCGCCCGCCAGCTTCTGCTAACCTGCAACCTTGTCCTGGAAACGCCGCATCGTGCGCCGCTGGAAGACATAAATTGCGCCGGCAACCAGGAGCGGGATGGCCGCTTCAATCCAGTGTGGAGTCCAGGACGCGCCCACTTCAAATGTATGTGGCTTGATGCTCGCCTGAACGAATAATGCATACAGCGAACAAATTGTACAGGCCGTCACCATCCACTTGAGGCCCACAGCCGCCCGCCGTGCCAGCCAACAAAACAGAAGCGTTATCGAAGCAATCGAGACAGAGTTGGCGCATTGGATTACGATGACGAGATGACGAAACACGACGGGGTTGCCGGCCGCAGCATGGAGGTTCTTCGGATCCCAGCCGAATCCCAGCGTGAACTCCAGCGATAACTGAAGGAGTAATAGCGCAATCCACAGAACCGGTACTGCCAAAAGTGGCACCACACAAAAACCGACGACGAAATGCCGGCCCCACCAGGACGATCGTCGCAGCGCCGCCATCAGCTCGTCCGCCAGGGCCAGCGGGTCTCCGAGCTGTGCGTTCGCGCGGGCTTCCACCTCGGCCCCGGACAATCCCTCCGACACCGCGGCTTGTTTCAAGTCCTCGTGATGGTCGGCAACTTCCCGGACCAGCCGCCGCACCTGCGCCAGGGGACAGCCCAGTTCCACCAGCCGGCGGCGCAATGGTTCAATGAAATCAGGCATATTGTTCCTCCATCAGTAGCGAGACGCCGGTGGTAACGCGTTTCCATTCGGTGGCTAATGCTTCCAGCCGTTTCCGTCCGCGCGCGGTGAGTTTGTAATAATTGCGGTTCCGGCCCTCCACCTCGCGCCGCTGGCTGCTCACCTGCTTCTCCGCCTCCAGGTAATGCAGGTAAGGATAGATGCAGCCTTCGCCAAAGGACAAAGCCTCTCCGGTTTGGGTCCGGATTTCCTCCACGATCTGGTAACCGTACATTTCCCGACGGGCCAGCAGGCGCAGCACCAGCAGCTCCGGGACGCCGTTCAAAAAACTGGGATTGGTTTTCTTCATCGCATCCATGTTACCTCTAACCATGATGCATGTCAACATCAAACTGTGATGCTATGGGCGCTGGAAGAAAAGCGGAGGAGGGCCGCGCGCAGTCCAAAACGCGAGGCGTTTTCCGGCGACTTGCAAACCGCGCGAAGCGTCATGGAGTGCGCCAGCCCTCTGGCGCTTTCCGGGTGGCGACAAAGATTCCGCTCCTCACAGTGCGTTGTTCCCCTTCCATTTATTTTTGGAAGCCGCGAAAAATCCCATCTTGATCAACCGCATCGGCAAATTCATCAAAACCCATGTTGGCGATCGAAAGATTGTTTTCAACCTCCCACAGCGCAGAGGATATGACGCGGAAAGTACGCCCCGGCTTTTCCTGCAGGTCTATTACCAGAATCGGATGATCGGGATGTGAGAGCGCAGTGCGATCGATGATAAATGCGAAAGACGGCGCTGAATCCGCCGGAAGCAGCGAAGGCAATTGATCGGGTGCAAGACCGTCGTATTTCGGATCGCTCACGAAATCCACATTGGCTGTGAAATCGGCATCCGGATCCTGGATGGCCGCGCAGAGCAATTTCCAAGCAGACTCGTCCGAAAAGTCTGTCCGCAATGCCAGGGTGTTTTCAGTTGCTGGAATTTTTTCCCGGTTTGCTTCTGCGTTTGTTGCGCCGGCATTATTCAATTTATCTATGGCACGCTTTGCCTCGTCACGATTATTGCGGGCTGCAGCCAGATCGGGCTTGAGTTCGAGTGCTTTGTCGTAATCTGCCATTGCCCCGTCCAAATCACCTTTGGCGCGCTTGATCCGACCGCGGTTGTTGTAGGCTTGAGCCGCACCGGGATTGAGTTCAATCGTTCGGTTGCAATCAGCCAATGCACCCTCCAAATCACCTCTGGCTTGCTTCACCAAGCCACGATTGTTGTAGGCCGCCGCGAAATCGGGTTTGAGTTCCAACGCCCGGTTAAAATCAGCCAGAGCCCCATCCAAGTCGCCTTTGACTCGCTTTACCTCGCCTCGATTTTTGAAGAACTGAGCCACTCCAGGCTTCAGCTCCATCGCGCGGTTGAAATCCGCCAGCGCGCCTTCCAAATCACCTTTGACTTGCTTCGCAATACCACGATTATTCCAAGCCGCAGCCAGTTCAGGTTTGAGTTCAACCGCCCGGTTGAGATCAATCAGTGCGCCATCCAGGTCACCCTTGGTCTGCTTTAAGAGGCCGCGGTTGCTGTAGGCTGGCGCCAAATCAGGTTTAAGTTCGATCGCTTTGTTGTAGTCAGCTAGTGCGCCGTCCAAGTCTCCTCCAACGCGCCTTGCCTCGCCCCGATTATTGTAGATTTTACCCGAATCAGGTTTGAGTTCAATCGCCCGGCTGAAATCTGCCAATGAGCCGTTCAGATCGCCTCTGGCTCGCTTTATCTCGGCACGATTATTATAGGCTGCCGCCATATCGGGTTTAAGTTCAATGGCCCGGTTGTAATCCGCCAGCGCGTCGTCCAGGGCGCCCTTGGCCCGCTTCACCTCGCCACGATTGTTGTAGGCCGCCGCCAGATCGGGTTTGAGCTCGATTGCCCGGCTGAAATCCGCCAGCGCACCTGCCCGGTCACCTTTGGTTTGTTTCACCAGGCCGCGATTGTTCCAGGCCGCCGCCAGATCAGGTTTCAACTCAATCGCTTTATTGAAATCAGCCAGTGCGCCGTCCAGGTCGCCCCGGGTACGCTTCACGTGGCCAAGCAGATTGTAGGCGTCAGCCGGGTCGGGTTGTTTCACGCCGCCGCCAGCTTCAGCCAAATCGGGCTGCTTCTTTCCGCCGCTGGTTTCAATGTGAACAAATTGTTCCCAGCCCTCGATTTCATCCCGTTCTCCTTCCTGAAGATATTCGTAACTGCTCATTGCATTCGGCAAACCCAGCAGTTCAGCAAACCGCGCCATGCGCTCCGACTCAAATGTGAATTTATCTTTGCCGGCAGCGAGCAGGGTTTTGAGCCGGCTCAAGGTCTTCGGCTCGGGGAGCAAGTCTTGAAATAATTCGGGATGCCCCTGGCATTGCTGCTTCTCGTCATCGGAAACTTCGTCGAAGTAATCGGGACAGGAATTGTATTGGTCAATCAACCGGCCATCGCGATAAAAATGATAACCAAAAATATCATCGTCATAGACGATCAAATGAAGAATGTCATTGGGAACGAGCCTGGCGATGTTGGCAGAAATTTGATCATTCTGGCCGCTGTCACTGGGAAAAACACTGATCCAGCCATTGAGTGCCGGGCCGAGCAGGAAATTGCAACCCGCTTCTATTGCCACCTGGTCAAGGGCTTTGCGAACCGCGTCAGAGTTTTCAGTTCTGACATGGATTGATCCATAAAATGCGCCCATGCCAATTATTTACAGGAATTGCAGCAATTTGGCCAGATGGCTTTAGGGAGGGCTGTGACGCACCGGACCAGCGGCAGGTGGACTTCGGCCATGGCCGGTTGCGCCGGCGGAAACGTGTGTAATTAGCGGCGGTGAACGCGCCGCAGTCCAGACGCTTCGCGAGATTCGGTGATGTCCGGCAGTCGCGCCAGCGTCTGGAATGCGGTGGCTTCAGCACCGCTTTTTTGCGGCGACTTTCAACCGCAGGGCGTTCAGCCGGATGTCCACTAGGCCTGGATGCCTTCCTTGGCGCTGATGGCGCGATAAATCTTTTCCGCCGGCGTGGCGATGCCGATGCGATGGATGGGGTCGGTGGGCATGATTTGTTTAATTAAATTTTATACTTCACGAAATTCATACGGAGTCTTTCCATTTGAAATTATGGCTTCAAAAAGTTTAATGCCTGATGGCTGGCAAATATCTTTCAACTTTTTTTTCATTTCACCTTCCATAGCTAACCCCATAAAAACTGATTTAATGCAATTTCGTGGCAAGTGCTTCAAATAAATGATTTTCCCATTGACTGTCTTTTGTTCGCAGTCCTTTAGCAGTGAAACAATTCGGTATTCGTTTTCATATTCCCAATCTTTGCTCTTTACCTTCCACCAACCATCAGAACCCATTGCCGGATCGTATGTAGGCGGTTCTTCGGAATAAGTAACTTGATGTAAAATGTTCGGGCCAAAACGTGGTTGTTCCGCGTCAAATTCTATGGCAAATCGCAGAGCATTCTTTTGGAATGTCATTACGCCGCAGCCAATATGTGGCCTGTGAACCCGTGAGCTCAAACAAGCCTGTTCTTTTGTTGAAGCCACTCATTTTAGATTTCCCATAAATTGTTTTCCCAAAGCGGTCGTAATTTACAACCGGTTCAAAAATCAACTTGAAGTACCAATTTGGCACTTCAAGTTGCAGCTTCCAATTTCGTTTAAGATCGCAAATTGCGACCTTAAACATTTATTTCCCTTTCTGCACCTTGGCCGCCATCCCGCAAATCGGGACGCGCTTCGCGCGCCAATCTTATTTTTTCTTTTGGACTTTTGCCGCCACTTTCAACCGCAGGGCATTCAACCGGATGAAGCCGGTGGCGTCGTCCTGGTTGTAGGCCTTGGTCGGGTCGGCTTCCATCGTGGCGATGTGCGGATTGTAGAGGCTCACCGGGGATTTGCGGCCGGCGACCATGATGTTGCCCTTGTAGAGCTTCACGCGCACGGTGCCGGTCACGTTCTTCTGGCTCTCGGTCACGTAGGCCTGCAACGCGAGCCGTTCGGGCGCGAACCAGAAGCCGTTATAGACCAGCTCGGCATATTTCGGGATGAGCGAGTCGCGCAGGTGCATGACTTCGCGGTCCATGGTGAGCGTTTCCATCTGCCGGTGCGCGAAATGCAGGATCGCGCCGCCGGGCGTCTCATACACGCCGCGCGATTTCATGCCCACGTAGCGGTTCTCCACCATGTCCACCCGGCCCGACGCCGTGTTTGCCGCCGAGTTTGTTCAGCGCCTTCATCACGCCGAGCGGATTCAGTTTCTTGCCGTTCACCGCCACGCAATTGCCTTTCACGAAATCGAGCGTGACGAATTCCGGCTTGTTCGGCGCGTCTTCGGGGAACACGGACAGCGTGGTGAACGAGCCGCGATACTTTTTGTCGCTGGCGTCCATCCACGGGTCTTCGAGAATGCCGGCCTCGTAGGAGATGTGCAGGAGGTTCCGGTCCATCGAGAACGGTTTCTTGGCGCTGGCCTGCACGGGAATCTTGTGCTTGGCGCAGTAATCAATCATCTCCTGCCGGCCGGGAAATTCGGTGCGATAACGCGCGTCCCGCCACGGGGCGATGACCTGCAAATCCGGCGCGAGCGCGGCGGCGGTGAGTTCGAAGCGCACCTGGTCGTTGCCCTTGCCGGTGGCGCCGTGGGCGATGGCGTCGGCCTTTTCCTTTTTGGCGATTTCCACCATGCGCTTGGCGATGAGCGGCCGGGCGATGCTGGTGCCGAGGAAATATTGGCCCTCGTAAATCGCGCCGGCCTGGATCATCGGGATAGATGAAGTCGCGGGCGAATTCCTCCTGCAAATCGTCAATGTAGATTTTGGACGCGCCGGTCTTTTTGGCCTTGGCTTCGAGGCCGTCGAGTTCCTCCTCCTGGCCGATGTTGGCGCAGAAGGCGATCATCTCGGCGTCGTATTTTTCCTTGATCCACGAAAGCAGCACCGAGGTGTCGAGGCCGCCCGAATAAGCCAAAACAATTTTCATGTCCGCACATTAAACCGCCAAGCAGCCAACTGACGCAAAAGGAAAATGCAGTTTGGAACCACGAACTACACGAAAACACGGAGCGCCGGTCTCCGACCCGGCGCGAAGCGGCGGGAAAACATCGAACATCCAACATCGAACGCCCAACATCCAATGAATAATTCAAAGGCAGCACGCCGAATCGGAGTTCGGCGCCCCCGCCAATCGCTACGGCTTGCCGTTTGATCGGCGGGCGCTGAGGACGCGCAGGGTCAGGTAGGTGTCCTTGTCGCCGGGACGTTCAACCAGCATGCCGACAATGCCGGCGCAGGCCAGGAACGGCGGATGCGCCGGCGTCACGACCAAGGTGAGATTGAGCGCAGGATGCCGGTCGAGTTCGAGGACCATTGGAAAATGATAGACCGGCGTTTCGGCGGGCAATCCCCACGGAGTGGCGTCGGCCGCGGCGACCTGGTACGGCTGGAACCTGAAGTTGGCGTTTTGCACGCCGCCGTGCCGCACCAGCGACCACATGGGCGGCAGATCCAGAATGTCGAAGAGAATGGCATTCAACCCTGGAGTTTGTTGGACGATGTTGAAAAACGAAAGCAGTGCCGGGCACGAACCACCAAATGCGCGTTCTTCGGCGGAGGTCAGTTTCACGGCGTCGGCCAGCTTCCGGTCAGTGCTGATTTCCGCGTTGCTGAAGGGTTTGGGTCCGAAATTAATGGAACCTTTGACCCCGGTTTTGCGGATACGGAGGATGACGGCGGCGGCCTGATCAAACCCGATGCTGAGGAAACCTTTATCCAAGGCAAGGCGCACACTTTTATCCTGAAGTTTCGATTGCGGCTTTTTGGAACCGGCTTCGGAAAACGGGCCGAGGGTTCGCACGGTGACGAACGCCGGCGAGGAAACAAATTCCAGCCGGTTGCCGCACGAGGAATACATGACCATCGGCGCGGGTGGTTTGACCGGCTGATTCGTGGGATCGGGTTCGACAGCCTGGAGATAGACGAGCCATTGGACCGGTTGGGCGTCTTTTTTGCACAGCGTGACGAGCGTGGTGATTGAGTCGCCAGGCGTGATGATATCCGTCTCAACCGGCGGATCCATTTGCTCCAGAGGGATGTTGTTGGTCCGGGCCGCGGCGACTATTGCCGCGCAAGGCGGAATGGGTTTCAGTCTGGGTGACGAGTTGGTTGCGGCCTCCGCCCCGGAAAGCCGGATCGCCGCCAGGCTGATGCCCAGACAACAAAACAGAACCGCGCGCAGATGGTTGATCCTGATCACGGCGTCATCTTCACCGCCGTTGGCCGGAACGCCAAGTGGAAAGTGCCGTTGGAAAACGCGAAATATATTCAATCACCGAAGCGTGGGAACACCGGTTCGGCCACGCCGGCCTGTCTCGACGAAGCCATGCAAAGACGGAAGCTTCCGAGCAAAAGCTGGTTCGATCCGTCCGATAAACATCCGGTATTCAACATTGAACTTCCAATCGTTGCTATCTAAGCATTCATTGGATGTTCGATGTTTTCTTGCTGCTTCCCGCCGGACCGGAGGCCGGCGCTCCATCCAAAAATCAATTTGAGCCTACGGCCGTCTGTTGCAGTCGCGCGATGTCCAGAAGTGCCAGGGGGTCGGTGAGCGTGCTGCTGGTTGTAAAATAAGTTGTGGTTGGACGCGCACTCTTCCATTTCCAGTATTCCCCGTGCCCGTCGGCGAACGTGAGCGTCGCCCCGTTCTGGTGCGACCATGCCGGAATGTTCAACCAGTTGTTAATCGTAGCTGAGTAAAGAAAATGTCCGTCGTCAATCGTTGAATTGTCTTCTTCCAGAAACGTGAGCGACCGGGACGGACTCCTGATTTGACTCATTCTGTACACCGGCATGACGCCCCAATCCGTGTCCGCCTGCGGCCCACCCATGAAACAACTCAAGGAATAGGTGCGTAAAACCTGGATGTCCGTGCCCAAAACCAGGCTGTGATCGGCTGGACACCGGTAGGGTTGGATATTTTTCACATACGGGTAAATTGAGCCGTCGGTGATGGTCGCGGGGTCCGTGTCCAAATCAGCATTGCCGGTGACCCACGAGTTGGACGGGCTTTCTGGCACGGTTGCCGAACTAAAATCCGAGTCATTCAGCGCCAGAACGTCGCCCTTGTCGTCGGCGTACATTTGCCAGGCCAATGCAAGCTGCTTTTGATTGTTCAAGCAACTGATCCGCTGGGCCCGCTCCTTTGCCTTCGACAGGGCGGGCAGCAACAGCGCCGCCAGAATCCCGATGATGGCGATGGCGACCAGCAATTCGATCAAAGTAAATCCCCGCCGGGCATTCAGTCCTGACCCGCTTCCGTCGCCGCCAGTACATTTCATAATTTTTTGGCAGTTGGTTGCCTCGGTTTAAACTTCACTGCCCATCCACCAGCGCCACCCGGATTTTCTGGCTGAATTGCGATGTCATGGCCTGTGCCCGGGTTGTGATTTTCAGCGACAGATTCTGTTCGTGGTTCGCTTCCACGGTCATGCCGAGCGTCGGATCATACCAGAATTCGCCCGAAACTTTCCCCTTCTTGATTTCAACCAGCACACCGGATGCGTTTGAAACGCTTTTAGTCGCAACGTCGCCCTCGACTTCAACGTGCGCGCATTTGCGGCCGCCATGCTGCTCCCAATTCTTAAAAGTATATTCCAGGTCCAACGTCAAAACGCCGATACGGCTGGACATGTCTTTTTTCAGACGCCAACGATCGCCAATAGCCACCTTGTGATCCGGCATGGCATCGGCAAATGAACCGTATTGCTTGAGCGTATCCTCGTTGAACATTTGGTTGAACATGGCTTGTTCCTGTGGCTGTCCGTTCGCGGCAATGCGATTCCTCAATTCGTCCACGCCTTCCACTTTTTCAACTTTCCCATCCGCATCGGTAACATATTGAACCCGCACGTCAAGCATGGCGCGCAGCATCGGCGCGACCGGATTGAGGGCGTCTTGCGCCGGACCTTGTGCGGAATCGAAACTCATCACGCTGTGGTCGCCTTGAAAGACATTCATCGTTTCGCTCTCAAATTTCAGTTCCAGTTGACAACCGCCATTATCAAGCTTCTTGAGCGCTGAAAAATCAATGTCCTGAGCCAGCTTCACTTCCTGTGTGACGGGCTGGCGTTGATTGGGCACATCCGTTTTGGTGGTTAGATCCATTTCCAGGTGCATGGGATATTCCTTGCCGACCGTCCATCTGATTTTCATTTCCAGCGGACGGTCATAGGTTTCCTGCCCCACGGGCGCCCGGTGCTCTTTGATTTCTTTGACGGCGATTGTGGTTGTTCCGGCGGTAAGCAACACCACCGTGCTGGTAACAATCGCTGTTTTCGCTTTTGTCCAGGCCATAAGTTTCAATGCTCCTTTTACCAGGGTCAAGGTTGAGGCTGCCGCCGCCGACCCTTTCGCGGCGGTTGCAGTCACGGAAATGGCCAGTCCAGCGGGCGCGGCGTGAACGGAATTGGCCGAAACCGCTCCGGCGATCAGCGGCGCGGACAGGACGATGCCGCGTTTGGAGAAAAATTTCCGCAGTTTCTCCAGGGCGCGGTTCACGCGCATTTTTGCCGCATCTTCGCTCGCGCCCAGAGCCGAGCCCACTTCGCCCAAACTTTTGTTCTCGAAAAACCGGAGCACGATGGCGTTCCGGTCCTTTTCGCCCAGGCCCGCCATCGCCGCGTCGAGCAGCGGCGCGATTTGGGGCCAGACATCGGGTTCCGGTTCGTTCAAAAGCGATTGCATGTAAGCCTCCTGTTCGCGTTGTTGCCGGCGGATTTCCGCCCGCAAAAAGTTCGCCGCCGTCAGCCGCGCGGTTTGATACAGCCAGCCGGAAAGAATGGTTCGCGGCGACAAACTCCGCGCCTTTCTCGCCAGAATGATGAAAACCGCCTGCGTGATTTCCTCGGCGGCGTGCGCGTTGCCGGCGCTGCGCAGCGCGGTGGAATACACCAGATTGACGTGTCGCGTCACCAGCGTGGCGAACGCCGCCTCGGAATTGTCTCGGCGTATTGCGCCAGCAATGCGATGTCATCCAGTTCCGGCATTTATCTATAAATGTCCGCTTGAGGCGAAAAAGGGAACAGAATTCTTATGGAAAACATCAACAACCAACATCGAACATCGAAACCCGGTAACACGAGAGCGGATTGGTTAACTGGATGTTGGATGTTGAACGTTGGACGTTGGATGTTCCATTTCCGCCTTCCTCGCCGCGAAGCCCAGCGGCTCGATATGCACCAGCACGTCGCTGACGGCGGGCATGGTGTCGCGGATTTTGTCCTTCACGTCGTGGGCGATTTCATGCGAGCGCAGCACGGTCATCTGCGGGTCCACCTCCACGTGCATGTCCACGAAATACTGATAGCCCACCTTGCGCACGATGCATTTTTCCACGCGGTCCACGCCGGGCGTGGCGGCCGCAATCCGGCGGATTTGGTCAATCACTTCGCGGCTGGGCGCGGTGTCCATGAGTTCGTTGAGCGCCGGGCGGAGCAAATGCCAGCCGTTCCAGGCAATGACGCCCGCCGCCGCAATCGCCGCCACGTCGTCCGCGGCCTCAAATCCCTTGCCGCCGATGAGCGCCACGCTGATGCCGATGCCGGCGGCCACGGACGTGATGGCGTCGCTGCGATGATGCCAGGCGTCGGTTTTCACGGCCGAGCTGTCCACCGCCTTGCCTTCGCGCGAAACAAACCGGAACAGGCCTTCCTTCACGACCACGACCACCACCAGCACGATCAGCGTGAACGGCGCCGGCGACTGGTGCGGTTGCATGATTTCGCCAAACGCCGTGAGCACAATCCACAGCGCCGCCCCCAACAACATCGCGGCGACGATGGCGGAGGCAATCGGTTCGGCCTTGCCGTGGCCGTAGGGATGGTCCTCGTCCGCCGGCGCCGCCGCCACGACCAGTCCGCGCCACACGATGAGCGAACTGAAAATGTCGGCGAAGGATTCGACGGCATCGGCGACGAGCGCGTGCGAATGGCCGACGATGCCGGCGGCGAGTTTCGTGCCCGACAACACGACGTTGACGGCCATGCCCGCAAAGGTGGCGCGCAAGCCGCGTTGGAGGCGGTTCATTGGCACGCGAGAATTAAATCACGGCAGCAAGGAATGGGAAAGGGAAACTGAAGCAGCTGAATGAAACGTGAGACGTGAAACGTGAAGAACCATTCGATTCGCCGCTTCACGTTTCACGCCTCACGTTTCACGCAATCATGTGGCAGAACATCGCGTCGCGGAGCTTGGGCTCGAACCAGGTGCTCTTGGGCGGCATGATGCCGCCGGCGTCGGCGATGGTCATCAGGTCCTCGATGCTCGTCGGGAACATGCGAAAACGCGCAGGCGTATTCGCCGCTGTTGACCAGCTTTTCCAGTTCCGCCGTGCCGCGGATGCCGCCGACGAAATTGATGCGCTTGCTCGTGCGCGGGTCGTCAATGCCGAACATCGGCGCGAGCACGTGCTTTTGCAGCAGCGTCACGTCGAGCGTTTCAACCGGGTCGTCCGGCGGCGATGAGTTTCGTGCGGAAGGCCAGCGTGTGCCATTTGCCCTGCAAGATAAAAGCCGAGCTCGTGCTTGCGCGCCGGCGCGGCCGTGCCCTGCGGGTCGATGACAAAAACCTTGCCGAGCATTTCCAGCAATTGCTCCGGCGGCCAGCCGTTCAAATCCTTCAGCACGCGGTTGTAGGGCAGAATCTGCATCTGGTTGTGCGGGAAAATCACGGCGAGAAATTGCCCGCTCTGGCCCGCGCCCTTGCGCGATTGAAAAACGCGCGCCGCCGCCGCGCTGCGATGATGGCCGTCGGCAATGTAAAGAAACGGAATTCTGCGCGAACTGCGTCTTCGATGAATTGGATTCCGTCCGCGTCGGCAATCACCCAGGACGTGTGGCGCACGCCGTCCTTGGCGGTGAAATCCATGTCCGGCGTTTCGGAAATTTTCTTCGCGACGAATTCGTCCAGCGCCGCGACTGGCGCGATAGGTCAGGAACACCGGGCCGGTCTGGGAGTTCAAGCGCTTCGATGTGGCGCACGCGGTCGTCCTCCTTGTCCGGCCGCGTCAGCTCGTGCTTCTTGATGATGCCGCGCGAGGTATTCCTCGCAACTCGCCGCGGCCACCAGCCCGACCTGGCGTGTGCTGCGCCCATGATCTGGCGGTAGAGATAAAAGCACGGCTGCGCATCCTGCCGCAGCGCGCCGTCGCGCGATGAGCCTCTGAAAATTCTCCGCGCCCTTCGCATAAACTTCCGGCGAATAAACATCCGTGCCCGGCGGCAGATCAATCTCCGGCTTGCTGACGTGCAGGAAGCTCAGCGGATTGCCGGCGGCGATTGCGCGCGCCTCGTCGGACGACATCACGTCGTAGGGCAGTTCGCAGATTTGCGCGGCCAGTTCGGGTTTGGGTCGCAACGCGGCAAAGGGTTTTAATGTGGCCATAGAGCGGTGGAAGGATAAGGGGAATTCCAGCTTCAAGCACGCGGAATTTGCCGAATTAGTGCTTGCCACGGCGGGTTTCACTGGTAGGCTCTGCAACTCATTATTGAAT
>CAWDPX010000008.1:0-174445 GCA_963804345.1 uncultured Verrucomicrobiae bacterium | reverse complement strand
GGTGCATCTGAACACTGTCCTTAGTTTTAGTTCCAAAGTTCATCCCAGTGGTGATTGCGACGGGCCTCATCGAGCGCGCAGAGGTTACGCAGGCCTGCTTTGGACCAGAACTGGCCGCAGCGTTTGAACCGGCATTGCTTTTGGCGGCAGGCCGATTCGACGGCCCCGGAGCCGATGGGCCAGCCTCGTTTTGCGATGGCCTGATAGTGCATCCGACCGGCATGGGTAGCAAAGTAGTTCTGTTCGCGCCGAATCACCTTGCCCGCTTCACCGTGTCGCTTCTTGAGTTGAGCAATCTGGCGCAAGACTCGTCGTTCCTGACCATGTCGCACTTGATGCCGCAGAGGTTCGACCCACTGCGCGAGCGTCGGTTCCTTTTCACCGTGTAACGCCCGTCCCAAATTCCACAGATGTTCGCTGCCGTGGAAAAAATCCAGCAGTTCCACCGCCTCCTTCCAGCGATCCTGCTTCAGGTTCCAAACCCATTCGGCACCATCGCCCAAGTACAGCAACTGCTCGGCACGCCCCAACCCTTCACGCAAGGCTTCCCAGTTAAGCCGCCGGCCCAATTCCCCTGACTGGTCCTGCCAGTTGACCACGAGCTTGTCGATCAGCAGGCCGCGTCCCGTTTCTGTAGGGGCGGATGCCTCTTGGCGATAGAACACCCCCAGCTTCAATTCGTGCCATTCCACGCGGTCTTGCTGGGTTTTCTGCTTGCCCCACCCCGGACCCCGATAGCGCAATTGGCAACCGTCTGCCATCAACACTCCCAACTCGCTGGGGCCGCGCTGGGGCAAGCGTTCCACTGGCGGTTGCTCATACCGGCGCTGCGCCTGCGCCTCGGCACATGCGCCCATCCGCTGCACCAAGGCATGGAGCGTCGCGTCATCGATGGTTTGCGCCCAGCGGCTGGCCACCTGTGCGGCCTCCTCATAAGAACCGGTGGCCGTGGCCGTGAAACAGAGTTTCTCGGCAAACCCAGGCGTCAGTTTCTGATGCGGACCCAACTGCCACGCCGCCCGCAGCGGACAACCCCATTGACCAGTGCTGGGATCCTGTCCGTAATCAACGACGAGCTTTACCTCGCCCAACTCGCTGCGCAGCGTCAGCGGCCTGCTCCGACGTTGCTTTAGGGGGGAAAACCTCGCCGTGTTCCTCGGCTAGTTTTTGCAGGCGTTCCTCCAATCGCTGGCGCCCCCATTCGCGGCTTTCAGCTACGACTTCACGTTCGATGTCCGCCAGGCTTGGCAATGGCTTGGATGTTGGTTTCATGTGATGACACGGCTTGCATGGTTTATGTTTCTGCCGGTCGAGGAACCGTTATTCTCTAATTTCTCTAAAATTTAAGGACAGTGTCAAGATGCACCCCGCCAAATAGTGCTGCCAAATAGTGCTTGCCAGCGCGGGTTTCACTGGTAGGCTTTGCAACTCATTATTTAATTTTTATGGCACGCATTTGTGAACTGACCGGCAAACGCCCGATGAAGGGCAGCATCATCTGGCGCTCGGGCAAGCCCAAGAAACAGGGCGGCATCGGCACGCACATCACCGCCATCACCAAGCGGAAGTTCATGCCAAATTTGCAGCGCGTGAAAGCCCTCCTCCCCAGCGGCGAAGTGCGTTACATCCGCGTCTCGGCCGCCGCCATCAAAAAAGGCCTCGTCACCAAGGCGCCCAAACGGAATTGGACGAAGCCGGAAGCGGTCAAAGCCTGATTTGCCCCGAAGAACGCCGCCTTTTTGAACCCGGCGGGAACTGGCCGTGCGCGCGGGAGGTGAGTAACGAAGACGTCACGGTTATGCGGTTCTTTTCATCATTGAAACTGGTTCGTGCCGCACTGGCGGCGTTGCTGCTGGTCCCCTTTTCTATGAATGCTGACAGCGCGCTTTCCAAACCATGCCTCGTCTATTTCGGCACCTACACCGGAACCAAAAGCCAGGGCATCTACGTTTCCCGTTTTGACACCGCTTCGGGAAAATTGAGCGCGCCCACGCTCGCGGCCAAATCCATCAATCCAGCGTATCTCGCGGTTGACCCCGGTCACCGCTTTCTTTTTGCCGTAAACGAAACCGATCACTTTAATGGCCAGGCCGGCGGCTCGGTGGCGGCCTTCAGGCTGGACGCGCCCGCGGGCACATTGGAGTTCCTGAACCAGCAGCCCTCCGGAGGCACAAGCCCCTGCCACATCGCCGTGGATGCCACCGGCAAATATGTGCTTGTGGCAAATTACAACAGCGGCAGCGTGGCGGTCTTCCCGGCGCAAACCAACGGTATGATTGGCCCGCCGACGGCGGTGATTCAACATCATGGGTCCGGCGTCAACCCGCAACGGCAGGCCGGGCCTCACGCCCATTGTGTCGCCTTGGACGCCGCCCATCATCGGGTGTTCGTCTGCGACCTGGGGCTGGACAAGGTGATGATTTACCGGCTCAATGAAACCAACGGCGCACTCACGGCGGACGAAAACCCGTGGGTCGAACTAAAACCCGGCTCCGGACCGCGCCATATCGCCCTTGGCCCCGACGGACGGCGGGCTTACGTCATCAACGAATTGGGTTCCACCCTGACGGCTTTCGCTTGCGATCCGGAACAGGGCGCGTTGAAGGAGATTCAAACCGTTTCCACGCTGCCGGAAGATTTTCACGGAAAGAACACGTGCGCCGAGGTGGCCGTTCATCCTTCCGGTAAATTTGTTTACGGCTCAAACCGGGGTGACGACAGCATCGCCGTGTTTGCCGTGGAAGAGCCAGGCGGCCGGCTTGACTTTGTCGAACGTCAATCAACCCGCGGCAAAACCCCGCGCTGTTTTGCCATTGATCCAACCGGCCAATTCCTGATTGCCGCCAACCAGGACTCCGACAGCATCGTGGTCTTCCGCGTCAACGCCCAAACCGGCCGGTTGACCTGGACCGGGCAAACCATCGAAGTCGGAAAGCCGGTGTGCGTCGTATTTGTTCCGCTGGAGACGGCAACGCCCTGACCCCGGCGTTGGCACAACTGCCGGGCGCCACCTAAAATTTGAAAATTGAAGTTGGAGAATGGCGCGGAAGCGCCGTCCGCTTTCGATATTACTGGCTGTTTTGCGGATGCTGTTGAACCACCCAGCGCATCGCGTCAACTTCCCCGTAAATTATTTTGCGTTCGGCGTAGCCGGCCATTTCTTCTTCGGTCAGGCCCGGACAAGCTGCCGCAAAATTCTGCGTCAATTCCCTGATGGCCGCCTTCCATTCTTTGATCTGCTGCAGCGCCTGGCCCGGAGTCTGGCCATCAAGAAAATCGTAGCTGGTGTTTTGATCCAAACCCGACAGCGCCAGCGCTTCGGAGGAGTTCCCAACAAGCTGGTTAATAATTAGCTTTCCATTCTCACCACTGCGAATTTGGTCTGCAAAAGCCAGTCCCATTTGGGCAAGATTTTCGACCGAAACGCTGTCACCGGTGGCCGCTTGCTGTTTTTCCAAATCCGCCACGCTCCACGCCAGCTGCTTCAGGGTTCCATCTTCCGTCAACACATCGGTCATCGAGTATGAAAACGCAAGCTGCCCGGATTCCAGCGGGGTTTTCCCGGCAAACCGGTTCAATTCCTCGCCGTCCAAAAGAGCCTCCGTCGAATAAGTGCCAAACTGCGATTTGCCCGATGCCGCCAAAAGCTCGTTGATAGCGTCGTTGGTCTGGCCGTTTTTTAAATAGTCTTGCGCGGATAAATAATTCGCCAGGGAGTTGCTTGGCGATGACGTCTCGAACAGGTCCAGCCATTTCCGCCGGTCTTCGGGAAATGCGTTGCGCGCCAGGATCGTCCACTGCACCTGCGGGTCGTTGGGGAAATTCGTCGCCGCCTCGTTAAGATAATTTGTGTCCTCCAGCGCCCGGAACGCCGCCAGCAAACTCGCCGCAGCGCGATGATGTTTGGCGAGCCATTCCTCAACTTTTCCCCGCGGGATTTTTGGTTGGCCGGCCAGGTCGCGTTCGGGATCGGTTTCCTTCACGGAACTGGAAATGACCGGCGGTGAATAGTGATATTGAAAATCGGACTTGGAAATCCGGGGCGGTGCCTCAACCGGATGACGCGTCCCCGGATTGAGGAAATGCCACAAAGCTCCAGCCATGACCGCCAGCAGCGCCAACGTTGCGAGCAGCCTGCCAAGCCAACGATTTTGCATAATTCAATCGTATTTGACCCGGTCAACGGCAACACGTCACGGAAAATCACGGCCAAGGACTGATCGCGAAAATGGAGGATGCCGGTCGAACGCCGTCCTCTGTTTTTGCCATCCTCAATCCTCCATCTTCCACCCGCGTTTGATTACTTTCCCTTGAACCGGTGCATCTGCGCGCGCTTGAGTTCGCGGTCGGATTCCTGCCGTTTCAATTCCTCGCGTTTGTCGTACTGCTGCTTGCCCTTGCCGACGGCCAGCGCGACCTTCACCTTCCCGTTCTTCCAGAAAAACGCCAGCGGCACGAGCGCGTGGCCTTTCACCGACGCCAGTTCGAACAGCTTCCGGATTTCCGACCGGTGCAGCAGCAGTTTGCGCGGCGCCTTGGGCTGGTGATTTTGGAGATTGCCGTGCGAGTATTCGTCAATGTGTACGTTGTAAAGCCAGACTTCGTCGTTTTCCACCCGCGCGAAGGCGTCGGCGATCTGCCCCTTGCCGGCGCGCAGCGATTTGACCTCCGTGCCGTGCAACACGATGCCCGCCTCGAACGTTTCGAGGATGTGATAATCGCGCCGGGCTTTGTGATTGGTCACGATGTCGGCCATGGACCGCAGGTTACGCGGACGGCGCGGAATAAAAAAGCCGGAAGAATTTTCTTCCGGCGGGACAAAGTTTGTTTGAAAAGCGACTAGCGCTTCTTGCGCTTCTTGGGTTGCGGTCGGACCAACTCGACCGGTTCCGGCATTTCCCAGCCGATCTTGTCCTCCAGCAGTTCGCGGAGCGCGATGTCGGCTGCCCCAAGATTCCCCACGTCACTGATGAGCGGACGGCTCTGGCCGCCGCCCCCGGAATTCAACTGGCGCACCCGGCGGGAAATGAGGTTCACCAGGACGTTCGGGTTGCCGACCTTTTCGGCGGCTCGTTTGCAAAGTTCAGCGTTCACAATTTGTTTTGATAAACAGAGCCGGGAATTCTAATCAAGCCGGGTGTGAATGCAATAAGAATAATCAGGGCCTTTCGCGCGCGCGCGCGGACGCACCTCAATTTCTTGCAGAGCTATTTTTCTCATTAGCACCCGGCTTCAGCCGGGTGAATCGTGCGCGGAGAAACGAAAACGGTTTCAACCGTTTTCCGCACCCGCAGCCACCAAGCCGTTGAAACGGCTTGGAGCCGCATCGCCAGCGCCCACCGGGCTGAAGCCCGGTGCTAATGAGAGGTTGCAAGCAAGTGAGATGCGCCCTTCAACTTAACCATCGTTATTAAAGGCTTGAATATCAGAGCCGGGTTGTGCGATAAACCGGATACACAGAAAACGCGATTGGAACCATGAATGCGACTCAAACCAATGCCGGACTGGAAAACGATTGTGAGCGCAACCGCGCCTTCACGCTGACCGAGCTGCTGGTCGTGCTGGCCACCCTCGCCCTGCTGGCCGCGGTGGTTTTGCCGGCGCTGGCCAAGTCCGGCGACAACAGCGCCCGGACGGTTTGCCTCAACAATCTGAGACAGATGGGCACCGCCTTGAACCTGTACACCGGCGAAAATCAGGACTATCTGCCCTGGCCGAATTGGGGAAATGATGCCAGCCCGCCCTATCCCGCCGGATGGGCATACGCGGGAATGTGCAACGGCCTGCCCGTAGTCTCGCCCCCCTGAACACTATTGTAAATCTTGCAAATTGGCCTCAGAACCAGGTGGTGCATCTCAAGGGTGGAGTCTTTTGGCAATACGTGCTTAATGGGAATACCTTCCTTTGTCCGAATGATCTCAAACCAACATTATCAACATCCAGCCTTTGGGCCAAGCGCACGTTTACCCTGTCCACTTATGTCATGAACGGGGCGGCTTGTTTTTTTGCCGGCTGCGGATCAGGCCCCGCTCAGTCTAATTATAGAACCTGCAGAGTAAGTCAGATATGGAGTCCATCGTGTATTATTTTGTGGGAGCCGGATCAGACTATAGACGCGGGCTGCTACAATGACGGGGCTAATTATCCTGGTCTCGACCTTCTTTGTGGCATAACACAGGATGAAGGCCTCGGCAACCTGCATGTCACAGGCGGCAATGTATTGACCGTGAGTGGGAGCGCCCAATGCATGACCGTTGCGGCCTACACAAACGAATTGAGCATACCCGCCAAAAACCTCGGGTTTTGGAATCCACTGACCGGGAATGGCCGTTAAACCGGGAAATGAACTTATGAAAATTCAACCTGCACCTTCGCAAAAGGCGGTTCTCTTCACTCTCGCTGTTTTTTTTCTGGCTGTTTCAGCAATGGCAACACTACTTCAACTGGTCACCACCATTGATCCCTCCGTGAGACCGCCCGCCAGCGGCGGCGGCAATTCCATGAAACCCATCATCTCCCCGGACGGACGCTACGTTTTGTTCGCCAGCACGGCAGACAATCTGGCGCTGACCAGCAGCAACACTCCCTTCGCGGTCCAGGGTTATCCCAAAATGAACGCGTTCCTGCGCGAACGCACCAATGGCACCACGATTCTGGTAAGCGTCAACCTCGCCGGCACCGGCGGCGGCAATGGCGATTCCATCCCCGTCGAAATTTCCACCAACGGACAATATGCGCTCTTCGAAAGCGCCGCCAGCAACCTGGTGCCCGGCGACACCAACAATGCCAACGATGTTTTCGTGCGTGATCTGGTCAGCGGGACGAACATCCTGGTCAGCATCAGCACCAATGGCGGATGTGCCAACGGCGTCTCCGGGGAATCGGCCATGACGCCGGACGGACGCTACGTGGCGTTTGCCAGCACCGCCAGCAACCTGACACCGAACGACACGAATGGCATCCGCGACATCTTTGTGCGTGACCTGCAGAACGGCACAACCGTCCGCGCCAGTTCCGACGCGCTGGCTGGCATGGTTCCTGTGACTGTCGGTTACACGGCCGGAGCTTCCAGTTCGGATTCACCCGAGATTACACCGGACGGGCATTATGCAGCCTTTATCACCACTTTCACCGGCAACAGCCCCGTCTATCCTAATATTGCGGGAGTCTTCGTCAGCGATTTGGTTGCCGGCACCATAACTTTGGTCAGCAGCAATATCAATTTCACAGCAGGCTATTACTTCTCCTACAACCTTGCCATCAGCGACAATGGCCAGTTCGTCGCGTTCGAGTCTTTTAACTCCTTAAATTCACCATACATTCTTCCAATCATTCAACGATACAACCTCCAAACTGGTTTCACGGACATGGTGTATTCCAATGCCAATACAAGTTTCAGTTCAATTCTAATTGCAAATCAGACCGGCTCTTTTTACCGGAATCTGGACATGACCCCGGACGGGCGGTTCATTGTTTTTGTCGCCTATACGAACTTGAATTCCTACATTTATCTCTGGGACGGTCAGACAGCGGCGACGACCCTGGTGAGTTGCGACACCAATAACGCGATGCCGACGAACTCGGTCTGCGACTGGCCGGCCGTTGACTCCAGCGGACGGTTTGTCGCCTTTCTCAGCAGCGCCACCACTCTGACCACCAACATCGTGACCGGCGATTTTCACCTGTATCTCCGCGATCGCCAGGCCGGCACCACCACCCTGCTGGATGCGGACCCGAATGGCGCCGGTTTCCCCAAGGACCTCCTGAATCCCGTCCGCCTGACGCCGGACGGACGTTATGCGGCCTTTGATTGCACCGAGGAATACCCCGCGACGAACATCTACAACCAGGCTTATAATTTCGCGGGCCGAAGCCTCGTGCCGAACGACAACAACCACGCTTTTGACGTGTTTCTGCGCGATCTTACCACCAATACCATCGAGTTGATTTCCGTCCGCCAGCCGGCGTTGCCGTCGCAAACCCCGGCCGGCTCCAGCGCCGCGGCGATTTTTTCCGTGGATACCGCGGGCCGGTACATCGCCTTTGCCAGCGCCGCCGACAGCCTGGTGCCCAATTTCACCAACAAGTATCGCGCCGTGTTTGTGCATGATCTGCTGGGCGGAACCAATCTCCTGGTCAGCGCCGACATCAACGGGCTGGCCAACGCCAACGGCATGTCATCGGACCCAAGCATCAGCGGCGATGGCCGTTATGTGGTGTTCACCAGCAGCGCCACCAACTTAGCAGCGGTTGTCAATTCGCAAAAAGTCCAATACGGTGCGCAGGATGTCTTAGTCCGGGATTTACAGGCCGGGACTACCACGCTGGTCAGCGTGAACGCCAGCCCCAATTCATATATCAATTCCTATTCGCCGGTGATCAGCGCCAATGGCAGATATGTTCTTTTCCGCAGCACGGCAAACATTGCCACCACCAACAGTTACACCAGTGTGTACGGCAGTTGGTTCGCAAACTTGTATATGTCGGAAAACTTGTTCTTGCAAAATCTACAAGCCGGCACGACTTGTGCCCTTACCACGTCTATCAACTCATCTGTGAATGGCGTGTACTCCGATGCCATAACTCCCGATGGCCATTTCGTTGCGTTTTATGGATATTCAGCGTTTAATGGCGTTTCATCACCCTATCTCTATGTGTGGGATTCGCAGGCGGGCGCGACGATCTACACCAATACCAGCACCGGCACGATCACCCGCCTGGCCATCAGCCCGGATGGAAACCGGATTGTCTATTCCACCAGCAGCGGGTTCTACGCCGCGGACCGGGCCGCCAACGCCAACTGGCTGATGGCTCCTTCGCTTGCCGGGCTTCACGCCGGACCGCAATTCAGCGGCGACGCGCGGTTCCTGGTATATTCCACCACCAGCGCCCAGGTCGCCCTCGACACCAACCGCATCGCCGATGTTTATCTCTATGATTTTGTCACCCGCAGCAATTTCCTGGTCAGCCAGAGCAACCTGACCGGCGCCCCGAATGGGCCGTCGGATTCTCCCGCCATCAGTCCCGACGGCCGGTTCGTGGCCTTTCGCAGTTTTGTCACCAACATCATCTCCGGCGTGACGAACAGCATCCCGAATGTGTTCCTTTACGACCGGCAGACCGGTATCAACACGCTCCTGAGCGCCAACGCGTCGGGAACCACCGGCAACAACCGCTCGCTCGCGCCCATGTTCAGCGGGGACGGCCAGACGGTCGTGTTCCAAAGCTGGGCTTCGGACCTGATGCCGCAGGATTACAACCAGGCCAACGACATGGTCGCGGTGAAGATTGCCACGTCCAATCCCACGCCGGTGTTCGTCGGGCAGATGGTTTTTGCCCCGGCATCCCGCCAAAGCCCCACGCTGACGTGGCCGGCGGCGCTGGGAGCGACCTATCAGGTCCAATTCAAAAACAATCTGACCGACGCCGCCTGGCAAACCTTGAGCGGGAACACGTGGGTTGCCGGCAACCAAGGCTATGCCACCGACCTCGCGCCGAATGCCGGCCAGCGGTTTTATCGCGTCGTGACTTTTTAACCGGCACCCCGAAGTTGCCGGTAGTGGCGGTGGGACGATGCCCTGTTGGAGTGCGCCCGTCCCCGGGCGCAGCAATTGGGTTTCATTCAAGTCACGAAATATTTTCCAACCGCCCGCCCATCTCCCCTGGCTGCGGCCGTCCCGGCCGCACTCCGCCAACGCCGAAATTCAACTTATCCCGAATTCCGAAGTGGAAAAAGGTGAGTGCATCAATGAGTGTGCCGGAGCGCGGCGTTTACGCCGCTTCACCGCCCCGAGGGGTTTTGGACATTTGTGAATCGCAGGCTTTGCGGACGTTGAAGCGGCCTGAAGGCCGCGCGCCTTTCGCAGCCCACGATTCAACTTCGGAGTTCGGGCTTATGGCAGTTCACATTGAGATTGACCCAACGGGGCAGTCAGAGCGGGCAGTTCTCTGCCCGCGCACGCCGGCGCGCACGGAGTGACGCGCCCGACCTTCACCGCCACCGCCTTTCCGGTCGCCGTTCGCCCGGCGCAACGGCCAGTTTGCCCTGCCGGTCGGCGGCGAAACCCGGCCGGATCATGCATGCCGGCTGCGACGAATCGGATTGACTGGAGCCCAGGGCTGGATGCAGATTCGTCACTGTTGCCGTTCTCATGGACGGTACAATTTCACCACATCAACATCAGGACGCCGTTGCCGTAAAAATCAACCCATCGTTATGTCAATCTCGCGCTGGTTCCAATGCATTACCGGGTGCTTCATCATCCTGTGTTTCCGGGCAGACAATTCATTCGCCCAAAGCCCGCCGCGTCAGCGGATTTTGCTGGACGCCGGCTGGCGGTTTCAACTGGGCGATCCGTCGGATGTCACCACCAACGTCACCTGGTATCCTGAAATCGACTATTTGCCCAAGTTGAATTCCGACGAAGTGGGCGCCGGGACCAATACCGAGACCTACATGGAATCCATTCGGATTGATCCCATCGCCACGCACGCGGGGGAGAATGTCTCCTTTGTCCAGACGAACTACGACGACAGCGGCTGGCGTCAGCTCAACCTGCCGCACGATTGGGTGGTGGAATTGCCTTTCGACACGAGCGCGGACGAAAGCCATGGTTTCAAGCCGGTCGGCAGCTCCAGTTTTGGTGCCAATAACATCGGCTGGTATCGCCACACGTTCACGCTGCCCGCCAGCGCTGCCGGCCAGGCGCTGTGGCTGGAATTTGACGGCGTGTATCGCAATTGCCTGGTGTGGTTGAACGGCCACATCCTGGGCCGGAATGTCAGTGGCTATGAAAGCTTTAATTTTGATGCCACTGCCTACGCCAATCCCGGCGGGACCAATGTGCTCGTGGTGCGGGCGGATGCCAGCCGGTTTGAGGGCTGGTTTTATGAGGGCGCCGGCATTTACCGGCATGTCTGGCTGACGACGGCGAATCCGGTGCATGTGGCGGAATGGGGAACTTATGTGGCGACTACTTCGCTGGCGGGTTCCAATGCCACCCTTACCGTGCAAACCGATGTCACCAACCAAAGCGGGGTGATGACCACAAACGGCAGTTTGACCTCGACGATTTTGGATGCCAACAGCAATGCGGTCGGCACCGTCACCTCCGCGGTGAGCGTGCCGGCCGGCCAGGATCTGGTTGTGACCCAGACCGTGATGTTGACGGCCAATTTGTGGTCGCCGCAAACGCCCTATCTTTACAAGTTGGTGACCACGGTCAGCAATCAGAACGCCGTTGCGGACATTTACAACACGCCGTTTGGCGTGCGGACAGTTTCGATTGATTCAACCAACGGCGTATTCATCAATGGCCAGCACGTGGAAATCCAGGGGATGTGCAACCATCAGGACATGGCCGGCGTGGGTTCGGCGCTGCCGGACCGGCTGCAGTATTACCGCATCGAACGGTTGAAGGAGATGGGGTGCAACGCGTATCGGTCGTCGCATAACACGCCGACGGCGGAATTGCTCGATGCCTGCGACCAGTTGGGAATGCTGGTGCTGGATGAAAATCGGCGGATTGGGACCAATGCGGAGCCGTTGGGCGAACTGAGCCGTCAGATTCGCCGGGACCGGAATCATCCTTCGGTGTTCATGTGGTCGCTGGCCAATGAAGAATCGCTCCAAGGCACGACCACCGAGGCTGCGATCATGCAGGTGATGCAAAACCTGGTCCATTCATTGGATTCCACACGCTTGTGCACCGCCGCCCTGAATTCGTGGGGCAGCGGCTTCAGCTCGGTGCTGGATGTTCAGGGCTTCAATTATCAACTGAGCCAACTGGATACGTACCACGCCGGCAACCCGGACGCGCCCATTATCGGCACGGAAACTTCCAGTCAGATCACGGATCGCGGCATATATACCAATGACGCGGTGAACGGCTACCTCTGGGGTTACGACCTCAACCCGGTAAGCTGGGGGGAGACGGCGGAAGCCTGGTGGCAGTGTTACGCTGCCCGTCCCTGGTCGTCCGGCGGATTCTGCTGGACCGGGTTCGATTATCGCGGCGAGCCCACGCCTTATGGCTGGCCCTGCATCAACTCGCATTTTGGCATTCTGGACACGTGCGGCTTCCCGAAGGATTTGTTCTATTACTATCAAGCCAACTGGACGTTCAAACCCGTGCTGCACGTCTTCCCGCACTGGAATTGGTCAACGCCCGGCCAGCCGATCAATGTCTGGGCTTTTGGCAATTGCCAGGCGGTGGAATTGTTCACCAACGGCGTCAGTTTGGGACGGCAAACGCTCAATGTTCAGGGCCACGTCGAATGGGACAACGTACCTTATGCGTCGGGAACGCTTCAGGCCATAGGCTATAACAATGGCGTGGCGGTGATCACCAACACCGTGGTGACCACCGGGGCACCGGCCGCCATCGCGCTCTGGCCGGACCGCAGCACCATCCTGGCCGACGGCCGCGACGTGTCCGTGGTGACGGTGGCTGTCCTGGATTCCCAGGGCCGCGTGATGCCCATCGCCTCCAACCTCGTCAATTTTGCGATCAGCGGCGGAGCCATCATTGGTGTGGGCAATGGCAATCCCAGCTCTCAAGAAGCGGACAAGGGCAGCAGTCAGCGCACCGTCTTCAACGGTCTGGCCGAGGTCATCATCCAGTCCACCAATCAATCCGGCGCCATAATGTTGAGTGCGAGTTCCTCGGGGCTGACTTCCACGAATATCACCATCACGGCGGCCGCCAGTTTGCCGGCCCCGGCCGCTCCCGGCGGCGTTGCCGCCGTCGCCGGCGGCGATGGGCCGGTGAGGATCAGTTGGGACGTGGTGCCCGGCGCGTTCACATACAACGTGAAGCGGGCCACCGCCAGCGGCGGGCCTTACACCGTGGTTGCCTCGAACACGGGCGGCCCCGGTTTTATGGACACAACCGTCAGTAATCTTACAACTTACTACTATGTGGTGTCGGCCGTGAACCCGGCCGGAGAAAGCTTCAACTCCACCGCGGCCAGCGCGGTTACCTTGTTCCCGCCCGTGCCGGCCGCACCAACGGGCCTTACGGCCATGGGAGGCGATACCCAATCGTCGTTGAGTTGGGCGGCTTCCCCCGGAGCGACCAGTTACAACGTCAAATTCTCGACGACCAGCGGCGGTCCTTATACGAACGTGGCGAACGCGGCCGCAACCAACCTCATTGTCACCGGCCTTGCGAACAACACGCCCTATTACTTCGTGGTGTCGGCTGTGAACATCGTCGGTGAAAGCGCCAACTCGGGCGAAGCGAGCGCGACGCCGACGGCCTTCGTCGCGGGTTTGACCGCTGTGGCCGTCAATTCTCAAATCCAGTTGCAGTGGAACGCTCACGCCGGAGCGACCGGCTATGCTGTGAAACGTTCGTACGTCAGCGGCGGCCCTTACATCCCCATCGCCAGCAGCCTCGTCACCACCAACTATGCCGACACCACAGTCGGCACCTGCCAGACTTATTATTACGTTGTCACGATGACGGTCGGGGGTGTGGAAAGTGTGCCGTCCCCGGAAGTTGGCGTCACAGTGCCGTATCTGGCAACGCCTTTCACGAGCATGGACATCGGTTTGGTGGGCCATGCGGGAAGCGCCTCATCCTGCGGTGGGCCGTTTACCATCTCGGGTTCCGGCAACGACATCTGGAACGACGCCGACGCCTTCCATTTCGTTTATGTTCCGATGAACGGCAACGGTGCAATCCGCGCCCACGTCGTCAGCGTGCAGTATGTTGATACCAACGCGAAGGGCGGGGTGATGATCCGCGAAACTCTCACCGCATCTTCCCGCCATGCGCTGGTGGACGTTGAGCCGACGGCTGGAAACGAGTTCATTTGGCGGAGCACCACCGGGGGTGATGCCACCTCCAGCATCGCCTATGGATTGACCGCGCCCTATTGGGTGCAACTGACGCGCACCAACAACGTCTTTCAGGCCTCCATGTCGCCGGACGGAATCTCCTGGGACCCGCTCGGGGATCCGGTCACCATCACCATGGCACCCACCGTCTATGCGGGCCTGGCCGTGTGTGCGCGGGACAACGTCGTGATTTGTACTTCCGTGTTTGATAATGTGTACGTCTCGTCCGTCATTAACAATCCCCCGCCGATGCTGGCGGCGATCAGCAACCAGACCGTCAACGTGGGGCAGACGGTCGCCCTCACCGCCAGTGCCACCGACGTTGATTACCAGTCGCCGGCACTGACCTTCAGCCTGCCCGGCGCGCCGGCCAGCGCCACGCTCATTCAACTGAACCCTACCAACGCCACTTTCCGTTGGCGGCCCGCGGTGACCGATGCCAACACCATCAATCCGGTGACGCTGAAAGTGACGGACAACGGCTCCCCCAGCCTGAGCGCCACGCAGAGCTTCACGATCGCGGTCAATCCTTTGGCATTGCCGACGGTGCCGTCGGCCCGCTGGAGCAACGGCCAGTTCACACTGCGCGTCACTAACAGCATCGTTGGACCCGACTACGCGGTGCAGGCGTCCTCGAACCTCGTGAACTGGAGCACGCTCTTCATCACCAACTCGCCGGCGACCAACTCCTTCCAGTGGACGGACACCAATGGGTTGACGTTGCCCATGCAATTTTATCGCATCAAAGTCGGTCCGCCGTTGCCGTAACATCATAAAAAGGAAACCATGAAACCAGTTCGATTTTTCCCATTGGCAGTTGCGATTTGTTCACTCACTTTCCTGCCCGTTCGGGCGGCCATTTCAATATCCAGCCTGTACACGTTCACCAACGCCCCCAACTCGGGTGAATATCCTTACTGGCCGCTCGTGCAGGCTGCGGACGGCAACTTTTATGGCACGACCACGTATGGCGGCATCTATGGCGGGGGCACGGTGTTCCGGTTGACCACGAACGGGACGGTCACATTCCCGGTCTCGTTTAGCGGCAGCAATGGCGCCAATCCGCTTGCGGGTTTGACTGCGGGCCGGGATGGTAATCTGTACGGCACGACGGCCGCCGGCACGGTGTTCCGGATGACCACCAACGGCGTGCTGTCAACGCTGGCCTACTTCAATGGCGTAAACGGCAATGAGCCGGCGGGCGCGCTGGCTCAAGGGCAGGACGGCAACTTCTACGGCACCACGATCTACGGCGGAGCCTTTGGGTATGGCAACGTTTTCAAAATGACCCCGGACGGCGTGCTCACCAACCTTGTATCCTTCAACGTTGTGAATGGCGCCACGCCTTGGGGCGGTTTGATGCAAGGCGCCGATGGCTATTTGTACGGCCGGACCACTACGAACAGCACGGGTGGCGAAGGGACGGTATTCCGCACAACTACGAATGGGGCATTGACGACTTTGGCTTCATTGGGCGCCAACGCAGGTTTCAGCTATGGAGGATTGGTTCAGGACGCGGACGGGAATTTTTACGGCACCACGAGCGACGGCGGCAGCTTCGGATATGGCTTCGTTTTCAAAATGACCCCGGACGGCGGGCTCACGAACCTGGTTTCGTTCAACTATTCGAACGGCGCCGCCCCTTACGGCGGACTGACGCAGGGTTTGGACGGCAATCTTTATGGAGCGACTGCGTACGGCGGCACCTACGGGGTTGGCACCGTGTTTGCCATAACTCCCGACGGCACGTTGACCACGCTGGGTTCGTTTTCCACCAGTGTGGGCTCTCCCCTGTCCGCTCCGGTGCAAGACGCAAATGGCAATTTGTATGGCACGACGGCCTTCGGTGGCAGCAGTGGCTATGGCCGGGCTTATGTGGTGAAAATCGCCAACCAACCGCTGCAAATCACGACCCAGCCCAGACCCCAAACAGCGTTCCTGGGGCAGACGATAAAACTCAGCGTGGCCACCCTGGGCAGCTTCCCGGTGTCTTACCGATGGCAAGAGAGCAACACCAACCTGGCCGATGCTGGCAATGTCTTCGGGACCAGCACCCGGGTATTGACGTTGACCACTGTGGCAATGGCCAATGCAGGATCTTACTCCGTGATCGTGAGCAATAGTTTTGGCTCGGTCACGAGCACACCCGCGATGCTTGCCGTGACCGCCTCTTCTTCCCCAACCATCACCCTGCAACCGACAAACCAGACCGTCCCGCCAGGGGCAACAGCGGCCTTCCGGGTGGCGGCGGTTGGAAATTTTCCGCTTTACTATCAATGGCAACTCAACAGAACCAATCTCGCGGACAGCACCAATATTATCGGCACCGCCACCACGCTGTTGACAATTGCCAGCGTCGCTTCGGACAACACCGGAACGTATTCGGTGATCGTCAGCAATTCCGTGGGATGGGTGTCGAGCACAGGCGCGGTTCTGGCGCTGTCGAAGATTTTGCTGACCAACCTGTACTCGTTCGGCGGCGGCCAGGACGGCGCCAACCCCAACGCCCTGTTGCAGGCCGCCGATGGCATGTTCTACGGCACGACCCAAAATGGCGGCGCCAATGCTTATGGGACCGTGTTCCAAATCCAGCCGACCACAAACGGCCCGCCCACCACTCTTTACTCGTTCGCCGGTACCGGCGACGGTGGCTTTCCGGTTGCCGGACTGGTGCCGGGAGCGGATGGCAATTTCTACGGCACGGCCTCAACGGGGGGAACCGGCGGCGGCTGGGGAACGATATTCAAAATCACTCCGGCCGGCGCTTTTAGTTCCCTTCATTCATTTACGGATGTGGCTGATGGCGGCTTTCCGTATGCGGAACTGGTGCAAGGCGCCGATGGTAATTTCTACGGCACCACCCTGGAAGGTGGCGCACAGTATGGTTGGGGAACTGTATTTAAAATCACCCCCGCCGGCCTCTTGAGCAATCTGTATTCATTTACCGGAGGTGCTGATGGCGGTTCTCCTGATGCAAAGCTGGTGCCGGGGGCCGATGGCACCCTATATGGCACCACCTCGGAGGGCGGCGCCGGCAGCGGAACTGTGTTTGCCATCTCCACCAACGGGGTGTTCGCCACCCTTTATTCGTTTAGCGGTGGCAACGATGGAAGTTCTCCTTACGCCGGGGTAATCCAGGCCAATGATGGCAATTTGTATGGCACGACGGCCTATGGCGGCACCAATGGCGACGGCACGGTATTCCAAATCACCACCCATGGCCAGCTCACCACCCTTTATTCGTTTACCGGCGGCAACGATGGAAGTTCTCCGTTCGCCGCGCTGATCCAGGCCAGCGACGGCAACTTCTATGGCACAACGGCGTATGGTGGCACCTTTGGCGACGGCATCGTATTCCAAATCACCACCAATGGCACGCTGACGACCCTGGCTTGGTTTAACGGAGCCAATGGCGCGAACCCCCAGGATTCGCTGGTGGAAGGCACGGACGACAATCTGTACGGGGTTACGCCGTGTGGCGGCCCGACGGACAACGGTGTCATTTTCCGGCTCACGATGCCTTCGCTGGTGCCAACTCCGGCCTTTGGAACCCCAACGCTGCTGCTGAATGGCATGATCGTCATCGCTTGGAACACGGTCACTGGACAGACTTATCAAGTGCAGTACGTTTCCGATCTGAGGTCCACAAACTGGGTCAACCTCGGGAGCCCGATCCTCGCCACCAATGCCGTGACGACAACCTCGGATGTCATCGATCACTACTCGCAACGATTCTACCGTGTGGTGTCATCCCCGCCTTGATGGCTGTTCATTGAGCAGTGTTCTGCCCAGACGGATACGTCGTGACCAGGCCGACGCCTGCCGTGTCGTTGCACCTAGTGCGATGGGTAAGGAGGCTCTGACTTGTTTCGGGTCTGGCGCATCCAGGTTCCGGTTTCGGGAAATTTGCGACTTCGTTGCCCCGTCTCCTGCTTGGAATCACGCCGCCGCCGGGTTGATTCCCGGTTGCATCCGCGCGCGTTTGGCGCGTTTGCGCAGATACCATTGGTGGGCTGATTCCAGGTAGAGATAAATCACCGGCGTGATGTAGAGTGTCAGGCATTGCGATACCACCAATCCGCCGACGACGGTCAGGCCGAGCGCCCGGCGGGCCTGGCCGCCGGCGCCTAAGCCGAGCGCGATGGGCAGTGTGGCCATGAGCGCGGACATGGTGGTCATCATGATGGGACGGAAGCGCAGCAGACAGCCTTCGTGAATCGCCTCGGCGGCGGATTTTCCACCCCGTTGCGCGTCAATGGCGAAGTCAATCATCATGATGGCGTTCTTCTTCACGATGCCGACGAGCATGATGAGGCCGACAAAGCCATAGATGTTCAGGTCCAGATGGAACAACATCAGCGTCAACAGCGCGCCAAAACCCGCCGAGGGCAGGCCGGACAAAATCGTGATGGGATGGATGAAGCTTTCATAAAGGATCCCGAGAATGAGGTAGATGACGACAACGGCCATGGCGAGCAACAGGATGAGTCCCTGCGAGGAAGACTGGAAAACCTGCGCCGAGCCTTGAAAGCTGGCGCTGATGGTCGCTGGCAGATGCAGGTCGGCCTGGAGTTTTTGCACCTGTTCAACGGCGGTGCCGAGGGAAACCCCGGGCGCGAGGTTGAAGGAAATGGTGACGGACGGCAACTGGCCGACATGGGAAATGCTCATCGGCCCGAGATTGCGCGAGAGCCGGGCGACAGCGTTGAGCGGAACATGCTTCGGAAAGCCGTTGGTATCGGTGACCGAACTGTTGATGTAGAGCTGCCCGAGCGCATCCGGGTCGCGTTGAAATTGCGGTTCGACCTCGAGGATGACCCAGTATTCGTTGATGTCGGTGTAAATGGTGGAGGACTGGCGTTCGCCATAGGCGTCGTAGAGCGCGTTTTCGATCTGGGCGGCCGTGACGCCGAGGGCGGAGGCCTTGTCGCGGTCAATTTCAACCATCACCTGCGGATTGGCAACGAGCAGATCGCTGGTCACGTCCTGAAAGACATTGGTTATCGCGGCGATCTTGTTCATCAGAATCGGCGACCAATGGTAAAGCTCCTTCGTGTCGGTGTCCTGCAAACTGAATTGATACAGCGCCTTGCTCAACATGCCGCCGACGCGGATGAGCGGCGGATTTTGCAGATAGACGTTGATGCCCGGAATCTGGGCGAATTTCGGACGGAGTTCCTGGATGACCTGGTTCGCGTTCAATTTGCGCTCCGAACGCGGTTTCAAACGCATGAAGATGCGGCCATTGTTTCCGCCACCGCCGCCCATGGACGACATGAAGTCCGCCACGTTCGGGTCAGCGGCGGCGATTTTTGCCACGGCCATCTGATGCTCGCGCATCGCATCGAAGGAAATGCCCTGCGCCGCCTCCGTGATGCCGAAAACCTGGCCGGTGTCATCGTCAGGGAAAAACCCCTTGGGAATCACGACAAACAGGGCCAGGGTCGCCACCAGCACGGCCAGCGACACGTTGAGCGTCGCGAGCCGGTGGCGCATGACCACCTGCAAACTGCGGTCATAGGCGCCGCGCATGCCGTCAAAGAAGCGCTCGAAGGCGTTGTAAAGCGGGCCATGTTTTCTCCCGTGCTCCGAGCGGATGAACCGGCTGCACATCATCGGAGTCAAGGTCAGCGAGACAAAGCCGGACACCAGCACCGCACAAACGATGGTCACGGCAAATTCATGCAGCAGCCGCCCCAGCAGGCCGCCCATGAACAGCACCGGAATGAACACCGCTGACAGCGACAGCGTCATGGAAATGATGGTAAACGCGATTTCCCGGGAGCCGTTCAACGCGGCCTGCATCGGCGGCTCGCCGTTTTCCATGTGGCGCACGATGTTTTCAAGCATGACGATGGCGTCGTCCACGACAAATCCGACGCACAATGTCAGCGCCATGAGCGAAAGGTTGTCGAGACTGTAACCGAGCAGCGACATGGCCGCGAACGTGCCGATGATGGACATGGGCAGCGCCAAGCTCGGAATGAGCGTGGCCGAGAGGTTGCGCAGAAAGAGGAAGATGACCAGGATCACGAGGCAGACGGCGATGAAAAGCGTGTGTTCGACATCCGCGACCGAATCGCGAATGGACTGCGAACGGTCGAAAAGAACGTTAATATGCACGGCCGCCGGGATTTGATTGCGGAATTGCGGGAGCAAGCGGGTAATGTTGTCCACCACGGCGACCGTGTTCGCGCCGGGCTGGCGCTGGATGGCCAGCACAATGGCGCGCGTGGTGTCAAACCAGCTTGCCACCTTGTCGTTTTGCACGCTGTCAATCACGCGCCCCAGTTCCTGCAGGCGCACCGGATGGCCATTGTGATAGGCGACGATGAGCGGCCGGTAGTCCGCCGCTTTCTGGAGCTGGCCGTTGGCCTGCACGGTGAACGCCTGATGCCGGCCGTAAAGCGTGCCGGTCGGCTGGTCCACATTGCCCTGCTCCACCGCCGTCTCAACTTCATCAATGCCAATGCCGTAGGCCGCCAGTTTGTTCGGGTCCACCTGCACGCGCACGGCGTATTGCTGCGAGCCAAAGACCGACACCTGGGCGACGCCGGTGATCATCGAAATGCGCTGCGCCAGCAACGTCTCGGCGTAATCGTCCACCGTTGAAAGCGGCAGGGTGGGCGACGACAAGGCGAGATAAAGAATCGGTGAATCCGCCGGGTTGACCTTCTGGTAGGTGGGCGGCGAGGGCATGTTCGGCGGCAGTTGCCGCGCCGCCCGCGCAATGGCCGCCTGCACGTCCTGCGCCGCCGCGTCAATGTTGCGATCCAGCGTGAACTGGATGGTGATTTGCACACTGCCCAGCGAACTGACCGACGACATGGAGTCCACGCCGGCGATGATCGAGAACTGCTTTTCCAGCGGGGTGGCCACGGAAGACGCCATGGTGTCCGGGTTCGCGCCGGGCAGGCTCGCCGACACCTGGATGGTCGGATAATCCACACTGGGCAGATCGCTCACCGGCAGGAGGCGATAGCCGACAAGGCCGAACAGCAAAATGCCCGACATGACCAGCGTGGTCATCACCGGGCGGCGGATGAACAGTTCGGGAACGTTCATAGTAAATTAAAATTCAAAACATCCAACATCCAACAACGAACATTCAACATCCAATTTTTCAGCCGGCTTCACGAGTCCGGCGTTCGTTCAATAAATTCCGTCTCGCCGTTTGAATGCTGGAAAAGAAAATGCGGATGAGTTCGTCAGCTTCGCTCAAAATAAAAAGCAAGGTCGTTTTGTCCTTCACCCAGCTTTTGCGCTGGATGAGCCGCGCCCAGCGACGGGTTTCGCGCAGTTCCTTGAGGCAGACCTTGAGCTTGTGAATGAAATCTTCGCGCGACTCGGCATCTTCGGCTTCCCCGTGATTCGGATAGGGCGATGTGCCTGAACGTAGAATTTGTCCGGCAACATGGTTGCCCGCGCGGGAATCCGGCAACTGCTCGGACAGGTCAATCACCGCCGAGGCAAACTCCAACAGGCGCACCTCCAAGTCGTATTTACGATTTCCATTGTCGCCATCATTGAACACCCACACTGTGGACGCCGCGTCATTGGATGTTGGTTGTTGGATGTTGGTTGTTGGATGTTTCTTCATTTTCCCATTGTGGTTGCGTTGGTGGACGAAAGGGCGCTCTTGATGTCGACCTTGGCATCAGGAGTCAGACGCAACTGGCCGTCGGTTACCACGGTTTCGCCGGCCTTCAATCCGCTTTGCACCACGGTCTCGCCTTGATACGTGATGCCAACGGTTACCGGACGCTCCTCGGCAGTTAGATCCGGCTTCACGACGTAAACAAACTGGCCGTTTTGTCCCGTCTGCACCGCCTGCGACGGCACGACGATGGCGTTCGTCAGATCCGACAGCGTCAGCACCACCTGCACAAATTGCCCCGGCCACAACGTATTGTCTTCGTTGGGAAATGTGGCCTTGAGCTGGATCGTGCCGGTCGTCATGTCAACGGCGTTGTCAATAAACGTCAATTCGCCCTGCGGCAGCGCGTCCATGTTTTGAAAAGTCGCCTGTACTTTCAGCGTCTTTTCGCGCATCTCCCTTTTGATTTCCGGCAGGTATTGCTCCGGCACGGCGAACGCGACGTAAATCGGATGAATCTGATTGATGGTCAGCAGCGTGTCGTCCGGGGCCTTGACGACGTTGCCTTCGTGAAATTGCAGGCTGCCCGTCCGGCCGTCAAACGGCGCGCGAATTTCGGTGAAGCTCAAATTCAATTCATCTGTTTGCACGGTCGCCGCGAGCGTGTCCCGGCTGGCCTTGCTGGTGTCGTATTCATCCTGCGAAACTAATTTTTGTTCGAACAATTTTTGCTCGCGGGTGAACTGGATTTCCGCATTTTCCAACTGCGCCCGGTCATGCGCCAGCACCGCCTGCATCGGTCGCGGGTCAATCGTGAACAGCTGGTCGCCTTTCCTGACCGCCTGGCCTTCCTGAAAATGCACCTGGCTGATGACGCCGCCGACTTGCGGGCGGATGGTCACCGTCGTATACGGCGTCACGTGGCCGACCGGCGGCGGATTGACCAGCACCGGCACGTTGGTCTCGACTGCCTGCGCCACGAGCACCGGCGCGCCCGTGCCGCCCGTGCCCTTTTTTGCGCCGCCCGAACAGCCGGTGACCAACATCATCGCTACCGTTGCCAGCGTTGGAATCAGGGTTGAATTTTTCATGCCATTTTCAATGTACAAAATTGATTTTGATGCGGCGGCTGTCCGCCGGCTGGAACGCGGCGGCGAATTTTCTCAAAAATTTCGCGTGCTGCTTCTGAAAGTGCGGATCGGAAACCGTCCGGCCTGTGATGAGCCGCGTCAATTGGGGAAACGCCATCGGAAACATCGTCAGTGACCGCATGGCCAGCAAAAGGTGGCTCGGTTCAAATTCGCCGGACAAATAGCCAAACGCCTGTTGTTGGCGGATCCGACCCGTTGACCGTATCGCCAGCACGCGCCGGGTGTTCCCGTCAATCAGCTTTTTGTCCGCGTCCTGCAACGCCTCCCATTCCAGCAGGCGAACCCAGTCCGCGTCCTGGCACGTGGCCTCGAACCAGAAAGTCAGGCTTTCCGCGGGGTCGCCGGACAAATTTTCGGCCCATGCCTGCCGCTCGGCGATTTTGCGGCGCAGCACTTCGCGGAACAAATGCTCCTTGTTGCCGAAATAATGGTAGAGCATCCGCTTGTTGATGGCCGCCCGCCGGGCAATCGCATCCACGCGCGCGCCGGCAAAACCGTTCGCCGCGAACTCCTGCAAAGCGGCGGACAAAATGCGCTCGCGGGTGCGTTCGGGATTCCGCCCCGCCACCGCGCCGTTCGGTTTGACCGGTCTGGCCATGTATTCCATCAAGTAACCATCAAGTTACTTGAAATGCAAGCCCGATGTTTGGTTCAAACGGCGTCGGATCGGCCCGGCGGCCATTCGCCGCCCGGCCGGTTGGACACCTTGATTTCCGCAATCATTTTCTCCGCCGCCTCCCGGGAAAGACCATGCGAAACGGAAAGACCGAACCGGCGTTGCAGGTATTCATCCAGGCGAATCCACTCGCCCTCGTATTTTACCTGGCCGGTCCAGGCGCAGATGGTGACGACCTGTTGCAGTTTTTCGAGCCGCCGCAGGATGATGACAATTAAAACCAGCACCATGATGACGGTCCCAATGAGCACCACCGATGTGATCTGGCTGGAAATGGAGTCGGCTTCTGCGCGCTGCTGATGGATATTAAGCGAGTATTCCTCCTCCTGGCCCATTTGGAACAACTTGCGGCCGATTTTCTCCATCGTTTTTTTGCCCTCGTCTGTCAACGCGACGGCCAGCGCATCATGCGCATTGACCTTGCTTCCGGCAATCGTGTCAGGATTAATGCTCAGCCGTTCCGTGATGAGGCTTTGCAATGCCAGGATGTTGGTTTGTTGCCCGGCCCTGACTTGGACGAGACTTTTCAATTGATCAATGTCATTGCGGACCGTGGCCATGGCCCTGCCGTATGAGTTAAGATAGTCATCGCCGCCGGTCAACAGGTAGCCGCGCCGTTCGGTTTCCGCATCCTGAAGGTGAAACTGGGTTTGCTGGACCAGGTTCAGGACTTTGTACGTATGCCCCACTTGAAAAAATGAATCCCGGAATTGTTCGCCCGTCTTATGCACAAGCCAGCTCATGACAATCAGCGCCAGCAGCGGAATGCACATCCCCACGAAAAAAAGAATTTTGCTGGCGCGCTGGCTTGGCTTCATACCGGATGATCTGGCTCAAATTACTATAGCCGCTCTTTCCCTGTGCCACAAGGTGTTTAGCTCATAAGCATGGGCGATTTTCAGAAGCGTTTCCTCGCCAAAAGGCTTGCCGAGCAGTTGCAGGCCGATGGGCAGTTTCGGATTTTTGGTAAAACCGCACGGGAGGCTGATGCCGCAGATGCCCGCCAGGTTGCATGAAATCGTGAAAATATCGCTCAAATACATTTGCAACGGGTCATCGGACTTTTCCCCGATCTTGAACGCGGCGGTCGGCGAGGTCGGCGTAACGATGGCATCCACTTTTTCAAATGCCTGCAAAAAGTCGTTGCGGATGAGTGTGCGGACTTTTTGCGCGCGCAAATAGTACGCGTCGTAGTAGCCGCTGCTCAAAACGTAGGTGCCGAGGATGATGCGCCGTTTCACCTCCGCGCCAAAACCCGCGCCGCGCGTCCGGCGGTATAGTTCAATCGGATCCGCGCCATCCACCCGCGCCCCGTAGCGAATGCCGTCAAACCGCGCCAGATTCGCCGACGCCTCCGCCGTGGCGATGATGTAATAAACCGACACGCCATAGTCGGTGTGCGGCAGGGAAATTTCCACGATTTCCGCGCCCAACTTTTCAAATTGTTCCACGGCGGCGTCCACGGCGGCTTTCACTTCGGGATCCAGCCCGCCAATCATGTATTCCTTCGGCAGGCCAAGCCTCAACCCCTTGATGTCGCCGGTCAGGCTCGCGGCATAATCCGGCACCGGTTGCGGCACGCTGGTGGAATCGCGCAAATCGTGTCCGCTGATGACGCCGAGCATCGTCGCCGCGTCGCGGACGTCTTTCGTAAACGGACCGATCTGATCGAGGGACGAGGCGAAGGCGACGAGGCCGTAGCGCGACACGCGGCCGTAGGTTGGTTTCAGGCCGACGCAACCGCACAACGCGGCGGGCTGGCGAATCGAGCCGCCGGTGTCCGAGCCGAGCGTGGCAATCGCTTCGTCGGCCGCAACCGCCGCCGCCGAGCCGCCGGACGAGCCGCCGGGAATGCGCGTGGTGTCCCACGGGTTGCGCGTGATGCCAAACGCGGAATTTTCCGTCGAGCTGCCCATGGCAAATTCGTCCATGTTCAGCCGGCCAAAGACAATCGCGCCCGCCGCCTTCAACTTTTCGACCACCGTCGCGTCGTAGGGCGAAACAAATTTGCCGAGGATTTTCGAACCGCAATTGAGCGGCTGATTTTTGACGGCGAGCACGTCCTTGACCGCGACCGGAATTCCCAGCAGGCACCTTGCGGTGCTGCCACCTTTGGCCAGCTCCTGGTCCGCTGCCTCGGCCTGCGCCAGCGTGTCATCGGCATTGTAACTGATAAAGGCGTGGATTTTTTTGTCCACGCGCGCGATTTGGTCGAGACACGACTGCATGGCCTCGCGCGCGGAGACTTCGCGTTTCGCGAGCTTGGCGGTCAGTTCGGAGATGGTCAATTGATTTAGCCGCATAAACATTCAACATTCAACATTCAACGCTCAACGCCCAACATCCAAGGAACAACCGCCAGACCTCTTATTCGGAGTTCGATGTTGAATGTTGAATGTTGAATGTTTTCCATGTGAACCGGTGATTTTTCGTTCTATTCCACAATCTTGGGCACCATGAAAAGTCCGTTGGCCTGCGCGGGCGCGTTGCGGAGGGCATCGTCGTGCGGGAGCGACGGGCGGACTTCGTCCGGGCGCGTGACATTGACCAGCGGCACGGCGTGGGCGGTGGGCTCGACGCCGACCACGTCCAGTTCCTTCAACTTCTCGATGTAGCCGAGGATGCCGCCGAGTTGCGCGCCAAGTTTCTTTTCCTCGTCGGGGGTGAGATGCAGCCGCGCCAGATGCGCGACGTATTTGATGTCAATTTCAGCAGCAGCCATTCCGAAAGACTAAAGACCAGTGTTCAGAGTTCAAAGTTCAAAGTTTGCGAAAACGTGCGCGTGAAACGTATAAATGGGGCGTGAGCTACGGTTTCTTGCAGCACCTTCACGCTTCACGCATCGCGCGCCACGCGCCTCTCATTCCTCATCAAACTTGCGTTTGACGAGGGCTTCGAGTTCGAGGATGGCGGCCTGGGCGTCGGCACCCCGAACGTGCAGGGTCAGTTTGCTGCCGGGCCCGGCGGCGAGCATCATCAAGCCCATGATGCTCTTGCCGTTGATTTTTTCACCGTCCTTTTCGACGAAAATTTCGCACGCGAACCGGTTGGCGGTCTTGACGAACATGGCGGCGGGCCGGGCATGGATGCCCAGCTTGTTCGAGATCGTGAGTTCCTTGGTGAAGAACTCGCTGTCCGCCAGCTTTTTTGCGCTCATCGGCTTGCTCAGGCTACACTATACGATGTGGGGATGAAGTGCCATTGAATTTTACGCCGACGGCGGCGGCTTGCCCTGGCTCATGTGGGCAATGAGGCGGTCGTTCAATTCCTGAGCCGCGTTGTGACCGGACATTTTCAGCTTGGTCTGAAATGCGGCAACTTCAATGAGCCGCGCCAGGTCGCGTCCGGGACGGACGGGAATGATGATGTGCGGAATATCCACGCCCAGAATTTTCACGAATTCCTGTTCCATGCCGATGCGGTCCACATCCTCAACTTCGTTCCACACCTTGAGCGTGACGACGAGGTCCAGGCGCTTTTTGTTGCGAATGCTTTTGACGCCGAACATCGCGGCGACGTTGATGATGCCGATGCCGCGGATTTCCATGTGGTCGCGCGTCAATTCGGCGCAGGTGCCGACGACTTCGCGGCCATCCTCCAGGATCACCCGCGTCACGTCATCGGAAACCAGGCTGTAGCCGCGCTCGATGAGCGCCAGCACCGCCTCGCTTTTGCCGATGCCGCTCTCCCCGCGAATCAGCACCCCCACACCGAGGATGTCCACCATGCTGCCCATCTCGGAGCCGCGCGGCGCAAACATGGTTTCGAGCGCGAGCGTCGCGGCATTGATGAATTTCATCGTGATCGTCGGGCATTGAAAAACCGGCACGCCCGCCTGCTCGGCGCCGGCCATAAATTCCCGGTCCGGGCGGAAACCGCGGCTGAAAACAATGCACGGGATTTTGAAGGCGAAAAAGTGGGCGTAACGTTTCGCCCGTTCGGCGGACGTGAGCGACCGCAAATAATACACCTCCGCGTTGCCGAAAACCTGCACGCGTTTGTAGGCGAAGTAATGCGTGAATCCGCCCAGCACGAGGCCGGGACGGTTCACCGTCGCTTCGCGGATGACGCGCTTCAGACCGCGTTCCCCCGCCAGCAGCCGCATTTGCAGCGCGGCGGCGTGTTCCTGGTAAAACCGTTCAACGGTGACGATCTGGCGTTGCATGTTCACAAATTAAATTCCGGCCCCAGATAAATCTCGCGCGCCTTCGGGTCGTTCGCCAGAAATTCGGACGCCCCCTCCACGAGCACCTGGCCTTTGTGGATGATATAGCCGCGGTCAATCAACTTCAAGGTCTCGCGCACATTGTGGTCGGTGACCAAAATGCCCAGCCCGCGCTCCTTCAAGCGGCGCACAATCTTCTGCACTTCATAGACCGCAATCGGATCAATGCCGCTGAACGGCTCGTCCAGCAGCATCAACCTGGGGCTGGTCACCAGCGCGCGGGTGATTTCCAGCCGCCGTTTTTCGCCGCCGCTGAGCGTGTAGGCCTTGTTCTTGGCCAGCGGCGTCAAGGCCAGTTCCTCGAGCAAATACTTCAAGCGCACGGCGCGTTCGTCACGCGACAGCTTGCACATTTCGAGGATCGCCAGAATGTTTTCCTCCACCGTGAGTTTGCGGAACACCGACGGTTCCTGCGTCAAATAACCGATGCCCAGCCGCGCGCGCCGGTGCATCGGCAGGTTCGTGATGCCGCGGCCTTGAAATTTCACCGCGCCCCCGTCCGGTTTCACCAGACCAACCACCATGTTGAATGTCGTTGTCTTGCCCGCGCCGTTCGGGCCGAGCAAACCGACGATTTCGCCCGCGCCCACGGTGATGGACACGTCGTTGACCACCCGGCGGCTGTGATACTCCTTCACCAGATTTTCCGTGGCGAGCAACAGGCCGTTGGGTTGTGGTTTGGAGGTTTCCATTAAAAATGGCGGCCCTTTGGCGCTTGCGGGAAAATGACCAATGACGAAACCCTAATGACTAAAGAATAATAAAGCCCGAATGACAAAACCGGAGCACCTGCACGCGCGGCCATTTCGGAATTGGTTATTGGGAATTCTTTCGTCATTCGGATTTAGTCATTCGTCATTCTTTTCGGTGCAGACAAATCGTTCGTGCCTGCCGTCGCCGAATTCGTGTTGGCCACAGCACCGTTGAGGTTTTGCCGGAAAACCATGTGCGGATTGTCGAAATGGATTTTGTTGCTGGCACGATCCCAGATGATGACATCGCCCGCCTGCGTGCCTTGCGCGTTTACCATCACCGGATTGCCCGTGAGCGTGACCGTTTCGTTCGTCACGCTGTCTTGCACGTTGTAAACATAGACCGCCTTGTCGCTGGTCGCGTGATTGGTCTGGCCCTTGGTGTCCGTGAAATCAATCACCACATTCGTCTCGGCGACGATGCGATTCGGGTGCCCGCCCGCCGGCGGCACATCCGCGACGAGCAGGGCGCAGGTGAGCTTCATTTCCGGATCGTCCACGCGCACGTGTCCGCGATAAATTGCCTCATGCCCGTTCAAATCAAAATCCGCGCTTTGGTCGGAATCAATCCGCGTCGGGGCGCGCGGCGGCGGCGGCGCGGCGGGCGAATTGGTTGCCACCGGGGCCGGGGCACTTTGCACCGTCGCGTCGGTTTGCGCGTGAGCCATCCAGCCGCACCACGCGGCCATCACCATGAGACTGAAACATTTCATTGCTTGGTATTCATTATGGCCCCGTTTTCAACCACGGTGCGCACGTTGTTTGAGATGGTGAGGAATGAATTGGTTTGCCGCCACAAAAAACCTTCGCCTTCGACGCGGAACTTTCCATCGCCCGACCGCACTTCCAAATGCCCCGGCGAATTCGCCAAGCCTTTGAACGTGTCATAAACGCACTCCGGCGCATTCACCACCCATTCCAGCCTGCCGTCCGGGTTGAATATTTCGAGCTTGAGTTGTTTGATGATGAGCAATCCGCCCGGCTGGGGCAATGCCTCGGCGCCGGACAAAATGGATTTGATTTGTTGTTGATTCGTCGGCCCGTAGTATTCGGTGGAGGTGAAATTGTTCGCGTGCTGGACGTCGTTTGGCTGCGCGTGAACGCCGGGCGCGACGACAAACCACAGCCCCGCGCCCGCGGCCAGCCATGCCCGTGCGATGTTCGCTTTCGCATTCATTTTGAATAATGCGCCACGATCGCATCCCATTTGCCCTGCGCTTTTAAAAGCATTTCCGCAACTTCGCGCACCGCGCCGCGTCCGCCCGCCGCGCGGGTGACGAAATGCGCCGCCGCCTTCACCTCGGGCCGGGCGTCTCCCACCGCGACGGCGAACCCCGCGCGTTTCAGCGGCCCCAAATCCACCACGTCATCGCCAACGAAACAGACCGCGTCCCAATCCAGTTTCGCGCGGCGCAAAAGTTTTTCGACCGCGCCGGTCTTGCCTGTCCGGTCGCCCTGCTGGATGAGAAAATCAATTTGCAGCTCGACCGCGCGCGCTTCCGTTACCGGCGACCGCCGCGCCGAGACCCAGCCGACCTGGAAGCCGGCCCGGCGCAGCAACACCAGGCCCAGGCCGTCCCGGATGTTGAACCGCTTGATTTCCCGCGCCCCGCCGATGAACACCGAGCCGTCGGTCAACACCCCGTCCACGTCGCACAGGAGGATTTTTATGCGGTTGAGACGGGAGGTGAGAGATTTGGGAATCCGTTGGGCCATGGAATTTAAAAACTGGAAACATCCAACAACCAACATTCAACACCGAACATCCAATGTCGGTGACCGTGCGAACGCGTTGGGCGTTGGATGTTGAATGTTGAATGTTCGATGTTCATCTTTTCACCGCTTTGAAAACTTTCAGCAATCCCCGCAACAGCGCGGGCATTTCCGCCAGCGGAATCATGTTCGGCCCGTCGCTGAGCGCCCGTTCCGGCCGCGGATGCGTTTCGATAAACAGGCCGTTGGCGCCTGCCGCCAGCGCGGCGCGCGCCAGTGTCGGCGCCAGCCAGCTTTGACCACCGGATTTATCACCGCCTGCGCCGGGCATTTGTACTGAATGTGTCGCATCGAACACGACCGGGAAACCGGAACGCTTCAGAATCGGAATCGAGCGCATGTCAGCGACGAGATTATTGTAGCCGAATGTCGTGCCGCGCTCGGTAAGGAGAATTCTTTTCGCGCCGGCGAGTTGCGCCTTTTCAGCGACCTGAGCCATTTCAATCGGCGAAAGAAACTGGCCCTTTTTGAGGTTCACGATTTTGCCGGTGGTGGCGGCGGCTTCAATCAAATCCGTCTGGCGGCAGAGGAACGCGGGAATTTGCAAAATGTCCACGACTTCGCCCGCAATGGCGGCCTGTGTTTCGGTGTGAACATCGGTCAGCACCGGCACGCCAAATTCGGCGCGGACCCGGCCAAGCACGCGCAGGCCTTCGTCGAGGCCCGGCCCGCGATAGGATTTGGCCGACGTGCGGTTGGCCTTGTCGAAGCTGGCTTTGAAGACGTAAAAGATGCCCAGCCGGGCGCAGGTTTGCTTCAGCGCGCCGGCGACTTGCAGACACAACTTTTCATTTTCAATCACGCACGGCCCGGCGATCAAGAACAGCCGGCGCGGCGAGTTCAGGTTTTTCCAGATGGCGGCGTCGTTGAGCACGCGGAAGTTTTAGCAGCGGCGGGGCGGAAAGTAAATGACAGCAAATCTCAAATCACCGTTCCGTGCGGGATGATGGCGTTTTTGGGAATGATGACGATGCCGTCACGGATGTAGTAGAGTTCATGGTCGAGCTTTTCGGGCTTGCCGGCGGGCGAGATGACGACGTTGTTTCCAATGCGCGCGTTTTTGTCAATAATGGTGTTCTCGATCTTGCAGTTCGCGCCGATGCCGATGCGCGGTTTGCCCTCGCGTTCGTGCCGGTCCACGGATTCCTGCGATTCGTAATAATCGCTGCCCAGACCGATGACGCGGTTCAATTCCGTGCCCGCGCCGACGACCGTGCGCAGGCCGACGATGCTGTTGGCGATGCGCGCGTGGTTGATGATGCAACCGTCGGAAATCACCACGTGATCAATCTGCGCGCCGTTGATTTTTGAGCCGGGCAGAAAGCGCGGATGGCTGAAAATCGGCGCATTCATGTCAAAAAAATTGAAGCGGGGCAGTTCGGAAACGAGATCGAGGTTCGCATCAAAAAACGAACGGATGGTGCCGATGTCCTCCCAATAACCCTGAAATACGTGGGAGCAAACGCGGCGCTCATTGATGGCCTGGGGAATGATATGCTTGCCGAAATCGGGCAGTGGATTGTTAAGCAGGCCGCGAATCAAATTGCGGTTGAAAACGTAAATGCCCATGGACGCGAGGAACAAGTCGCCCTGCGCGGCAGGCTCGACAATGCCGAGTTTCGGATACCAATCCGGTTCCACCCGCAATGAATCAAGCACCTCGGGGTCTTTTGGCTTTTCCACAAATCGCGTGATGCGGTGATCCGCGCCGGTTTGCAGAATGCCCAGCGATTGCGCTTCGTGACGCCCGACCGGAATCGTCGCGACGGTGATGTCCGCGCCGGTCTCGACGTGTTGGGCGACCATGGGACGAAAATCCATCCGGTATAACTGGTCGCCGCTCAGAATGATCAGGTAATCGAAATCGTGATTGAGAAAGTGAATCAGATTTTTCCGCACGGCGTCGGCGGTGCCTTCATACCAGGAAGTGTCGGTGAGCGTCCGTTGTGCCGCGAGAATTTCCACAAATCCGCTGGTGAACTGGTCGAATTTATACGTTCGCGAAATGTGGCTGTGCAGCGAGGTGGAGTTGAACTGCGTCAAAATGTAAATCCGCCGGAAACCGGAGTTGATGCAGTTCGAGATCGGGATGTCCACGAGCCGGTATTTGCCGGCCAGCGGCACTGCCGGTTTGGAGCGGTCCTTCGTCAACGGAAACAGCCGCGTGCCCTGGCCGCCGCCCATGATGACGCAGAGGACGGTGCTGGTGTTGAGTGACTGGCGGCTGATTCGTGACATATCCTATTTTCGCCGTAATTATACCGCTGTCCGCAGGGTCAGGCAAGCAGCGGATAAAATAATGATCAAGGCGAAATAAGAATGAAGATTCAACAAAACGGACGCGTTGAACCTTGCTGCCCTCATCCCGGCCTTCTCCCCCGGGGAGAGGGAAGCATCGTTCGCCATGTCGGTTTGGAATGTCGTGTGCCTGGGTTGGCCGGAAACCTCCCGCCAATCGGAAACTAGCGCTGGGATGTCCTCTCGCTTCCGTCGTCCGCGTTTCGCTCCGCCGCGACTCCAAATATGAACCGCGCCGTAGCGCAGCGAAGGCGGGTGGGGAGAGGAAACAGGTGAGGGAGGTCGTAATTCAACAAATTGTCTGCATTCCTGCTTCTTCATTCCGCATTCGTGACGATGTAAGGCGCGAATTCGTCGTGGTAATGCGGCGGAATGCGGGCCTTGAACCGCGCCGCCGGGCCGCGATAACTGCGCGAAATAACCTGGCCGACCTGGTGCAATCGCGCAATCACCGCCGCCTGCTCGTGCGGCACGCGCAATTCGAGAAACTCGCGCTTGGGACGCAACTGTGTTCCGATTTCCGCCAGCAATGACGCAATCCCTTCACCGGTCGTGGCCGAAATCGTGACGGCGTTTTGATGCCGTTCCTGCAAACGGTTCAACGCGCCGCCCGCCCCGGGTCCCTCGTGATTGAGCCGGTCCATTTTGTTGAAAACCATCAGCGTCGTTTTCTCGCCCGCGCCGATTTCGGCCAGCACGGCGTTCACGGCGGCAATTTGCTCCTCGGCCTGCGGATGGCTGATGTCCACGACGTGCAGCAGCAAATCGGCCCGCACCACTTCTTCCAGCGTCGCCTTGAACGCTTCCACCAGTCCGTGCGGCAGCTTGCGAATGAAACCGACGGTGTCGGTGAGCAACACATTCTGGTTCGTCGGCAATTTCAACCGCCGCGTCGTCGGGTCGAGCGTGGCGAACAAAATGTCCTTCACCAAAACGTCCGCGCCGGTGAGGGCGTTGAGCAGCGTGGATTTGCCGGCGTTCGTGTAACCGACGATGGAGGCCAGCGGCCAGTTGTTGCGCTGGCGGCCGGTGCGCTGAATTCCGCGCTGTTGCCGCACCGTTTCCAGCTCGCGCGAAATTTTCGCGATGCGATCCTGCACGCGGCGGCGGTCGGTTTCCAGTTGCGTTTCGCCTTCACCGCCGCGCATGCCGATGCCGCCCGTCTGCCGCGACAGGTGCCCCCAATATTTTGTGAGCCGCGGCAGCAAATGCTGGAGCTGCGCCAGTTCGATCTGCAGCTTGCCTTCGCGCGTCCGGGCACGCTGGGCGAAGATGTCGAGAATCAGCGACGTGCGGTCGAGAACCTTGCAATTGAAGATTTTTTCCAGGTTGCGGCTTTGCGCCGGTGAAAGGTCGTCGTCGAAAATCACCGTGTCCACGTCCTGCCGCCGGCAGAAGTCCGCAAATTCGCCCGCCTTGCCGGCGCCGATGAACGTGGCGGGATTGAGCGACACCACTTTTTGCAGGCCTTCGCCGATGATTTCGCCGCCAGCGGTGGCGGCCAGTTCGCCGAGTTCGGTGAGTGAATCGCTCGTGTCCGAATGGTTGCGTGATTTGAGTTCGACGCCGACGAGGAAGACCCGTTCCGGCCTCGTTTTTCTGGTTTCGATGAGCGCTTTCAACGATCTCTCAAATCTGAAAATCCACCACGGCGGTCTTGTTCTTTCTGTTCAACACGCGCATGTCAGGGCTGTCGTAAATGACCAGTGACTTTGGCGCGACGCTGTCCATGAGAAACACATTGCCGCCGATCGTGCTGCCGGCGCCGATGACGGTCTCGCCGCCGAGAATCGTCGCGCCGGGATAAATCGTCACACGATCTTCAATCGTGGGGTGGCGCTTTTTGCCGCGCAATTGTTCCACGGCGGCGGTGGATTTCGCGCCGAGCGTGACGCCGTGATACATCTTCACGTGGTCGCCGATGATCGCCGTTTCACCTACGACCGTGCCGGTACCATGGTCCACAAAAAAGTGCGACCCGATTTGCGCACCCGGATGCAGGTCCATGCCCGTGCGCGTGTGAGCCCATTCGGTCATGATGCGCGGGATGAGCGCGACGTCCTTCAAATACAATTCATGCGCCAGCCGCTGCACGGCAATCGCCTCGATAAACGGATAGGAAACCAGCACTTCCTCCTTGCTCTTCGCCGCCGGGTCGCCGTCATAGGCGGCTTCCATGTCCGTCTGCAACATTTCGCGGATGCGCGGCAGGCTGCCGAGAAAATCCACCGTCAGGCTGTGCGCCGCCGTCGTGATGTTCTGTTTTGGCAGATGGGCGGGCGGATTATATTCCAGGCTCTTGCGGATTTCATCCTCCAGCGCGCCCAGCACCGAATCGAGCAGTTCCGCCGTCACCGCCTTGATTTCAGAGGAATGGATCAGTTTCTCGTCGAAATATCCGGGGAACAGCAGCCGCAGCAAATCCTGCGTGATGGCGGCAATGGCGCGTTTGGACGGCAGGTTTTTGCCATCCAGATGGTTGATGCCGCCCACGCGCGCATACGACGCGACGAGCTGGTTTGTAAGTTCAGTGACCGTTTCCACGAAGGCGAATTTACCACGAAGACACGCAGACAAAAAGCGTAATTCGTGGAACCGTTAAACCGTTGAACCGCGTAGCCGCGGACGTCAGTCCGCGCCAACTATAGTAGTTTCCATTAACATTGGCACAAGCGCCAAACCGGTAGGGCTGACCTGCTGGTCAGCCAACCCGGCGGCGCAGCAGCGCCGCCCTACCACCAAATGTACCAATGTTGTTGTGATTTGCTATATCCGGGACAATGGCGCCGACTCACGTCGGCGGCTACGCGGTTTTGGGGAAACGTCTTCTTGGTTGCTTCGTTCCTTTGCGGTTCAAGTGCTTCAATCCGCCTTGCCGAAGACGTTGCCGAGGTATTCCGGCTGCTTGGGAAGTTTCAGCAAAGGTTGTGACCATTCGTAAAGACTCCGGTCCGGCCAGTACCACAGACTGCCATCCGCAGCCAGCGACACGATACCATTCCCGGTTCCGACAATGGCAACCCAATCGTTGTGAATCCCCATTCGGGTCGGAGGCGCTGTATAATCAAGGGGGAAGACATGATTATTCCATTTCCAGAGGGTGCCGTCGGACTTGAGCGCAACCATCCTCATACCCCAAGTTACTCCGGCTGAAACCCAGTTTGTCTCCGTGCCGCTTTGCAACGGTTTAAATTCAGGCGAATTGTGACCATGACCGGTTTCGTCACCCCATAGCCATAAGGTCCCATTCGTGCGAACATAGGCCCCAAACTGGTCGCCCGCTCGGGAAAGTTTTTCCAGCGGGATTCGGTCAAATTTTGTCACGGGCATCAGTTCGTCATTTCCGCCTTTTTTTACCTGGACTGTCCAGGCGGTGCCATCAAACCTCTGGGCAAGAAATCCATATCCACCGCCCGTCGAAATTTTCTTCCAGTCGGAATTTGTTCCGATCTGATACGGCATGAAGGCGCGCAGTCCCGGCCAGCGTTGTGGCTGTTTGTCCCCGTTAAAATGGTTGGTTCCCCAGCGCCACAGCGTGCCGTCCTTTTTTAGGAGCAAAACCGAAGGAACCGACCATGATCGGGCGACTTGCTGCCAGTTGGTTTCGTCACCGAATTGTGCCAGCTTGTTCCCGGTCCAGACTTTCGGGTTAGAATTGTCGGAAACCCACAGTGTGCCGTCGGACCGGATGCCGACCGTGTCCGGACGACCAACAACATAGGCATAGGTTGTTTGATCCTGCCAGGTACGAACACTGTTAACACGCCCGGCCGTTACGGACACCCAGTTTGACCCGGCAATGAACAACTGCGATGAGGCACTTTGGGGCAGCGGGTTGACCATGCGCCGCCAGTTGGCCCATGAGAAGGGAGACCAACCAGAATAAATATCATCCAAAAAATCAAATGAGACCAAGCCGTTGGTCAACCGCACCAGAAGATTGTCTTCAATATTATGCTGCAGGAGTGGCGGGTTCGATAAAGACAATTTCGCCGGGCCGTGCGCCGGTTCCGCCGGCTCAAATACTTCCCAGGCGCGATGGTAAAGCGCGGTAGTTGCCACGACGATGAATACGAATGCCCCGGCAAAGCCCAGCAGGGTGCGTCGCCACAACGGCCAGCCATCACGGAAATTCTTGAAGTTCAGGTAAGCCAGCCAGAGCAGGGTGACGATGAGCGTCGGGACCGTGATTACCAGTGGCAGGATGGAGTGCACGGATATGGAGTCAAAGAGTATCATCCGGTTGTTGGTGAAGATTGGAATCAACAGCAGGCAACCGAAGAAGGTGGCGATGGCCAGGCCGACAGCCTGGAGAAAACTTCGGGCGAGCGTCGAGGCGAAGAAGCTGACCAACACCAGCCACGCGACGAACGCCACGAAGCCCAATTGGAATAACAAAATGCCAAATTCCCATGTATGAACTTCCGGCATGAAAACCGGATTCTGCGCTCCAAATCCAATGCCAATGTCTTCCAGCAACAATGGCATAACGCCGCCCAAGAATGTGCCGAGAAACAAAGTCAGAAATCCTTTGATGGCGAACTGGACCCGGCGCGACACTGGCAGGCATAATTGTCCTTCCATGACGCCCAGCCGGCGTTCCTCAGCCACGGCCATGCTGCCAATCACAGGAGCCATGACCAGCCACAACATCCAGAATATCGCCGTGAGAAATTCACCGGCGGAATCTTTGGCGAAATGGTGGTATTTTCGCAGAAAAATGACGCCGATGTGCAACGCCAGCAATCCGACGGCTCCCATCAAACTGGCTTGCTGCAATTGAAACTCTTTTTTGATCAGCGCAAATACTGGCTTTTGGTTTCGGGTTGAAACGGCATTTTCCGTGCGCGCCGCGAAAAATTTCCATTCCGGAAGCGCAATGACTCCGCCCGACCAGCCCGCGTCCTGGGCGCGGAAAAACAGCCAGCGCGCAAACAGGAATCCCCCGACCGAATAGACCGCAAAGACGACGCACAGGACGGCAATGAGCAGGTTGTTGGACTGGTTTGGGGCGAGAAACGCACCAGAGAACCCGGACAAGGTCGCCGGCACGAGCAGGGTGAGCCAGAATGCGCCGGCGACCTGGCGAAGCAGCAGCGTCGTCCACAGCCCGCCCGCGAACGTCGCGGTCACAATCAGGCAGATGGTGATGAAGAGATTGTATGAATCTTCCCGGCTGGAGGCGTCCACGCTGGGATTCTTGAGGGCGAGGCCAAAGGCCAGGAGCCACACGCCGAAGACAATCAGAAAGGCGATGGCCAGAACGGTGATTTTTGTGTGCCAGATCCGCAACCGCTCCGCCGGCTGGGCCAGCAGCAACGAAAAGGTGTTGAGGCTGCTTTCACGGCCAAATGTCGTCAGCGCCATGATTGTCAAGCCGAAGAAAAGCAGGCAGGCGACATAGAAATCATAGGGCCGCGTGCTCGCTTGAACCGGCGCCAGCAACATGGCCACAATCCAGCTTGGCAGCAGCAGGCGGATTTCCTTTTTGACGAGCGCGTTCATGGGCAGCTGGTAGAAAGGTTGGCTGCGCTAACGCAGAGACGCGGAGAACGCAGAGGTTCGCAGAGAAGGCAAAATTTTCCAGCCAATGCTTTGGGAGTGCGGTGGCAGCCTGCCGAGGCGGAGCGCAGCGAAGACTGGAGCGCAGCGGCGACACCGCTTTTCGACTGGCGAGAGGACTTCCAAAGCGGCGTGGCGCTTCGCTTCCCGCCGCAGTCCAAAAACATTTGGTTGTAACTCCACCGCTCTGCGTTTCTCCGCGCCCTCTGCGTCTCTGCGTTGAACGGAATCTTGTTCATGGTTTTCCAGCGTTGGTTTTTTTCCAAACGCCCGACGCCACGAAAATCTCCTCCAGCGACAGCGATTCGCAGCGCAAATCCTCCGGCTGGTGCGCACGGAGCTTTTCCAGCAGTTGTTCGCTGTTGCCGTCGGCCAAGATTTCCACTTCGCGGCCGTTTTGTTTCACATTCAACGCGCCGGGCAGATCGAGCTTGACGGGCGGCTGGGCGAACCGCGCGCGGATTTTCCGGAAACGGTCGCGCGCAGCGTCAGCTTCCATCGTCAGCAGTTCGCAGCCCTGCTCGATGATGGTGAATTCATCAATCAACCCCTCGAATTCCGAGATGAGATGCGTGGAAACGAACACCGTCCGGCTTCCCGGATCGCCGGATTGATACGCGCCGATGACGGTCTCAATAAATTCGCGGCGCACGATGGGATCCAGCCCGGAGGTCGGCTCGTCCAGCACCAGCAGTTCCGGTTCGGGACAAATCGCACCAACCAACGCGAGCTGTGTCTTCTGGCCTTTCGATAGATGGCTGGTCTTCTGGTTCGGATCGAGTTGAAAGCGTTTCAGCAAGTCGGCTTCGATGTCGCGGTTCCAATGTTTGCGGAACGAGGCGAGGTATTCCAGCGTGCCGCGCACGGTCATCCACGGATAAAACGCGACCAGGTCCGGCACATACGCGAGCCGGGATTTCACGGCCACTTCGTTGCGCTGCGGGTCGAGACCAAACACGCGCGCCGTGCCCGAATTCGGACGAAGCAGGTTGAGCAGGCACTTGATGGTCGTGGTCTTGCCCGCGCCGTTGCGGCCAAAAAAGCCGTAGCAGCGCCCCGCGCGGACGGTCAGGCTCAGGCCGTTGACGGCATCCAGCTTGCCGTAACGGCGGGTCAGGTTTTTGATTTCGATGATGGGCGTGTCAGTGTTCATACGGTTTTGGGATGAGTGCTGTTGCTGATTCCGCCGGAAGAAAACTGGGAACATCCAACATCGAACATCGAACAACCAACATCCAAAGAACTGCATCTGCCGGCGCATGAAACATTGGTTGTTCGATGTTGGGTGTTGGATGTTGAATGTTCATTTTAAGCGTCGGCGTCAGTCGTTGTTCTTCGCGTCTTTGTGCCTTGGTTGTTCAATTTTTCAATCCGATTTGCCGAAGACGTTGCCGAGAAATAGCGGCTGTTTGGGAGCTTTCAACAATGCTGCTTCATAATTCGCGGTTGGCCAGAGCCACAGGCTGCCGTCGGCGGCCAGCGAAACCACCACGCCCGCAGTCCCGGTAAGGGCAACCCAGTCACTGTGAATGCCCAGCCGCGTCGGCGGGATTTTGGCAACCCCCACTGTGGAATCTCGACGGAAATTCCACATCCACAAGGAACCGTCGGATTTAAGCGCCACCATGCAATTCCCCGTCACGGCCACGGCCAGCCAATGGGTTTCCTTGCCCACCTGCAAAAACCCAGTTTCTTTCCAGGAATTGTTTTCATCCGAATGTCCGTTGCATACCCATAAAGTTCCATCCTTGCCGATATAGGCCTTTCGAATGTCATTTATGTCGGAAAAAGTTTGGAACACGACTTGATCCAGATTGGTTTGCCGCTCGAATTCGTCCCGACCGGTTTTTTCATTTAAGAAGACCGACCAAACGCTGCCATCGGTTTTTCTGACAAAACGGTCCACCGCATTATAAGAAATTTCCTTCCAATCAGAATTCGTCCCGATTTGTCGCGGATTAAGAGTGCGCACGGTCGGCCAATTGGTCTGCAAACCGTTCCAATCAAAACGATTGGTTCCCCAACGCCAGAGCGTGCCGTCGTTTTTTAAGAGCAGGAGATTTCCAAATCCCTCTCGATACCACCGGGCGACCTGCTGCCAGTTGGTTTCGTCGCCGAATTGCATCATCTCGCCGCCGGTCCAAACTTTCGGCTTTGATACACTTGAAATCCAAAGCGTGCCATTGGATTTGATCCCAACCGTGTCCAAATAACCGACGACATGGACGGCCTTTGAAGGCGTTGTTCCTCCAGCATCCCACCAATTAACGCAACACGCCGTCGCGGATACCCAGTTTGAGCCGGCAATGAACTGTTGCGGCCCGGCGCTTTCCGCCGGCCAAGGATGGATAACGAGGGACCAAATACCTTTCGTTAGGTCCGATTTTGCTTCAAAGGGGAATCTCAGGCTGTCGAACCAGACCCGGCCATCGGGCAATCGCACGAACAAGCTGCCGAATTCGCCGTTGAGTTTCGGTGGATTGGCCGGCGAAAATATTGCCGGACCATGCGGCGGTTCCGCCGGTTTAAAAATTTCCCAGGGGCGGTTGTAAATCACGGCGCTGCTCACGAATACAAACACCAATGCCCCCATGATGCCCAAAACATTGCGTCGCCAGAGACGCCCGCCTTCTTGAAAGCGGCTGAAATTGCGGCAAGCCAGCCACAGATACAGGACGGCCATCGTCGGAATGGCGATGAGAATTCGCAACGACAAGGGCACGGGTATGGTTCCCAAAAATGAAGCCTGTCGTACCCAGATGTGTCCGATGAATGAACCGGCCAGGCCGCAACCCGTGGCGATTACGATGGCAAGGCCCAATGCCTGCAGAAAACTTCCGGCCAGCGTCGAGGCAAAAAAGGCCGCCGCCGACATTCCCGCAGCCAGGGCGATGATGGAGATTTGGAACCAAACAAAGGTGGGGAAGAAATCATTGCTGGCATAGTTCTCCAGCTTGAAAAACTCGTTTGGCGCGCCGAAATGCGCCGCCACGGCCTCCAGCAACATCGGCATGACCCCGCCCAGCAGCGTGCCGAAAATCATGGCTGGAATAAATTTGATGGCGAACTGGAGGCGCCGCGAAACCGGCAGACTAAATTGACCATCCGCCACGCCCAGTTTCCGCTCCTCGGCCACCGCCGTGCAGCCGATGACCAGCGGCATGACCAGCCACAGCGCCCAGAAAAAGTCCGAAACACCGGCAGCCAATGAATACCTGTGGGAATTGACGTATAGGATTCGCAGGAAAAAGACCCCGATGTGCAGCGCCAGCAGTGCGCACGCACAAATCAGGCTGACGCTGTGCAGTTGAAATTCCTTCCGAAACAGCGCGGTGACGGGTTTGCGCCGTCTCACTGCGCCAGACGGCCTGGAACCGGATTCAAAATATCGCCACGTCGAAAACGAAATAACTCCGCCCATCCACGCCACGTCCTGCGCCTGGTGAAACAGCCGGTGCGCCAGCCAGAAGCCAGCAACCGTGTAAAGTCCAGCCGCGCTGTAAAGCACCGTTTCAACAATCCTGTCCATATTGGAAAACCGGTCCGGGAAAAAGAACATGATTGCCGTCAGCAGCCAGGCGGGAGCCAGAATCGTGATCCAGAACGCGGCGGCACTTTGACGCAGCAGAAGCACCGTCCACAATCCGCCGGCCAGGGCAACCAACAAAGCCACATAGCTGCCGAACATCAGGTTGCGGAAATTGCTTTCGATCAGAGTTCGATTGGCTTGCCACGCCGGAATCTTTAATCCGTGATAAAACCGGAGTTCGCAGCTTGCAAAATAGGCGGCAAAAATCAGCGCGGCGGCGAAAAGAAGGACCATGATTTTGGTCCGCCAGATTTGCCGGCGCTCAATCGGTTGTGAGAGCAAAGATTGAAATGTTCCTAAACTGAATTCCCGGCCAAATGAATCCAGCGCCAGAAGGATCATTCCCAAAAAGAAAAAAAAGGGCATGACACTAATGTACCAAAAGGGCATGACGCCAATGGGCACATCAACACCATACCAAAGCCACGGCAAAACAACCTCCAACAACAAAACCGCCAGCCAGCTTGGCAGCAGCAGGCGGATTTCCTTTTTGACGAGCGCGTTCATGGGCGTTTGGGGGAAAGGTTGGCTGCGCTAACGCAGAGACGCGGAGAACGCAGAGGTTCGCGGAGAGAAAAAAGATTTCCAATCGCGCAGATAATCCAGATAACCCGGGACATCTCTGCGCTTCTCCGCGCCCTCTGCGCCCTCTGCGTCTCTGCGTTGAACGGAATCTTGTTCATGGTTTTCCAGCGTTGTTTTTTTTCCAAACGCCCGACGCCACGAAAATCTCCTCCAGCGACAGCGATTCGCAGCGCAAATCCTCCGGCTGGTGCGCACGGAGCTTTTCCAGCAGTTGTTCGCTGTTGCCGTCGGCCAAGATTTCCACTTCGCGGCCGTTTTGTTTCACATTCAACGCGCCGGGCAGGTCGAGTTGCGCTGGCGCTTGCGAAAACCGCGCGCGGATTTTGCGGAAACGGTCGCGCGCGGCATCCGCTTCCATCGTCAGCAGTTCGCACCCTTGTTCGATGATAGTAAACTCGTCAATCAACCCCTCGAATTCCGAGATCAGATGCGTGGAGACAAATACCGTCCGGCTTCCCGGATCGCCGGATTGATACGCGCCGATGACGGTCTCAATAAATTCGCGGCGCACGATGGGATCCAGCCCGGAGGTCGGCTCGTCCAGCACCAGCAATTCCGGTTCCGGACATATCGCGCCGATGAGCGCAAGCTGCGTCTTCTGGCCTTTCGAGAGGTTGCTGGCCTTCTGGTTCGGGTCGAGTTGAAAGCGTTTCAGCAGGTCGCTTTCGATGTCGCCGTTCCAGTGTTTGCGGAATGAGGCGAGATATTCCAGCGTGCCGCGCACCGTCATCCACGGATAAAACGCGACCAGGTCCGGAACATAGGCCAGACGAGATTTCACGGCCACTTCGTTCTTCTGCGGGTCGAGGCCGAACACGCGTGCCGTGCCGGAGTTGGGCCGGAGCAGGTTCAATAGGCATTTGATGGTGGTGGTCTTGCCCGCGCCGTTGCGGCCGAAGAAACCGTAGCAGCGCCCCGCGCGGACGGTCAGACTCAGGCCGTTGACGGCATCCAGCTTGCCGTAACGGCGGGTCAGGTTTTTGATTTCGATGACGGGAGTGTCAGTGTTCATAGAATTGAAACAGGGAAAACATTCAACATTCAACATCGAACGCCCAACATCCAAGGAATCCCGCCCGGCGATGTGCCATTGGATGTTCGATGTTGAATGTTGAATGTTGAATGTTCGTTATGTTGTTCATTTGTCTTCTCCTTCCTTTGCCTTGCGTTCGAAGAAATCCAGCCGTTCCTTGACCAGGGCCAGGAATTTTTCCCGGTCCACCTGCAGGTGATGCGCCATGACCACGGCCTCGTCAATTTCCGCCGCCAGCAGTTTCTGGCGGACCTGTTTGTTGAACGGGGAATCGCTCTTCTTCAGAAAGCAGCCCTTGCCGGGAATCGTCTCGATGACGCCCTGGCTTTCGAGTTCGGCGTAGGCCTTGGCGATGGTGTTGCGGTTGACGCGCAGTTCCTCGGCCAGCGGGCGGATGGACGGCAGCGGTTCGCCGGAACGCAACGCGCCCGAGGCCGCCGCGTAACGGATCTGGTCCACCAGTTGCAGATAAACCGGCTTGCCGGACTTGAAATCAATCTGAAAAATCATGGCCGTCTTTTACTGTCATAGAACAGTATGACAGTTGGCGGCGGACGTCAAGAAAAATTATTAAGGCGTGATATTGGGATTGTGGAGCGCCGGCTTCCAGCACGGCGCGATGCTGAAACCGGCCTCAAAACGCCGTGCCGGAGGCCGGCGCTCCGACTTATCAGCGGATGGTTTGCAAAATGGCCTCGACGACACGCTCGATGCTGATGCCGTTCATGCAGCGGAAGTCAATCGGACATTGGCGCAAAAAACACGGCGAACACGGCGCGTCGGATTTCAACACCCGGAGCCGCGGATCGCCCGGCAGGCCCGGCCCGGTCAATTCCGGCGAGGTGCTGCCGAACGGGACGACGACCGGCGTGCCCAGCGCGGCGGCCACGTGCATCGGACCCGAGTCGTTCGTGAGCAGCACGCGGCAGACTTTTAGCAGCGCCATCAGTTCGCGGAGGGAAGTTTTGCCCGACAAATCGTGAAACGTGCAGCGTGAAGCGTGAAGCGCGGCGGCAATTGGGCCGGTCAACGCGATGTCGCCTTTGCCGCCCAAAACCAGCCACACGCAGTTCGTCCTTTGCTGTATATCGCGGGTGGCGGCGATGAATTTTTCCGCCGGCCAGCGTTTGGCGGGGCCGTACTCCGCGCCGGGGTTCAGACCGAAGATCGGCCGCTCTATTTCCTTCAGGCCGAATTTTTTCTTCACGGCTTCAATTTCGTCGGGGGTCACCACCAACTGCGGCGGCAACGGTTCCGGGTTGGCGCCCAGCGCGCCGGCCAAATGCAAATATTCATGCATTTGATGGGCGTTTAAAGGCGGCACCGGCTGGAAGCCTGTGCCACGAATCAATAGCTTAATTTCGCCAACGGAACGTTTCCGCATTTTTACAGCTTCCGCCCGCGCCGGCACGGCCTTGGTCAGGAACCAATTCCGCCAGGGACTCGCGTAGCCGATGCGCCACGGGATTCCGGCCAGCCAGACTTCGAGCGCCGAGCGGGGTGAATTGGGCAGCACGAGTGCAAGGTCAAAATTCCCGGCGTGCAATTTTCGGCCGACCAAAAACACATTATCGTCCGGTGCAAATGAAATCGTTTCGCTGATTGCCGGATGATGGGTCCACAAATCGCCAAGCTTTTCCGTTGTCAGCAGGGCAATGTGCGCGGCGGGAAATTTTTCGCGGAGGCGCATCAGCGCGGGCGTGGTCATCACCGCGTCGCCCAGCCAGTTCGTCCCGCGAACAAGAATTCGCGGAGCAGATGGCAGTTGGCGGATGGCAGTTGGGGAATTCATCCGACGGGGCCGGCGTTTTCGACTTTGGACTCCGGACTTTGGACTTTGGACGAATCCGGCTTCCAGCGGCGGTGGACCCAGAACCAGTTGGCCGGGTCGCGGCGCACGGCGGCTTCAAAGGCGCGATTGACGTCGCCCATGATTTCCCCGGACGGACGGGGATGGTTGTTTTCGTGCGTGGGGATTTTTTCGCCGAGTTCGATCCGCCATTTCGCCGGGGCGACACGGTAGCAGATGCCGGTGAAGAGTTCGCACTGATAACGCAGGGCAAACACGGCAGGCGCGAGCGTGGTGGAACAGTCGTGGCCGAGGAACGGCCCGCGCAGACCAGACGTGCTTTGATCGGCGAGCAATCCGAGAATGATCCCCGGCCGATTCATGGCCGTGCGCAACAAGGGCCCGTCGGTGCGGCGCTCAAAATACAGGCAGCCGGAACGCTCGCGCAATTGTTGCATCAGGCGGTTGAATCCCGGCTGCTTCAGCGCCCGATACGTTGTGGCGCATTGATAACCGGGCGAAGATTGATGGAACCGCGCATATAATTCAAAGTTTCCGAAGTGGCCGATGGCAACGACGATCCGCCGCGGCGGTTGCAGGCATCCGGTGCCGGCAAATTCGATGTGCGGCCGCAATTCCTCATAATTCATCGCGGCGGTTTTGATGGCACTGGCGTAATTTTCGCCAATGCGCCGGAAATTTTCCCGGGCGAGCGCGTGGATTTCCTCCGGCGATTTTTCTCCGCCAAAACACATCGCCAGGTTTTTCAGCGCCACGCGCCGGTGCCGCGCGTCGAGCCGGAAGGCCAGGCCGCCGGCCGCCCGGCCAAAACGCGCGACGAAGGTGAGCGGCAGCGCTTGAATCAACGCGACCAGCGCGCGGGCGGGCCAGTAAATCAGCGTGTCCATTTTTAACGAAAGCAGATTTTGCGGACGCAGTCCTGAAAGTCGTTGGCGCCGCTGACGATTTGGATTTCGACGCGCATGAAATAAATCGGCAGGTCGCGCCGGTCAATTTTGGGGAAGCGCACGGCGTCTTTTTGCGTGGTGATGATGGTGACGGCCTGGCGTTTTTTGGCGCGGTTGATGACGTTGAGGATTTCCTGCTGGGTGAAGCGGTGATGATCGGCAAAGCGTTTGGAATAAACCAGTTCCGCGCCGAGTTTGACGAGGCTTTGCTCGAAACTTTCCGGTTGTGCGATGCCGCTCAGCGACGCGACTTTGTGCCCTTGCAGCAAATCCAATTTGCGCCGCTGCCCGGTGAACACATCTTCGAGGAAAAGCGGATGATGCACACATTCGATGATGGCGGCTTCGGAATTGAATTCGGCAATGCGCCGGCGGAGGTCGGCGGTCTGGCCGTCGCTTTTGGTAATGAAAATCGTCTGGGCGCGCGCGAGGTGCGACGGGGGCTCGCGCAACGTACCGCGCGGGAGCAGATGTTCGTTGCCGAACGGCTGCTGGCGGTCAACCAGCACCACGTCATGCCGTCGCCCCCGCAAATCCCAATACTGAAAACCGTCGTCGAGCAGCAGCGTGTCGCAGCCGAATTTTTCGATCGCATAACGCCCGCTCTTCACGCGGTTCTTGTCCACGAGCACGACGACATCGCGGAGGTTGGACGCCAGCATGTAAGGTTCGTCGCCGGCCATTTCCGAATCGAGCAACAGCGATTTGCCATCAGACACCACGCGCGGCGGGGTCTGGTCCTCGCGCAGCAAGATTTTATTGAGCAGCCATTGGTGAAAGGGCTGTGGTTTGGAACGATAACCACGAGAAAGAATAGCGACGTTGCGTCCCGCGTCGCGCAGTTCGCGGGCGAATTTTTCCACAACCGGCGTTTTGCCCGTGCCGCCGACGGTCAGGTTGCCGATGGCGATGACCTGGACGCCCAGCGTCTTGTCGCGAAGGATGCGGACGTTATAAAGCCAGTGACGCAATTTGACGAGGACTTGGAAAACCTTCGAGCTGCCAAACAAGACTGCGCGCGTGAACTTCGCCTTGAAATCGTGGCGTTCGCCAGAAATGACTTCGAGGCCGAAGGTGTAAAAACTTTCAATCCAGACCCGGAATTGTTCGCGCATGCCGCATCAATGTGCCAAGTCGCCGGGCGGGCGGCAAGAATTGGCGGCGGGGAAAAATGACAAATGATGAAACCCGAATGACGAAAGAATGTCCAAAGATCTCAATGCCGAATTCGGGCTTCAGTATTCGTCATTCTTTCGTCATTCGGATTTAGGCATTCGTCATTCCATCAAAATCCCATCCGCGCCATTTCGCTTTGCAGCGCCGCTTGAAATTGCTGCACGTCAGCGGCGGATGGTTTGTAACCCGTTTGCTTTGTCACGACGCCCAGCCGCCCCGTTTGGTCGAGATACCAGTCGGCCTGCTGCCCGTCGCTGAACGCGACCTTGCCGCTGACAATCGCGCCGGGACGTGCCAGTTGATCAACCGTCACGGACACGCCACCGTTCGCGCCCGCCGGCCCGGCGGGTGGCGGAGCGCTTTTGGGGTCGGCGGGTTTGGGCGCCTCGGCCACCGGGGCGGCAACCTTGGGCGGTTCCGGATCTTTCGGCGTCAATTTCAAATCGTCCACCAGGAAACGCACTTCCATGTAGGTGAGCTTGAGGTTGAACTCCGACATGAGCCGGGTTTGAATTTCGGCAAGTTTTGCGCCGTCCGCAATCCAGGCGGCGACTTTCTGGCGTTGTGCTTCGTCCAAATTCATATGCCTTTCAGAATGCAAACTTCCAGTTACAGATTCGAGCTTATTTGGAGTGCGGTGACATGTCGCCGCTTTCCCACAACGCGACATGTCGCGTTGTTCCAAAGCGCGGCCATGTCCGCGCACTCCAAAGAATTAAGCTTTTGTGATCCAATCGTAGCCCTTCGCTTCGAGTTCGAGCGCGAGCTGTTTGTCGCCGGACTTCACGATGCGGCCATCGTAGAGCACGTGGACAAAATCGGGAATGATGAAATTCAACAGCCGCTGATAATGGGTGATGACCATCTGCGCGCTGTCCGGCCGCTTCAGCTTGTTCACGCCGCCGGCAACGATGCGCAGCGCATCAATGTCGAGGCCGGAATCCGTTTCGTCGAGGATGGCGAGCCGGGGTTCGAGCACGGCCATCTGGAAAATCTCGTTGCGCTTCTTTTCGCCGCCGGAAAAACCCTCGTTCACCGAACGCCGCAGCAAATCCTCGTTCAACTCCAGCAATTTGATTTTGTCTTTGACCAGGCTGAGAAATTCCATCGCGTCCAATTCCGGCTGGCCCTTGGATTTGCGAACTTCGTTCAGCGCGGCCTTGAGAAAATAGGTGCTGTTCACGCCGGGAATTTCAACCGGATACTGGAACGCAAGGAAAACGCCTTCGCGGGCGCGCTCCTCGGGATTGAGGTCGAGCAAATCCTTGCCGTCGAAAATCACTTCGCCGCCGCTCACCTCGTAACCGGCGCGGCCGGCCAGCACGGCGGCCAGCGTGCTCTTGCCGCTGCCGTTCGGCCCCATGATGGCGTGGACTTCGCCCAGCGAAATCGTCAGGCTGATGCCCTTGAGGATTTGTTTGCCTTCAACGCCCGCGCTGAGGTTCTTGATTTCGAGTATCGGTTTGCTCATTTCTTTGTTCGTGTTTAAAATCAGCTAAGGCTCGGCTACGCCCTTGCCAAAAATTGGCGGAGAAGTTCTGGGAACAGGCACACCCGGGAAATGCCCTCCGCCGCGCGGGCCAGACCCATTGTAATCAAGTCGTCTCAGCTCTATGTTCCCATTTCCCGAATCGTAAGTTGCATAGCTCGCCTTTGGATTATTGTCTCGCGGCTGACCGACACTGCCCGGATTGATGAAATATTTTTTGCCGCGTTGAATCGTAAGGTGGTTGTAGGTTCCACCGGTGACAGTGGAATCCTGGATGAACACCATAGGGACATGCGTATGGCCAAAGAAGCAAAGCGGCGTGCGTTGATGTGTGAAACTGGCGGCGGCGGCAAGCTTGTCGAACACGTAACCCCAGCGTCGCGGCCCGTCGAGCGTGGCGTGGACGATGGTGAAGCCGTCCAGTTCCATGACATAGGGTAGCTCGCCGAGCCACTTCACATCGTCACTGGTAAGTGCTCCGCGCATCTGGCGCACTGCTTCGGCGGCAGTTGGGTTAAATGCACTCAAATCCACATCAGTCGAAACATAATCGTCGAAATTGCCTCTGACGCATGAGGCCGCCCGCTCCCGCACTGCCTGCAAACACTCGGCGTGGTCTTTGCCGTATCCAACCAGATCGCCCAAACAAACAATGCTTTCACACCCATGACCCTCTGCATCGCGCAAAACAGCCTGCAATGCCGGGAGATTGGCGTGAACGTCCGATATGATAGCGTAACGCATGGCAAAATAACCGTGGGATATTAGCCCACACTGCCCTCCAAACTCACGCCCAAAGGTTTCTGTGCTTCAACAGCGAAATCCATCGGCAGTTCCTCGAATACTTCCTGATAAAAGTTGTTCATTTGTTTTTCTTGCGCGGCTTGTCGCGTAAAACCATTCCTTCTTCCGTTTTTCCGACCGGCACTTCCGCAAAGCGCCAACCCTCGCGTTCAAGCTGCTTTTCGTATTCAGCGTAATGCGCCATCAAACGGCGCGGATCATCACCGAATTCCGCGGAAATTTTTCGCCGGACTTCGTAGATCTCATCAATCGCCGGATCAGGTTCCACGCGTTCAATTTAGCCCACACTGCCTTCCAAACTCACGCCCAAAAGTTTTTGCGCTTCCACGGCGAATTCCATCGGCAGTTCCTTGAAGACCTCCTTGCAGAAGCCGTTCACGATCATGTTCACGGCGTCCTGCGTCGCCAGACCGCGCTGGTTGCAGTAAAATATCTGGTCCTCGCCAATCTTCGACGTCGAAGCCTCGTGCTCCACCCGGGAAGAGGAATTTTTCGCCTCGATATAGGGGAACGTGTGCGCGCCGCACTGGTTGCCGATGAGCAGCGAGTCGCACTGCGAAAAATTGCGCGCGTTCACGGCGCTCTTCTGGATTTTGACCAGCCCCCGGTAGCTGTTCTGACCGTGCCCGGCGGAAATGCCCTTCGACACAATCGTGCTGTGCGTGTTCTTGCCGATGTGGACCATCTTCGTGCCGGTGTCGGCCTGCTGATAATTGTTCGTCACGGCCACGGAATAAAATTCGCCGGTCGAGTTGTCGCCCTGCAAAATGCAGCTCGGATATTTCCAGGTGATGGCCGAGCCGGTCTCCACCTGCGTCCAGGAAATTTTCGAGTTCTTCCCCTTGCACAGGCCGCGCTTGGTCACAAAGTTGTAAATGCCGCCCTTGCCGTTCTCGTCGCCCGGATACCAGTTCTGCACGGTCGAGTATTTGATTTCCGCGTTGTCGAGCGCGATGAGTTCGACGACCGCCGCGTGGAGCTGGTTTTCATCGCGCATCGGCGCGGTGCAGCCTTCAAGATAACTGACGTGCGAGCCTTCGTCGGCCACGATGAGGGTGCGTTCGAACTGGCCGGTGTTGGCCGCGTTGATGCGGAAATACGTCGAAAGCTCCATCGGACAGCGCACGCCCTTGGGGATGTAACAGAACGAACCGTCGGTGAAGACGGCGGAGTTGAGCGTGGCAAAAAAATTGTCCGTGTAGGGCACGACCAAGCCGAGATATTTCCGGACGAGGTCGGGATGCTCCTGCACCGCTTCGCTGAACGAGCAGAAGATGATTCCCTTCTCGGCAAGCTGCTTCTTGAACGTGGTGCCAACCGACACGCTGTCAAACACCGCGTCCACGGCCACGCCGGCAAGTCGTTCGCGTTCGCGCAGGGGGATGCCCAGTTTTTCGTAAGTCTCCAGCAATTTCGGATCAACGTCCTCGAGGCTTTTCGGGCTGTCACCCTTTTTCCCGGGGGCGGAGTAATAAACGATGTCCTGGTAATTGATTTTTTCGTGATGCACCTTGGCCCAGTGCGGTTCCTGCATCGTTTGCCAGTGGCGAAACGCCTTGAGCCGCCAGTCGGTCAGCCATTCCGGCTCGTTTTTCCGGCGCGAAATCAGCCGGATGGTGTCCTCGCTCAAGCCCGGCGGCGCGGAATCGGTCTCCACGTCGGTGTAAAAACCGTATTTATAATCCTGTTTGACCAGGCCCTCGATGGTTTCGGTGGCGGTGCTCATGTTTGCAAATTGTTAAATCGTTAAACGGTTAAACCGTTGAATCGTCATTTCCTCTTTTGAGCGCAATCCTGGCAGATGCCGTGGATGGCGACTTCAAAATGCTCGGCCTTGAACCCATGCGGAAGGATGATAGCGGGTTTCGGCTTCTCCGGCAAATCCACATCATACACCGTTTCGCACGTATCGCAGTAAAAATGGCCATGCTCGCGCATGTTCGGGCAAAACCGGGTGGCGCCGCGGTCAATCTGCACCTGGCGCGCGAGGCCGCACTTGACCAGGGCATCGAGGCAGTTATAGACCGTGGCCATGGAAATGTCCGGCATCCCGTGTTTGGCGCGGAGGAAGACCTCCTCGGCGGTGGGGTGGTCGCGCTTCTCCAGCAGCACGTTATAGACGTGCTCGCGCTGCGGCGTGAACCGGAACCCGCCCGTGGCCAGGCGCTCGGTCAGGTGGCTCTCAACATGGCTGTGTCCGGATCCCCTCATGGCTGGAAACAATCTAGCGCGCCCGTCGGCCAAGTCAAGATTTAGAATAATTCTAAATGCTGCGAGAAGGGAAAAACAGAATAAACACAGAGGCGCAAAGAACGCTGAGACCCGCAAAGTTTTTTGAAAGCCCGTCGGGCTGGCATATTTGTAGAAAACCGAATCAATGGATTTTCAAGCTCCGTCAGGAGCGACATCATCGGTTGGAGTTCAATCCCGCCTTTGCGGGATTGTACGGGTATCGGACACTCTGAAACGTGAACTTCAATCAGGGAATATGCCGCTCCGGATGGAGTTGGGAATTTTTTTGCGGGGCGGTGGCTACAATGATGCCGCGCCGACGGCGCTAAAACAAAACCGCTGCAAATCACAGCTTGGACGGGTCAAGCGGTTCCGCCACGCCGACTTATCCTGCCGTAGTCCCGCTTTGCGGGACGAAGGCGAAAGTCGCCGTGCCGTCGCTGGATGATTGGGAAAAGGATTGGGCGCGCGCGGAAAATGTGGAAAGCGGAAAGCGGCAGGCAGAAGGGGGAGATGACGGACCACAGACAACAGACCACGGTGCCAAAGTTGCTGCCGGTTGATTTCCGGTCACCGCTGGCCGCCATCGCGTAATCGAATTAGCGCGGGGCAGCGGATCGGGGTTGGGGAAATACTACAAAACTAGGAACCGACCCGCTCACGTTCACGGATTAGGCGTTTTTTGAAGAATTTTTGTCGTGCTTTCTTGTAGCCGGATCCGCATTGAATCAAGCAAGTTGTCGTACGTCAGGATGCGAACGCCAGCACCGGCTGTCTTTGTCAACCAGCGCCAGTGGGCATGTTCAATTTGCGGTGTCCGTCCGATGACCAAATTCAAAGAAGGCATAGCATATTGTATCCCTTCTTTTGCTAAGGTTTTTTTAACAGAATCGTTGGACAACAGCTTTTCATAATAAAGTGTTTGCTTCGGTGTTCTTCACCTGCTTTCCTTACTGTGAACACTCATGGATTCGACTCCACAATTTGTTTAGCTAGTATTTTTTAAACCAATTCCGCTTCCAACCGCTCCAGCGCATTTCGCCTGAATTCCAAATCCGGCACCGGATTTTGCCGGCGTTCGGGAAATTCATCATAGGTACGCCGATCCAATTCCCGCCCGGCTTGCGCTTTGCGGACACCGCCCCATTGTTTAAAGAAGAAGGCGACTTTCGCCCGCTGGCATTGCGCGCGGATGTCCCGCACCCAGTCGGCAGCCATTGGCCGCGCGCCCGGCCCGCTTTCGCCGCCGACAATCACCCAGTTGATGCCCTGCAAATTGATCGGGCCGAGATGTTCCAGCAGCGGTTCGATGGAAAGGAAGCGGACCTGAGCCGGCGAATCGCGGAGCAAATCTATGCGCGGCAAACCATGCTGGCGGTTTTCCACGCTCACGCCCCACCAGATATGCGGCTGCTCGGCTGCGAAACGAAGTTTGCCTTTCAATAATTTCTGCATCCGCCCGGCGCGCTTGGTAAGAATCTGGTAGGTGTGCCAGTTGGCGGCCTTCATCACGCGCGCCACCTTGACGATGTATTCGTCCGGCACCTTTTCGTGGAACAGGTCGCTCATGGAATTCACGAAAATCTTCCGGGACGTTGACCAGCGCAGCGGGTCGCCCAGCTTTTCCGGCACGAGTCGCAAATCAAAGCCGAACTCGAACGGATGGCCGGGCACGCCGCGAAAGCGTTCGGCAAACGTCTCGGCGTAGCAATGCAGGCAGCCGGGGCTGACTTTGCTGCACCCGCGCATCGGATTCCACGTCGCATCCGTCCACTCGATTTTGGATTTGTCGCTCACGAGTTCAAATAATAATTCAGTTTTGCACAAAGGGTAGGACAAATACAGTCCATGCCTCACAATAGGGTTTTCTGAACGAAAATCCTGCTGATTTTTTCGTCAGGAAATGAGCCTTTTCTCCTGTTGGCGTCGCCTTCAACTTCCACCAAATTTTTGTCTTCCAAGTGCCGCAGCATCGCTTTTGGATTGATAAACGGTGTTTCGGTCAGGGCGAAATCCCTGAAATCGGAATAGGGTCTCCACTTTTCGCCCAGCGCCTGTTGCATTTTTTCCGCCCAAACCGCCGGCGCATCAAAATCAAACTCCAGCAGTTCCTGGCCGACCGTGTCGTCGGAAAAGGAATACGCTCCGGTCTGATCAACCGCTTTCATGGCTTCCTTCATTTTCTCCAAACCCAAATAATGCTGGCCGGCGAACACCAGATGGTAATTTAACTGGCCTTCGCGTGAATTCATTGCGAACGGGAACACATATGGCGCAATGGAACGCAGCCGAATTTTGTAAAGAGCCAGGATTTGCGCCGAAAGCTGTGGCATCGGCAGATCGGGATTCAATACCGTTCGCCAACTTGAATCGCCAAATAGCAGATCAAGATGCGCCTGATTTTTTTTGACTGTTTGAGCGGTGACCAGCCTGCCAATGCCGTCGGAATCCAAATTTAGCAGAACCTCGCAAGTGGAATGCCGAAGAATTTCGGCGATGACCTTGAAGGGAAGCCCGGTCGCTCCAAATGGATCAATGAATGCGAATGTCGGCGCCAACTGTTTCTTCTCACGCCGAAAATCATCCAGGATGCCGCCAACCTTTTCTTCAAAAGAACCATTTTCGACATTCCATTTGAATTGAGACGGCCAACAAATTGTCGAAATTGTTTCCCGTAAACTCTTGGCAAAGCCCGGATTTTTTTCAACGAACAGAAAACAGAATTCCGTATGAGAAAGTTTTCCCGAAAATTTGTTCAAGGCGTCCTTCGCGGCCTGAAGCGCGACTAGAGGGGAGCTTTTGTCGGTGTTCGTGTAGCGACCCGGACCGGCAAAGCCGTCAATATAGACCAATCGGCGAGAGTTGCTTCCAATAATTGCGAACCACAGGTAGAGGTAACGCCCGATGATTTCCAATTTGGCCAAAGTGTGCGGTTGTGCTTCCCACAATTTTGTTGGCTTGAATGATGGCATTTCTGAAAGCCCGGATTTCCCGATTGATTGGCTGAATACGCCCATTTCAAAACCGTGTCGAGAATTTTTTGTTTTGGCTATTCAACGCCGGGTTCTTCTGTTAACAACGCGCCGGCTTGAATCCCGTCAAATCACAACGCTGGCTGCGCATCATCCCCGTCGCGCTCATCATGTACACGATTTCGTACGTGGACCGCACGAACGTGGCGCTGGCGCTGGACCCCAAAATTTCGACGATGTTGAAGGACCTGCTCATGGACGACCGGTTGAAGGGCCACGCCGCCGGCATTTTCTTTTTCGGCTACGTGCTGTTGCAGATTCCCGGCGGCTATTTCGCCAGCCGCTGGAGTCCGAAAAAGTTGATCTCCCTTTTTCTCGTGTTTTGGGGCCTTTGCGCGGTCGGTTGCGGACTGGTTTCCAGTTTCCGGGAATTTGCCATGATGCGTTTTCTGCTGGGCGTGGCGGAAAGCGGCGTGTTTCCCACCATGCTGGTGCTGCTGGCGAACTGGTTTCCGCGCTCGGAACGCGCCCGCGCGAATGCCTACTGGAACCTTTGCCAGCCGCTGGCGGTCGCCGCGTCCGCGCCGGTCTCCGGCTGGCTGCTGGGCGCCTGGGGCTGGCAGACGATGCTCATGGCGGAGGGCGCCCTGCCCTTCCTCTGGCTGCCGGTCTGGCTTTATTTCATCAGCGACCATCCCCGCGATGCAAAATGGATTTCACGCGAGGAAAAGGATTTTCTCGAAGCCACGTTGCAACGCGAGGCCGGGGAACTGGAGCCGGCCAAAAAGATTTCCCTCGGGCGCGCCTGCATGCAACCGACGGTCTTTGTCATGCTGGCGGTTTGTTTTCTTTACAATTCCGCTTCCTACGGCTGCAACACGTTTCTCACGGAAGGGCTCAGGGGCGGCGGCCACAATTTCACCGGCCTGGAGACCGGCCTGCTCTTCGCCGTTCCTTACGCGGTCACCGCCGTCGTCATGGTGCTGCTGTCGCGGCATTCGGACCGGACCGGCGAGCGGCGCGGTCACGCCGCCTTCATTTATGCCGTGAGCGGTGCATCCCTCATCGCGAGCGTTTTGCTCAAGGAACATTCCTTCTGGCTTTCGTACGCGTTTCTGTGTCTGGCCATTCCGGGGCCGTTTGCGGGGTTGGCCCCTTTCTTTGCCATACCCACGGAAACCATGCCACGCGCGACCGCCGGAGCGGTCATGGGTCTGGTGAACGCGCTCGGAAACGTCGGCGGCTATCTCGGCCCGGCCATCGTCGGCGAATTAAAATTCCGAACGCACGGCATCGCCATACCGTTTGGGGTTTTGGGCGGCGCGCTGCTCCTGGCGGCGGCACTTTGCTTTTTGCTGCCCAAATCCAGACGGGAGGGCGCACTTCAGGCAGGTCGGCCAGCCGGCTATTGAGATTCGCAAAAACGAGTGACGGAGCGCGGGCTACAGCCCGCTTCACCGCTTACAACGACAAGATGCTGGAAATAACAAGCTGCCTTTCGTTTCGCACGTTGAAGCGGCGTGAACGCTGCGCTCCGAATCCAGCGCGGGTTCGTTACCCATTTTACGGAACTCAATAAAACCGTCGAAGACGCGAAATAAATTCGCGCGGCTATTTTTGATAAACATTCACGCGGGCGGGCGGGAGATTCAGCCAGACGATCTTGGACGCCAGCCGTTGGAAGCGGGTGGCGCTTTTGTGGTGTCCATTGCCGAGATGATAGCTGTATTGAACCCATTTGCCGCCGCACTCCAGAATCGCGCGGATTTTTTCGGCGAGCGTATCGGCTTCAGCCGGCGGGAAATTCAACAACGGGAGGCTGGAAATAACCGCGCCGACGCTTTCAATGGATTCGGCATGTTCCCGCAGCAAAACATCCAGATGCCATGCGTCACCGGTGATGATGTGCGCGTCGGGGAAGCGTTTGCGGAGCAGGCGCGCCAGCTTGGGGTTGTTTTCAATGGCCACGAGCCGATCCTCGCGCAAGCCGCGCTGGATGAGCGCCTGGGTGACCGCGCCGGTGCCGGGGCCGAGTTCGAGCACGTAACTTTCCGGGTCGGACGGCAGCCAGCGCGCCATCGCGGCGGCGAGTTTGGGCGAACTTGGCGTGACCGCGCCCGTCCGTTGCGGATGGGCAAGCCATTCGCGCAGGAACAGGCTTGAGTCCGTCAATGTTGCGATGAGCTTTTTGGCCATGACGTTGAAAACTTTGGTTCAACCCCAATTTTCAAGCGATAGAGTAATTCACCCGTGCGGCCGCGGCCATAGAAAATTTCAGTTTAATTCAACGACCGCTTTTCGGCGATTTCGCCGGCGTGGTGGTTTCCTTGAGGTTTTTGCGCACCACCTCGCGGCGCGTTGACCAATCATTCCAGCTTCGTTCCCACGCTTCACCGGCAAAATTCGTTTGCGCGGACGGCCAGAGCGCATCGAGCGTTTTCAATTCATTGCCGGCGGCCTCGCGGTCCTTCCATTGCCAGCACGATTCGGCCAGATTCAACCGGTTTTCGGGATAATCGGGCGCCAGCTTGACGGCCTGTTCCAGCCATTCGCGCGCTTTGTGCCGGCTGCCGATGCTCACCGGCCAGCCGGGCGCGTCGCGATACAGCAGGCCGAGACAGCGCGCGGGGCCGGCGCAACTGAAATGTTCGTCCAGGTCGTCCGCCGTTTTGAACTCGCGCTCCATTTCCCGCACCAGTTTGTAGGCCGCCAGATTTCTCTTGGTGTCCGCCAGCTGGCCGAGTTCGATGGCCAGGTAATAATGTCCCGGGGCCGAATTGGATTCGCGCGCGAGCGATTGCCGGCACGCGGCGATGCCCTGATTGGCCAGCGTGGCGCGCCCGCCATTGTTCGTGGCGAAATCATTGCAGTCAAAGCAGGCGCGGGCAAACTGCCAGGCGGCCGCGGGGTCGTTGGTGTTCGATTGAAATTGCGCTTGCGCACGATGATATTCCGCCGCGGCGCGCCGGGCGAAAATGGGGTTGTCCGTTTCGCCGGCGAAAATCATCCCCATGCCGGCAAAAAGAAAAAGGGCGGCCATCCGTCTGCCTCCTGCCATGCCCCGGGGTTTGGAATTAAGAATTGCCATGTTTGGAATTAAAAGTTGCCATCATATCGGGCTGATTTATACTGGGCAGGTGAGATTAAATTGGAATTTGTCACGGCTGGCAATGCTGGCGTTTGTGGCGCTGTGGGGTGCCGGTTGTTCCGGCATCAACACCAGCGGCAGCGTTTCGCCCGCGTCGTTTTTCATACCGGGGCTGATGAAGGCCGATCCCCCGGCGGCGGCCAACACGCCGATGGCCTTGTCCGCCCCGTTCCAACAACTCGCCCTAGCCCAATAATTCTATGCGATTTCCGTTTGCCCTGACCCAGAAGATAGCCAGCCACATCATCAAGCACAAACTGCGCAAAACGCCCAGGTTTGCGATGGTGTTGCAACTCGAACCGCTGCACACGTGCAATCTCACCTGCACCGGCTGCGGTCGCATCCGTGAATATTCCACCAATCTCAAGGACATGGTGCCGCTGGGAAAATGCCTGGAAGCGGCGATGGAATGTGACGCGCCGATGGTCAGCATTTGCGGCGGCGAACCGCTGATTTATCCGAAGATCGAGGAACTGGTTTCCGGCCTGCTCAAACAGAACCGCGTCATTTACATCTGCACGAACGGCGTGTTCATGCGGAAGAAAATGAAGGATTATCTGGCCGCGATTTATTCGCCGGCCATCGAGCCGAAGCTCAAAAAGCTGCTCGAGGCAAAATTGATTTCCGACAAGGACGCCGAAACGATTCGCCGGTCCGATGCCGCGGCGCGGAGCAAGGTGGTGATCCGCCCGACGAAATGGATTTATTGGAACGTCCACGTGGACGGCCTCGAATTCACCCACGACCTGATTGTCGAACGCGAAGGCGTGTTCAAGGAATGCGTCGAGGCCATCAAGATGGCGAAAATCCTCGGTTTTCAGGTCGCCACGAACACGACCGTTTACAAGGAAACCGACGTGGCGGAAATCGAGGACATGTTCAAGTTTCTCAGTTCCCTCGAAGTGGACGGCCATACGATTTCGCCCGGCTACGAATACGACGCGGCGAAGAAGGACATGATCGCGCGCTTGGGCAAACAGCCCGAGGATTTCTTTCTCACGCGCCGGATGACGCGGCAGAAATTTGCGAAAATTCTCGACTGGGGCCGGGCCTTCACGATTTTCGGCACGGTGCCGTACCAGGAATTTCTCGCCGGCAAACGCGAGTTGACCTGCACCGCGTGGGCCATTCCCACCTACAACGTCAAGGGCTGGAAGGCGCCGTGTTACCTGATGACCGACGGCCATTACTCCGGCTACCAGGAAATGCTGGCGAAGGTGGACTGGGACAAATACGGCGTCGTGGACGGCATCGCGCGCGACCCGCGCTGCGAAAATTGCATGGTCCACTGCGGCTACGATCCCAGCGGCGCGCTCGGCACGAATTACCAGCCCGGTGACAACTGGAAAAACATCAAATACAACTTCGGCGCGAAACCAAAACCGTACCCGGCTTCGCCGGAACTGGCGCAGCGCGCTTACAATGGCGTCACCATCGGCAAAGGCCATCTCGCCGAGGCCAAGGCGGCCATCAATTCTCCCGCAGCCGGGGCGCGCGGCGCGTTTTCACGCAAGGAAGAGGAACCTCATGAGGCGCATGTCAGCAGTGTCTGCGGCACGGGTGACACGTCCGAGCGCGACGATTTGCTGGCGAAGATCAAGGACGCGAAGAAGACGGAGTAAATTTCTTCGCCGCGGAAATTTTTGGAATTCAAATGAGCAGGACACTTTACCTTTCACCTCCGAGTTTCGACGGTTTTGACGGCGGGGCCGGGGCGCGTTACCAGACCGTGCGCGAAGTCACGAGCTACTGGTATCCGACGTGGCTGGCGCAACCGGCCGCGCTCACGCCGGGTTCCAAACTGCTCGATTGCCCGCCGCACAGCATCGGCCGGGAGGAATGTCTCCGCGTGGCCAAAGACTTCGACCACGTCATCATCCACACCAGCACGCCTTCGCTGAAGAACGATTGCCGGGTGGCCGAGGCCATCAAACAGCAAAAGCCGGGAACGAAAATCGGTTTTGTCGGGCCGCACGCCGCCGTGCTGCCGACCGAGACGCTCAAGGCGTCGGCGGCCATCGACTGGGTGGGCCGCAAGGAATTCGATTACACCTGCAAGGAAGTTGCCGAAGACCGCGACCTCGCGACCATTGCCGGGCTTTCCTACAAGGACAAGGACGGCAAAATCAAGCACAACCCCGAGCGCGGGTTGATCGAGAACCTCGATGCGCTCCCGTGGATGGCGGACATCTATCGCCGCGACGTGGATGTGCAGAAATATTACAATGGCTATCTCAATCACCCATACATGAGCCTGTACACGGGGCGCGGTTGTCCGGCGCAATGCACCTTCTGTCTCTGGCCGCAGACCATCGGCGGACACAAATACCGCGTCCGTTCCGCCCAAAACGTCGCCGACGAGATGGCCTATCTCAAAAAGCTTTTCCCCGAGGTGAAGGAATACTTTTTCGACGACGACACCTTCACGGCCAACCTGCCGCGCGCGCGGGAGATTGCCAAAAAGATTGCGCCGCTCGGCGTCACCTGGTCGTGCAACAGCCGGGCCAACCTCGATTACGACAACATCAAGCTGCTCAAGGACAACGGCCTGCGTCTCTTTCTCGTCGGCTACGAAAGCGGCAACGACGAAATTCTCAAGAACATCAAAAAGGGCGTGACGACGGACGAAATGCGCCGGTTCACGAAGGCCTGTAATCAGGCGGGCGTGATTATTCACGGCACGTTCATTCTCGGCCTGCCGGTGGAAACGAAGGAAACCATCCAGCAAACGATTGACTTCGCGAAGGAGCTCGACGTGTTCAGCATCCAGGTCAGCCTGGCCGCGCCGTATCCCGGCACGGAACTTTACGAGCAGGCCCGGCTCAACGGCTGGTTCGCAAAGAAGGAAAAGACCGATCTCCTGGGCGGGGAAGGCTACCAGAGCAGCACCATCGAATATCCCGGCCTGAGCAAGGAAAAGATTTTTGAGGAAGTGGACCGCTTCTACCGCGCCTACTACTTCCGTCCGAAACCGATCCTGCGCATCGTCAAGACCATGCTGGAGGACAAGGACGTCTTCGTCCGCCGCTGCCGTGAAGGCTTTGAATTTTTCAAGGGACTGCGCCAGCGGAAGGTCGAACTGGCCGCGGCCCAGCCTGCGGCGTGACGTTGCGAGCAACGCTCATTCACGCCACCGTCAGCGGGCCGTCGAAGATGGTCAGGCTGATGACTTCCGTCCGGGCGACATGCGGGCCGTGCCGGACGCCTTCGGGCGCGAAGAACAGCGTGCCGGCGGTGTACGTTTTGTCGGATTCCTCCCATTCGCCGGAAAGCACGTAGGCCCATTCATTGGCGTCCGGATGCGTGTGGGCCGGGACCGTACAGCCGGCCTTGAACTTGCGCAGCACCACCACCCCGCCGGTGCTTTCATTTTTGTGCAACATCATCAGCTCGACTCCTTCGCAAGGGCCGGGCTGCCAGTCCTTGTCCTTGGTCAATGCCACATTACGGAAACATGACTCCATCGAACTGATTGCATCCGATTTGCAAGCGCGGAGGTGAAGACCGCAGGATTGTTCATTGCCGGCCGTTGTTGATTACCCATTTGACCATTTTTTATCGCGCGAAACTGATTTGATTCTTCATTCTTAATTCTGCATTCTGCCCCGGTCGTGAACATTCCCAAACATCGCAAGGTGATTGACCGGCTGGACGAGCAGATTGTGCGGCTGCTCAACGAACGCACGCGGCACGGGCTGGCCATCGGTGATATCAAGCTCAAGGCCGGCGAGGAGATTTACGCGCCGCACCGCGAACGCGCCGTCCTCAATCGCATCTGCCATCTCAATCAGGGACCGATGACCGGCGAGCAGTTATGCGCGATTTACCGCGAGATCATGTCCAGCGCGCTGGCGTTGGAGAAGACGATGACCATCGCCTACCTCGGCCCCGAGGCCACGTTCACGCATCAGGCCGCCATCCGCCGATTCGGTTCCAGCCTGCGCTACGCCTCGCAAAAAACCATTGCCGACGTGTTCGCCGAGGTCAGCCGGAATCGCGCAGATTACGGCGTCGTGCCGGTGGAGAACACCACTGAAGGCGTGGTTACGCACACGCTCGACATGTTCGTGGACAGCGATTTGAAAATCGTTTCACAAATCGTATTGCCGGTTCAATATTGCCTGGCTGGCAATGGCCGGTTGCAGGACATCAAGCGATTGCACGTGCATCCGCAGGCACTGGGGCAATGCCGGCAATGGGTGCAGGAGCATCTTCCGAAAGCGGAAATTTTCGAAACATCGTCAAACGCCCGTTCCGCTGAATTGGCCGCGAAAGGAAAGGTCAACGCCGCCATCACCGGCATCCTGGCCGCCGAGAAATACGGCTTGCGCGTGCTGGAACAGGACATTCAGGACAACGCCGACAACGCCACGCGCTTCCTCGTGTTGGGCCGCCAATGCAGCCCGCCCACGGGCAACGACCGCACAAGTCTGATGTTGAGCGTGGCCGACAAGGCCGGCGCGTTGCATCAGGCCATCGCCGCGTTCCGCCGTTACAAAATCAACATGACGAAGATTGAATCGCGCCCGAGCAAACGGAAGGCGTGGGAATACTTTTTCTTTATTGATTGTGACGGCCACGTGCAGGACCGCCAGGTCGTCAAGGCCATCCAGCTTCTGGGCGAGCATTGCAACTTCGTCAAAGTCCTCGGTTCGTATCCGAACGCGGAATAGTTTCAACCTTGCAAACGAGGTGCCTGCCTTGAGCCGGGCGTGAAACGGGTGTACTTTCCATTGGATCACAAAACCGTATGTCTCAAAATTTTGGCAATGCTTTCTTGAAGAAACCGCCGCACAAGGACGGGGCTGCCGTTCCAAAACTTCCATCTGCGCCACCCGTCCGGGTTGCGGCGGCGCCAAACCCGCCGTCACCCCGGCAGACCTACAGCAAGGTCTTCCGCTGGCGTTTGCCCGCGGGCCAGACACAGTCGCCGGCAACGGTCGAGGTCGTCGGCACTTTCACCAATTGGCAGAAGGTGCCAATGATCCGTGACGGCGTGCTGGATGCCTGGCATGTCACGCTGCATCACCTGCAATGCGGCCACATGCATCATTACATGCTGCTCGTGGACAGCCAGCCGGTCCGCGACAAGCATTGTGACGGCCTGGCCATTCCGCATGGCCCACAGGAGGAGCGGTATCAACTGATGACCGACCGGGGGCCGCGGATGCTGATGCTTTTTGCGCAGGCAAAATAGTTCCGCCGCGATATGGCCCGGATGCCTGTCCAATCGGTGACTTCCAGACATTTTTTGCTTTCCAAAAGGCAAGGATGGTGGTAGGATGTCACCATGGAGTTACAGGAGAGCGCAAATGAGTTTTTCATTTGGGGGATTGACGATTCCCCTTACGGCCCTGTGGAACTTGCGGTGTTGGTTGACTGGGTCAAGGACGAGCGCGTCCTGGCCGACACCTGGGTCTTCGCGCGTCTCGACGGAAGCTGGCGGCGGGCGGCGGAAATCCCCGAACTTCAGGCGCATTTTAACCAGGAAATCATTCCGGCTTCCGCCACGGTTTCCAGTTCGGGCATCAAACCCGGCTCGCTGCGGCGCATCAAAATCCTGTCCCAACTGAACGACGCCCAGCTCGACCGGCTGACTGAATTCATGGAAGTACACAAGGTGTCGCAATGGCTGGCGGTGGTGAAACAGGGCGATGAGGGCAACGGCATGTTCTTCATCCTGCAAGGCGAACTGCGGGCGCGGGTGATGGTCGGGGAAAAAGAGACGATTCTGGCCACGTTCGGCCCCGGCGATTTTTTCGGCGACATGTCGCTGTTCGACCGCGGGCCCCGGTCGGCGGATGTCATCGCCAACGTGGACAGCATCGTGCTGAAAATGTCCGATGTGGCGTTTGACCGGCTCACCCGGGAAGCTCCCGCGCTGGCCACGCCCTTCCTGCAGGCCACGGCCCGGACCCTGGCCGCCCGGATTCGCGCCGACAACCAGCGATTGGCCCGGGTGACCGAGCAGTTTCAGGCCAGCAACTGACAGCCTTTGCGGTTGACTCTCTTAATGTTTATTAGAGCCTACACAACCAAGATGAAATTGATGCAATTTGGCTTTCGTCCGTGAGGTTTGCAGCGTTTTCCAAACCACCTCGCTTGAGCATATCCCAAATTTCTCCGGCCATCTTTGTTTCAATGGCTGCTCCGATGAAGAACGTATGCGGCTTGAGTTTTTGTTTGGCGAATGCTTCATGAATCCGATTCAACGCGGTACAGGCAGTTTTCCAATGTTCGTCCGCTCCTGCGGGATCAATGCCGCCTTTGAGCTCACCCAGCGCAATGTAAGCCGAAGGCGTGCGGATAGTTTACGGCGATTGATTTTCGCCCTTGGGGGACATCGACAAATATGCTGAATGATTTTCACTCAACCGGCCATGTTGGACTCCTATAACATACGCGTTAAAACACGGGGTGCAGAACCTTCGGATCGAATCTCCTGCGTGTTTGATTGACACGGGAACTTCCTCTGTAGCCTCAGCCTCACAGAATTCATTATCACAAAAAATGGTCTTCATAGTCGGTCTAGTTTTCACATCTTCACGAGGGTAGCAAGCCCAGATGTTTACAAACTCAATTAGGCCGGACTTGAGTCTCAATGAACTCAAGCACCTCTTCGGCCTTCTGCAAATATTCGGAGATTCGAGCAATTGTAATACTTACGTTTTGTCCATGCGCGATTTGGTGCCGGACATTCATGATCGAATCGATAGCATCTTTGCGTCCATCGTCGTCGAGAAAGCTCTCCAACGTTGCCGCCCAGTGGGCATCGAAGCTGCGCGCCGTTTCAAGAAACCGTTGAGACTTTGGATTTTGAATGTGAGCTAGTCGAGAGGACGCGTAATTGGCAACGGGTCGCGAAGAAGTCCGCACAACGTATTCGGAATAAATCTCTGTGATGCCATTTTCTAAGATGCCTGCAGTACGAACGCAAAAATATCGCGCCCAGTGTGACAAAAGCTCCACGTCTTGGGTTGAACTCGCTGCTTTTTTGATCAGCGCGTCCAGACCCTGTAATTGGCGTGAAACCTCAAAGTTTTTCATTCGACGCCGTCGAATGCTTGATGTGCATCGTGCATGCGCGTGCGCACATTTGCTTCGTCAGATGTTGCGCTGGTGACCGCAGACAAAAAGCTCTTCTTCGCGAGCAGCTGGTCATAGGCGGCTTTAAGTTTCGCTGGGTTCTTGACTTTCCCTTTTGCCAGGCGCTTTGCGATGGCCACCGCAACAGAATCGAAGACAGCGGCATTAAGGCTCCCAACCGGCCGGAACGCTTTTTCGCCGAATACGCCGAACACTGAGTTAATCATGCTCGAAAACCTTTCCGTGCATTCGTTCAAGAATTTCTCTGGCGGATTGCGATGTCTGGAGACGAATTTGTTCAGAAACTCGTTGACGGGCTTCTCGTATCGCTCGCCTTCAATGTAAAACGCCAAGAACCGCAAGATAAGTTCTTGATCTTTCAGCCGCACGCTAGGCTTGCCAAAGATTTTCCGCCAATTACCGTCACTGTTCAGACTCCGCAGAAGCACGATGAGTGTGCCGTAAGAAGCCGCAGTTCGAACTTCCTGCGGTGTGAGCTTCAGTCCACCGGTATTGAGACGTTCAAAGATGTGGTAAATGCTCGTGTCGCCGTCGGCAGGCGCATCCTGCTTAACAATCGTTGCGTGAATGATTGAATTTTCAAGTCGCAAACGATCCTTTTCTTCAAGCGTGCTGTAAGTCACCCCGTCAAATGGCTTTTGGACTTCGACCAACCGGAAGACCTTGCTCTTGTCCTCGCCCGCATGTGGATTGAAGGTCCCTTCGATGAAGAATTTTAGGGTCTTGAGCCGTTGTTGACCATCGATAACCAAGAACTTGTTTGTTGCCGCATCCTTTGCGAGGAAAATTCCAGGAACAGGAAGGGCGGATCCCGCGGCGCGGGAGCCACGCCGCTTTGGAAGCTTAAACCGCAGAGACCTGAAGGAACTCAAAGCTGGACAGTCCATTTCCACAGAAGGAAACGAAGGGAACAAAGATTGGAAAACGGCCGGCCGCGTGTGGCAACGCCTTTTACGCGGTAGCCGATGGTCCACAGACGATTTGACCAGAGAACTGAACGGCCCAATCCCCGTATCGCACCGGCCTTAAGTCGTATTTTGCAGACTTTATCCAGGAGGAAGAGGACCCTTCCACTTCCCTGCGCCGGTCATCTTGCCTTTCACCAAGGTCCATGTGCCATCAAATATGCCGTCGCCGATGACCGGTATCTTGTCCTGCCGGGTCATCGTTTCAGTGGTATCGACAATCTTTCTACTGGTCTTGGACGCACCGAGACCTTCAAAATAAAGATCGGTGTTGGTGATGTCATTCTCTTCATAGAAGAGATGAAAGCGAATCTTGCCGGAGGAATCTCGCGTCTGTGATTCGCCATTTGGCTTGCTTACCACTTTGCCACTGAAAACGGTGTGGGTGGATTCATCGCTAAAGTAACCGAAACTGGTCTCGCCCAGACCTGGATTGCTGACGTCAGCAACGAAGTTCGTGCCGGTTTTGTCCACGACAAAAATGTCCCCGCTATTAATCTCAATTGCCAGTTGTGCGCCCGCCGGCCAGTTGGTGTTGAAAGCCGTTGCCAAAAAGCTCAAGAGGTCCTTGTTGGCGATCCTTGAGGTCTTGATGGTGGACACATAAACATTGGGAGATGTTTCAGAATTATCAAGCCCCTGCTGTTCGACGGTGAGGCTGAAGTTCAGCTTTTCGAATTGGAAGACGGCAGGTTCTGCTTTGGCGTTGAAAGCCCCCAGCGCGAGCACGGCGACGATGGTCATGGAAGCGAATTGGGTGGGTTTCATATCTTAAGCCTTTTGATTGTTAATAATTCCATTTTCTGTTTTCCCGGTTCAGCTTAAAAAGCTAAGTTTGGCCACGATGGGTGGTGCATGGCTGTGCGGTCAATTCTAATCAGGATTCGATTCATTTCAAACACGCATTTTCGCTCATCCGCCGCGGCGGATCAGCGGAGATAAGCGATTGGATTCTTTGCGATCTGTGTTCTTTGTGGTGAATGAATTTTGTGTGGTTGGCGTGTTTCGCGGTTTGATTCGACACCTCACCCGGACCCAGTGACTCGTTCGCGCCGGTTCTGGTTTCTCCCCGGTTTTATTCGGAAACGGTTCGATGATAAATGTACCACCCGTAGCCGCTGAGTTTAAAGTCAGGGATGCGGAGGTCAACCGGGTGGGCCCGGTCTTTGATAACCACCGGCTTGAAGTCTTCGGCATTGGTTAATTCAACCGACCCTTTCACCTGGAGGCTGGAAAGGTTGATCAAGATGAGGAACTCATCCTTCGCATCCCGTCGCAGAAAGCTGAGGATTTCGTCCGGAGCCGTGTTCGGCAGCCAGACAACATCCCCGTTGGAGAACGCGGGGTATTGCTTGCGAAGCTTGATCAGATCCCGGTAAATGTCGCGCAGCGGAGGGCGTCCGCCGGATTGCCAGAACACCGGCATTTTTTCAAACAGGGCCGGGTCGGTGGACTCGGTGGCATCACCCACTTCCATGCCGTTGTAAAAGAGCGGCACGCCGTCGAGCGTCAACATCAGCACCTGTGCCGCGAGCGCGCCATTCACGCCGTAACGCACCACGGCCCGGGTTTCCTCGTGGTTGTCGGTAAAGCGCAGGTGCAACGCGCCCCCGGGGAACTGCTCCTGAGTGTGTTCCCAAGATTGTTGCATGAGAGAGACCGGGGACAGGCTGCTCATGACCATGTTCAGCGCGGAGACCATGGCCCATGAGGAATCCACGTCGAAAGCCTTATAAAGCAGTGCCGGCTTGGCGCCAGCGTCAGCGAGAAAGAAGACTTGAGAATTGACTTTCTCAAGTTCAGTCCGGGCGGCTTCCCAAAAATCAACGGGCACCGTGGGGGACACCTCGCAACGGAATCCGTCCACGCCATAGTCCTGCAACCAGTATTTCATCATTTCAATCATGTAGCGGCGCACCTCCGGGTTCGCATAATTCAACCCGGCCACATCCGTCCAGGCGGGATTGGGCGGGATGATGACTCCATTCGTATCCTTCTGGTAAAACTCCGGATGTTCCATCAGCACGCTATCCCAGGCAGTCTGACCGGCCACGATGTCCATGATCACTTTCATGTCGCGCTTGTGGGCTTCCTTGATCAGCCGCTTGAAGTCGTTGGTTGTGCCATAGTCGGGGTTGATGGCGTAAAAGTCGCGCACCGCGAACGGGCTGCCCATGGAGCCTTTCTTCATCTTTTCGCCGGTCGGATGGATCGGCATGAGCCAGAGAATGTTCACACCAAGATCCTTTAATTCATCCAATCGGGCGGTAATCGCATTGAGATCCCCTTCCTTGGAGAAGTTTCGCGGGAAGATTTCATATACGACCGCACTCCGGAGCCAGTCGGGTGATTTGCGGGTGCTCGGATTGGACGAAACTGCATCTGAACCGAGGGCGGAGTTAATCGCCAGCCAACCCATAAGACCCGTGGCAAGCAGGCATCGCAGTTTTTGCTGAATTTTGTTCATGGCGTTTGAGAAGTTGAATTGATTTTTTGACGCAGGTTGTCGGCCTGCGTTCACAAGCTACAGAACGGACGTTACTGCATGGTTTCAACGCTGTCCAGCCAGTTAAAATGATGGTTTTACGGAACGGATCGGCGCGACAGGTCGGCGGCCAAAGTAACGATGCTGGAATAATGGGGCTAAAAGCGGGGACTCGAAACCTTCTGTGGAGGACTGCCCGGCTTTGGGTTCCTGTTCTCTGCGGTTAAAAAAGTTTCGCGAAAGACCATGCTACACCAATTCCTTCGTGCGAAATCGCCACAGGGCCAGCAATAACATGATCACCACAAAATCCGCGGCGTACAGGCTCAAGCAGGCCACATCCTTCACGTTCAACAGACTGCCCTGAAGGACCTGGAAAAAGACGTTGAAATCCTTGTAGCTGGGCAGGATGAAATAAAGGGGATTGGGCGACGAATAAAAGCCGTTGCCGGCAACGAAGGCCAGCACCGAGGCGATGATGGGATGCAGGAAGAGGGACAGCAACATGGCCAGCGAACCCAGCATGAGCTGCCGGCAGAACATCAGCCACGGCGCCCATTTGATGACCGGACTCAATTCCAGGCTCTGGGTTTGCGCGAAGACAAGGATGGCGAGCGATGTCAGCAGCGCGAAAGCCGCCATGACCGCAACCCCGCCCAGGTATTTGCCGAGCAGAAATTGGGTGCGCGAGACCGGTTTCGAAAGCGTCAAACGGATGGTGCCTTTGCGAATCTCGGAGGCAACCGCAGTGCTGAAAATGAACAAGGCCACGATGCTGCCGCCAAACGAAGCCACCTGATAAAACATCGCCTGAATGGCCGTTGAGGCGCTTTCCATTGTTTCCTGGAATTTACGCCGGTCCACCTCACTCATCTGGTTGGTTCCCATGAACGAATTGTTGGTCACCCGGTCACACACCGTTTCGACTTCCGAGAGGATATGCGAGCTGATGAAAACGGTTTTACCCCGCCGTTTTAACTCCAGCAGGATGTCACGGAACTCTTTACGCCCGACCGGGTCGAGACTGGCGGTGGGTTCGTCCAGGATCAACAAATCGGGGTCGTGCAGCAGGGCCTGGGCGAAACCGATTCGTTGCACCATGCCTTTGGAATATTTGGAAACCTTCTTTTCGGCCGCATCTTCCAGGTTCAGCAGTTTCAACAGTTCCGCCACCCGGGCCGGACGGGCATCGGGCGGCACGCCGCAAAGCGCGGCGTAGAAGTTGAGCAGCCCCCGGCCCCGGTAATAGTCGTGCAGGTTGATGGATTCCGGCAAATAACCCAGCCGCCGGTGAACTTCCATTTCGCCCACGGGCCGGTCAAACAACCAGGCCGCCCCGCCGGTCGGACGGATTAAATTGAGGAGCAGATGGATCGTGCTGGTCTTGCCGGCGCCGTTTGGCCCCAGGAAGCCGAAGATTTCGCCTTCCTTGACCTCCAGGTTCAGCCCCCGCACCGCGGGGGTTGCACTGCGGCTGTAAGTCTTGCTGAGGTTTTCAATGCGGATGGCTGACATGCAGATTACTCCTTGGTCAATCGTTCCAGCAGTTGCCGCAACTCATCGTCATTTTCCGAATAGCCGACGCGCAGCCATTGTACCACTCCCTTTTTATCCACGAGCACCAAAGTGGGAATGCCCCGCACGCCGTATTTGCCGCCGATGGCCCCGTCCTGGTCGAGAACCACGTGGAAGGAGTATTTCTTGCGTTGGATGAAATTGCGGACCTGTTCGGACGTTTCCCCCTGATTGACGCTCAGGATTTCCAATCCACGTTCTTTGAATTTATCCTGCAAATCCTGCAAACCGGGCATCGCCATCCGGCACGGTCCGCACCAGGTGGCCCAGAAATCCATCAAGACAACTTTCTGTCCCCGATACGAGCTCAACGTGACGGAGTTGCCGGACAAATCAGGCAATGAAAAATCCGGCGCCGGCTGGCCGTCCTTGACATTTCCCATCTCACGCACCGAGCCGCCATGGGACTGGTGCAGGCCAATTTTTACCTCATAGTGGATGGCAATGCTCGCCAGCGCAAAAAGCACTCCCAGGCTGATCCATGCAATTTTTGGCAGCTTCATAATGTCCAAAGACGCGGCTTGGCCCGAAAACTATAAGTTTGCGTTCGGGCAATCAACCCAATTGACAAACGGTCTTTCTGGAAAAACAAACTGGCAGGGAAGCGAAGACGATTTCCAGCCTTTGTTTCCTTCTGTGGAAATGGACTGGCCGGCTTTGCGATCTCTGCACTGCTATCCGTCAAAGTCACTCATGCTCGCGAGGATTTTGGACTGCGGTGGCAGCCTGCCGGGGCGAAGCGTAGCGAAGACTGGAGCGCAGCGGCGACACCGCTTTTCGATTGCGGACCGAGCTTCCAAAGCGGCGTGGCGCTTCGCTTCCCGCCGCAGTCTAAAAAGCTTTGGTTGCGGCTGCGCCGCGCTGTGTTCTTTGTGGTTAAAGTTTGGGCGGCGCGGAGCTCCGCCCTCCGAAATGTGTGTCTGGATTTCGGTTTATTGCGCCGGCTTTAACGTCCAGACACACTTGTCGCTCAAACTTTTTCCGGCACGTTCGGCTTTGGCTTCGATTTGGTTTTCGCCGGGTTTCAGGCGCATGTCCTTCCAGATGAATACGCCGTCGGTTCCGTCCGCGCGTTTGCCCTGGGAACTGCCATTGACCAGCAGCTCCACTGCCTTCGCGTTGGAATAAATTTTCACGTCCGTCACCGCGTTGGTGCGTTCGGTGAAGCGCCGGCTGGTGATGTAAACCATCGGTTCATCCGACCAGTTGGCCTGGTAAAAAAAGAACGCGTCCTTTTTCGTCTTGCGGTCGTAGGTCACCAATCCCTTGTCGTTGCGGCCCGGCACGCCGCCTTCGTGGCGCGTGCTGACGGCGAAGTCGAACATGTTCCAGACAAATGTGCCCCAGACGAACGGGCGCGCCTTCATCGCCGGCCAGGCGGTCTCGTGGACGAGGGCCTGCCATTCCTCCGGATGCCATTGGCTGGTGGGGACGGGCTGCTGGGGATTTTGTTCGTGCTGGGTCACGTTGGCGCCCGCGCCGTATTCACTCACGCAAAATCCGCCGTGCCGGCTGTCCTGGCGGCGCGAGTCCAGCGACTTGCCAAAGTCGTCCTTGCTCCCCCAGCCGGAATACCAGCCGGGATAAATGTTCCAGCCCAGCAGGTCGGGAATTTTGTTCATTTGCGGCATCGTGTTGTTGCTGGTGGCGGCGATGGTCGGGCGCGTGGGGTCTTCGCCGTTGGCCACGATTTTCGAGTCCTGCAACTCGCGGTGCGGGTCAACTTTGTTGGGCCAGAGTTCGTTGAACAGGCTCCAGACAAAAATCGAGGGGTGATTGATGTTTTGCCGGATGAGGTCGAGCAACTGGCTGCGCGAGGTTTCGGCGAATTGCTCCGACGCGTTGATTTCATTCACCTGCGGCAGTTCCGCCCAGACGAGAATGCCCGCCCGGTCGCACAGGCTGTAAAAATAATCGCTGTGCTGGTAATGCGCGCAGCGGATGACGGTGCAGCCCATTTCCTTGATGAGTTGGATGTCCTCGTCCATGTCCGCCTCGGAAATCGCCCAACCCTGGTTGATGCGGTCCTGATGCCGGTTCACGCCGTGCAAATGGTACGGCTGGCCGTTCAGGAAAAATCCCTTGTCCGGGTCCACGGAATAAAATCGCAGACCCAGCGGTTGCGCGACCGAATCCACCACGCCGTCCGCCGACCGCAATTCCACGACCGACTGGTAAAGATACGGGTCCGGGCGTCCGTTCCACAGATGCGGGTTGGGCACCACGACCTGCAACGGATACGGCGCGGTGACATTGGGCGAGAGCTGGATGGATTGTTCGCTCTTCGCCACCGATGTTCCATCGGCATCGAACACGCTGGCGACCAGCGTCAGCGGCTGTTTCCGGAGGGTGCCGTTGGAAATCTGCGCGATGACATCAATCACCGCCTGATTGGTCGTGACGCTGGTCTGAAGCCAGGCAACGCCGGGTGAGCCATGGTCGGTGACTGTGAAATTTTCCCCGCCGGTCACAATCAAATGCACCGGCCGATAAATCCCGCCATAGACCGAAAAGTCGCCGCTCAACGGCGCGATGTCCGGTTCCCACTGGTTGCTCACGCGCACGGCGAGCAGGTTGGTGCCGGTGACGGACAGGTTGGTGGTGATTTCAAACGCGAAGGCGCCGAACGCGCCGCGATGCTGGCCGAGCCGTTCGCCGTTCAAATAAACATCGGCCACCAGGCTGGCCGCCTCGAACCGCAAAAAATATCTTTTGCCGGGTTGGGGTGTTCCGATGTTCAAGTCATGCCGGTACCAGCCGGGCCCGCGATAAAAGTCCTTTCCCTGTTGCGCTTCCTCCCAGCCCCAATTATGCGGAAGGGAAACCGCCTGCCAGTCGCCGTCGTTGAAGCCCGGTTGCGCGGCGTTGGTGATTTCGCCCGATTTGAACCGCCAGCCGGAATCGAGCAGCGTGCTTTCACGGGCGAACAGGTTGCCGGAAAGGATGAGGGCGAAAATGAAAATGGAATACTTGCGCATGGGCGAATCATGCCGACGGACTATTAGGGAAACAAGACCGGAACAATGGCAGTTCTCAAGGCGACAAGGTGACTACCGCCGCCGCCGGCACCACCGGTCGCGAGACGGCTGGTTGCGTCACCAGGTTCACCGCCCCCGGCGACAAGCCGGGCGAACTGGCGGTGAGCGTGACTTTGCCCGGCTGCCGGGTGGATTGCACGATAATCTGCGCCAGGCCGTTGAAGACGCTGCGTTTCCATCCCGGCAGTTCGGGTTTATCCTGGAACAGCAACGTGACCCCCTTGTTGACGCCTCCGGCGCCGGAAGTGTTTGCGACCGCCACCGCGATGGTGTTCGTGCCGGGATGCAGGAAGCGTTTGACGTCAAAGCTCGGGGCCGCCTGCCAGTCATGCGATTCGCCGGCCATCCGCCCGTTCACATATACCCAGCCTTCATCGTCAATCATGCCGAAACTCAGCTCGACGGTTTCCATCGCGAGGTCCGGCTCCGACACAATGACGTGGCCGCGGAAGACGCCGTTTTCTCCTGCCACCAGCGGGCCGGAGTCCGAGCGCACACTGTCTTTTTCCCACGCCGAGTCGTCGAAATTCGCGGCGACCTCGGGACGGTCTTTCAGGCGCGCGTTGGGGATCCGGGTCCATTTCCAATCGGTTACCACGGTGGAATGAACCGGCCATTTTGCCAGATAGACATCCGGCTCGTGTGATGACGGATCGCCATTGCCAACGCCGATGATTTTGCCGGGGCCTTGAATCGCGAAGGTGATTTCGTTGCCGGCGACGGGCACCATTCGCCCCTTTGCGTCGTTGACCTGGATGGTGATGACCGACACGTCCTCGCTGTCAGCTTTGATGGCCGCGCGGTCTGGAACAAGCTGGATGGCTGCCGGTTCGCCGGTGGTATCAACCTGGTCTCTGGCGATTTCCCTGCCGTCATTGTAGCCGCGCGCCAGCAGCGTGCCCGGTTCGTATTTCGCCTTCCATTCCAAGTGCCCGTTTTTTTCCATGGTCTTCCGGCCCAGACTCAGGCCGTTCAGGAAAAGTTCGACCTCCCCGCAATTGCTGAAGCATTTGACGTCCATTTCCTGGCCTTCCCTGCCCGGCCAGTTCCAGTGCGGGAAAAGGTGGACCATGGGTTCGTCCAGCCACCAGGCTTTCAGATAATAAAAGCTGTCTTTGGGGAAGCCGCAGGCGTCGAGGATGCCGTATTGGCAAATGACGGCCGGATAACCGAAGGGAGTTTCCTCGCCGCGGTAATCGAATCCGGTCCAATAAAACAATCCGGCCAGGTACGGCCGGGCAGCGTAATATTTCCAGCCAATCTCGCAGTTGCCGCCGGAGTCGCCGTGCTCGAGGGGTGCCATATGAGCTTTGGCCCGGTCGTCAAAATAAACGCCCCGGGTTCCCTGGGTGGTGGTTTCCTCGGTGCCGACTCCCGGCTGGTTGGGGAATTGGGCATGTTGATTGTCCGTGCTTTTGCCCGTGATGTAATTGTATCCCATCACATCAACGACGGTGGAAATTCCCTTGCCCCAGCCTCCGCTGATGGCAACGGTGACCGGCCGGGTGGGATCCAGGTGTTTGGCCACCGCCTGCATGGTGGCAGCGATGCGTGCGCCTTTTTCATTGCCTTCAATGTTCCATTCCTCATTGCCCACCGACCACAGAATGACGCTGGGATGGTTCCGGTCGCGCCGGATCAGGCGCTTGAGATGGTCGAGCTGGTCTTCCGACGTTCCCATCAGGCGGTTTTCGTCAAGCACCACCATGCCCAGCCGGTCACAGGCATCGAGCAGTTCGGGCGTGGGCGGATTATGCGAGCAGCGATAGGCGTTGCAGCCAAAGGTCTTGAGGCGCGCGATGCGAAAATCCTGAAGCGCATCGGGGATGGCGGCGCCCACCCCGGCATGGTCCTGGTGGTTGTTGACGCCTTTCAACTCGACGTGTTTGCCGTTCAGGAAAAAACCCAGGTTGGGATCGAACCGGATCGAGCGGATGCCGAAGGGCGTTTCGCAGCGGTCCACGACCGCTCCGTCCACCCGAATCGTGGTGATGAGTTTGTGCAAATAGGGCGTTTCGATGGACCAGAGTTTCGGATTGGCAACGTTCATCACGCAGGAAAACTCGCCGGTGTCCCAGGACTTGAGACTGGCTTGCTTGACCTGTCCTTGCGTGACTGTCTTGCCGTCCGCATCCACAATGGTCTGCTCGACATCAAAAGTGGCGGCATTGGTGCCTTCATTGACAACTGTGGCCCGCGCGGTGACGTCGGCGGCATCTGCCTTCACCTCGGACGTGACGAACGTGCCATCGCGTCCGGCGTGGAGCGGGCCGGTCTTGACCAGCCAGACATGGCGATAGATGCCCGCGCCCTCGTAGAACCACCCTTCCTCCATCGTGGCGTCCACGCGCACAGCGATGACGTTGTTGCCGCCGTAGTTCAGGAATTCACTGATGTTGCAGCCAAAGCCGGTGTAGCCGCTTCCTTCCCGGCCGAGATAATGGCCGTTCACCCAGACAATCGAGTCACGGAAAACACCCTCGAACTCAACACTGATGCGTCGGCCGAGATCGGACGCTGGAATGAAGAAGGACTTGCGATACCAGCCGACGGAGGTGTCGGGGAAATTCCGGCCGATGGCCTTGTAGCCGTGGCTGTGGCTGCCCCGGCCGTCAAACGACACTTCCACAGCCCAATCGTGCGGCAGATCGAGCATCCGCCAGATACGGTCGTCAAAATTGGCCGCCGCCGCCCCGTCGCCGTAACCAGTCTTGGCGAGATAGGAAAAATAGCCCGTTCCGGTGCCGAAATCCTTCTGGGCATCAGATGGGTGGCCGAAGGCGAAGCGCCAGCCGGAGTCCATCAGCAGCCGCTCCCGAACGGCCGGTCCGGCGGGGGTGTTTTCCCTGACCTGGGCTGCCGCCGGTGTTGGCGCGGCCGCGATCAGGGGAATGACGGTTGCAAAGACAAGCAGATGCAGGAATTGTTTTTTCATTTCTCTCAATGAGAATTTCAGCAGAGACGCCAAAAACTACAGCTTTGGAATACAAGATGCACGTTGAAAGGTGCGCGTAAACGGTGCCGCGAGTTGAACGGGTCACAACCTCTTGATTGCACCCGCCGGGAAAAACCCGGCCAAAATTCCGTTTACGGCAGCGGCGGGCCGACTTTGATGCGATAGAACTGCGCCGGCAACGCCGCCGGGTTGGTGTCCATCCACGAGAATGGCATCGGCGGCGAGTTGGTGATGAACAGGGTGCTCCAGTCAACCAGATTGCTTGACGCCTGCACCGCGTAATCCGGTCCTGTCTGGCCGCTGATCTGGAAACCAAACAGCCCGCTGCTGAACGTGAGCGTCGTGGCGGTTGGCAGGGTGAGCGGATTTACCGTGACGGTGAAACTTTGCGTCGCGCTCATACTCGGTGATCCGTTGTCGGCCACCATCAGTGTAATCGGATTGGTCGTGTTGGCATCCGTGACGAATGGACGCCACGAGAAGGCGCCGGTATTGGTGTTCAACGTCGCGCTGCCCGGCCCGCTTAACAGGTTGAAGGTGAGAGTCTGCGGCGGTTGATCCGTATCCGTGGCGCTGGCGGTGAAGGCCACGGTCTGGCCGACGTTCACTGTCCAGTTGCTGATGGCCGCCAGCACCGGCGGAGTGTTGGATAGGATATCGCCGTAAATGGCGCCGCGTCCTTCCGTTCCGAAGTAAACCCGGCCATAAATGCGCCGGTCGGCACACAAACAGTGGAGCCATCCGTTGCCAATGCCGAATTGATGCTGGTTGTCGTTGATGCGTGTCCAGGAGGCGCCTCCGTTATCGGAACGATAGAGGCCGAACACCCCGCCGATGGTGGCGCTGACAAAAATGGCCGGATAACTTTGTCCTGGCGCGGCCCTGCCGACGCTGATGAATGTTGCCTGGACGCCGGAATTGACCGCAAAGGTCGCGCCCGAGTCGGTCGAGTGCGCCAGCCCGCTGCCCGAGAGCGGAACCCAGAGGTCGCCTTCGTGACCGAACACGGCGCAGGGCACACCTCCGCCCGAGGCGAGTGTTCCGCTCGCGCTGAAAGTAGCACCGCCGTTCGTGCTGATATACATCCGGGTGCTGGAATAGATGTAGAATTTGCTGGCGTTCACGCGGTCGGCGACCGGCACGCGGTTTCCCGTGGGACCGCCGGTTGAAGCCATCCAGGTGGCTCCGTGGTCGGTCGAGTAATACGCAATTCGGCTGGAGGAAGTCACGGTGGAAGGAATCCAGACCAACCGGGTGCCGTCCGCTGAAATCGCAACGTTGCCCGACCCATTGAGCGCTGGCAGGGTGTTCGTCACGAAATCCTGCCAGGTGGTGCCTCCGTCCAGCGAGCAGGAGCCCCAGTTGACGTCCGAAAAAAGGCGCACAATGATGTTCGGATTATTGTCTGCAAAATTAATGCCCGAGGATGTCCCGCGATGCGTTGAAAAATAATCTGCCAGTGGAGGAGTTACATCCACATTGAAATGCCGGAACCCGCCCTGGTCCCCGACCTGGCTCAACAGGTACGGCCCGGTGGGCGGGCTGGCCAGTCCCAGAGGCACCGTTTCCTCCAGGCCGTCGCTCGTGAAATTCCAGTTCACGGTTCCGCCCGAATCGCTGGCGGTCAGATTGGCGCAACTGAAGACGCCGTAGCCGGTGACATACCAGGCGCGGTCGGAATTGAACGGATCAATTTGAACGTTCTCACACCAGTGTGGAGTCCGTGCGACCGCCCACGGCGCACTGCTATTTCCGGGCAGGCCAGAGGCCGTCGTTTTCCAGGTGCTACCGCCATTGGTGCTGCGATAGATCTGATCATAAGGTGGCGGCCACCAGCGGTCCACAGTCGAAACCACCAAGGTAGTGGGATGCTGCGGATCGACGGACACGCTGCCCCAGCCGCCCTGCTCGCCCGACAGTTTGATGGGAGATACGTCGGCGGATGACAGGGTGGACAGGTTGACTTTGTAAACGGCGCCGGTGGTGACATTGTCGTTCGGGCCGCAGGTGTCATTGAAGGTGATGTACAGGTTCCCCAACCCGTCCTGCGCGGCATGATGCGGCATGAGCGTGGCCGGCCCGGCATTGGCAACCAACGACCAGGTGGCGCCACCGTCGGGGCTGCGATAGAGGCTGTTGTTGGTCTGGGAGAGACCGGCAAAAATCACCGGCGTGGCGCTGCCGGGCGACCCGCTGCTCTTGACGAATTGCACGAAAACAATCCCAACGCCATTGGCCGTGGTGCTGACCGGGAAGCTACTCACCAGCGACCAGGTCGCGCCGGAATTGACGCTCTTGTAAAGACCCTGGCTCTTGGTGCCGTAGAACAGGATGCTGTTCAGGTTTGGGTCCACGGCCATCCGCTCGCCGCCGCCCCGGCCGCGGGCATTGCCATCCAGCGAGAACGGCGGTATAAACGACGTGAAGGTTGCGCCCTGATTGGTGGAGACCAGGATATATTTCAAGGTTGATGAACCGCGGCTGGCGGCGATGTAAAGCCGGTTGCTGTCCGAGGGATCAATCGCGAAGCTCTCGATTCCGTAGATGTTGGCGTCTGCGCCGAAGTCGAACAGGGGAATCCAGGAATTGCCGGCGGCGTTCCAGCGATACGCGCCGCCGATATCCGTGCGCGCATACACGACGCCCGGGGCATTCGGATGCGTGATCAGACCCGAGACAAACCCGCCGCCCTTGATCACCACGTTCTTCCAGTTGTAGGTCTGTCCAAAGGACGTCACGGCGGACAGGGACAAGACCAAAATCAGTTCGAGCTTGCGGGTTTGCATTGATCCAACCAAGGATGACAGGATGGATTTCGAAGCTTTTGAAACAAACGGCATGGCACTAATGAATCACATTTTCATCAATTCGCCAACAGGCCATTTGAGTTCATTTCCCGGCAGCGAACACGCTGTAACTGTGCGGCAGCAGATGAACATTGAAGGACATGCGGCTTTCCTCGTTGTCCCGCCAGCGTCCCCGGCTTTGGGTCGGGGACTGGCCGTTAATCACTTCGCCGGTGACCAGGTTTTTCAAGCGGGTGAAATTGCCGGTCAATGAAACCTTCACGTCGGTTTCGGCGGGCAGATAGGACTCGACGATGAACGTGTGATTGTCATAGGCGAACAACGCGACCTGGCCGGGGCCGTCCAGCCGGACGGGGAACCCGCGCATCAGGTAATTCTTGATGGCGCCCGTGACCCCCGGGGGCAGCGAGTAAAGGTCGCTGAAATTTTCCGGCATCGTCCAGATGTAAAGAATGCCCTTGGAATACCGGTCCATCAGCAAAAGCGGATAGCCGTTGCCATTGGCGAGGAGACGGACAACCGGCCACGCGTCGTTGGTGAGAAAGAAGATTTCAGGGAACAGGATGTCCTCGGTTTTCCCGCCGGCGAGCGTTGAGCCATTGCCGGCGCCGAAGCCGCCGGAATACTCATGCGCGAGCACCTTGTGGTCGGTGTACCGCGCCTCGACGATGTCTTCGACGCCTTTGTGCTGGAGTGCGTGCAACAGGCCGGAGGTGATGACCACCGTTTTGCCGGCGGTCAACTGGCCCTTGATTTTGGCGACGATGTCGGGATCAAACTTCGCGGATTCGGTCAGCAGAACCAGGTTGGCATTGGTCGGAAACTGCGGATACAGGTCAATCGGAATGCCGATCATGCCAAAATAATTGTGCAGGAAATCCTCGCCGGTGGATTGATAGGGTTTGTAGCTGGCGATGCCGATGGGGTTGCCGAGTTGGCCGAGGAACGGGTCCACCTGTTCCAGGGCGTAACCGGCAACGCGGGCGATGGTGGGGTCGGACGACTCGACCGGGGCGTTGTTCGAGTAAGCCTGCAACAACTGGTTGTAATCGAAGCTCGTGTGCAAATCCTGCCAGGCCTCGCGCTCGCCGGGGCGGATGGGGCGGCCCATTGCCGACCATTCAAACAGCATCATTTGCCGCGCCTTGGCGAACATCGTGTCTCGAAGCTGCTCGGCGTAGCGGTCAATGTAGCGGATGCTGAAGGTGTCCACCCAGCCGCCGCCGTTGCCGCCGGGCTTGATGTTCTCAAAGTAACGGATGATGAGGTAGCTTTCGTATTGTTGCAGATGCTGGTCGGTGCCGGCCGGGTCGCGGGTTTCGGTGCCGGTGTAAATGCCGTCGAACAGTTTCGGTTCCCGGTCGAGGTCATAGCCCAGGCCCTGAAAATGTTCGTACCAGTTCGGGAATTTGATGATGAGTTTGACCTTCGGGTTCACGGCGCGGGCGGGTTTGATGATGAGATTTTCCGCGGCTTCATCCATCAGTCCGAGCCGGAACTGCGTCCAGGTGTTCGTCCCCTTGGCGGCGATGTCCGAATCATTCTTGGTGGAGACAAAAAAGAAATCGTCCTGGATGATTTCGTCGAAATGCCGGGCGGCCAGTTCGGCGGCCTGCTTTATGAACTGGCGGTCGGCGGGGTCGGTGTAGCAGAACGAGTGGAACTGGCCAAAGCCGCCGTCCGACAGCGCCATGCCGCCGGCCACTTTGACGCCGCGGTCCACAAAGAACTTCTTGACCGTCTCCAGCTCTGTATCCGTCGCCAGGGTGCGGTTCCGTTGCGCCTCGATATAGACCTTGTCCACCTTCAACTGGCGGTGGATCCGGTTCCAGTCGTTGGTCAGGTTTTCGCGGTTGTCGAAACGTTGTACGGCGCCGACGGGGATGTAGATGGCGACGTCGAAGTTGGTATAATTGCCGGCCCGGCCCATGCCGGGGAACAACAGCGCCAGGGAGGGAATGAGCGCCAACAGAATGCGGGCCGGAGAATGGGAATGTTTCATGGATTATTTTGAGATTGAACCGGCCGGGTCTCCGTAGATGACGCCCCGGCCGCCGGTGGTCAGGTAAACCCGGCCATAGATGCGCGGATCGCCGATGATGATCGGGCGGTTGGGCGCGCCAAACTGGTGCTGGTCGTCGTTGATGCGCACCCAAGTCTGGCCGTTGTCGTCGGAACGGAAATAGTCGTGAAGTTGTTCGATGTTTCCCAGCAGGTAGAGTGCGGGGAAAGTTTTCCCGGGCGCCGCCTTTCCGAAGCCGAGCGCGTCCGCGCCGTCAACCTTGTTCAGCCTGGCGAAAGAGGCTCCGCCATCGGTGGAGTGGTAAAGGCCTGTCCCGCGGGAGCCAACCCACAGATCTCCCGACCGATCCGGAGTGGCGGCCAACATGCCGCCGCCGCGACCGGTGCCCTGTGAACCGGGGAGCACCGCCGCTGCCGGTTCAAATGTTGCGGCCGAATTCGTGCTGGCCATCAGCCTGCCAGCCTGGCCGTCGAACGCATAGAAGCGCGAAGCATTGACCGGATCGGCCACGACGCGAACATTCGAAGGAAGTCCCGCACAAACTGTCCAATGAGTTCCCTGGTCCACGGAGTAATTCGGTTCGCCGCCCCGCGGCGTCCAGACGATGGTTTTGCCGTCCGCCGAGATCGCGATGGGTCCGGCGCCGAAATTGCTGGCCGGTTCGCCGGCGAGGGTTTTCCAAGTCTTGCCGCCGTTCTTGGAAATGGAGGCGTGGATGATGCGGTTGGTTCCGCGGCCTCCGCCGGTGCCGGTGCGGACGATGATATTCGGTTTTTTTCCGGCAAACGCCAGGTCTTCCGTGTTGCCATAACGCTGGCCGGAGAAAGTTCCTTCCGCGGGTGATTGGTCAAGATCATCGTGCCGGAAGCCGTCAATGTCGCCCACTCCGCTTATCAGGTGTGGTCCCTTCGGCGGACTGATCAGTGTCAGCGGCACGGTTTCTTCCAAACCCTGGTCGAGGAAAACCCAATGGGTTGCTTTGCTTGCATCGGCGGCGGTCGCATTGGTGCAGCACCAGATGCCGTAGCCGGTGGTGAACAGCACCTGGTCCGGATTAAACGGGTTGATCACGATGGTGCCCATCCAATGCGGCGAGCGGGTGGCGGTGTAAGGCGCGCTGGAGTAGTCCCAAACGGTGGTGTTGGTCTCCCAGAGTTGCGTCCAGCTCGCGCCGCCGTTGGTGCTGCGGAAAATTTCATCGTGCGGATGCCAATGGGTGAACGTGGTGGCCATGAGGGTCTGCGGATGCCGCGCGTCCACCGCGACGCAGCCGTAACCGAACGGCTGGTCGGTATCCTTGGGATGGACCGGGGTGATGTCGGTCCAGACGCCGCCGTTCGGGTTGAATTTCCAAATCGCGCCGTCGCTCATTGAATTGGGACCCGGCTCCCGGCCGTAGCTCAGGTAAAAAATTCCATCCGGCGCCCGCACGAGGTGATTGGGGCGCAATCCCACCGGCTGGTTCGAGACGGCCAGCCAGGTGACGCCGCCGTCGGAGCTGCAAAAAAGATTGGTGCCCGTCGCAGACGCCGCCGCATAAAGCGCGGGGGTCGGGCTGCCGGGTTTGCCGCTGGCGGGGTCAAATACCACGCTCACGATGCCGACCGCCTGCTGGCCGAAACCGCGGAATCGCGGACGGGAATTGGTGGCCGTGCTGGCAGCAGCCGGCGGCGTTTGGTTGGTGGTAATGATGTTGGGAAAACCTTCAACTTTCTGCCAGGTCGCTCCCCCGGTCGGCACTCTTCCACATGCCGTCGCGGCGCGAGCCGAAGAAAAGGATGTCGCCCTGATTCGGGTCCACGGCGAGACGTTCGCCGTTGAAGCGGCCGGACTCGTTGCCGCCCATTTTGAACGGGACTTCCGTGAGCAGCCAGGTGCGGCCCCGGTCGGCGGAGCGCAGGATGGCGGCCTTCCCCCCGCTGTAAATTCCGGCCGCCAGATAAACGCGGTTGGTATCGGAAGGATCCACCGCGAGGCTTTCAATGCCGGTAAAATCCACATCGCCAATCCCGTCGGTGATGGGAATCCATCGTTGGGCGGAGTCGTCCCAGCGGTAGGCGCCGCCCACGTCGGTGCGCGCATACATCAAACCCTTTTGGCGGGGATGAGGAATGATGCCGGTGACGAACCCGCCGCCGCCCATGACCACATTGCGCCAGACATAAGGTTCCGACGGCGGCGATTGGGGAGCCGGAGATTGTGCTGGCGCGGAACTCGTCAGACCCAGCATAACCAGCCCGGCGCCGCAGCGAAATATAAACCCCAAAAACGGAATTGGGGAGCACGCCCGCCACGGGCGTAGTGGGACGCGCCTCGCGTCCCGCACTTTGCACGACGACATCCAGTCTGCGGGTCTGGAACTTGTTCGAACAACCCACGATTTTCCGCGAGGCGCGGAAAACAGCGCCCGGGGCGGGCGCGCTCCCTTTTCCATTTCGGAGTTCGGGTTAATGATTTTTTGCATATTCAATTACTCAACCGTAACGGTGGTTTTCAAACGTTCGTCGGCGGAAGAAGAGCCGACACGGACTTCAATGGTCCCGCTTTCGAGATTCCAAGCATGTTTATTTTCATCCCAATAAGCCAGTGATTTTGCCGTCAGGGGGATTTCGACCGTTTTTTGTTCGCCGGGCTGAAACGCCACCCGCTTGAACCCGCGAAGTTCCTGGATCGGATGTTCCAACGCGGACTTCAGGTGTTTGACGTAAAGCTGGACGACTTCTTCGCCCGCGCGGCTGCCGGTGTTTTTTACATTCACGCTCACGGTAATCGTGCCGTCTTTGGCGAGCGTTGGCGCGCTGGTCTTCAAATCGGAATAATCAAACGTGGTGTAGCTCAAGCCGTAACCGAACGGATAAAGCGGCTGGTGTTTGAAGTACATGTAGGTCCGGCCATCGCGGATGTTGTAATCCATCATGCGCGGCAGATGGTAGATGGACTTGGGCCAGGTTTCCACCAGCCGGCCCGCCGGGTTGTAATCGCCGAACAACACGTCCGCCAGCGCGCTGCCCTCCTCCTGGCTGCAATGCGTCAGGTGGACAATCGCCGGAACGTGTTTCTGCGACCAGTTGATGGCGTACGGAAAACTGGAAATGAGCACGACGACGGTGTTGGAATTTGCCCGGTACATTTGTTTGATCAGCTTCTCGTCCTCCAGCTTGATGGACTTGCGGTCCACGGCTTCCTTGCCATAGCTGGGCAGGGCGACCTTCCCCCAATTGGTGAGGCCGCCCGTGGGATGATTGCCCACGCAAACAATCACCACGTCGGACGCCTTGGCGAGCTTGACCGCCTCATCGTCGGCGTTGTTGGTGGCGAAATTCACGACGACGCCGGGGCCGACCTTGTCCTTGATGCCTTGCAGCGGTGTGACGGTGTAAGGCGGTGTGCCGCTGTACCAGTCGAGCAGCACCTCATCCGCGCGCGGACCGATGACGGCGATGGATTTGATTTTTGTCTTGTCGAGCGGCAGCAGGTTTTCGGAATTTTTCAGGAGCACGATGGATTTTTGCGTCACCAATCGCGCGACGGCCTTGTGTTCGGGCGTGTTCCACGGTTCGGGTTCGGAGCCGGCGCCTATGGCGGCGTAGGGATTGTTCGTCGCCGGGTCCAGCAGACCGAGCCGGATGAAGACGCGGAGCGTGCCTTTGATGACCTGGTCAATATCGGCTTCGGTCAGGAGATTGTTCGTCAGCGCGCAGACGACGCCCGGTCGGTGATTGTCCAGGAACTGGTTGATGCCGGCTTTCACGCAGGCCGCCGCCGCTTCGTTCGTGGTCGTATAATAGTGGTGATGGTTGACCAGGTTCCGCAGCGAGCCGCCGTCGGTGCAAATGATGCCGTCCACGCCCCATTCCTTGATCGCGACGTTTTTGATGACCGGCTGAACGGTGCAGGGGACCCGGTTCCACGCGTTGTACGACGCCATGAAACACCGCGCGCCGCCTTCCTCGAAACCCATGCGGAAGGGCACCGAATAATATTCGCGGAACAAGGCTTCATCGAAATCGGACGAGGAGCCATCGCGGCCATTCTCATTGCTGTTGGCGAAGAAATGTTTCAGCAGCGACGCGGTCTGCCAGTATTTCGGGTTGTCGCCCTGGAGTCCTTTGATGAAAGCCGCCGCCATCGTCCCGTTGAAGAACGGATCTTCGCCGTAACACTCCTCGGTCCGGCCCCAGCGCGGGTCACGGCCCAGATCGGCGTTGGGCGCGCGCATGATCAGGCTGCCGCGGTGGTAGTTGGTACACTGAAACAGATAGCGTGCCTCGTAGCCTTCCACCGCGCCGGCTTGATGCAACATGTCCGGGTCCCAAGTTTCGGCCATGCCGATGGCTTGGGGAAAGATGGTCGTGGGAAAGGGAGGATGCGGCGCAAAATTGCTGGGTCCACCCTGGGCGAGGCCATGAAGCCCTTCCACGTGGCCCATGGGCTTGATGCCGAGGCGCGGCACGCCGGGACGCTGGCTCAGGAACGCCACTTTCTCGTTCAGCGACATCAATGAAACAATGTTGGTGACGCGCACCTCCTCCGGCAGGTTCGGGTCTTGAAACGGATATTGATATTGGGCGCGAACCGGGGCGGCGGAGATTGCAAATAACAGACAAAGCGCGGGCAATAAATACGGGCGGCCATTCATGGCGTTAAAATTCATGAGACGGATTTTGCCCGTTTACCGGCGAATAAACAATGTCGCAGATATTTTCAATGGTACCGGTACACCTTGACGTGCTGGATGCTGTATTTGTCGTCGCGGAAGTGCAGCGTCCGCCATTCGTACACTTCGTCGCCGTTCAACCGGCGGCCCGGAACCCACTGGCCATTCTCATAAACGCCTTCGTCATCCGTGCCGATGCCCACGTTTTCGGATTCGTTGGTGCTGTAAAAATTGACCGCCAGGTTCCTGCCCATGACGATGTAATCATCCGGACCGGTGGCAATGAACACGCCGGCGATGGGCCCCGGCATGGTATTGGTCGCGTGCGTCCAGGCGGGAGGCACCCAGAATTTTGCCTCGATTTTGTAATTCCCCAACTGGAACGTTTGCGTCGTGTTGGTGGCATCCAGCAACACGGCCGTCATGGTGCCCTTGCCCTGATTGGCCAGGATCAGCGGAGACGCCGATGAAAGAAGATCATAAGCGCGGGCGAGTTCCTGGTCGGAACCGGCGAACCGGTCAGCCCCGAAGGGAGAATAGCCGATGGCATTGCACGCGCCGAACGCATAAATCGCCTGGGCGGCCCCCTGCGCGCCAGCCTTCGACTCGGGGATGAACAACGGATTGCCGTTCCGGGTGTAGCGTGTACACGTCTCGGCGAATTGCTCGATGTAGAGGTCCGGCGACAGGATATCAATCGCCGGTGCGCCAAACCGCCAGATGTCATGCACCTGGGGCGTGGGTCCGCCGCTGGGATACTCGCCGGGGCGCGGACAACCTTGCTGTTGCAGCCAGGTATTGACATACATCGGGATGTTGTATTCCGCCTTGCCGGCGGCGGCCACCTGGTTGACATACATTGAATAGCGCCAGGCCATGAAGAATTCATCCGACGCCCAGTTCAACTGCCGCCAATAAACATCCTTTTTCTTGTCGGTCAGATCAGGTCCGTATAGCTGGACCGAAGCCGGCTTGCCCGGACCAAACACTTCCTCCCAGGTGCCGGAGGTTTTGAAACCATGGGCCGCCCACCCTTTCAGCAATTCCGGCGCAAGCGTGTCCTTGTGCTGCACCAGATAGTCCATCAAATCCTTCGGCACCGGCTTCGCAAAGGCTTTGTTGGCAGCGGGACTGCGGTCCCGGGAATCGCCAAGTGTGCCGACCTCGTTTTCCACCTGGATCATGAGCACGGTGTGCTTCTCGCCGTCCACCTCGCGGAGATGCCGCATGAGCGCGGCGAAGGCGCGCGCGTCGGCATCGCGGTTGGCATCGCTGAACGTGGTCATGATGGGCAGGCTCTTGCCGTCCGAGTCGCATGCGAGCGGGAACCGGTCCTGATTGGTTTTGACCCAGAGCGGCTGATAACTGGACTTGCCGTTTTTCCAACTGCCGAACCAGAGCAGAACCAAATGGAGATCGTTCGTTCGGGCGTCCTGGAGCAGGCCGTCCACCAAACTGAAGTCGAACTTGCCCTCCTGTGGCTCAATCAATTCCCAACTCACCGTTGCGAGCACCGTGTTGAGATGGGACGCCACCAGTTTGGGCCAGAGCGGCTTCATGTACTCCAGGCTGGAGGCGCTGGAGTTGTGCAATTCCGCGGCCAGCGCAAGGAACGGTTTGCCGTCCACGACCAGTTGCGTGGCGGTGCCCTGCTTTTCAAGATGCGGAATGGTGGAGGCGGTTTGCGACTGCGCGCTGGTTGTCGTCAATACAAGCCCGACGCCCGCGGCAACCAAGGCATGGAGGTTCAGTTTCATTTTAGTTTTCGGTTTTCCAAGTTGCTGCCAGATTCAATTTCGCTTTGACATTCACGGCGCTAAAACCAGCGCTGGACGCCAAATGTGCTCCAACTGCGCGATTCAATCTATTCTTTTTTATTGGCCGCCACGCGAAGGGCGCAACTTGACACACCCACCATTTTTCTCCCTCTCCGCCAACGGAGTTGGGGGAGAGGTGGCGCGTTTAAATTCAAATCCCCTCGCCCCGCTCCTTTCCATGAACCGGCGGGCGGAATAGTATGCAAAACTTTGATTCACCTGCATCAAAGTTTTGTCATCTGATTGCAGGCTAGAAACTTGTAAAAACACATTTTGCAGCCAACAGAGGGGCAACATCGAACCGGTTCATGGCCCCGATGTGCGTCCATTGTTGGAGGTCGAAGCTCTCCATGAACCCCCTAGGAGCGCCGGCGTCTCGCCGGCCAGCCGGGAGCCGAAAACCGGAACTCGCCGGCGAGACGCCAGCGCTCCCAGGAACTGCGCCCCGGTTCAGGGGTTCAATGCGCGAAATTTCGTTTCGGGGTATTCTCTCCCCGGTTGGGCGGGGCGAGGGAGTTGATGGTGGTGTCAAGTTGTGCCGCCACGCGCAGGCGGAAAGCGCCGCTGACGGGGCTGTCCGGCGTCAAATGGATGTCGTAGCCCGGCATCGCGCTGGAACCGTAATCGCGCGAGACGCCGATCGCGGAACTGAGAAACAGCATTATTCCGTTGGTTTCCACGCGGCCACGGGCGTGCAAAGGCTTGCCGGAGCCGAGCGCGACCAGGCTGTAATTCCCGCCGCCTGACAGCGCCAGCCAATGCACGTCGCGCTTCGACGAGCGGAAGGAAATGTCCCGACTCGTAATCGAGCCGGTCGGATTCCCGATGTGACCGGGCGGATACTCGGTCCAGCGGCTTTCGCTCAACCATGACATCCGATCCATCGCAGCGGGGAGCAGGAACTTAAGCCCCGCTTCCAGGGCGGTGGCGTTGGTGCCTTTCCAGGTGAGATTCCACGCAACGTCGGCCTGGGCATCGGCACCGACGTCCAGCGTGTAATTGAGTTGCCCTTTGAGCTCATCCGAACCGGCCAGATAAACGTCTGCCGTCACGGAAATTTTTGCCACAGCGCCGTCCATGGTCGCGGTGACAACCGCATTCGTCAGAATCGGCGGCTGACTGTTGCTGATCGGACCGGAACCGCGCCGCCGGCCTTCGCTGCCATCACCGGGACTGCGCCAGTTGGGAGCGCCGCCGAAGAGACCCTCGCCGAGATTCAAGATTGGTCCGCCAGTCACGAGATTTTGATCTCCCGCTTGCCAGGAAGTGATCTGGCCGGTTTGCTTGTCCAACGACAACCGGGTTCCGGCGGTTTCGACGACGATGCTCTGATTGGTTTCCGAAAGCCGGACTGGCTCAGTGGACGCGAGGGCAGGGGGAGCGGCGGGAGGTTGATAAGCCGGAGTTCGCAACGTGGTGACGTAGAGGCTGCGACCATCCGGATGAATGAATTCAAGTCGCAGCGTATCCATTCCCGCGGTGGCCGGAAACGACGCATCGATCGAGGAACGCGGTTTGCAGGCGATGCGGGTTTCGCCATGCGCGAGTTCCTTGTCTCCGGCCAAAGCCTGCCAGCGACAGGTCAATTCGGACAAGTCCGTGAACGCATACCGGTTCTGAATCGGAACCACGCACCGGCCATCCGCCGGAACCACCTGGCGCGCGGCGGTGGTCACCGGGCTATACACCATTTTCACGTGCCAATAGGCAGGTTTGAGCTTCCGGTCGGACGTGACCAGGCCCTTATAATTTTCGTCCCGCATGCCGGTCACCGGGTCCACGCCGTTGCGGTCGGGAAATTTATCGGCCATGCCCTGGTCCTGCCATTCCCAAATCCACGAGCCGGTGATTCCGTCCGCCGGCCAGACGACATCCCAGGTATTGACCAGCGCCTGGCCCCAGAAATCCTGGTTGCCGTAATCGTAGTCCATCGCCGCGCGCACGCAGGAAGTGTGCGGTTGCTCGGTGAGGATGGCCGGAATTTTCAGCCGGCTGCTGTTGGTGGCCAGGCTCTGAAGTTCCGGGATGGGTGGATAATGGAAGTCCTCAAAGTCCGTGCGCGGATTCTTGCCGAGATTTTGCTGGGAAATGAAAGCGGGGTGCGTCGGGTCGTTGGCCTTCATGTAATCGAACGCATATTGGGCGTTGGGCCCGTAGCCACTTTCGTTGCCAATGCTCCAGGCCATGACACAAGGGCGGTTCTTGTCGCGCGCGAGGGTTTCCTTGGAGCGCAGAAGGAAAGCCCACACCGCGTTGGTGTTTTTCAGGCTGACGATCGGGTCATCCGCCACCCAGCAGAAGGGAACCTCGTCGAGCACGTAGAATCCCGCCTCGTCGCACAGTTCGAGGAAGCGCGCGGAATGGTTGTAATGGCTGGTGCGAATGGCGTTGATGTTGGCGGCCTTCATCAAGGCGATGTCCGTCTTCCAGCACTCTTCGGTCAGCGCGTGGCCGTACGGCGAGAACTCCTCGTGCCGGCAGGTGCCGGTGCATTTGATCGGCACGCCGTTCCAAAGCAACACGCCGTTGCGATTCTCAATCTGGCGGAACCCAAAACGTTCCTGCACCCGCTCGGTCGTCCGGCCGGAATCGAGGCGCAGCAACACGTAATAAAGATTCGGCTTCTCGGCGGACCAGAGCTTGGGCGATTTGACCGGCGCCGCGAGCGTGACCGTGCCCGCGCCATCGTGGCCGATGGTTCCGCTTTGCTCCATGGCCGGAACGGAAACCATCTTCCCGTCGAACCCGTACAGTTCGCCAGTGACTTTGAACCGCGATCCGGCCTTGCCGATGACGCGCACCGTCGCCTTCAATGTTGCGTCCTGGTATTGCGCGTCCAAACCGGTGGTGACGGTCACGTCGTCAACGTGCGTCGGTGGCAACGCCACGAGGTAATTGTCGCGATAGATTCCGCCCAGGCACCAGAAATCGCCCTTGTCCATGGAGCCGGATGGCGTTTTTTTGTAAACGCGGACGGCGAAAAGGTTTGTTTTGCCCGGCTTGAGCGCGCGGGTCACATCAATGTCGAACGCCGTGAACCCGCTTTCGTGGTAGCCGGCACGCCGGCCATTGACGAAAACTTCCGCGCCGTCATACACGCCGTCGAAATGCCAGAGCACCTGCTTGCCTGAAAAACTTTTCGGCACCTCCACCCAGCGGCGGTAGAGGCCGATGTCGTCCGATGCTTCCTTGCCGCGATTCTGGAACGTCGGCCGCGAAAAACCTTCGATCTCCCAATTCGCCGGCACGGGAATATCTTTCCAGACCTGGTCATTCAGATCGGCGTCGGCAAAGCTGTCGGCGGCCGCATTGGTGGACGCGGGCAGTTCGCCATTCACGGCGGGACTCTGGCCGTGTTCGAGCTTGAACCGCCACGCGCCGACCATGGAAAGCACCAACGGATTGCCGGGACGCAATTGGTCCATCGGCACGGGCACCTCCCCGGCCAAAGGCACCGGTGCGGCGGGTGTCTGCAACACCGTGAAGAAGGCGAGAAACAGTGCGAGGATGTCAGCACGTCGGTTGATCGGTTTCATTTTGTTGCTTTGTTCGGTAATGCCCGCTTGGCTGTAGCGTCGGCGCTGTGCGCCGGGCAGTCGAGCCACAAGCTCGACACGACAACCCAATCAGGGCGCAGTTTTGGTAATCTCATTTGCCCGAATTATGGTCTGGCGGGCGCTTCGACCGTCCACGTCACCTTGCCGGCCAGCGGGTCGTTCGCCAGTTTGAATGTGTCGCCGGTTTTGTTTAGCGACAATTCGCGCAGCACGTTGTCCGTGGGCAGATAAACCAGCCCTTTGGCGGTCGGGGCGTCCTTGGCGAAGACCACGAGGTCCAGTTGCGACCAGTCCATTTGCAGGGTGGATTGCGCGAGCTTGATTTGCGGAAGCACCGTGCCGTCGCGCACCAGCATCACGACCGGAAGCTTGCCCGCCTCGATTTTTTGCCAGCCGCCGGCGTAGGATTTTCCGGTTTGATAATCAATCCAGGTTCCCGGCGGCAGATAAACGTTTCGCCCGGTCGCGCCGGGTTCCATCAACGGTGCCACCAGCATGCTCGAACCGAACAGATATTCGTCATCCACGTTCCACGAGCCGGGGTCGTCCGGAAATTCGAGGAACAGCGCCCGCACCATCGGCAGGCCGTGGTCGGAGCAGTCCTTCGCCTGCGCATAAACGTAAGGCATTAGCTTGTACTTGAGTTCATCAATCGTGCGGAACTCATCCATGAACGCGGCGCCGTAATTCCACGGTTCCTTGGGCGCGATGCCGTGGCAGCGGCTGTGGGAGCTCAACATCCCGAAGGCCAGCCAGCGCGCAAACAGATTTTTGTCCATGTTGGTCACGGAGGTTGCCGTGAAGCCGCCCACATCATGGCTCCAGAACGAAAATCCGGACAGGCCGAAGGACAGGCCGCCGCGCAATTCGGCAACCATGCCCTGGTCGGTGCTTTCGGCGTCGCCGCCCCAATGGATGGGATACCGCTGGCTGCCGGCCCAGGCACTGCGCGCCCAGATGATGTTCTCGCCGGTGGTTTTTTTGGTGATGTCGGCGACGGCCTTGTTGTAGCGAAGCGGATACAAATTGTGCTCGTAGAATCCGGTGCGGCCGTCGGCATAAATTCCGTTGTTCGGCGCGGCTTCGCCGAAGTCCACCTTGATGGCGCCCACGCCGAGTTTCAGCAGGTTCGCGATTTTGCCCTGATACCATTCGACCGTCTGCGGATTGGAAAAGTCCAGCACGGCGTCCTCGTAGGGCAGGTTGCCCTTGGCGTCGCGGACGACGAGATTTTTTTCCACCAGTTCGGGGAATAATTTATTTTTCGGCACGAAATACGGCAACTGCCAGCACGAGATGTGGAAGCCTTCCTGCTTCAGGTCCGAAAGCATCTTCCGGGGATCCTGGAAGCGGGTGGTTGAGAATTCGTAGTCGCACTGCCAGTCGGTTTCAAACCAGCCGGTGTCGAGATGCAGCACGTCGCAGGGGATCTTGTTCGCGCGCAATTCGGCGGCAATGTCGCGCACCTGCTTTTCGGCGTTGTAGGTGCAGCGGCTCATCCACAGGCCGAACGACCAGAGCGGCGGCAGCGGCGATTTGCCGGTGAGGGTGGTGTATTCATCGAGGATTTGTTTGGGGGAACCGAAGAACACAAACAAGTCCAGCGCGTCATCGCCGATCATCAGCGAATTGACGCCGCTGAACGAGTTGCCGAAGTCGCAAGTGATGGGCGAGGAGGTGTGGATGAACATGCCATACCCGCGGTTGCTCATGAAAAACGGAATGGGTTTGTACAGGCCCTGGTTCTGAATGCCGTTGGCGTCGTCCGTCCAGAGCACCACTTTCTGGCCGCGCTTGTCGAGGCTGGTGAAGGATTCGCCGCAGCCGAAAATCTTTTCGCCAGGCGCGAGCGTGAACACCGCGTCCATGCTCCGCGAGTAATCCGCCGCGCGCCGCACAAATGAAAACGGCATGATGGGCGTGAACGTGCTGGTGTTGTCCGACGCGTGATCCGTTTGCGTCAGCAGCCTGCCGTTCGCGTCCCGGACGACGATGCGCCAGGGATTTTCCATGATCGAGATGGAGCCGAATTGGCTGGTGTAACGGTGGCCGCCGTCAATTTTCGCGTATTTCCAGGAACCATCCTTTGGCACCGGCCCGGCGAGCATCAACTCCTCCAGTTGCTTATGGACTTGCGGGCCGCTGGTTGCGCGGATGCGGACCGTTCGCGGCGAAACAAATTCGATGGAGAATGGCAGCGTCGGGTTAGCCGCGTATTGATCGGTGGGAAACTCATTGGGTTCGACCGGTTTGATGACCGCGAGCATGTTGTCGAACGCCTGCCGGGTGAAATACTCGGCGCGTTGATAAGTTATGTTGCCCGAACCGGTGGCCGGATCAAAGTCGGCGAGTTTGTCTGCCAGATAATAGAGGTTGGAGAAATCCCGGAAATCGCCGCTGACATCCACCGGATCGTTCAGCAACGGCAGGGTCGGGTTGGCCGCGGACAGCCGGTCAGTTGCGCCCGTCAGAATGCCCGCGGCGAGGCAGACGGTCATGGCCATGGTGTTTCGGCGATGATTCATAACACAAGTTGATTTCATTTAGTCAAAGATGGCCTGTTTCGGATGTCAATGTCTTGTCATCAAAATCGATGAGGCCACGGATTGGCCGGTCTTGATAATCTTTTGCCGAAACGGGGCGAAGGTGTCAATGCCATGATCCGCGTGTGCGTTTTAAGATTGAGCCCGACAATTTGTCCTTGCGGACATTCCGGTCTGACAGACAACATTTGGTCATGCCGCGCCCGAATACCCATGTTGCTTCTCTTGCCCGGGCTTTCTGGGTTTTGGTTGGGTGGTTTGCCGGCGGCGTTTTTTTCGCGCCGGCCTTCGCGGCCCCTAGTTATTTCATTCGTTCCTGGCAGGCCGAGGCGGGGCTGCCCCAAAACAAGGTGACGGCTGTGGTGCAGACGCAAGACGGGTATTTGTGGGTGGGCACCTACAGCGGGCTGGCGCGGTTCGACGGGGTGCGGTTCACGACCTTTGACGAGAACAACACGCCGGAAATGGGCAGCGGCCGCGTGACCTGTTTGTATGAAGCGGCGGACGGCACGCTCTGGATCGGGGATGAAAGCGGCCGGGTTACGCAATACCAGAACGGAAGGTTTCAGGCTGTGCCGTTCCACGCCGCGTGGAGAGGCGGCAAGATTTACGACATTGCTTCCGATGAATCCGGTGATATCTGGTTGCTGAACGAATCCGGTCAGCTAGCCCGCGTGAGGGACGGACGGGTCTTGAACCCCGAAGGCGGTCCGGCGGGCAGGCTGTTGAATATGACCCGGTCGGCGCGCGGGACCATCTGGGTCGCGCGCGATGGCCGGGTGTCGGTGCTCGAAAACGGCCAGGTTCACGTTTGCCCGCTTAATGACGCCTTTACCAACGCCTCCTACGTGCTTGGTATTGGTCCCAGCCTCGACGGTGGACTCTGGGTTGCCGGCGACGGACGCATCCGGAAATGGAAGGACGGTCGATGGGTTGAAGATTTGGGAGAGGCCCCTTGGGGCAACGTGCCTCTCACCCGGTTGATGGAAACCCGCAACGGCGCGCTGGTGGCGGGCACCTCGGACCACGCCCTTTACCTGGTCTTTCCTGACGACATGAAAAATCCCTTGAACTTCAGCCACACCAACGGTTTTCCCACGGATTGGGTCATTTCACTGTGCGAAGACCGGGAGGGAAATCTCTGGGCTGGAACCGGCGGTGGCGGGCTGGTCATCCTGCATCCGAGCAACATTCAAACCATTTCCCCGCCGGATCAATGGCAGGGCCGCGCGGTATTGTCGGTCTGTCCCGGCCCGGGGGACGCGTTGTGGATTGGAACCGAGGGCGCGGGCTTGTATCGCTTTCAAGACAATGTCTGGACCAACTTTAGTTATCTTAGCCCCACTCAGGGAATTCAGAATCCCTATGTCTGGTCGCTCGCGGAAGATGAACGGGGGCGATTATGGATGGGCACCTGGGGCGGGGGCTTGTATGTGCAAAACGGGGATCACTTCGACCTTGCCCCCGGCATGGAAAACATCACTCCGCCCATGCCGGCTCTGTTGCCGGCTCGCAATGGCGATTTGTGGATTGGCACCGCAGAAGGGCTGCTGCGTTATCAGGCCGGCCAGACAACCTGGTTCCAAGGGAGCAACGGACAGGCCCTGCGGGATGTGCGCACCATCGCGGAAGACAACCGGGGCGCTGTGTGGTTTGGCATGGCCGGGGACGGCCTCGCCTGTTTGGAAAGCAATCGCATCAGGCAATTCCGGAAGGCGGATGGCTTGTCGAGCGATTTCATCAACTGCCTGCACTTTGACAAGGACGGCGCGCTTTGGATTGGGACATTTGGCGGCGGATTGGACCGGCTAAAAAACGGACATTTTTCCGTGATTAATCGCAAGCAGGGATTGCCCAACAGCATCATCGGGAACATCGAGGAGGACGACCGGGGTTTTTTCTGGATGAGTTCGCACGCGGGCATCATCCGCGTCAGCGGAACGGCGTTGAACCATTGTGCGGACGGGGAAATCAGCGAAGTGCGTTGCCTGACTTATGACGTCAACGACGGCCTGCCGACGATTGAATGTTCCGAGGGTTTGCAGCCGGCGGGATGCCAGACGGCCGATGGACGTTTGTGGTTTCCCACCAGCAAGGGGTTGGTGGCGGTGGACCCGCAACACGTGAAAAGAAATCTCTTGTCCCCGCCGGTCGTGATTGAAGCCGTGCGGGTGGATGACCAGTTGGTGACCGGCCCAACCAATTCCCTGCCGTTGAAAATTCCACCCGGCCGGCACCGGGTTGATTTTCAATACACCGGTTTGAGTTTTGTGGCCCCGGAAAAAGTGCGTTTCAAGTACCGTCTGGCGGGGCTGGACGCCGACTGGCTGGAGGCCGGGACCAAACGCATCGTCAATTACAATTACATTCCCCCGGGCCATTACACCTTTCGCGTCACCGCCTGCAACAATGACGACCTTTGGAACGATCGGGGGGCCGCCGTCGCCTTCGAGGCCCTGCCCTATTTCTGGCAGACATGGTGGTTCCGTTCCCTGGCCCTGGCGCTGACGATTGTCGCCAGCGGCGGGGTTGTCTGGTTCATCGCCCGGGGCCGGATGCGACGCAAGCTGGAACGCCTCGAACAGCAGCGGGCCATCGAACACGAGCGGGCCCGGATTGCCCAGGACATTCACGACGACCTGGGCGTCCATCTGACGCGCATCACCATGCTCAGCGAGTCGGCGAGTGAGGAACTGGATAATCCGGCCCGGGCCGCGGCGGACCTCAGCCAGATTTTCGACACCGCGCGAGAGTTGACACGGTCCATGGATGAGATTGTCTGGGCGGTAAATCCCCGGCACGACACCATGGAAAGCCTGGCCAGTTACCTGGAGAAATTTGCCCAGGATCTGCTCGCGGCGGCGGGCATTCGTTGCCGCTTGGACGTGCCCCCGCAATTTCCCGAATGGCGGTTGATGTCCGAGGTGCGCCACAACCTGTTCCTGGCGTTCAAGGAGGCCCTGCACAACGTCGTCAAACATTCCGCGGCGTCGGAAGTCCACATCCGCCTCACGCTCGGGACGACATCGTTCGCTCTGGCCGTTGCGGACAATGGCCGGGGTTTTGCGCCGGGAACCAGGGACCAGGCTTCGGGTGACCCCGGCCGCTTCGCTTCCGGCAACGGGTTGGGCAATATGGCCCGGCGGCTGGACGAAATTCACGGGCGCTGCGACATCGAGGCGGCACCCGGGTCGGGGACCAGAGTCGTGTTCACGGTGCCGCTCAAGAAAGTGGTGGGCTGGCCGCTCTCCCCGGATTTGAGCCTGTCGTGATTATTGATGACACTCGCCCCGCCCGGCACCGGTGTACAATTTAACAATGTCATCAAAATCTGATTGGGCGCGGATCCTGATAAAGCGCCTGCGCCAGTTCGAGGCAACGCCGGCCGGTCCAACCAATGGATTTAAGGTTAAAGTTGCCGGCAACGATCCGCCGGGTTTGGGCACTGCACGGATTGACTGGAGCACATTGTGGGCTGCAGATTCGTCACCGTTGCCGTTTGGCTGGGTGGACACAAATGCCAGCGCCTCGCCATTCCGTTTTTTCCGGGTGCTGCCCGGCCCGCCATCGCCATGAAAGAACCAGTGCCTGTCCCTGCGTCCGTGTCGCAGCCAAAGTTGCCACCCCAGCCTGAGAATGGGTTGCTGCCAACCGGCCCGGCTGCTATGGTTCAGAAACAGAAAGCGGAGGATGACGTGAGCATCATTATTTCGATTGTTGAAGACGACGCACCCGCGCGGGGGATGCTCGCGGATTGGATCCGGCATGAGCCGGGCTTGCGTTGCGCCGGGGCGCATGGCAGTGCGGAAGCCGCCCTCGCCACTTTGCCCTCGGAAAAGCCGTCCGTGGTCCTGATGGACATCAACCTGCCGGGCATGAGCGGCATTGAATGCGTGTATCGGCTCAAACCGTTGCTGCCGGACACGCAATTTGTGATGCTGACGGTCTATGAAGACGCCGATCACATTTTCAACGCGCTGGCGGCGGGCGCCAGCGGCTACCTGCTCAAGCGGATGCCCCGCGCCGAGTTGTTGGCGGCAATCAAAGACGTTCATGCCGGTGGTTCGCCCATGAGCAGCCATATCGCCCGCAAAGTCGTGCAGTCTTTCCAGCGACCTGGCTCGCAGCCCTCGGAGGCTGAGGACCTTTCCCCACGCGAACGGGAGGTTCTAGAATTGCTGTCCCGTGGCTACCTTTACAAAGAAATTGCCGTTTCACTGCAAATTAGCGGACCGACGGTAAATACCTACATCCGACGCATTTACGAAAAACTGCATGTCCGTTCCCGTTCCCAGGCCGTGGCCAAATTCACACATATTCCCGGCGCAACCGGCGCCAAATGACCACGTAAAACCCATTGGCTCATGACTTCTACCAAGACCCTCTGTCATGCTTTTTGATGACAGCGATTTCCTTGGTTAAAACGACCGGCGATGGTTTACTTTAATTACAAACCTGCAACCCAATTAGTATAATTATGAATAAAAACCTGATACTGTCTCTAACCGCAGCAGTTGCTGTGATGTTTGGCTACAACAGTCATGCACAAACTCCAGCAACCCTCACCGAGCTGTTCGGAGTTGACCCGACTCCCGGACCTTATGACATTTCACTATTAGATCAAACCCACAGTGCTGAACCGCCCGGGTTGAACTACTACATTGATAACAGCGCGCCGCCGGGAGAAACCTTTCTTACCCCGAGCGGCAATCCAGGCGGATACGTCCTGAATACCCTGTGCGTCCTTCCCGGCGGCGGCGCCGGTGGTACTGTTACCGCTTCTCAATTTTACTATCTGCGCATTTATTCCTATAACCCGGCAAACTCAAATGCGACCTTGCTCGCGACCTACAAGTCGGAATCTTTGAGCTTCTACCAGGGCGATTGGTTGGAATGGTCCGGTCTTAACGTTGGACTCGCGGCCAACAGCTATTACGCTTTCTCTTTCCAAAGAGGAGTGCAGGGTTGGTGTCAATTGGCGGCTGAATATGGAGACGAGTACACGAATGGCCAGGCCTGTCTGATTCCGACTGCCGGTGGCCAGATACCGCATGGTAATTTTAGCACCACTGCCGGCTATGACGCCAATATGAACATCGGCCTGAATCTGGCTCCTTTTGTTGTCAATGATCCCATAATCGCACCGGCGACTGTCGTGAGCACCGGGCAGGTGGCCACTGTCACCTCGGGATCTGTGTTGGGCGCGGTGACTTACACTTATCAATGGCAAACGGATGGCGGCAGCGGCGGCGCTCTGACCAACATACCCGGAGCCATCGGTTCAAGCGTCACGGCGAATACAGCCAAACCGGGCGTTTATCAGTTTGATGTTGTGGTTAGCAATGTTTCTCCGTCCGAAGTCATCACCAGCGCTGTGGTTAGTTTGACGGTTACCTATCCTCCGGCAGCCGCCACGCTTACGGATGTCGGCGCCAGCATTGTGCCGGGGACGTTTGACATCAGCCAATTGTCGGGTGGAGGCGCCGGCGACGGTTTAAATTACTATGACAACAACAATGATATGCCCGGCTCGACCTTTACCACCGGCACTAATGCGACGGGCTACACTCTCACTTCCATGTCCATCAAGACCGGCGGCAGCGGCAGCAGTACGCTTTATAGCCTGATAAATTTTGCCCAGCCTTATTATCTGTATATTTACTCCATTGATTCGACCCTGAGCAACGCCACGTTGGTTCAGGAATATACCAACGCCAGTTTCTCCTTCTCCACTTATGGTGATTGGTTGCAATGGAGCGGTTTGAACGTGCAGCTTCAACCCAATAAAACCTATGCTTACGCATTTGAAAACTACGCCGGGTTCGTTAACGGCCAGGTTGGCACTTATGGCTGGTGTCAGATGGACCAGAGTACGAACACCCCTTATGCCGGCGGTCAACTGTGCTTGATCCAGCCCCAGGGCGGGCCGCTTTATTTCGGCAACTCCAGCACAAATCTATCTGCTGTTCCGCCCACCAACGCCCAGTCCGCCGTGTTTGACGTGGGATTGGCCGCCAACGGGATAGTCATTCATTATCCACAAATCAGTCCAATCACCGGCTCGCCCCTCGGCGGTGCTGTGGCGGGAATGCCCGTCACTCTCGTCGAGAGCGCTATTGGCGATCCTGTTTTGCACTATCATTGGCTGACGGACAACGGCACCGGCGGAGCCCTCACACCCACCGGCACTGACGCCTCCAATCTCGTGTTGAATACCACGGGCTGGGCGCCGGGTAATTACAAATATCAAGTCGTGGTCCACAACGCCTATCCCCCGGACGCGACCAGTCCGCCGGTTGTTGTGACTATTATCTATGCCAATACGACCGGTACTTTGACGGACATTGGTGCCAGCGCGCCCACGCCCGGAGCCTATGATATTTATCAATTGACTCCTCCGACTGGGAGTGGCAAACCGGAAGGCTTAAACTATTATTTTGATAATATTTCAGCGCCTCCCGGCCAGACCTTTACGACGGGTGCCAATTCGCTGGGATACGTGCTCCATTCCGTGGCCATTCAGATGGCTGGCGACACCGGAACCAGCCTTACCAATACCACAGGCCAGCAGTTCCAGTTGAACATTTACAAAATCTCAACCGACGGCAGCACGGCAACGCCTTATGCCTATGTTCTCTCCCAGCCCAGTTTTGTCTTTGACACCCTGGTTCAGTCTAACACCGATTGGTTCCAATGGACCGGTCTTTCACTGCCGCTGGCAGCCAATACCGTCTATGCTTATTCATTCAGCAGGTTGTCCAGTGGCTTCGGTTATTGCAATCTGGCCAACATCACCGGCAACCTTTATGCGGGTGGCCAGGTCTGCTTGATTCCGCCTTATGGTGGCGCCATTAGTTATGGCGCGACGGGTACCTTTGACGGCACCTTTGATGTGGGCTTGGGCTTGAATCTCGCGATCAGCGTGCAAAGCATCGGCGGCGGGCAGTTGCGGTTGACCTGGCCGTCGGGCGCCATGCTGCTGCAGTCCCCCAACGTGACGGGTCCGTGGACGACCAATAGTCTGGCCACGTCTCCCTACACCGTGACTCCGACCGGAGCACACGAGTTCTACCGGGCACAATTGCCATAATCGTTATTCACGCAAAGGGGCGTGTCCTTAAAAAGACACGCCCCTTTCTTTATATTTGACTTGATAATGATTTGACGTTTTGCAAAAAAGAAGTGCATTTGGTTCAATAATAAATTTGGTTCAAAAAACTAATTGACTTCTTGATTTTTGGCTTATTAATGATTTGACGTTTTTCGGGTAAAGAACTAGATTGATTCTACAACAATTTAACTGGAATAAAATGATGGACTCCAATTACAGCAAACGGCGCGAAATTCGTGATCGCGGTTTTACATTGATTGAACTCTTGGTTGTCATTGCCATTATCGCCATTCTTGCCGCGCTGTTGCTGCCGGCATTGGCCAGCGCCAAGGAAAAGGCCAGGCGCACACTGTGTCTGAGCAATTTGAAACAATTGGGCCTCGCGTCCATTATGTATAATTCCGACAATCAGGATTATCTGGCGTGGCCAAACTGGGGTAATGATGGTCCTCCCTGTCCCCCCGGGTGGGCATATGCGGGAGATTGCGGGGGCTTGCCCGTCTGCACGGCCCAGGGCGGCCCTGCGGCCGTTAATCTTTTTACTCAGAGACAGGCGCAGCACCTCATGCAGGGGGTCTATTGGCAATACTTGCAAAGTGGAAGTGTATTCCTTTGTCCCAATGATCTGCCACCAACAGTATCACCATCCAGCCTTTGGATAAAGCGCACATTTACCCTGTCCACTTATGTCATGAACGGAGCGCCTTGTTTTTATGCCGGCTGTGGAAACAACAATGGTACGCTTAATTATGCAACTTGCAAAGCAAGTCAGGCATGGAGTCCATTATGCTGGCTTTTGTGGGAACCGGACCAGAACGTGGACTCCGGTTGCTACAATGACGGAGCTAATTATCCTGGTCCCGATACTACTTGTAACTCAACGGCTGAAGAAGGCCTCGGCAATCTGCATGTCAGGGGCGGAAATGTATTGGCTCTGGGTGGGAATGCCCAATACATGCTGCCACGAGACTATTCAAACGAAGTGCATAATGTCTCCAAAAACCTTGGGTTTTGGAATCCAATGACCGGGGATGGCCGTTAGTCGTTTGTCTGGCTTTGATTGGACGCGGATATTCTTTCCGGGGAACGGGTTTCCCCGAAGGTCATAGTGCGGTGGGTGAAAACCACCGCACTTTTTTTTCAGGAAATTCCGAAAGCACTCGATCGGCGTGCCGACAGTAACCATCTGCATCCGGCGCATGGACGAGGAGTTCAAGGGAGCGCCGTATCGGCACGAGTGCCGGAGTGAGAGTTGTCACCATTCGCAGCCGTTCCCTTCGCGGCGACCGGTTCATCAAAACTTTCCAACCTGCGTTTGCATTTCCACGAGAAGCTGCATGTCCGTAAGCGTCACGCGTAGCACCTACTTGACAGAGCAATGACACCCAAGTCGTAAGTGCGAGAGATATTATGCTACGACGTTTATGATGTGGCCTGCCGCTGCACCGGCAGTCGCGCTTTACTCCAAGCGTGCGGTGTCACTTCGGGGATTTGCCAGTTGGTCATGTGGGGCAGTTTTGTGAGGATTTCCCGCAGATAAGTGTAGGGGTCCAGGCCGCGCCGACGGCAACTTTCAATGACCGTGTAAATGATCGCACTGCGTTCGCCGGCATCGGCATCGCCAACGAACAGCCAGTTCTTCTTGCCGATAGCGGTGGGCCGGATGGCATTTTCGACCAGGTTGTTGTCAATCTCCACCCGGCCATTATTGAGATAAACAGTCAACGTGGACCACTGACCCAAGGCATAATCAATGGCTTGCCCCAGCAGACTTTGCGGCAGGTATCGTCCGCTGGCTTTGAGCCGAATCAGGGCGCGCTCGATGCGTTGAACGATGGGGCGACTTTGGTGGGCGCGCACGGCCTGGCGCAACCGGGGCCCGGCGCGTTGTTCGCGCAGACTGGCTTCGATGCGGTAGAGATGCTGGATTTGGCGCACGAGCCAGCCCGCAGTTCGCGGTGATTGTTCGAGGGCTTCGTAAAACTTCCGCCGTACGTGCGCCCAGCAGCCGGCCAGTTGGATGGCTGGGCCGCGGCCATTGGCAAACGTCCGATAGGCGGAATAACCATCACATTGGAGCGTGCCGGTGAAGTTGACGGGAATGACGTTATCCAGGCACGCAGCAGCACGACTGGTTTCCCACCGGAAAAACACGTCGCCGCCCGGACGGCTGCCCGTCCAGAGATAACCTTGCTTGGTCTTGCCGTTGCTCGGCGCCAAATAATCAATCGGCGTTTCATCCACTTGCACATAGCCGCCAGCCAGGACTCCGGTGCGGATGTGTTCGTAAATGGGTTTGAGCCAATCGGCGGCCAACCCCACCCAGCGCGCCAGGGTTTGCCGGGGCAAATGAACTCGGTGGCGTTGAAGAAAAATTTGTTCCTGCCGGTACAGCGGCAGGTGGTCGCAGTATTTGCCGACCAAAATATGCGCCAGCAACCCTGGCGCGGGCAGGCTGCGATCCAACAGCCCTTCGGGCAAGGGCGCGATTAAAGGCGCGCCATCAGGGTTGACGCGGTGAACGTATTTGCGGCGAATGGTTCGGCGGCGCAGAAAGCGTGCCGGCTCAAAATCCAGTTGTTCGCTCACTTCCTGGCCGATGCAGCGCCAGCTTTGCGGCGCGGCCTTCACCGGTTCGGGGTCAATGACTTCTTCCACCACCGGCAGGTTCTCCGGCAAGCGTGGCTGGCGTTCCTTTCGCGCATTTCCAGAAGGTTTCTTGATGGTTGAAGGCTCAACCGGCTCCGGGTTGGCAACACTCTCAGGCAGTTGCAGGAGCAGTTCCAGTTGCGCCCGGTCCAGCCGTTCACTGCTCGAACCAAAAACGCGCCGCACCAACAGATCAATCTTCTGCCGCAGCAGTTCATTCTCCCGACGGCTCTGCGCCAAGGCCGCCTGGCATTCGGCCAACTGGCTCGTGAGTTCTTTTTCGCGCCGCGTCATCCGTTTCACTCTATACGCGCCACGGCCCGGGAGGTTTCAAACTTTCTGAAAATTCTTTTCAGTTTTCCCGCTCATACCACGGTCGCAGTTTTCCTCCCCGCAAATCCACCCCGTCGGTCAGCAGCGCCAACGCCTGCGGCGTCAACTTCAACTTGGTCATTCCCTCTTCCAGGTGCTTGGGCCACGAAAACGTTCCCCGCTCCAAACGCTTGCTCAATACCCACAGTCCAGTTCCGTCCCAGCACAGGATTTTGATCCGCGTGTGCCGCCGGTTGCTGAAGATGAACAGTGCCCCCGCTCGCGGGTCTTCGCCCAGCCGTTCGGTCACCAGCGCGTACAGCCCGTTGAACCCTTTGCGCATATCGCAGGCTTCCACGGCCACCAATACTTTCAGGCTGCCCGAAAAACTCAGCATGGCTTTTGTAGCGCCCGCAGCAAGGCCGCCGCCAGTTCAACCTGTTTGACATCGCCGATCTCCAGACGGGCACCGCCGGGCAATGCGACCATCACGGCCAGGGGATTTTTGCCACCCGGATTTTGGGCCGCTTCCACGACCGCCTCCAGCCACCGTACTTTATCAGGCAATCGGGCGGGAATCTCGCGTTGCCCAACGGCAGAATAAGTACCGCGTTGTCGCCGCCGCTGCTGCGCCCACGTCGCAAACGTCGGATATTTGATGCCAGCCAACGCCGCGAACTTCTGCCCGCTCAATCCGCTTCGCTCGAACTCATCCAACAAATGCTCCCGCCGTTCCCGAGGCGTTCGCACTCGCCCCAGCACATCGGTCTTCAAGATCGCTTCATCGGTCGGTGTCATATTCATCGTAGCCGTTATGCTACGACGTTTATGGCTTCATTGAATAGAGGTGCTACGCGTGACGCTTACGCATGTCCGTTTCTGCGCCAAGATGATTGGGTTTCCCGTCCTCCGGCGTCGGGAGTTGAACTCGAACTCCGAAGCGGCCGGCCGAAAGTAGCGGCGACGCCTCGTCGCCACGGGGTGATAGCGACGCCCCCGTCGCATTTTTTCCGGCAGCAGCATAATCTCCGACGCAACTGGCGACGAGGGCGTCGCCTGCACCTTTCTGCGACGAGGCGTCGCAGCTACGCTCAGGCCGGCTTCGGAATTCGGGTTGAATCAATGTGCTTCCACCGCCCGGACCGGTTGCCGTGTGATCCGTTTGAACAGGAAGATTAACGGGATTCCGGCCAGTGCCAGCAGGCCGAACAGCCGGAAATTGTCCACGAACGCCCACAGATGTGCCTGATGGTCAAGTGTCTGGTAAATGAGGCTGTAGGCCTGGGTTTTAGCGGTCACCATGTCGGTGTGCCGGGCCAGCGCGTGTTGCGCGGCGGCCAGCCGCTGCGCGAACACCGGGTCGGTCGGCGTCAGATGCCCGACCATGAGCGCCTGATGTGCCTGCGCGCCGCGTGCCAGCATGGTGGTGACAAAGGCGATGCCGATGCTGCCGCCGAGGTTGCGCACCAAATTGAACAAGCCGGTGGCATTGCCGATTTGCTGCTGGTGCAACTGGCTCATGGTCGTAGTCGTCAACGGCACGAAAATAAAGCTGATGGCAATGCCATTGACAATGCTCGGCCAGATGACACGCATCTGGCTCACCTGCAAATTGATGTCGCTCAACATGAATGACGACACGGCCAGCAGCGTAAAGCCGCAGCATAACAGCCAGCGGCTCCGGACGCGCCCCACCAGTCGTCCGACCATGAACGTGGTGACGAACGCCGCAATCCCGCGCGGGCTCATCGCGTAACCGCTTTGCAACGCCGGGTAACCCATCAGCGTTTGCAAAAACAGCGGCAATTCCGCCGTCGTGCCGTAAAGAATCGCGGCCAGCGACAGCATCAGGAGGACACCGACGGCAAAATTGCGGTTTTTGAACACGCGCAAATCCACCAGCGGATGCTCGGCCGTAAATTCCCGCGCGATGAATCCGATCAATGAACAGACCGAGATGGCCACGAACCAGCAAATCCAGTCGGATTGAAACCAGTCTTCCTCCTGTCCCTTGTCCAGGGTGATTTGCAGCGTCGCCAGCCAGACCGCCAGCAGGCCGAATCCGATGAAGTCAATGTCCGCCTTCACGTTGCGCTTGATATAGGGCGGGTCCTCAACCAGCCATTCCTGCAGGAACACCGCGGCGATGCCAAACGGCACGTTGATGTAAAAAATCCAGCGCCAGGAATAATTGTCGGTGATCCAGCCGCCGAGTGTCGGCCCAAGGATCGGCGCCACCACCACGCCCATGGCAAACATCGCCATGGCCGAGCCGCGTTTGTTCACCGGAAAACTTTCCAGCAGAATTGCCTGGGCAATGGGGACCATCGCGCCGCCGCCGATGCCCTGGAAAATGCGCGCCAGAATCAGGGTTTGCAAATTCCACGCCAGTCCGCACAACACCGAGGCGAACGTAAACAGCGCCACACAGGAGAGCAGCACGCGTTTCCGGCCAAAATAATTTCCCAGCCAGCCCGTCATCGGCAAAATGATGGCGTTGGAAACCAGATAGCTGGTCAGCACCCAGGTCGCTTCGTCGGTGGTCGCCGAAAGGCTGCCGGCGATGTGCGGCAGGGCGATGTTGGCGATGGATGTGTCGAGCACCTCCATGAACACCGCCATCATCACCGCCAGCGCGATGAGCCAGGGATTATGGCGCGGATGCCAGTGCTCGTGATGTGCGCCGTTGGGCATGGAAGGCTTTTATTGAGCGTTCAGCTTCTGTCGCAAAAGAACCTGAAATCCGATCGCCGCCGCGGCCGCCAGAATGATTGCGGCCAGTGCAGTCGCCCAATCCGGCAGGCTGAACGAACTCACCTGGACATCCGGAGTTACGGAAAGTCCCGGACCGATGGTGTGGCCGGCGGGTAGCGGTTCGTCGAAAACGATTTTCACCGGCACGCGCTGGACGACCTTCACGTAATTGCCCGTCGCGTTTTCCGGCGGCAACAGGCTGAACCGCGCGCCGCTGCCGGCCTGAATACTGTCCACGTGTGCTCGCAGCGTTTTGCCGAGCGCGTCAATTTCAACGAGCACCGGCTGGCCGGGTTTCATGTGCTTGAGCTGCGATTCCTTGAAGTTCGCCACGACCCAGACCTCGGTCGGCACGATGGACAGAAGCGTCTGTCCTGTTTGCACGTAATCGCCGGTCTCGACCGCCTTGCGGGTCACGCGCCCGTCGCTGGGCGCGACAATCTTCGTGTAGGAAAGATCCAGTTGCGCCGACTGCACGCCCGTTTGCGCCTGCCGGAATTGCGCGAGCGCCATGCTGACGCCGGCTTCCGTGGCGTTCAACTGCGCCCCGGCTTCGTTGATTCTCGATTCGTCCGCCGCGGCTTTTTGCCGGGCGGCATTCAGGTTCGCCTCCGCTTGTTGGGCCGCGGCCTGTGCGCTGTCAAATTCCTGTTGCGATATCGTGTTTTGCTGCCGCAATTCCCGGCTGCGCTCAAAGTCCGCTTTCGTGCGCGCGGCGGTGGCGGCTGCCGCGGCGGTGTCAGCCTTGGATTCTTGAGCGGCGGCCCCGGCAGTCGTCACTTTTGCGTGCATCAACTCCAATCCGGCGAGCGCGAGTTTGTAGCTCGATTCCTGCGCGTCCGCCGCGGATTGCTTTTGCGCAACCGTCATCGCGTAATCCGCCGGGTCAATTGCCACGAGCAGCTCGTTCGAGTGGACGAGCTGGTTGTCCAAAACATGAACCGCCAGCACCTGGCCCGAAATCCTGGGCGCGATGGAAACGACGTGGCCTTCAACGAACGCGTCGTCGGTGGATTCGTGCGCCAAAAAACCGTTGAGATAGGACAGCGCAAAATACAACAACACGGCGAGCACCGCCGTCGCCGGCCCTAGAAACAGCGGCGAATTCAGTCGGGCCAGTTTTGCGCCATTGTCCCTGGGAGCGGCGGGCGGAGGATTGGCGGAGGATGGATTGTCGTTCATAACATTTTTTTCACGTCACTGGTAGGGCGGCGCTGCCGCGCCACTGTGCGCCGCGGCAGCGGCGCACCCACCAATTAAAAAAGTTCTCATGTTTTCGGCGCGAAGCTTTCCGCGGCGTGCTGTTTGGCGATCAAAACGTAGATGGAGGGAATCACCAGCAGCGTGAACAACGTGCCAATGGTCATGCCGGCCACGAGCACGATGCCGATGGAGTTGCGTGCCGCCGCGCCCGCGCCGGTGACGAGGACGAGCGGAACATTGCCGGCCACGGTGGCCACGCTGGTCATCAACACGGGCCGCAGCCGCAGCATGGCGGCTTCGCGGATGGCCTGGATTTTGGTCCGTCCCTGGCGCTGAAGTTCGTTGGCGAACTGGACGATGAGAATGCCGTTTTTGGAAATCAACCCGACCAGCGTTACCAGTCCGACCTGGGAATAAATGTTCAGCGTGGTGGTCCAGCCGTTGGTCCAAAATGGGATGTTGGGGTTCGGCATCTTGAGAAAACAGAACATCAACGCGCCGAACATGGCCAGCGGCACCGAACCCAGCAAAATGATGAGTGGATCGCGGAAGCTGTTGAACTGCGCGGCCAGCACCAGAAAAATCAAAATCAACGCGAGCGTGAAGGCGGACAGGAATTTGTTGCCCTCGGTGCGCAACTGGCGGGATTCGCCGGTGTAATCCAGTTTGTAGCCCTTGGGCAGGATTTTGGCCGATTCGGTTTCCAGAAATTTCAACGCTTCATCCAGCGGGCGGATGGCCACGCCGCTGATGGTGACCGAATTGAGCTGTTGGAACCGGTTGAGCGCGCGCGGCGTGGTTTTCTTTTGCAACGTGGCAAAGGTGCTGACCGGAATCAGCTTTCCGTTTGGCCCCTGCACATAATTGTTCTCCAACTGGCCGGCGATCAGACGCTCGATGCGCTTGAGCTGCGGGATGACCTTGTAGCTGCGGCCGGCAAAGTCGAAGCGGTTGACGTAATTGCCCCCCACCAGCGCCGCGAGATCGGAGCCCACCGTCGCCATGTCGAGTCCGAGCGCGGCCACTTTGTCGCGATCCAAAACCAGTTCGACTTCCGGCTGGTCAATTTTAAGGTCAATGATGGGCGGAAACGCGAACATGCCGTTGGTGGCGGCGGTTTGCTGCAACTGCCGGGCGAAACCCAGAATCTGCTCCGGCTCGGCGGTCGAGGAGAGGACGAATTCCACCGGAAAATTTCCGCCGCCGGGCAGCGCGGGCGGCGTGACCATGGTCGTCCGGATTCCGGGCATGTGGCTGGCCAGGGCCTGCACCTCCGGCAATATCTTGAAAACGGTGCGCTTCCGTTCGCCCCACGGCTTGAGCACCACGCCGCAGAATCCATTGTCGGGGAAGGTGATTTGGAATATTTGCTCCTTTTCCGGTATTTTGTCGAACTCCCGGGCCAGCGCGTCGGTATAAAACGTCGTCTGATCAATCGTCGCGTCTGCCGGGGCTTCAACTATGCCCATCATGAAGCCCTGGTCCTCCGTCGGCGCGAGTTCCTTGGATGACATCATGAACAACGGAATCGTCAGCAGGCTCAACCCGATCCAGACGGTGTAAACCATCGGGCGGGCCGACAACGTGGCGTCCAGCACGCGGCCGTAAAATTTGCGGAACCGGTCGAAATCGTGGTTGATGCGGCCGGCGAAGCCGTGCTCCTCGCGTCCGGCATCCAGCAGTTTGGAGGACATCACCGGCGACAAGGTCAGCGCGACAATGCCGGAGATGAGCACCGCGCCGGCCAGCGTGAGGGCGAATTCTCGGAAAAGCGAACCGGTCAACCCGCCTTGAAACGCGATGGGCGCATAAACCGCCGCCAGCGTGATGGTCATGGCAATCACCGGGCCAACCAGCTCGCGCGCGCCCAGCAGCGCCGCGTCCGTGGGCGTTTTGCCTTCGCGAACATGGCGCTCCACGTTTTCGACGACGACAATCGCGTCGTCCACCACCAGCCCGACGGCCAGCACAATGGCCAGCAGCGTCAACAGGTTGAGCGTGAAGCCAAACACCTGCATCAGAAACACCGCGCCGATCAGCGAAACCGGAATCGCCACCAGCGGTATGAGCACCGACCGCAGCGAGCCGAGGAACAGGAAAATGACGACGGCGACGATGATGAGCGTGACGATCAGTGTGCGGACCACTTCGTGAATGGCGTCGCCAATGTATTTCGTCGCGTCGTATGCAATGCCGCCGGTGAGTCCGGTGGGCAGCTCTTTTTTGATGGCTTCCATTTCGCTGCGGACCCGCTTGACGACGTCGAGCGAATTCGCATTCGGCAAAGCCCAGATGCCCATGAAGACCGCCTTCTGGCCGCCAAACCGCACTTCCGAGTCGTAATCCTCCGCGCCCAGCACCACGTCGGCCACGTCGCTCAACCGGACCAACTGGTCGCCGGACTGGCGGATGACGAGGTTTTTGAATTCCTCGACGGAGCGGAGGTTGGTGTTGGCGGTGAGGTTGACCTGGATCAGCGAACCCTTGGTGCGGCCGACGGCGGAAAGGAAATTGTTGTTGGCCAGCGCCAGGCGAATCTGGTTGGGGCTGATGTTGAACGCGGCCAGGCGGTCGGGCTTGAGCCAGATGCGCATGGCGAAAACGCGTCCACCCAGGATGTCCGCGCGCTGCACGCCTTCGATGGCGGAGAGCCGGGGTTGCACGATGCGGACGAGATAATCGGTGATCTGATTCGGCTCCAGAATGTCCGAGGTGAAATTCAGGTAACAGGAGGCAAACTGCGAATCGGCGGATTCGATGTTGATGACGGGCACCTCGGCCTCCGGCGGCAGGTCGTTGCGGACCTGGTTCACCTTGGAACTGATCTCGGAGAGCGCCTTGTTGGCGTCGTAATTCAGCTTGAGCCGGGCGGTGATGGTGGACAGTCCCAGCGCGCTGCTGGATTGCAGGTATTCAATGCCGTCGGCGGCGGCAATGGCGCGTTCCAGCGGCTGGGTGACGAACCCGCGCACCAGTTCGGCGCTGGCGCCAATGTAAACGGTGGTGACGGTGACAGTGGCGTTTTCGCTGTGCGGGTATTGGCGGACGTTGAGCGAGCGAATGGCCTGGAACCCGGCGATCAAAATCACCAGGCTCACCACCAGGGCAAGCACCGGTCGCCGGATAAACAGGTCAGTGAAGGACTTCATTCTCTTGGGTGGGAAAACATCGAACATTCAACATCGAACACCCAACATCCAATGAGTTTCGATAGCCGAAACATTGGATGTTCGATGTTGGTTGTTGGTTGTTGGTTGTTCACAAAATCAACTGTCCGACGGCTTGGGCGAGTTCGACGGCTTGGGCGTGGTCTCGTTGTTTTCCTGCACGGACATGCCGTTGCGGAGCTTGAACACGCCCGCGCTCACCACGCGGTCGCCAGCCTTGAGGCCGGAGAGGATGCTGATGAAATCGCCGTGGGACCGGCCGGTGCGGACAAATTTCTGGCTGACGACAGCTTCCGGTTTTCCGCCGTCCTTGGCGGGGTGCGACTCGATCACGTAAACTGAATCGCCATACGGCGCGCTCAAAATCGCCGTCGCCGGAATCGCCAGCACGGTTTGCTCATCCGGAAAAATCACCTCGACGCGCACAAACATTCCCGGTCGCAACAACTGTTCCGTATTCGCAAACGTCGCCTGCAACCGCACGCTGCGCGTCGTCGCATCCAGGTCGGGATTGATCGCCGTCAGCGTGCCGTCGAAATGCTGGTCGGGATAAGTGTCGCTCGAAACCCGCACCGCCAGCCCGGTTTTGAGCCGCGCCAATTCCTGCTGCGGCAGGGAAAAATCGGCGAAAACCGGCGACAACGCCTGCAACGAAACGATTGGTTTGCCCACGTCCAGCAATTCGCCGAGATTGACCAGCCGGATGCCCAATTGCCCGGCGAATGGCGCCCGGACGGTTTTCTTGTCAATCGTCGCGCGGCTGGCGTCGGCATTGCCCTGTTGCTGTTTCAAGGTGGCTTCCGTCGCGTCCAGTTCCGATTGGGAGACGGTATTGTTGGTGCGCAACTGGCGGGTGCGGTCGGCATTGAGCCGTGCCAGTTCCACCTGCGCTTCAATGGCGCGCAATTGCGCCTCCTCCGACGAGGTGTCCAGCCGCACCAGCAGGTCGCCCCGGGCCACGACCGCGCCGGATTCAAAGGCGATTTCGCTCACCTTCCCGGCGATTTCGGGCGAGACGGTCACGCCCTGCACGGCGCTGATCGAGCCGATCGCCGTCAGCGCGTCCTGCCATTTTTCCTCGTGCGCCACGGCGGCGGAAACCGTTTCCGGCGGCGGAGCGAATGAGCTTCCGGCGGCAATGAGGGTGTGAATTTGCCACGTCTTGACGCCGGCCAGCACCGCAACCATGGCCAGCACGATGACGAGAGAGATGATGATTTTTCGCTTCATGCTTTTGTTCTCCTTGAAATTCCAGCCTGCCGCTTCTTTGGGGCGCCCGCGCCGGTCAGGAACAGATCCACAATGCGCTCCGCCGCGCGGCGGTTCAGGCGGTAATCCGGCATCAAAAAATGCGACGCAATATAAAGGTGCGCCTGCCCGTAAAAACCATAAGCGAGGTCCCGGGCATCAAAATGGTCATTCAATTCGCCCGCCGCCTGGGCGCGCTTGATGAGCGAACGGATGAATTCGAGGTTGCGCTGGCAGCGGTCCAGATAACGCAAGTCCGGCGGCACTTCGCCCGGCGCGGCAAATGCCGTGGCGAAGGCGATGCGCGTCAGGTCCCGGTTTTTGTGGAAGTAATCGAACAGCGCCGCCAGAATTTCAATCAGTTGTCCGCGAACGTCCGATTTGCGGGAGGCAGCCTGTTGCACCACCTGCAGCCGTTCGTCGTGCGCCTCGCTGACCAGCGCCTGGAACAGGCCGGCCTTGTCGCGGAAATAATAATACAGCGCCGGCTTGGACACCTTCGCGTCGTCCACGATTTGCTGGACGGACGTGGCCGCATAGCCGCCGTTGGCGAAGCGCTTGAGCGCCGCCTGGAGAATCTGCCGCCTCGTTTCGGGACCGTGTTGGGCCATAAACCTACCGAACGGTAGGTATGAAGGGGCCCGTTGTCAAATGATTTTTCTCCGAAGGCGGAGTCAAATCCGTATGCCGAATGTCGAATGCCGAAAGAAATCCGAAGCCCGAAATCAGAAAGACGCGAGGCGTATACCAGCGACTTGCGAACCGCGCGAAGCGTTTGGAATGCGCCGGCTTTAGCGGCGCTGTCGGGCGGGCAGAGAGGCCGGGATGGCGGATGTTCCCCGTGCGGCCAAAAGCGGTGCTGAAGTCACCGCATTCCAGACGCTCCGCGAGTTTCGGCGACGATTAAATTCGCGAAGCGTCCTGGTGTGCGCCAGCCCCCGGGCGCTTTCAGGAGGCGACAAAGATTCCGGTCCTCACGGGGTGGGCGGGGGTGGGAATCCGAACCTCAATCCGGCCTGGCCGGTGTTGCCGGCTTCTGCAATTTTAATTTTGAATGGCGGCGTCCGTAGGTGAAGTAAATGACCATGCCGACGAGAAACCACACGAGCAGCCGCATCCAGGTCATCAGAGGCAGGTACAGCATGAGTGCAAAGGCGGATAGGGCGCCCAGGGGAGCGATAAACCAAATGGCCGGGACCCTGAACTTCCGCTGCAATTCCGGCTCGCGCACCCGCAACACGAGCACGCCGACGGACACGATCACGAAGGCCAGCAACGTGCCGATGTTGCACAGGTTCCCCGCATCCCGCACCGGCAGGACGGCGCCAAAGAAGGCCACCACAACTCCGGTCACGATGGTGATGAGCCACGGGGTTTTGAAGCGGGGATGAACCCGGCTCACAAATGGCGGCAGCAGGCCGTCGCGGGACATGCTCCAAAACACGCGTGTCTGCCCCAGCATCATCACCAGAATGACGGAAGAAAGGCCGGCGATGGCGCCAAGCTTGATGATGCGCGCCATCCAGCCCAGGTTCGCGTGGTCGGCAGCCAGCGCAATCGGCTCGGGCACGTCCAGCAGCCGGTAGGGCACGACCCCGGTGGCGATGCCGGAAACCAAAATGTAAAGCACCGTGCAGACCAGCAGCGAACCGATGATGCCAATGGGTACGTCGCGCCGGGGATTCTTGGCCTCTTGCGCGGCGGTACTGACGGCATCAAATCCAATGTAGGCAAAAAAGACCAGACTGGCGCCACGCATGACGCCCGACCAGCCGAAACTGCCCCATTTGCCGGTGTTGAGAGGGATGAACGGATGCCAGTTGGCAGGATTGATGGCCCGGGCAGCGCCAACAATGAAGAGCAGCACGACTGCAATCTTGAGAAAAACAATGAGGTTGTTGAACCCCGCCGATTCCCTGATGCCAATGACCAGCAGAATGGTCACGATGGCGACGATGATCACGGCGGGCAGGTTAAAAATCGCCGTGACTTGATGCAGGCTTGCCGGATCGATTCCAGCGGCCTGGATCTGGCTCACCAGTTCGCCGCCAAATACCGTCCAACCCACTTTCATTTTCAGGGCGGCAGCCAGCGCGGCGGGAAGTTCAATCAGGTGGATGCCCCGGGCCGCGGAAAGTTCCGGAGGGATTTGAATCCCAAAATCCCTGAGAAACGAAACCATGTAACCGGACCAGCCCACCGACACTGCGATGGCGCCCACCGCATATTCCAAGGCCAGGTCCCAGCCGATGATCCAGGCGAACAGTTCGCCCAGCGTGGCGTAGCCATAGGTGTAGGCGCTGCCGGACATGGGGACCAGCGAGGCAAATTCGGAATAACACAGCGCGGCAAACGCCGAGACAATGCCCGCCAGCGCAAAGGAAAGGACCACCGCCGGGCCGGCGTTTTGGGCGGCCGCCGTGCCGGTCAGCACAAAAATGCCCGTGCCGATGATGCAGCCAATGCCCAGCAAGACCAGGTTGAGCGGCCCCAGCGCGCGATGGAGACTGTTGTCGGTCAGCGCCTCCGTTTGCAGGTCGGTGACGCTTTTTCGGCGAAACAAATTCATGCGGGGAATTTCAGCTTGTTTTGAGCCTGTTTAATGAAGCGCCCGCCATCGTAAGTCAAGCAAACGTCACCGGTTCCCCGGCGAAATAAACCGGCTTTCCCATTACGCCGGCGGTGGTGATTTCGGCAGCAGCCGGGAAATGATGACCAGCAGCACCACGACGACCAGCGCGAGAATACCCCAGAACACCACGCCGCCCGTGCCGGGAATTTCATGCTCGCGCCACGATGATTTCAGGAGCTGCTGTTCGGTGCCGGGCGAAGCGATCGCCTTGTCCGCCGACAACAGTTGCCCGGCCACCAGGCTGAGGTCGTAACGCGGCGCGTCGGCGCGTGGATTGCCGTTGTACAGGAATAGTTCGTCGTCCGGCCCGGCTTTGAACAGAATGCGGGTTGCGGGATAAAAGAATTGAAATTTCTCCAGGGCAATCGGCGGGTTGTCGCCATTGTGTGTTTCCAGAAACAACGTGTCGCTTTGGGGTGGACTGTCGAGGGTCAGAAAAAATTCCCGGCTCTTGCGATCGGGTTTTTGCACCCAGGAAGTCCCGCCCAAATTATGCCGGTATTTTTCGCCGCGTTCGTCGGTGAGTTCCTCGTAAAGGGTCATTTCCCGCTGGAACAACGGCGTTTCCGTGACGCAACTCAGGCGCGTGACGGGCAGGCGGGATTGCGGCAGCTTGATGATCCAGCGGCTGAGTTTGGTATCCTTTGCGTCGTTGGTGGCGGTCACCGCCGGCGCCAGCGAACGGCTGATGGAGGTGTGTTCGAGGATGTAAGGCACCTGGTTGCTGCCGCGCAAAAGCCGCAAGTCCTGAAAGTCCGGTTGTGCGTGCCCAAGCATGTCGAGGTCGAGTTCCAGTTGCTGCGCGCCGGCGCGGGTGATTTTCAACGGCTTGCGGAATTTCCAGGCCGTCACGTCGAGCGCCGCGCCGGTTGCCTCGATGCCGGGCAGCACTTCCGGCGGGCGATAATCCGGGTTGTTCGCCGGCGGCGGGAGCTGGATCGGCGCGACCGCCACGGATTTGAGGTTCATGTCCAGCGCGGCCAGGTCGTAACGCGGCGCGGCGCATTGGCCGTTGCCGGTCAGCAAATGATAAGTGCCGGCCTGTCGCGCAAGAAACACGAGATAAACCGGGCGCCGTTCCACCCGCACCGCCGTGATGGGCAATGGCGGGCTGTCCTGATTGTGAATGAACAAGAGCAATTCCCGCGAACGGACCTGACTTTCCAATGGCGCCAAAAGGCTTTCCGCCGCTGGTTGGCCTCCAACGGCAACGCGATAGACCACCCCCTGGCCAATGGTTTGCTCGTGAATGGTGTCTTCCGAAACCTGCGGCACTGCAAACGTCACGTGCCGGGTGAAAAGCGGCTCGGCGGTTTCAATTTGGACGGCGGTGAGGCTCAAATTCGCCGCCCCAAGATTCAATGCCAATCGTGTCTCTCCCGGGTTTTCGTCGCGTTCGGCAATAGCCGCCGGCAGCCACCCGGTCGGGGCCGGTTCGGTCACGGCCACGCGGATGTGCGCGCCGGTGAAGGGGATCGGCGGCGTCCGCTGGTCGTCCACCGTCAGCCGCAGCCACGGCCACGAGCCGGCGGGGAAGGAAACGTGAAGCCGGTTCACGCCGTCCGGCTGCCGGAAAATCGGTTGTCCCTGATCGAGGGTCTGCCAGCGTTTGAGGTCGGTGGAACCCTCAATGCGCACCGGCTTGAGGAAACTCCGCGCCGGGGTTTCCAGCGTGACATCGTCGAGCGGCTGGGCCAGTCCGGTTTCCAGGACGATGGCGGTATTGCTCGCGGTCAACGAAACGTGGAATGATTTTACGTTTTGAACGACCTTCACCACTGGAACCGGATGTTCAATCAAATAAGGCACTTCATTGCCCGCGTCGTCGCAAAGCCGCAGGTCTTCGAGCGCGGGACGCGCGGCATCGAGCGTTTCGACCGGCAGGCTCAGTTTCACCAGTCCGGATGCGGGCACGTTGAACGGCTGTTCGTGCTGCCAGTCGGCGGGCAGGCCGGCGGCGCTGGTGGAGAACCCCCAAACCAGCGCGAAGGTGCAAAGCAGGCGCAGGAGGGTTTGGAGTTCCGCCTTCAGGCGGCTCAAGGTTGTTCGCGCCACTGGCCGCCTGAAGGCGGAACTCCAAACGGTGGCGTTGACGCAAGTCTGACTATTTTGCCGTTTCATTTTTGGTTTCCTTGTCTTTGAGACCGGCGGAAAAGAAGCGTTGATAGGCGAATGACGCCAGCATGGCAATCACCGCCACGCCGATGAGCGCGCCAACGCGATAAAGCTGGCCGATCCGGGCGAGGTCATGGAGAAACAGTTTGAGCAGCGTCACACTCAACAAACCGATGGCGCTGTATCGCGCCGCCGGTGTTTTCCGGAGAATGCCGACGACGAGCAGCACCAGTGCGAACAAAGCCCACGCGATGGAATACGTCATGTCGCGCGCGAAGTTGCCGCTGAATTGGAATGTCAGTGTTGAACCCGGCGCGCTGAAGAAATCTGCGATTTCAATGTTCAGCAGCAGAAAGGCCAGCACCGTGCCCAAACCGGCAAGAATGGGGGGCGCGTTGGATTGCAAAATCAGGTTTCGCGGCGGCGCGAGCAGTCGCGCCCCGGCAAACAAACAGACCGTCACGATGCCGTACGCGTAGAGATACCAGTTCAAAATCGGCGTGGCACTGCGCGCATGATATTCGAGGACGGCGGGATTGAACGCGAGCCGGACGAACGCGGCGACCAGCAGCCCAACGCCGGTTAGCCGCAGGCCCGGATGCGGCACGCGATGGAACAGCCACAGCAACGCCGCGCCTTCGAGCGCCCAGCCGATGGTGATCCATTGGCGGTCGAATTGGATCGGGAAAATGAGCGTGATGAAAAACAACGCCACGCCGCCGAACCAGGCCAGTTGCGTCATCCGCGCCGGGTTCTCTGGAATTTTCTTCAATACCACGATCAGGCTCAACAGCGGCGGCAGGGCAAATGCCGCGGGCAGCAGACCCATGACTTGGTTCGGATACGCCGCGGCCACGAGCCGGTGGATGAGAAAAAACTGCGGCAGACCGGCCATCGCCGCGGTGGCCCAGGGAACAACCCGGTCGCCAAACTTTTTCAGGAACAGGAACGGGAACAGCGCGAACACGGCGAAGAAAATCAAATACCACGTCAGCGGCAGGTTCGGCGACACGTTGGGATTCGCCGGATCAAACCGGTTGAAATGCCACGCGCATTCCAGCGCTGCGACGCAGGCCAGCCCGATGGCGGGCAGCCAGTCCTGCGAAAACATCTTCGCCACGCCCAGCAACAACACAATCAGGAGCAGGGCCAGCCCGAAGACCGGCGACGGATTTGCCAGTGGCAACCGCAGCGTGGCCATGATGAGCAGCAAAAACGGGAGCATGGCCGAGCACGCCGGCAGGAGCGCGGCCATGCTTTCCGGTTGCAGGGCATCCTCGTTGAGGGGGATGGCTTTGGTGAGCAAATCGGGTTTCAGTTTGCGCACGGCCCAGACGCTGACGGCGACGAAGAAGACCGCAAACGCGCCGAGCAGGAAAAAGGACGTGGGCAGCCCGGTAAGTTCCGCGGGGATCTTGAAAATCAACGCCCCGGTGGCGGCGAGGGTCAGCACCATCACGGCCAGCACCGGCAAGAGCGAGGCCATCACCACGGCCAGGCCGATGGCCAGCACGTCCACCAGCAGGACGAACGGCCAGACGATGAACGAGAGTTCCGCCAGCTTGAAAATCGGGATGAGCACCAGCACCAGCGTCAGGGGCGGAAAAATCTGGCTGCCCCACATGACGGTGTTGACGCCGCGCAGGCGTTGCAGCAACACGGGAAAAACCGAATGAACGACGGCAAAAATGAAATAGAACGCCAACGCCGCGTTCAACAGGTCGTTATTGAGGGATTTGGCCGTCCAGGCAGCGAGCAGTCCGAAGACCGCGAGGCCGGCGATGGGTTGGGCGGGGACAATTTCATCATCCAGCAGGACGAGGATGGTGACGATCAGATCAATCAGAAAGACAAAACCAAACATCAGCCAGGGTCTTTGTGCGAGGGGCGCGAAAGTCAGGAACCAGGCGGTAAAGACAAAAGCAACGGCCACCAGTCCAAAGGTGGAACCCGAAAGCCATTTGTTGGTCAGTCCGCGAATTTTTGACCACCCGGCTGCCGCGAGATACAGCGCGTTGAATCCCAGCAGGACGGCCAGCGCGATCAGGATTTTGTCGCCTTCAAAATATTTTCCCGTCTCGAAAAATTTCCCCGCCCAGCCGATTTGCATGAACACGGTCCCGGCGGCGGCCAGCGCGGTCAGGAAATGCCAGCGCCGGTTCAGCGCCACCACGATGAGGCCGGCGTCGAGGATGGCGATGTAGCCGAACAGGCCCAGGGGATTGTCCTGGCCGGTGGAAAGCAGGATGGGCGTGAGGAAACCGCCCAACATGCCGAGGATGGCCACGACCATGGCGTCAAGGCGCGCGGCGAGCAGGAACGCCGTTGTGGTGATGAGCGCCATCAGCAGGAAGGTGGGAATCACGTCAAAGAACTGAAACTTGTAAATCGAATGACAGGCGAACGTGACGGCATAAAGAATCACCACGCCCGTCGCGCACAAGGTTTGCGAAAGAGCGGGATAATTTTTCCGCGACATCACCACGCCGCCGACCAGCAAGCCAAGGCCGGCAAGAAAACCAAGCGCCACCCGCAATTCGGGCGGTACCAGGTTGTTGTCAAAGGAGTACTTGACGAAGAACGCCACGCCGAGGAACAACGCCAGTCCGCCAATCCACGCGAACAGTTTCACGCCCATGAATTGTTCCCAATTGATGGCGGGAACGTCCGGGCGTGGAGCTGCCGGTGCCGGCCTGGGTGGCGTGGGCGCTGCGAATATGGGCGGCGGTTGGGGCGGAACAACGGGCTTGGGTGCGGCGACCGGTTTGGGCAACGGCGGAATCGGCGGCACTTCGGCAACTTTTATGGTCGCGGCGGCTGGCGCGGGCGCCGGTTTTGGGGCTGGTTCAGGCGGTTTTGCCGGTTCCCGTTTCAGCCGGATGACTTCCGCTTCCAGTTCGCTGAGCCGAAAGGAAAGTTCCTCGATGCGCCCCCTGGCTTGCACGGCGCGCATTATCAGCCAGACAGCCAGAGCAATGGGAATCCCGAGCACCACCAAGACGACAATCGGTATCAATTGTTCCATAAAGTTTCCTTTCTGCGGGCGGAACGACTTGGTTGAACGCAGTTTGCGCCCCGGCGCGAGGTCTTGGCAAGCAGGAATGACCCGGTTTGGCTGGCCACGGCGGAATGGGCGGCGCAGGGCAGATTCCGATTCATTTTCACGTCATAACGATAGCCGGCCAGGCCGCAGTGAGTTAATTGATATAAAGTGCGGTGGCTTCATGAAAATCAATGCGACAAAGCCCGCCGGCAGTAGGAGCGTTTTAGGCGGGTCACCACGGATAAATCAGGCCGAAATGTCCTGTTGACTTCGTCCGGAAGTTTGATATTTTATCCGCTCCTTTGCTCAGGTTTTAGATGAAAACATATTTGCCCAAAGTGAATTTGGACCAGCGGAAATGGCACGTGATTGACGCCGACGGCGCCGTGCTTGGCCGGCTGGCCGTGCAGGTTGCCGATATTTTACGCGGCAAAAACAAGCCCGTCTTCACGCCCCACCTCGACGCCGGCGATTTTGTCGTTGTCATCAACGCCGAAAAGGTCCGCGTCACCGGCAAGAAGGAAACGGCCAAGGAATACATGAGCTATTCCGGCTGGAAAGGCGGCGAGAAATACAGAACCGTTGCCCAGATGCGCGCCAAGAATCCGGAAAAACTCATCCTGCACGCGGTCAAGGGCATGATTCCGAAAAACCGGCTCGGCAGCGTGTTGCTGACCAAGCTGAAGGTTTTCAAAGGCGCGAAACATCCGCACGCCGCCCAAAAGCCGGAACCGCTCAAAGCTGCGGCTTGATTCTCCCAACCCTCAACCTCAACTGACAGATGGCTGAAACCAAAATTCCCGAATATCTCGGCACGGGACGGCGCAAGACCGCCATCGCGCGGGTCCGGCTCGCGTCCGGCAACGGCAAAATTACCGTCAACGGACGCCAGTTTGAAAATTATTTCACGCTCGAAACGCAGCGGGTGACCGCGACGCAGCCGCTGACCGTCACCGGCACGGCGGAAAAGTTTGACGCGCGCATCAACGTCAACGGCGGCGGGCCGAACGGCCAGGCCGGCGCGGTGCGGCACGGCATCGCCCGCGCCTTGCTGCAATTCGACGCGAACCTGCGGGGCGCGTTGAAAGCCGAAGGCTTGTTGACGCGCGATTCGCGCATGAAAGAGCGCAAGAAATACGGCCAGCCGGGCGCGCGCAAACGTTTCCAATTCTCGAAGCGTTGATCGCACTGGAAATTTCCAGGCCCCGCTGGTTCCATCCGGCGGGGCTTTTTTGTTGGAGTTCAAGCTTTAGCTTGTCCGCGTGACACGCTGAAGCGTGAACTCCAACGCGATGCAATTTTTTTCTCTGCGTTTTTGAGTTTTTGAGTTAAATAGAAAGGCAGAATGAACTTAAAAAGAGCCGCCATCATCGGCGCGTCCGGTTACTCCGGCGAGGAACTCGTCCGGTTGCTGCTGAACCATCCCCAAGTGGAGCTGGTGGCCGTAACCTCGCGTCAATACGCCGGGCAAACGCTCGCGCAGGTGTTCTCCAAATTTGCGAGCCACTCGCATGCAAAAACGTTGCACTTCACCGAGCCGAACGCCGAACTGCTCGCGAAGCAGGCGGACGTGGTGTTTCTCGCGTTGCCGCACGGCGTCGCGGCGGAATTCGCCGTGCCGTTGCTCAATGCGGGCTGCATCGTGATTGACCTCAGCGCCGATTTCCGGCTCCGGAGCGCGGAAATGTACAAGGAATTTTACGGGCATGACCATCCGGCGCCGGATTTGCTGGACAAGGCGGTTTATGGTCTGCCGGAAATCTATCGCGACGAGATCAAGAAATCGGTGCTCATCGCCTCCCCGGGCTGTTACCCGACCAGCATCTTGCTGCCGTTGATTCCATTGCTGATGGCGGAGTTGATCCAGCCGGCCGGCATCATCGCCGACTCGCTCAGCGGGGTCAGCGGCGCGGGCCGCAAGGCCGAGGCGGATTACCTGTTTTGCGAATGCAACGAAAGCGTCCGGCCTTACGGTCTGCCCAAACACCGGCATTTGTCGGAAATCGAGGAACAGCTTTCTTTTGCCGCCGAAACCAAGGTGACCATCCAGTTCACACCGCATTTGATTCCGGTGAACCGGGGCATTTTGACGACGCTCTATCTCGCGCCGGAAAAGCCCTTTCCCACTGCGGCGGAAATGGATGCGCTGAACGAACAGATTGCGGCGTGTTATGCGGCAGCTTACGGCGATGAACCGTTCGTTCATTTGCTCGAAGGCAAAAATCTGCCCGACACCAAAAATGTCACCGGCACCAACGTCATCGAAATCGCCTGGCGGCTCGACCCGCGCACGGGCCGGCTCATCGTGATGAGCGCCGAGGACAATCTGGTCAAGGGCGCGAGCGGCCAGGCCATCCAAAGCATGAACCTCGTTTGCGGCTTCCCGGAAACGGCGGGGTTGGTGTAAATCTGGTAGGGCCGCGTTGCTGCGCGGCCACCAATTTGGGACGAGCAGCAGCTCGTCCCTACCGTCAATAGAGATTACCCATGTCCAAAACTGTTTCGCCAACCGCCAAGTGGAACGCGGCCGATTACGCCGCGAATTCCGCCGCGCAACAAATCTGGGCGCGCGAACTCATCACGCAACTCAATTTGCGCGGCGACGAACACATCCTCGATGTCGGCTGCGGCGACGGCAAGGTGACCGCCGAGCTGGCCCACGCCGTGCCGAAGGGCTCGGTCGCCGGAATTGATGCTTCGCCGGAAATGATCCGTTTTGCGCGAAAGACTTTTCCTCCCGGCAAACATCCGAATCTGAAATTTCAGGTCATGGACGCGCGTGAAATCACTTTTGCCGTCTTGTCTGCTCCCTCTCCGCCCCAAAAGGAGGAGAGGGCCGGGGCGAGGAGGCCAACAATTTCAAATTCAAAACCCCGCTCCCCAACCCTCTCCCCGCTTGGGCAGGGTGAGGGAGAAGAAAATGCCAGGTTCGACATTGTCTTTTCCAGTTCGGTGCTGCATTGGGTGGACGATCATCCGGCATTTTTGCGCGGTGCGGCGGCGTGCCTGCATCCGGGCGGACGGCTGGTGGTGTCTTGCGGTGGCAAGGGCAACGCGCAGGACGTTTTTGTGGCTTTGCGGCCGGAGATGCGGCTCAAGCAGTGGTGCAAATTTTTCCGGAAGCTGCCAAAACCGTATTTCTTTCACAGTCCGGCGGATTATGAAAGGTGGCTGCCGCGTTTTGGCTTCAAAACACACACCGTCAAATTGTCGCCCAAGGATGCGGTTTATCCGGGATGCGAACGCTTTGCCGCGTGGTTTCGCACCACATGGCTGCCTTACACGCAGCGCGTGCCGGAGGATTTGCGCGAGGAATTTGTGGCCGCCGTCACGGATCGTTATCTCGCGAAACATCCGCCTGACGCGGAGGGCCGCGTTCGCGTTCGCATGGTGCGGCTGGAAATTGACGCGGTGAAAAAATGAGATCTGGCTGCGCGGCAGCGCAGCCCTACCCAGTTTGGTAGGGCGGTGCTGCCGCACCGCCTGCTTTGCCTGACATTACACAAAGAAAATTTATTCCCGTCGCCTGACAAACTTGGCAAATTCTCCGCCGCACAATGAATAAATCGTTCAAAGAAATATCAGGTTCCGTCATCGCCCCGCGGGGATTTCTCGCCAGCGGCGTGTTTTGCGACATCAAACGTCTTGGCACCGGCAAAGGCTCGGACAAGGGAAACAAGCGTGATCTCGCGCTCATCGTGTCCGAAACGCCGGCAACCGTCGCCGGCATGTTCACCACCAACCAGGTTTGCGCCGCGCCGGTGAAGGTCTGTGTCGAGCGCGTGAAAAAAGAAATGGCACGGGCCGTCGTCATCAATTCCGGCAATGCCAATGCCTGCACCGGCAAACAGGGTTTGCAGGACGCGCAGGAGATGGTTCGTTATGCCGAACGCGCGTTGAATTTTCCGAAAGGCTCGGTGCTGGTCGGCTCGACCGGGCGCATTGGCATCACACTGCCGATGGACAATGTTCGCGCCGGCATCATTGAGGCGTGCGTTGAATTGGGTTCAACCGCCGCCCACGCTGCGCAGGCCGTCGAAGCCATCATGACCAGCGACACGCGCCCCAAGCAAATCGCGGCCGAATTCAAGCTGGGCGGCAAAACCGTCCGCATCGGCGGCATCTGCAAGGGGGCGGGCATGATCCAGCCCGGCATGAGCACCAACGGCCAGAGGCCCGCTGCGCTGCCGCTGCACGCGACCATGCTTTGCTTCATCACCACCGATGCGGCGATTGAAGCAAAAACTTTGCAGGCCGCATTGCAGGAGGCCGTCGCGCAGAGTTTCAATCGCATTACCGTGGATGGCGATATGAGCACCAACGACACGGTGCTGGTGCTGGCAAATGGATTGGCGGGGAATTCTCCGCTTGTAGCCGCGAACGTGAGTTCGCGGAAATCCGCGCTTTCACAAGCGCGGCTACACGATTTTGAAGTTTTTCAGACCGCTCTCAACCACGTCTGCCTGGAGCTGGCGAAAATGATTGTACGCGATGGCGAAGGCGTGCATCGCGTCGTGACGGTGCGCGTGAACGGCGCGAGAACCGTTGCGGATGCCGACGCTGCCGCCCGCGCGGTGGCGAACAGCCCGCTGGTGAAAACGAGCTGGCACGGCGGCGACCCGAACTGGGGCCGCATCATTGACGCGCTTGGCTATTCACCGGCCAAAATCGTCGAGGAAAAGGTGGACATCGGGTACAGCTCTGCAAATTCAAAAACGATTCTCTGGAGTCTCAAGCGCGGTCAGCCGACGAAGGCGACGTTCAAGCAACTCTGTGCCGCCGTTGCGCCGAAGGAGTTTGATTTGCACATCAATCTGAACCTCGGCCGGGCCAGTGCGGTGATTTACGCCGCCGATTTGACGGAAGCTTACGTGGATTTCAACAAGGGTGACGTGGGCGACCCGGCGACACTTGGGGGTTGACATTTCTCGTTCGTGATACAAATGTATCACCATGAAGACAGCGACCGTCCGCGATTTGCGGAACGACTTTGCCCGGCTTTCCAAGTGGCTGGACAAGGGCGAGACCATTGAAATCATCAAGCGCGGCAAGCACGTGGCCGACCTCGTGCCCAAGCCCGGCGGCAAACGCACGACCTTGCTGGGCTGCACGCCCAGCCCCTATCCCATCCCGGCGGACATTGACGACCCGGTGGATGTCGAATGGGAGGCGATGAAGTGAGGTATCTGCTTGATTCCAGCGCGTGGATGCGCAGCGCGTTGAACCCCGACACCCTTCCCGCCGCCATCCGCACCTTCATCGCCGACCCGGACGAGACGCTTGGCTTGAGCATCTTCAGCCTGTGGGAGGTTGCCAAGAAACATCAACAGGGAAAACTTTCCCTGCCGATGGATTTGTCGCACTGGCTCAAGGCCGCCGTGCCGCCTCACGTCCAGGTTTTGCCGCTCACCGCCGACATCATCGTCGAATCCACCCGGCTGCCGGAATTTCCGGTTAACGACCCCGCTGACCAGCTCATCGTGGCCACCGCGCGCATCCACAAACTCACGCTGCTGACCACCGACACGAAGCTCAAGGGCTACCGCCACGCGCGCATCCATTATTTCACGCCGGTCCCGGAAAAAGGAAAACAATGAGCGCCCCGAAGGAGTTTGATTTGCACGTCAACCTGAATCCCGGCCAGGCTGGCGCGGTGATTTACGCCGCCGATTTGACCGAGGAATACGTGGATTTCAACAAGGGTAACGTGGGTGATCCGACGACACTTGGAGGGTAAAATGACATGAATAAACCCGATTGGAAACAACTCGACGTCCAGATTCAGCAATTTTCTTCTTTTCTCCGGGATGAATTGAAACTTGATGCTACGCAATCGAATCGGTTTGCCACGGCGGTTTCGCAAGACCTCGAAAATCTCTCACCTGATTCGAGAGAAGTACTCAAAAACTCATCAGTTATCTCAATAAAAGATCGGCTCGATGAATTAGTCGCATTCCAAGGGTGGATGAATGCGAGCTTGAAAGTCAGTCACCCAAGTGTTGCTCGCGCACGAGTCTTAACACAAAACTACATTTGTTTTGTTTATCTTGGAGACTCCTGTTTTAGCATCCTGAAAAAGAATCTGCCAAGCAGTTCACCAACCCGGAAAGCCTGTCAGTTTCTGACTGACAACCCAATTCGCGCATTTCGCAATGCGGTTGCTCACGCAAACTGGAAATACAAAGCCGACTATTCTGGAATTGAGTTTTGGGCGCGCAAAGGTTCAGATGCAAACGAACCGATGGCGAAATGGGAAGTGAACCAAACAGCATTAAATTTTTGGCAAGCATTATCCCGCGCAGTTGCGTATGTAACTTTCACCAGCCTCTTAGGGCGTGTTTTCAAAATCAAAAAATGAACACAAATGCGATCAGCGGCGTCTATGATGGGAGTTCTTTTTATGAAAACATCCTCGCGGTTTCAGGTGTCGGATCTGCTCTGGGAGCGGATAAAAAAATTAACTTAGCAAGCTGGATTTACGTTATCGTTTGCGCGCCGACGGCGGCGCGGTCGTCCACCCAAAGACGATCGGTTGATGTTCGAAGCCATGCTCTTCATCTTGCGTACGGGTATTCCGTGGCGCGACTTGCCCGCCCGTTACGGGCCTTGGAACTCGGTCTATACGCGCTGGCGTCGCTGGTGCCAGTGTGGACTGTGGCCACGGTTGTTGGCCGTACTGGCGCGCAACGCTCAAGGCCAGTTGCGCTTTCTCGACGCCAGCCATGTCAAAGTGCATCAAGACGCCAGCAATCCCGCCGGTGGCCAACAAAATCAAGCCATTGGACGCACCAAGGGCGGGCTGAACACCAAAATCAATGCGTGGGTGGACGGGCGCGGACGGGCGGTGAGTTTGAGCTTGGCCCCAGGACAGCACGCCGATGTGTGCGTCGCACAGACCGCCGCGCGTCCGCCATTGCGTGGCACGACCACGGTGGCCGACAAGGGTTACGACAGCGACGGTTTTCGCGCGCTGTTGCGGCGCTGGGGCAGCCACCCTTGCATTCCACCGCGCTGCAACCGGCTCAATCCGGTGGGCTGGCATCGCGGTCATTACAAGAAACGGCACAAGGTGGAAAACTTGTTTCAACGATTGAAACGCTATCGCAAAATTGGGACTCGTTATGAGAAACGTGATTTGTATTTCCTGGGCTTCGTTCAGATGGCTGCAATACTGGACTGGCTCAAAAACCCATTTTGAAAACACGCCCTAGAAACTTGATTAGTAAAAAGCCGCCGTATTGTTCCAGCGGCATGATTCTCGTGCTTGACACCTATTGGCGATAGATGGAGATTAATTTTGTATGAGTTACGCGCTGACGCCTTACTACAAACGGATCATCCGGCGGCAACTGGCCACCGGACGTTTCAACAACGAGAGCGAGGTCATCCGTCATTCGCTGCGGCTGACGGATTCGCTGGAACGCGCCGCCGGGCCGTTGGGCTGCTCCTTTTCCGGGCGTGAAGATTTGGAAGAACTATTGCTGGAAGGTCTGGCCAGCGGCGCGAGTGCGCCCATGACGGCGGCACGCAAGAAGCGGATTTACAAGGAAGCGCTGGAGGCAGCGTGAGCGGCTATCGCACGACGCCCAGGGCGGATGAAGACTTGACCGAAGGCGCACGCTGGATTCGCGCGGACAATCCGCAGGCGGCCTGGCGTTTTCTGGATGCGGCATTTGATGCGTTTGACCGGCTGGCGGAATTCCCCGAATCCAGCCCACTGGCGCGTTTCAAAAACCGCAAGCTTGCCACAGTCAGATTTTGTGTGTTGCCGCCGCCATTCAATCGCTGGCTGATTTTTTATCAAATGCGCGGCGGCGAGGTGGAGGTTCTCCGCGTGGTTTATGGCACGCAAAACTGGCGCGGAAATCCTGACGCGTTTTTCATATGAAAATCCAGACCGCACCGGAGAGGCGCTGTTGCTCGTTTTAATTTGGGGCTCGTGGAACTCGCCCCTCCGATAGGGAAACAAAAAAGCCGCTGGATTGCTCCAGCAGCTGTTGAATTTTTTCGCGGACTTTAGTTTGCTGTGCGTCCGGAGACCCCTTTGGTGCCTTTGGCGATGACCTTGTCGGATTGCTTGGGACGCAACGCACGGGAAGCCGCGCCGGCGCGCCACATTTCGGAGTTGTGGATTTGACCCAGTTCCTTCGCCAACTGTGCCTGGTAATTGCGTGCGCCGCAGGCGGAAAGCACGCGGGCGCATTCCTTGCCGGTTTTGACACGGTTGTAGAGATCTTTGAACACCGGCAATGTCGCCGCCTTGAACTTGGGTTTCCAGTCCAGCGCGCCGCGCTGCGCGGTGGCGGAACAGTTGGAGTACATCCAGTCCATGCCGTTTTCATCCACAAGCCGGATGAGGCTCTGCGTGAGTTCCTCGACGGTCTCGTTGAACGCTTCGCTCGGGCTGTGGCCGTGCGCGCGGAGTACTTCGTATTGCGCCTCCATGATGCCGGCCAGCGCGCCCATCAACACGCCGCGTTCGCCGGTGAGGTCGCTGAACACTTCGTGCTGGAACGTGGTCGGGAACAAATAACCGGAGCCAACGCCGATGCCGACGGCCATGCAACGCTCCTCAGCATGGCCGGTGGCGTCCTGCTCGACGGCAAAGCTGGAGTTAATGCCCGCGCCGGTGAGAAAATTGCGGCGCACATTCAGGCCGGAGCCCTTCGGTGCGACCATGATCACGTCCACGTTCTTCGGCGGGATGACGCCGGTTTGCTTTTTGTAGGCGATGGAAAAGCCGTGCGAGAAATACAACGCGGCGCCGGGCTTGAGATTTTTCTTCACCATCGGCCAGATGGTGCGCTGGGCGGCGTCCGAGACGAGCATCTGGATGATGGTGCCCTTTTGCACCGCTTCCTCGATGTCGAACAGGGTCTTGCCGGGCTTCCAGCCGTCGGCCACGGCGCGGTCCCAGTCGCGTTTGAACGCCTTGGCCTGGCCGACGATGACGTTGAAGCCGTTGTCGCGCAGGTTCAGTCCCTGCGCCGGGCCTTGCACGCCATAGCCGATGATGGCGATGGTCTCGTTCTTGAGCACCTTGCGCGCCCGGGCCATCGGGAATTCCTTGCGCGTGATGACTTTTTCCTTCGTTCCGCCGAAATCAATCGTTGCCATAATATTTTTTGAGTTGAGAGTTGATGGTTGAAAGTTGAGTGTTTGCTTAACTTGATACTATTTCCTTGGCAGGGCGATCTTGCCAGTGCGCGTGATTTCCTGCACGCCGAACGAATCCATCAGGCCGATGAATTTCTCCACCTTGCTTTCGGCGCCGGTGATTTCGATGACGAGGCTCTTGGGCTGCACGTCCACGATTTTGGCGCGGAAAATATCCGTGATTTGCATCACCTCGGCGCGCGACTTGGAATCCACCGCCACCTTGACCAGCACCAGCTCGCGGTCCACGCATTCGCCCTCGTGAAAATCCTGCACCTTGATTGCGTCCGGCAATTTGTTGAGCTGTTTGACAATTTGCTCCAGCGTGGCCTCGTCGCCGTGGGTGACGATGGTCATGCGCGAGGTTTTGGGGTCCTGGGTCGGGCCGACGTTGAGGGTGTCAATGTTGTAACCGCGGCCGCTGAACAGGCCCGCCACGCGCGTGAGCACGCCGAACTTGTTCTCCACCAGCACTGAAATGGTATGTCGCATAAAACCGTTTTGAAACGGATAGGAAGGCTAACAACCCAAACGAAGTGGGTCAAATTGCAAATTTAGGCAGATCAAGGTTTCTGTTAGCAGTGCGTAGTTCATTCCGGAATCCAGATGACGGGCAGTTTCTCATCGCGGTTGCGGCGATACCAGTTGAAATGGCTGTCGTCGGTGATGATTTTAAACGATAGAAACAGTTCGCTGGCGCGCACGAGGGTCGCGTCCGCAAAGTCCATTTCCGGCGCATATTTTTCCAGCAGCGCGGCCAGCGCGGATTTTTCCTCCTCCACGTCCAGCGCAAAATGGTAGTCGCCAATGATTTGGGCGGCGATTTTGCAATCCCCGATCAAATGGCTGGCTTCGGTGAATGCCGCCGCCGTCGTCCACAAACGGTCGCGGTGTTGCTTGAAGAAATTCTGCGCCCACGCGCGGCGTTTGGGCGTTTTGGCGAACGGACTGACGATAAAGCTGGTGTCAGCGAGAAACATGACGGCGGGCGATGGCGGCGCGGATTTGCTCGCGCTCGGTTTTGCCGGGCAACTCCGGCAAGGTGAACCCGGCGCGGCTCAATTCCAGGCTAGCGGAGGACGCGTCGGCGTCCGCCGATGAGGCGGCGTCCGTCACAATTTGTTGCAGGAAGGCGTAGGGCGAAAGGCCGCGCCGCCGCGCCGCCTTTTGGAATCTGGCCGCCACTTTCGGCTGCACCCGGGTTTGCAAAAGCATTGTCATACACCAAGTGTAATCTTGGCCTTGCGAATGTCAACCACTGGAAAATCGCCAATCAAAAGAACGGATTGTGCGCCTTTTCCTCCGCCACCGTCGTCAGCGGGCCGTGGCCGGGGCAGATCAGCGTCTCCGCCGGCAGGGTGAAAATTTGTTCACGCACTTTTTGCCTCGCCAGATCCCACGACTGGTTGCCGCGCCCGATGGACCCGGCGAAAATCGCATCGCCCACGATGGCCACGTGCGGCGCGTCCTCCTGCCAGTTGCCGATGATATAGGTCACGCCATCTTCCGCGTGGCCTGGCGTCTCGCGGTATGTCACCCGCAACCCTCCGAGATGGACGATTTCCGCAGTCTTGTTGCGCTGGTCCACGGGCGCGTTTTTCGAGCCGGAATGCAGCCGCGCTTTCGGCCACGCCTCGCGGATTTTCGGCAGGGCTTCGACATGATCCCAATGCGAGTGCGTTATGAAAATGTGCCGGAGCTGAAGCTGTTCGGTGGTGATGGTGTCGAGAATCGGCTTGGCGTCGAGTCCGGTGTCAAAGAGCGCCGCCTCGCGCGTGGCTTCATCCCAGACGAGATAGCAATTCACCGTCAGCCCGTCGCCCGCCGTGGTGAACACGCGGATTTCGCGCCAGAGGCTCAAATCCTTTTGCGCGGGCAGCCACCCGTTGGCGATGGCTTCAAGTTTTTGCGGATTCAAGCCAATCAGCGGCGCGAGTTTGGCGAGGTTGATTTTCACCGCGGTTTTCCCGGATTCCTCCAGGACGGACAGTTCGGTTCCGGTTATTTCCGCCGCGGCTGCCGCAGTTGCGGCGGAAACGCCGCTCATCGCCCGCGCCTTGCAAATAATGTCACCCGGATGATCTTCAAGATTCATGCGGGAACGGTAGCGGTCGGCGCCCATGACCGCAAGCATGCGACTTGACGCCAGCGGAGGGTATGCTAGGAATTGAACGGGAATCAGACTCACATGTTTCGTTCAAAACCAGGCAAAGAGCCGGAACGTTTTTATTTGTTGCCGGGCCAGGGCGGGCGCGCAGCCCGTCGCAAGCAGATTTATTTCCTGAAGTTGTCCGCCATCGCCGGGCTGGGGATAGCGGCGATTGTGGCGGCGTTGATGTATTTATTGAATCGTTTTGTCTTTTGAGCGGCGCGCTTGACCCGCCGGGGTTTATTGTTAGCATGCGCGCTGATTTTGATGAAGTTTCTCCGTTTCATTGCAATTCTGGCGGCGGCTGTTTGTTTCAACCTGCCGTTGCGCGCGGAATTGGTGGATGCCATCAAGGCCGTGGTGAATAACGGGGTCGTCACGTATGCGGAAGTCGAGGAATTCGTCGCGCCGGCGGCCCAGGCGTTGCAGCGGGAGTATGCCGGCCAGCCGGACATGTTCCGGCAAAAACTGGGCGACGCGCTCAACGACGGCCAGGAGCAACTGGTCGAACGGCAGTTGATTCTGCATGATTTTGACACGGAGGGCTACCGGCTGCCCGACACCGTCGTGGACGAACTGGTCCAGGAACGCATCCACGAACGGTTCGGCGACCGCATCACTCTGATGAAGACGCTTCAGGCGCAGGGCCAGACGTACGAAAAATTCCGCCAGGAGGTGCGCGATCAATACATCGTTTCCGCGTTGCGCGCCAAAAGCATTTCGCCGGAAAAAATCATCATCTCGCCCTACAAGGTGGAAACTTACTATCTTGGCCACCAGGACGATTTCAAGGTTGAGGACGAGATCAAATTGCGCATGATCGTGCTCAACAAAACCTCCAGCGACGACACCAACACGGTGCGCCTGGCCGGCGAAATCCTTGCCCAAATCAAGGGCGGCGCGACGTTTCAGGAAATGGCCGCCGTTTATTCGCAGGATTCGCAGCGCAGCCAGGGCGGTGATCGGGGCTGGGTCGAACGCTCCGTTTTGCGCAAGGAGCTCGCCGACATCGCCTTCGCGCTCAAACCCGGCCAGGTCAGCGATGTGATTGATATGCCCGAAGCCTGTTATATCATATTGGTCGAGCAGGTGCGCCCCGCGCATGTCAAACCGCTCAACGAAGTGCGTGATGACGTGGAGTTGACCCTCCGCACCCAGGCGCAGAAACAACTCGAACAACAGTGGATTGAGCAGTTGAAAAAGAAAACGTTCATCCGCCTGTTCTAAATGCCGCCGTGAACGGGAAATATATTTTCTCTCAACTCCTTGGCGCGGCGAAGCGAAGCGAAGACGGCTCAACCAACAATCCTCAACTTCAATGACTGGTTGGATTGGCATTACGCTGGGCGATGTCACCGGCATTGGCCCTGAAGTCGCGCTCAAGGCCGTCGCCGCCGAATGCAACGCCGACGACACGCGCTATTTACTCATCGGCGATGCTTGGCTTGAGGGTCTCAACAGGAATCTTGGGCTTGATATGCCCCTGAGGAATTTTTCCACTTACCAAGATAAACATTTATTCAGAGATAAAGTTTATTTTACGAGTTCGATTTCCGAACCGCCGGGAAAAATTTCTGCCGGTTCGCCGTTGGCTGCGAACACAGCAATCGCCGCGCTGCGCGACGGCGCGGAACGTTGTCTGCGTGGTGAACTGGACGCGCTCGTCACCGCGCCGGTCAACAAGGAATCCATCATCCGCGCCGGTCATAAATTCACCGGCCAGACTGAATTTCTCTCCGGACTCGCCAATGCCAAACGCACCGCCATGATGCTGCTCGGCCATGATGAACGCGGGCGCTGGCTGCGCGTCGCGCTGGCCACCATCCACATTTCCATCAAATCGGTTCCCAAGAAACTCACGCCGGAAAAACTCACGCTCGCCATCGAACTGGCCGCGCAAGCGTGCCGTGATCTGCAATTGCCCCGTGCGCGCATCGCCGTTTGCGGCCTGAATCCGCATGCGGGCGAAGGCGGGGAATTCGGCGATGAGGAAATTAAAGTCATCACACCGACAGTTCTCGCCGCGCAAAAGCGCGGATTCGACGTTATTGGCCCATTGAGCGGCGACACGGTGTTTCATTACGCCTTGCAGGGGGATTTTGATGCGGTGGTCGCGATGTATCACGACCAGGGGCTTGCGCCGCTGAAAGCCGTCGCGTTTGACAGCGGGGTGAACTGGACGCTGGGTTTGCCGTTCATCCGCACGTCGCCCGACCATGGTACGGCCTACGACATCGCGGGAAAAGGGATCGCCAATCCCTCGAGCATGATTGCGGCGATCCGGCTGGCGAAACAGCTGGCGAAAAGCCGCGCGTAATTTGTGGTAGCACCCGCGTCTCGCGGGTTTAATTCGGCGTCCCGCCGAATTGCCACGGCATACGAAGAATGGCTGATCATCGGCCAAGCAGGAGCACCCTGTGTCAGCCGTCAGTTTCGGGCGCGACGCCCGAAACGACCCGCGGGACGCGGGTGCTACCTGATCAACTCGCGGACTTTCGTACCGATGTCGCCGCCTTTTATCAGTGATTCGCCGACCAAAATCGCGTTCGCACCGCATCGCTTCAGCCGTTCCACGTCGGCGCGTGTGTGAATGCCGCTCTCGGCGACAAGCGCAGGACAGGCATCCTGCCTGTCTCCATTTGCATTTTTTATGTTAGAAACAGGCGCGACGCCTGTCCTACGGTATAATTCTGCCGCCAGCTTTTCAGTCGTCGCAAGGTCAACTTTGAAATTTTTCAAATTGCGGTTGTTGACGCCGATGAGCTTCGCGCCGATTTTCAGAGTGCGCTCCAATTCCGCCTCGTCATGAACCTCGACCAGCGCGGCCAGGCCGGCTTCCGTTGCCAGCGCGTGAAACCGTTGCAGCCGCGCGTCATCAAGAATCGCGACGATGAGCAGGATGGCATCCGCGCCCCATTCAATGGCTTCGAGGATTTGCCGCTCATCAATGATGAAATCCTTGCGCAGCAGCGGCAGCTTGACCGCCGCGCGGATTTGCCGGAGATAATCGAGCGAGCCCTGGAAAAACTTTTCGTCCGTCAAAACCGAAAGGCAGCTTGCGCCCGCCGCCTCGTATTCCTTCGCGATGCGAACCGGGTCGAAGTCTTTGCAAATCACACCCGCCGATGGCGACGCCTTTTTGACCTCGGCAATCAGCGCCATGTCGCCTCGGCATGGCCTGCCCAAGGCGGCCAGGAAATCGCGCCGTTCGCCGCGTTCGAGCAACGCGTCGCGCAAATCGCCGGCGGCGATGAGCCGCGCTGGAAGTTTGGCAACCTCCAGCTTCTTTTGTTCAACGATGGTGTCGAGGATGGGCATGGGAAAATGACTAATGACTAAATCCTAATGACTAAAGAATGACAAAGCACAAATCCCGAAAATACGTGCGCCGTTCTTCATTTAAGCATTTGGGCATTCTTTAGTCTTTCGTCATTATGGTTTAGTCATTTATTCATCTTCATCTTTCACTCCCTGCATCCGTTTCCTCGGACAACCGGCGCGGAGCCAGCCATTCACGAACGCATCGAGGTCGCCGTCCATCACCGCTTGAACATTGCTCGTTTCCACGCCGGTGCGCAAATCCTTCACCATGCGATACGGCTGAAAAACGTAGCTGCGAATCTGGTTGCCCCACGAAATGCTCCCCTTCTCGCCGTAAAACCGTTCCATGTCTGCCTTCTGCGCGTCCACCCGCTGGGCGTAAATGCGCGACAGCAACAGCCGCATGGCCGTCGCGCGGTTTTGATGCTGCGAACGCTGGGTTTGCGATGCAACGACGAGGCCGGTGGGAAGGTGCGTGATGCGCACGGCGGTCTCGACCTTGTTCACGTTCTGGCCGCCCTTGCCGCCGGAACGGAACGTGTCCACCTGGAATTCATTTGGCGGGATGACAATGTCGGGATCGCTCTCCTCGATTTCTGCAATCACGTCCACGCTGGCGAAACTCGTGTGCCGGCGTTTATTGGAATCGAACGGCGAGATGCGCACCAGCCGATGCACGCCGCGTTCGGCCTTGGCAAAGCCGTAGGCGTTTTCGCCCTGAAGCAGCATCGTGACGCTCTTGAGGCCCGCGCCTTCGCCGACCAGCGCGTCGGTAACTTCGACCTCCCAGCCGCGTGATTCAGCCCAGCGTTGATACATGCGCGACAGCATTTCCGCCCAATCCTGCGCCTCGGTGCCGCCGGCGCCGGCGTTGATGCTGAGGATGCAATTCTTCCGGTCGTGCGGGCCGCTGAGAAAAACCTTCAGTTCCAGCAACTCGAGAGCCTTGGAAAATTTTTCAAGATCGCGCGTGAGCTCCTGTTCCACCTGCGCCTGCGCGGCGGGCGGTTCGGCCTCGCCGAGTTCGAGCATGACACGAAAATCCTCGAGTTGCTTTTCCGCCTGAAGGAGCGGCTCGATTTTGTTGCGGAGGGAATTGGCCTCGTCAATCAGCCCCTGCGCCTTTTCGCGGTTGTTCCAGAAATTGTCGGCGGCCATGAGCGAATTGAGTTCGCCCAGGCGTTTTTGCGTGGCGGGAACGTCAAAGAAACCTCCGCAGATGCGTGAGTTTCCCGGCGGCGGTGGCAATGTCGGTTTTGACTGTTTCAAACATGGGCCGGAGAATACCGAAGCCGGAAGCCGGAAGCCAGTAGGGAAAAGGGCTTTTGACATGAATTACGCGAATTGAGATTGGTAGGGCGGTGCTGCTGCACCGCCAATTGAGGCTGCGCGGCAGAGTTTGTCCAAAACAATTTTTCGTCGGAGGGGCGAGTTACACGAGCCCCTGACTCATAAAATGCCTCTGAAAATGGGGGCTCGTGTAACTCGCCCCTCCGATACTGTTGAGCGCAGCCCTGCCGCCGATCACGGAATCAACCACCGGGGCGCGGCAGTGTTCGTGGGGACGCCGTTAGTGCATGAACTAAATGCGGAATTCAAACTTTCGCTGGCAGTCTGCTGTGCCGAGCCGTCGGCCATGCCAATGTTACCCACACCATGATGCCGGTCCTTGGTCCAGGCGATGGTGGAACCGGTCCTGAAGTTCAAAATTCCCGGCTGAACGGGCTTGCCATCAACCAGCAGATTGTCATCACCGTCGAGAATCATTTGCGGATACATTTCAGCGGCGTCCAAACTGAGGAAATAGCTGATGTTGGCGTCACTGAAACCAATTGAGAAATTTGTCGCGTAAGTCCGGTGAGTGTCTTCCGGGCAAAGCAGGATTTTGGGTGTGCTCAATTCGTTGGACATCACTTGGAAACAGGCGGCGACATTTCCAGTGGCAACCGACTCCATCGCACCACCATTCGTCACCGAAACCGCCATCGGATATTTGTCGTTGTTGTCTTGTTCCCAAAGCCGGAAGGCGATGCCGATTTGCTTTACATTGCTTATGCAGTTAATGCGTGAAGATTTCCGTTTTGCCGCAGCCAGCGCCGGCAAAAGCAAAGCTGCCACAATGACCAAGACGGCAACTATGACCAACACTTCAATCTTGGTCAGCGCTTGGTTTCGTTGATGGGAGAAGCGCGGTTTCATGGCCGCGACCGGCTTTATTTACCGTGATTGACCGTCTGCCCGGCGATGATCAGCAGGACCACAATGATAATCCCCACAATACCGACCCCAATCCAGAAATAGATGCCGGCCTTGTTGCGTTTTTTGGAAAATTCCTTGCTGGTGTCGAAGCCCGGCGGCCGTCCGCCGCCTTCCAATTCGCTCAAGCTGACGCCGCGCGGGATGACCATGGTGGCTTCCGCCGGTTTTTTGGCCAGGCTGGGAGCGGGGGCCTTGGCTGGCGCGGAGGCCGGCGCGGAAGCCGGCGTTCCAGTTTCCAATTTCAATTCAATCTGCCCGAGCCGCAGCGTCTGGCCGGGCTTCAAAACGCTTTCGTTGATTTGTTCGCCATTGATGAACGTGCCGTTTGTCGAATTGAGGTCCTTGATGACGACATCACTGCCGCGCAACAACACTTCGCAATGATGGCTGGAGACGGACGGCTCGGCGATTTGAAAGAGGTTATCCTCGACGCGGCCAATCGTGGTGCGATCCACGTTCAGCTCGTGTGCGCGGCCGGTCAGGCCCTGAGTCAGAATAACAAGTTTGGCCATGGACTTACAATAAGCCGATTATGGTCACGGCGCGTTTCAAGTCAAACTGAAATCTGCAAAAATGATTTTTAACCCCGTGCTTCAATCAGCGTGCGGAATTCGGCGAACAAAGGCGTCGAATCGTGCGGCCCGGGCGAGGCTTCGGGATGATATTGCACGCAAAAGACCGGTTTGGTCTTGTGGCGCAGGCCCTCGACGGTCTGGTCGTTCAAATTGATGCGGTTCACCGCGACGCCGGAAGGCAACGACTTCGCGTCCACCGCGAAACCGTGGTTTTGCGCCGTGATTTCGACTTTGCCGGATTCCAAGTCCTTCACCGGCTGGTTCGCGCCGCGATGGCCGAATTTCAATTTGAAGGTTTTCCCGCCGAACGCCTGCCCGAGAATCTGGTGCCCGAGACATATCCCAAAAATCGGCACGCCGCTGTCCACGAGCGTTTTTACCTCGCGGACGATGTAATGGAGCGCCGACGGGTCGCCGGGGCCGTTGGACAGGAAAATGCCCGCCGGTTTGTGCTTGAGCGCCTCGGCGGCGGTCGCCGTGGCCGGCAAAACCTGCGTTGCAAAACCGTGCTGCCGCAGCCGCCGCAAAATGTTGTATTTCATCCCGTAGTCAAAGGCGACAATGGGAATGTCCGCCGCCGGCAGCGGTTCGCGCAACTGGTGCGCGTTGGCCGGTTCGTTGCCGATGGCCAGTTTGAAGCTCGCGCTCTGCTCGTCTTTTTCGTCCCAGCGGAACGCCTTCTTGTGCGTGACTTCCTTGACGTAATCCACACCCACGAAGACAAATTCCTTGGCGCGTTTGATGGCTTCCGCCTCCGAAATGTCCCCGGTGGAAATGAAACCGTTCATCGCGCCGCGCACGCGGAGTTTTTTCGTCAGCGCACGGGTGTCAATGCCCTGGATGCCCGGAATGCCGTTCTTTTCCAGATATTCCGCCAGCGAAGAATCTGCGCGCCAGTTGCTGACGACGGGCGAAAGTTCGCGGATGACAAAGCCGGCCACGTGCGGCCGCCACGACTCCACGTCCACCTCGTTGACGCCGTAATTGCCGATGAGCGGATACGTCATCGTGACGATCTGGGCCTTGTAGGATGGGTCGGTGAGGATTTCCTGGTAGCCGGTCATGGACGTGTTGAAGCAGACCTCGCCGCACGCGGAGGCGCGCGCGCCGAAACCTTGTCCGTGAAACACGGAACCGTCTTCCAATGCCAGAATTGCTTTCATCAAAATCAACGGATGCTAGGTGAGCCGCGCAAAGACGGAAAGAAATTTCAGCCACGGATGGACGGCGTAAAGCCGCGTGGCGGCCACGCCGCTATACGCGGATGAACACGGATTTCAGAGGGCTGAAAGCCCGGAAGAAAATAGCCCAGGGCAAAGCGAGTCTGCGAGCGACGCCCTGGGTTCACGTTCCCAAAAACATATCAAGCCCTGAAGGGGCGGCAGAAAATACGATCAGGTCAATCGAAGCGCCTTCCGAATACGTTGGACGAGCCGCGTCTGTTCTTCCGTGTCAATTCGTGTCCATTCGTGGTTCAAGCCGCAACCGCTTCGGCATGTTCGGTCCAGACCTTTTTGCCGCCGACGATGGTGGCCACCGCGCGGCCCTTGAGTTTCCAGCCGAAGAACGGGCTGTTGGCCGATTTGCTCGCGGTTTCGGCACGCTCGAAAATCCATTCGCGATCGGGATCAAAGACCGTCACGTCCGCATCCGCACCGACTGCCAGCGTGCCTTTGGGCAGATTCAGCAGCCGCGCCGGGTTGACGGTGTATTTGGCGATCAAATCGAGCAGGCTTAATCGTTTGCCGTGGTAAAGCTGCATGAGCGAAAGCGCGAGTTCGGTTTCCAGGCCGGTGATGCCGAAGGGCGCGTAGTCGAATTCCACTTCCTTCTCGTAATCGCAATGCGGCGCATGGTCGCTGCACAAAATTTCAATCGTGCCGTCGGCCAGTCCCTCCAAAATCGCCTCGCGGTCGCGCGCGGAGCGCAACGGCGGATTCATCTTGAAATTCGTGTCGTAGGAAGGCCATTCGGGCAGGTTCGGAGTCCGCAGTCCAGAGTCCGGAGTCCGGAAAATTTGTTTTCCGTCCTCCGCCCAGAATTTTTCGCTGCCGGCGACCGCGGCGTCTGTCAGCGTAAAATGGTGCGGGCAGGCCTCGCCGGATATCGGCACGCCGCGTTTCTTCGCCTCGCGCAGCCGGGCGACGCTGCCTGCCGCGCTGAGGTGCTGGCAATGGACGCGCGCCCCGGTGAGTTCGGCGAGCAGGATGTTGCGCGCGACGATCATTTCCTCACCCGCCGACGGCCAGCCGCGCAAACCGAGCGCGGTGCTCCAATATCCTTCGTGCATCACGCCGTCGGTCACGAGCGAATAATCCTGGCAATGATCCATCACCGGCAGGTCGAACATTTTGGCGTATTCCAGCGCGCGGCGCATCAGTTCGTTGTTCTGCACGCAATGGCCATCGTCGGTGATGGCGACGACGCCCGCGCGCTTGAGCGAGCCGATGGGCGCGAGTTCCTCGCCGGCGATGTTTTTCGTGATGGCGCCGGTGACGAAGACGTTCACGACACCGTTTTGAGCGGCGCGTTCGTGGATGAGTGCGACGGTCCCGGCGTTGTCAATCGCGGGTGACGTGTTGGGCATGCAGACGACCGAGGTGAAGCCGCCGCGCGCGGCGGCGGCGGTGCCGGTGGCAATATTTTCCTTTGCCGTCTGGCCAGGCTCGCGCAGGTGTACGTGCAGGTCAATCAAACCGGGACAAACAATGAGGCCGCTCACGTCCATTCGCCCGGCTTCGCGCGGCGCCTGCTTTGCCGCGTCCGCGCCGACCGCCGCGATTTTGCCCGCCGAAATCAAAACATCCGCTTTGGCGTCGAGTCGGTTGGCCGGATCCACGACGCGTCCGCCGGTGAGAAGCAACGCTGCCATGCGCGCGAGGCTACACGAGTGGAATTGACAACGCAAGCCCGGGCGTTATGCTGCTTTTGCGACAAGTCGGCTGGGTTCGCTGCTGTGTGTCGGGCTTGCCGCGTCAGCCTTTGCTCTTTGAGCTTCGGCTCGACAAGCCAAAGTCCCGTCCGGCGGGACGAAGGCGGGCGTAGTTCAATGGTAGAACGGAAGCCTTCCAAGCTTCACACGTGGGTTCGATTCCCATCGCCCGCTCCATTTATTTGCAATGGTTTTGAGAGTTGTGCAGTAAAAGTGCAGTAAATTTCAACCTGCCTCTGCCAATATCTGAGCCGCTCTCCCAGTGAACATCATTGACGGCTTTGTCGCGACGGGTCGCTGGCATTCCGCGCTGCGAGAAGATACTTCACTGGCGTTCTTCAATCCAGTCTTCGCATTGCGCCACTGGACGAATTCCTGCCAAAACACGACGCCGCAGAGGGTGGGAAACCCCGGTTGCCGAAACCACGCGCGGGCAGCGGAGTAGGAGATGCCCGCCAGAACGGCAAACTCTTTTGCATTCAAAGCCTGGTCCAAGCGACGTTTCTCAACCACTTGATCGAGTTCCACATTGAGCAATTGTTTGTCGTGCGTCATGGTTCAAACCTTGTCCGGCGGTGCAACCACGGCGGCCCCTGCCGCGTCTAGCAGCCCGCGCAACTGGCCATGCCGATGCGCCAAAAACCACAGGCCGACTGCCGAAGCGACGCCGGCCAAGATCAAAAGTTCATTCCCGACAATCAGCGTCGGCAAAATCATCAGTGCCAGGCCACCGACCAGAATCGCCGCGCTCGTCGTCACGCTGCCAATGATGGCCTGCAACGGCGGGTAAAACATGGACGCCAGGCCGAACAGGAACATGACGACGCCCACCCACACAATCCCCTTGAGACTCGCCAGCTTCGCGCTCAGTTCGCGCGCCGTGTCCTTTTGCGCCGCGCCAAGTTCAGTCTTGGCTCGTGTTTCCTCACGCTCGATGACGGGCATCGGCGCGCTGACAACCATCACCTGGTTGCTGGTGGACACCAGCCGCGACCCGGCCGGCACGGTGTAGCTCCGCGTTTTCACCGTCTCTTGATCCTGCCGGGATGCTTGGGCAGGATTGTCGCCTTGCACGACGGTTTGCTCGATGACGCCAGACGTTGTCGCATGGCCACCTTTCAACGGCGCCATCGCGCAACCGCAAGTAATTCCCGTCACCGCAATGACGGCCAGGTTAATCAGCATGATTTTTGTTTTTATAAATCCTTTCGTTCTTGAAATCGCCGCAGTTCAAACGCGCATTCCTGAAGTGCCGCGCTATTGCGGTCAATGCACACCGCCAGCTTGAGCGATGTTTCGTTCTGCTTTTCGATGATTTGGGTAAGAGCCGCGTGATGTTCGTCGCGAAGTGCCTTGTGGTCGGCAATCACGGCCTGAAGCTGTTTTACGAGCCAATAGATTACGATGCCGCAAACCAGCAGCAGCAGGCAGAACGCCGCGAGGAACAGCCAGCGGTCATTCATGCCGGCGGCATGATCCACTGCGTTAAGAAAATCGGCTGGGTCCATGTTGTTCATTGATTCACCCGTTTCACTTTTTCAATCGTCAGCCGCGATGTCCGGAAAAACTCCGCCGTGTTCGTTGCGGCAAAAAATGTCGGCTCGCCGGCCGCAGACGACCAATCCACCAGGTTCGTGCTCCGCTCGATCACCGGACAAATCCGCACCGTGTTCCCGCCCGCCAACACCGGCGGCTGGGGCTGGTTCTCCCATTCCACTTCGTTGCTGAAAGGCGATTCCACGCCGTTCGTGGCATACGCCGTTACCGCAAAGAACCAGCGCCCGTATCGTGGTACCGTCACACGTTGTGTCCGCACCAAGCCGGCGTTCAGCTTGTAGCCATACGCCCGCGAGTTGGTGCCATAATAAATCCGGTAGCCTGCTAACCCGCTCGATGGCGACGCATCCCACGCCAGCGTTACCGACTGCGCGTGCAGCAACTCGGCCCATGCCAAAACCAAAATTGTCAGTAATTGTTTCATCGTTTGCCCGTGCGGCACGCACCTAAGTCCGCATCAGCCGCACCGCGCCGCTCTTGGCGCTGATTTGCGAGCCATACTTTGCCAGCATCACCTGTGCGACCTGCGAAAGCACCGGGCGCTTGTCGGTTTTGTCGTAACCAGTTTGAATGCCGGCATTATTGTAAAACTTCAGTCCTTCACCCACTGGCGCGGTCGTGCGGTCGGCAATCAAAAGTTCACGTGCCATTTCACACGTCGCCTGGACGACAGCCTTCGGCACCTTGTCATATTGAACGTAGTCATACGGAATCGGCAGCAGCACCGAGATTGGCACATGCACGTTGTCCGGCTCGGGACACATTGCCCGCGGCCATTGCAAGCTTTGCACGGACGTGGTCCTCGTGCCGTTGAATTGAAATTCCGCGTCAATCAGCCGCGACGCCATCACCAGCGCCACGGCCTTTTGATCCGCGCTCGCACCGGTCCACGCCATGGCATACAAGTGCCCGTCGTGATAGGCATCGCCATCTGCAACGCTGGCATACGCGTTGGCGTCAGCCCGACCGCTGCCATCTTCCTTGACGAGAATGAGAGCCATAAACTTTTACGGCGCGAGTACGGTCGCATCAACAACTCCAGTCCAATTCGACCAGGTTGTCCCGACCAGATAACGGGCAGCACAGTAGGCAAAGTCCACGGTTACAGTGGCAGTCGTGGCATTGATGGTCACAAAATCCGTGTCCGGGAAATCAGCGTCTGCCACCCATTGATCAAAGCTTTTCACTTCAGGGTCGAAAGCATTGTCGGTGGTGCAAAATTGCCAATCGTCCACAGCCACCGGGGCCACTGCCCGCCAGGTGGTGTTACCGGCGACCGTTCCCAACGACACCAAGGAAGGAGTTCCATCAACAATACTTGTCCAAGGCGACCAAGTTGTTCCGACCCGATAGCGAACAGCACAGCGGGACAGGTCCGCTGTCACAGTTGCAGTGGTAGAATTGATGACAACAAATGCCGTATCCGGCGAGTCCGCGCCTTCCACCCATTGGTCAAAACTCTCTTCCCCAGGCGTGTAGATAGTGTCGCTGGTGCAAAATTGCCAATCGTCAACAGCTACCGGCGCAACGGCTCGCCAAGTCGTATCACTGAGGACTTTTCCCAGGAAAACCAAGGAAGGTGCGGGCAGCGACTTGTTTTGCCGCGCCCGCCGCCGCTTTTGCAGCCAACACGCCAGCCAACCACGAAAGTTAATTCTGTGTTTCATCGTCATTTGTTTTGTTACGCCCCGGTTTTTCGGGCGGGGCAGATTTTGCCGGTTCAACCCGTGGCATCGGCACCACAGGTTGAACCGGCTCGGCGGCAACTGGCGGCACGTCGGCTACAATGAGCGGACGCCGCTTCCGCCGAATGATTGGATACAATTTGTCCATAATGGCCGGTGCGGCTCGCACCTAGATGGCGTTGACGCCAATTGCGATTTGTTTCCAGTTCACACCGTCCGAAATGGCCAGGCACGGCACAGCACCCGTGCCGCCGACGGACAGATGAATGATGCGGCGCGGAAATTTTGCCGCCGTGACACCAGCGGCCACCGCCGCCGCGACGTTGGTGTAAGTCGGATGCTGGATCTGTTCACCCGAACGAATCCGTTCAAAACTGCGAGGTTGAAGTTTGCCCATAAAATTTGATTATTGGTTTCAGTTTCGCGCTGGCGCGTGATGAGCGCGCCAGCGCAGTTGCCCGCCCTGGCTCAGGGCTAGATGTTGTGAGTGACCGCCACGACCGGGACGTTCTTGTTTTCCCAAACGCGCATCCAGTTGGCCGCGTTTTCCAGTTCCACGTTCGTCGGGTTCGCACCCGCCACGGCCGCGCTGGTAAACTTCACACCGCGAGGGTGCATGATGAAGCGGCGACGGTTGACCAGGAACGTGTCGCTGTTCAGCGCATCACGCGCCGTTTCGCAACCTTCCGTGCCGTGACCACCTTCGACAGGCGCGCCGTTCAGATCGGCGAAACCCATGCCAAACGCGCCGGGACCGAACAGGTAGGTCGTATAGACCAGGCCGTCGGTCGTGCCCGCGCGCGAAGGACAGCCGTCGTCCACGATGACGCGCCGGCCTTGGAACGTGCGGATTTGCGCTTCACCCTGGCTGTCCGGGATGAAGTCAATCAGGTCGAGTTTGCGCAACGCGGCTTCGACCGCCGAGTGCATCGCCACGGCCACGAGCCGGTCGCCACGGTCGCCCAGGCGCTGCGTCGCATCCACGAAGGTTGCGCCATTCAAGCGCGTGGCATTCGTCTGGTTGGCGACGATTTCACTGTGAATCGCCAACAGATTGCCCGCCATGCTCGCCGCTGCAAACACGCCCTTGAGCGAGCTGATGAGCATGTATTGATTCTGGCGATTCCAGTAGTCGGCCATGAAGTTCGCCAGCGCCAGCGCCGGATCATCACCGGCAACCACGGTTGCCAGATGATTCCACGACCACGCATTGCCGTCATTGTGAATGCGGGCAATGTCCTGGTCAGCGACCAGCTTGGCCGGGACCAGCGGAGCCGCATCACTCAACGGCTGCCGGTTGCCGGTCAGGTCATTCCAATGCGGCATGTTGACCTGGTTGCCGCCTTGCGCGGCACGGTCGTCATAGTCCGGCGTGCGGATGACGATGCCGGATTGAAACAGGTCGGATTTTTCCGCCGTGCGTTGTAAGACGTAGCCAGCGAATTGCGCCGGAACGATGATGTCTGCCAATTGTGTCTTTGCCATAATTCAGATTTTGTCGTTGTGAACCGCCTACGCCGCCGCCTTCAGGCGCGCGGCCAGTTGCGGATCGGATTTTTGAATTTTCATTTGCTCCGTGAGGTTGAACGATTCCTTGCGGAACGGATTCTTCACGGACCGGTTGCCAGCCCCACCGGAGCCGGAGCCGGCGGCACCGCCACCAGCGTTTGCTTCAAACAGGTGCGGTGCATCGGACACCAACGCATCCACCCATTCGGCCAAAGTCATCGGCGTCGCCCCATCCTTGCCCATTCGGGCAGTCGGCCGTCGCCGTCGAAAGCCTGGGGAACTCCGTTCACCAGCTTGAAAGTCATTCGCGCCCGCGCCGTGATGTCAGGAATCGCCGTCGGGCGAAGTCCGCGCTTGGTCGCTTCACTAACCACGGCTTGATCAATCTGAATCGCCGTGAGCCGGGACGTGAGCGTGTCGCGTTCAGCCACGACGACACCATGCTGCTTGTCCCATTCCGCCCGGGCATTTTTTAGACGCGCCTCAAAAACCTTTTCCACTTCGCCAGCCTTGAGCTGCTGCGCCTCTTCCAGCTTGCGCTTGTCTTCCGCAAGCTGACGCACGGCGTCAGGGTCAATGCCTTCAAACCGTTTCAATTGATTCGTCAAGCGTGATGTTGTTCTGGCGGAACTCATCCAGCTTGGCCTGACTCACGACACCATCGGCGTCCAGCAGCCAGGCACCGTCGCGCTCGACGTAAAGGGATTGATGTTCAGCAGGAATTTCCTGCTTCGTTGCGTATTTGTATTTCAGGGGCATAAATCAGGTTATCGGTTGAGGGGTTGCGGTTTTTGCAGACGAGACAGGCGGATTGACCACACCCGGCGGCGGCGTGACTACGACCGGCGGTGTGGTTTTTTTCTCGCTGGCGAGCAGTTTGATCTCTTCTTCATTCGTGCGGCCAGGGGCAATGACTTCACCGGCACGGAACAAATCCAGCATCGTATCCTGACTGATGGCGCCGGCCTGCCACGCGGCCACCAGCGCCGCGATTTCCTGAAAGGACATGCCGGTGATGCTGAAATCCGTGTTCAGACTGGCGAGGACAAGGTCGGGACCAATGGCGTCAGGAATCGGTTCGGTCGAGTTCCACCAATAGACCCAGCGCAACACTTGCGTCAGCGACGAACTGACGCTCAAGGAAACAGTGGTCAGGATGCTATTTTCGCCGCTTTGACGCAGTTCGATGGAAGCGGCAGTTTCACCAACGCGTTTGCGCGATTCGAGCATCCGTGTGCCGAGGACGGCCATCAGTTGCTCGTCGCGATCCATCGCGCGTTCAAAAGTCGTCAGACCTTGACCGTGAAATTCCAGGAAACCGGCTGTCGCGCCGGGCGTTTCGGCGACCCATGCCGTGCTGGAGCCGATGCGCAGCGAGGAATTTTTGTCAAAGCCGCTGACCCATGCCGTCGGCAGCGCAGTGAAGTGCATGCCATGCTTGTAGTCGGCGGTCAGCCGGTAATGGTCAAGGTTGACGACGATGATGTCCGCCAATGGGATTTTATCCACGTCCGGCAGCGAGTGGCGTGGACCATGAAACACAAAGGGAATCAACGGCAGCGGTTTGCCCAGGCGCAGCGGCGTCAGGGTTTCCACCAGCTTCCATTTCTTTTTCCCGCGCTTCGAGTTGCCGCTTGCACTTTGGCCATCCGCAAGGAATTGCCAGATTTCAACCTGGTAAGACCAATCGGCAGGTTCATTGCCAGTGCGGCTCGCACTGTCAGCCGTGGTTTGCGGTGGGACAAGTTTCAGGACGCGCAGTTGCTGGATTTCTTCCGGGACGAATGGATCAGTTTCCGAAGCGGGCGTGTGACTGACTTCTTTCAGCACAACGAGCGTCAGCACGTTGCGACCGTTGACCCGTTCCGTGTGCCAGTTGATGATGTCTTCAGCGGCATAGGCGACGGCATAGGCGCGTTGCTCCGCTTCCTCATTCCAATCCACCAGCGTGCCGGCACGACCGACATTGATGATTTCAGTGACGAGCTTTTTACAGAAAGCAGTCAGGGACGTGCCGAGCATGTCGGCATCTTCCACAAATTCCGTGAGCGCAGCGCCGACGCCGGCACCGGCGTCCGGCAGTTTGAAGGTTGGATCACGGCGGAAAATCAGACCGACGAAACCATCCGCCGTGCGGGCAGAGGCGTTGAAAAACGAGGCGCGATTTTTGTAGGCGAGATATTCCTTGTCGTCCTGACAATCCAAACGCGGCAGATATTTTTCAGCAGCAGCTTTGACGGCATCCTCACCGGCGAACACATCGCGCGCCCGTTGCCATGCAACGATGTTTGCGTCGTAATCAGGATGATTTGAATCAACGGGCACGGGGCGACTTTACCCCCGGTTTTTTTCTGGCCCTGGCTGGAATTTACTTTGCCTGAATCTGCCTGACAACAGACGCGCCGTGCCTGACACCAGCCTACAATTATTTACATCAAAATTATTTGACGGATTTCGCCCCCCCTGCCCCCCAAAAAAATTTCCAGTGCAGATTTCGCTAAATGATGAAATTTGTTGCAACAAACGATGACGTCAGGAGTCAACAATGACGTTGAAATGAATGGCGGATAGGTTAAAGATGGGGACATGGACGCACGTAACCAATTTTTTGGCAGAGTGCTTCACTGGTTGCTCATCGGTTGTCTATATCTTGTGAGCGTAGCGTTACTTATTTGGGCGCTTGTAGATGTTTCGGTTGACTCTACGGCTACTGAAGATGTTATTCTTGCCTACAGATGGCATGGTTTGTTCTTTTTTGCCTTCGCCATCGGCTTGTTTGTTGGAGTCGGCTGGTTAGCCCGCCTTCCGATACCGTTTCGCAGTCATCGTACGCTGATGAAGTGGTTTCGGGGCTTTTGTCTTGTCGGGCTTGGAGTTTTAATTGGTTACTCTTTCGGATTTTATGGTGGCACGCGATATATTTTCAACGGCAGAATGTCAACCTTTAGAAGTTATCGTCAGATGACGCATGCCATTCCGATTCACAGTGGTGAGTATTCAAACCATACAGCCGTTGTTTCAGACATGATCACAAACCAACCAATTACGAAACCATGACGGCCATGAAGCGCGACATGGAACTTATTCGGTTGTTGCTTCTTCAAAGCGAGAGCGGCGAAGAACCGCCAGAGCTTTCTTCATATTCGATTGATGATCAGCTCTACAACCTTCAGTTGATGGAAGATGCAAATTTGATTGTGGTTCGTTTTTCCAGAGGTAATGAAAATGAGGTCATTGGCTCTTCGACTGAGCGGCTCACCTGGGCGGGTCACGATTTTTTGGACTCCACCCGCGATAGTGAGATTTGGAAGTTGGCGAAGAAGCATGTTCTTAAGCCTGGGGTTTCTTGGACGTTCTCGCTTTTGACCGAGTGGTTGAAACAGAAAGCTCATCAGCAACTTTTCGGAGTTCCTCCGAGCAGTTGAAATATCCGGAATAACCTAAGTTGCCGCAGATACCTGCTTGGCCGGGATTTCGTCCGATGCTTTCACCATTTCATTGATCAAATTTTGAAAATCCTTCAGTCCGGGCGCGGGAATGATGATGGAGTTTCGCTTGGCGTTATTTTCCTCTGAAATGCGCAGGAAACGTCCACGGGGATTTTCTTTCAGCGTCAGGTGAAACGTCTTGCGTTCAATTTGAATCTCCACGGATTTTAACGTGTCTTCCTGAACAAATGGCCGCGGCGCCTGTTGCGCATAAGGCTGGTGAAATGGTTGGTGGCCAAATGACGAATGCCGTTCGTTTGAAATCATGGTTAAATTCTCTCAAATTATTTTCTTTTACACCATGCCAACTTATTAACATCAAACGATTCGCGACACACGCAACCAGGTGAAGTCGTTTGTCATTCACAATTTCAACCCGCCTTCAACCTCGTTCGTCCTTCAAAGACAAAGTTGGTTCGCTGCGCTCAATAGAAATATCAGTTCGCGCTGCACTCCATTCGCATGCTCAATAAATCACGAGGCGCGCAACAACCATTCACGGTTTCCATTTACGATTGTCAGGCCCGCACGCGCGGTATGCCTGACGCTCACCTGCGCCCTGACGGGCTTGGCCGGGCCGCCATCTCTGGTTTACGGATGTCACGCTCGGCGGCCCTTTCGCTACCCCGCGCGCGCGTCTGACGGTCCCACATTTACGAATGTCATTCGTGCATTCCAACCGTTCAGGTTGTCCAACGATCCTGGCGCGCGCGGGGTCAGGCATTGAAACCTCGTCGCTTCGCTCCTCGACAAGAAAGAGCAAGACAGCAGCCCCGGCGTCACCGAGCCGCCACTTGTGCTCTGCTCGCCAGCGTGGCTCACGCCGCACCAAGTATCGGCACGGTTCTGCCCGCGCACGATGACTGACTCGCCAGCTTTGCACCCGCTCCACTCCAGTTGCTCCAGCCCTGCATTCCGCCGGAACAGCATCGGCTCCATGCCTGGCTTACGCTCCTTCGTTCCGTCGGCCGCAAACAGCCGAGACAGTCAAAAGCATCGTGCGCGCCCGGGAAAAGCAAGACACCAGAGGTCGCGAGGCTTCGCCCGACCAAGACCAGCAATAGCCCGCGATGCTTCGCACGGGCAAGACACCGCAATACGGCGCGAGGCTCCGCCTGTCGCCGAGGACGAGCAATAGGCCGCGAGGCTTCGCCCCGGCCAAGGCATCAGCAATAATCGCGGGGACGGTCCAGCTTTCGCTACACTCCGCAGGCTGCGTTTGCGGAACTGGCCGACCCCGCTGGAAAACCACATTGGTCTGACACTTCGCCGCCAGGCTGCGTGCGGGTCTGCCGATCGCGCCCATGCAACCATCGCGTCGCAGCCCGCGCACTACGCTCTGCCGTCGAAGAGTCAGATTCGTTGGCTTGCGCTGGCGCGACTGCGCCGGGAATGAGTCCGCAGACCCGGCAAAAATGGCAGGTGTGGCACACACCGGCGGAATTGGCATGAAGCAGTGCTTCCGGGACATCACACAACACACATTGTCCGTTCGGTCGTTCCTCCCACATAAATTCTTTTCGTGCCGACCACTCCCCGTGCCGGGACCCTTCGGCACGGAATTTATGTCAGACAATGTGGCGTTGTGTGCTATCCCGCTGCTTCACTGTCACGCTGACTGCTAATCCGCACCTTCGCGCTCGTGCGGGCAGTCAGTGTGCCAGTTCGCAGGCATCCTTCACGCCAACTCCGCCGCGGCGCCTGTAACGCGAACAGCCGGGTCTGCAACCCCAAGCCCCCGCCCATCCTCGATGCTCGCCTCCTTCCGTCCCCAAGGAGGCTGCGCTAAAAGTTTTCAGGTCCGGCTTTTTCTGCGTCTGCGTTTCTCTCCATCGCCCTCACAAGGCCGCTTCACCGGGGGTGTCTCGTGGTGCCCTCTGAAGACCACTCCCACGGACAAGCCCCGGCTACACGGCCGGATTTTGTGAAGGGCGACGGACAGAAGACGCACAGCAGAGCAGAAAAAAAAAGACCATGAAAACAAATACAAAAAAACCAATCGGGCTCGGGAGCAGATCCGCACAGTTGAGCAGCACAGACACCACCACACCGGCAGCGCCGAGCGCGCCAGCAGCCAAGCCGGACAATCGTTTGCCGATTGATGGCGAGGCACGGAAAAAGAACCGCACCTTGCCCATCACGAAGGTTTTGGAGCTTTTGAAAACCAGCAATCCCGGTTTGTTCAATCTCGCCGAGGTTGTCGGCAGATGGGTTTGGGTGACGTTCCGCGAGACACCCGCGCCGGAGTCGCGGCAGCTATTGGCACAGCTTGGTTTCCATTGGAACCGCGAGCGCCAAGCATGGCAGCACCCATGCGGAGCATTCCGCTTGCGCAGTCAGACCGACCCACACGAGAAGTATTCCAGCTATTTCCCCGCCGACGTTCGGACAGCCTGACACCAACGGGGCGGCAGCAATGCCGCCCCATTCCTTCACACACCATGAAAAAATCCTCACGCATTAATCCGCAGCCGCACTTATGCGCCGCGCACCATCCAACCACCGGCAAGCCCATAATTATCACCAGAGGCCAATCTGGTTTTCAGGAAATGAAAACCGATTTGACACCAGAACTCGCCGTGAGGCTGTTCAATGAATCACTAGGCGTGACGCCAAAACAGGTTGAAGCCATGTTGGCCGGTTCACTATTAAGCTGGAATTGTCCCACCGCAAATCACAACGCACGCAAACAAAAAAAACCATGAACACAAAAGAATCACCATTCGGCGAAGTCATTTATAGTTACACCAGAGAGCAGGCCGTCGCCGACGGTATGCAAGTGGATGTTTCAAAAGTAGCCGCAGAAGCGGGCATCCGCTTTCCGGTTTTCATCACGCGCACGGTTTTTGATGCTTACGTCACCGTGCCGGAAGGCGTAACCGGCCAAGACGAAGCCGGACGCCTTTGGGATATCGTCTGGATGCTCCGTTTCGGAATCATCCGCAGTCGCCCAGGTTGCGACCGCATCCCCGTTGCGTTGTATGTCCGCAACGACAACCAGCGTTCCCGCCTCATCAAATTGATTGCCACTTGCGGCCCGCTGGACATTGACGACCCGCAGCCCGCGATCACCGTGATGATGCCGGACGAAGATTGACCCGCAGACACATTGCGCCCGACGCCACCGCGCCGGGCGCAAAATTTTTCGCGGCTGAACGCTCATGTCGTTCAGCCGCGTAGCCTGTCGGCTTTTGGGAACTCGCGCCGTCCCCAATCCCCGGCGTTGGGCCAAAAGTGCGTATTCCGAATTGCACTTCGTTTTAAAGAGATATAGAATAAATCATGCGCGAAGGACAAACGTTGTGCCTCACACATAATAGATGGTATCAGGATTATTTTGAATGCCCTGATTGCAAGCGCGATGCAATCCTAGACCGGCAAACTGAGTGTCTTGAGGAAATCGCGTCCGAGCAATCGAATATACCTTCATATCCGGATGAGATTCACCATACTCACGACCACACGCACAAACACGAAGGTTTTAGTGTTCATGTCAACGTGCAAGTCAAGGCACCAGACCCGGAAGAGGCGGTGAACCGAGCAATAGATCAAATCCTCATCTACATCGCGGAACGTCAGTTCAGATCAAATCTAGGCACCTTTGACGAATGGGTCGGCACTCTCGATGGTGTTGATAAAAAGATCATCGCTGCCGCCCTTCTGAAGGCACTCAGTCTAGGACTGCTGACAGAGTACACGACAGAGAACGGACGTATCGTCCTAAAGATAAACACGGAGAACCCAACACTCGTGAGGCTCGTGCCAGAATGCCGCAGTGAGATGAAGTTCCTCCAGGATCTAAGCACACGCCTTGCCTTGGCCCACGGTATTACGCCGCCCAATTTCGATAAAAGCGAGACCTAAAGCCCCCGCAACTTTCGCTGCGTAACCGTCCGCGACTTCGTCGCCACCAGATACCGCAGCGCATCCGCCGCGTCATCGCCGCCGATGCCATCCTCGTCGGCATCCACTTTGAGCACGTCTTCGGGCCGGTTTGGATCATGTTGCAGCGTCGGCAGCGTTTCAATCAGCCGCCCGCATTTCTTGTGAACGAACAACTTTGCTCCGATTTTTGCTTCCGGGTCGCCCAACCCTTGCAGAACCGCAGCCCAGCCGTTGACCCGGTCCATGCTCGCCGGTCGTAACGTGATTCCCTCGCGGGAATACTGCCCCGCGATGGTCGTGCCGTCGCCTTGACGTGAAAACACGTCAGTTCCGGCCACGAACCGCTTCAAGTCGCCCAATTCCAGCGGTCGCGTCTCGTTTTGCCCCGCGCGCCAACCGTGCGCGGAGTTGATGCGATGCCGGCCGAGCATCGCGCGAATCGCCGTCGCGTGACGTTGTGGCAGCCACATCCGCTCCGCGTGTTCATCCACAATGAAGGTGTTTCCGTCGCCATCGGTGCAGCCCAGCAGCGCCACGGTGTAATGCGCGAAACCGTAATCCAGAGCCGCGAACCATTCCACGGCCCGCGTGTCGTCGAAATCGCCAATCACATGCACGTCACGGCGAAACGTCGTGAAGAACTGGCCGGCGGCGATATCCCAATCACCTTCCAGCCACGCCCGTTTCTGCCAGCCGGTCAAACCTTCCAGCACCTTGCGATATTCCGGGTTGTTGAACTGGTTGTCATCCACCCGCGCCGGGACGAATCTCGTCTGGATTTCTCTCCGTTCCACCAAAGGGGTGACGAACCTCGTCCGATACCACGCGTGACCGACGCCGCCGGGATTCGTGGTCGAATAAATGCGCGGACGCCAGTTCGGTTTTGACGTGCGGCAACAGGTCGAGATGTCCTGGTATTTCCGCGCCGTCAATGTCGTGGCCTCCTCGATGCCGATCACGTCGTATTCCAGACCCAGATAGGCATCAATGTCCTTCTCCGCCTGGAAATGTCCGGCGATGATGCGTGAACCGTTGGCGAACGTGAGCACACCGCGATACGCGGCGAATTCATGTTTCAGCTCGTGAAATAACCGCTTTCGCAGATCCTCGAAATGTTCCATGTTCGCCTTGCCGACCTTGCGGAGCAGCAGACATTTCAACTCCGGCACGCGCTGGCAATCATCCGCGCCCTATTTGCGCGAGCAACCAGTGCGATTTTCCGCCACCGCGCGCGCCGCCGTAACCGATGGCCGTCGGCCCGTCCGGTTGATCGCAGCGTCGCGCCGCCGCGGAGGCTGCCATCTGGCGCGGCTGCAGCAGGATTTCCGCCCGTAAAAAGTTCTCCATCTGATCCGCCGGGCAACCGGCCCCGCGTGCCGCCATCAGATAACTTTCAATCTCGGCCATGCTGGCCAGTCCCTGAATTTGATTCGACATGGCTTCGTTTGGTTAAGTCTTGGATGGTTCAACCGGCGCGGATTCCACATCAATCACGGCGGGTTCAGAGGTGTGTCCAACCTCCGGCTGGCCGTAAACTTTTTTGAGCGCCAGGGCGAACTCGACCTTGATGGCCCCGCCGTCATCGCCGGTCACTTCGGTTTTGTCCGTCGCCATGCCGGAGGCCAGCCGGCCCATCTTGCTCGCGACCTCGACCATGCGGGCAATGTCGGCCAGGTTCGCATAAATTTTCTCTCGTTCCATGTAAGCGGCCAGCCCGCGCTTGGCGGCGGCAATGCATTTTTCGTGCATGTCCCACTCGGCTTCACGCAATGCTTGCTGCCGCGCCAGCCATTCTTTGGCTTTGGCGCGAATCAATCCGCCGGTGGCTTCGCGTTCCAGTCCGGCGAGGTATTCACTTTGCGCTTGGACTCGGGCCACCCAGGCATGACGCTTGCACCAGCGTTCCATGAGCGTCTTGCTCTTGCCGAGCTTGGTGGCCACGGCCTCCAGCGACCGCTGCGGCCCGAGGCTCAGGTAAAGGCTGAAAGCCGCAAACGCCTTGTCGCTTTCCCGTTCCTGTTGCTCAAATGTCATCGGCATAATTTTTCTTTCCATAGTCAATCCAACGGCAGGAGAGGAAGGACAACCCGACCCCAAGGAGGGTGTCCCTTCCCTCTGCCTGTCCTGTGCTTTGTTGCCATTTCCTTTTAAGGGATGTGGCAAAGTGGCAAAGCGGGCCGAATTCATGTCTCTTTCCTCCAGTAAAGCCCTCCACCGCACGCAATTAACCCCGCTTCGCCAAGCCGTTGCAGGTAACGGTCGGCAGTCCGGGCCGAAATGCCGGTTTTGCCAGCTTCCGATATGATGGTGCCCCGGCTTGCTGGCGTGTCGGTAATGAACTGGTCCACGAATTCCTTGTCCGAACACACCTTGTTTTTCGCCTGGGGCCGGCGAAGTGCATCCGGGTTCAAGTCGCTGGCCACCCGCATCAGGGGATAATCCCATGCCAGCACAAATTCGGGCAGTTGCGGCAGGTTGCGGAGGATGCTGGTGACCGTGAAACAGTCCGGCTCCTCGTGCGGCGTCAGCACCATGATGCTGTCCGGGTCACGCGCCCAGGCACCGGCACCGCTCATGCGGTCCATCGCATTCTTGGCCGTGCTGTCCCCCTTGGCGAAATGATGCGCCACCACCACCGCCGCCCCGGTCTTTTGCGCCATCGCCTCCAGCTCGTTCATCAGGCTGGCAATCTCGCCGTTGGCATTTTCATCCCGGTTGCCGAGAACCTTGTAAGCCGGGTCGAGGATGATCAGCCCAAACTGATGCCGGGCCAGTTGCTCCTCCAGCTTAGGCCGGAGCAAAGTCAAATCGGTGTTGTGCCCGCGCAGATTCCACAGGTGCAGCGTGTCGCCCATTTCCTTGCAGTCAGGCCGGGCCGTGCACAGCGCCACCATCCGTTGCGCAATCGCCCAATTGTGCAGCTCGAAATTGATATAAACCACCGGCAGCTTGGCGCATTTTCGCCCCCACCAGGGCTGGCCGCTGGCGACCGACAATGCCAGGTCGAGCAGCCCCCACGACTTGTTCGATTTCGACGTGCCGCCCAGGATCATTTTGCATCCCTGATGCAAAATGCCTTCGATGATTTGGGGCGGCGCGACCGGTGGCGACGCCGCGAACTCGCGCAGCGTCACGATTTCAGGCAACGGTGGCGGCACGGCGCCCAGGTCAACCGCGATGTCAATTTGTTCAGCCACGAACCCCTCCTTGACGTTTCCCGCCGTCACTGTCAAAACTTGTGGCATGGGCTTGGACGGCGTTGAAATCGCGATGGCGGTGGAAGATGCTTTTGATATCAGCATCGATGATTCCGAAGCGGTCAAACTTGTCACCCCGCGGCTGTTGATTGATTTCGTTCTGAGCAAGGTCACCACCACGACCGCCAGTGTATGTCTCACTCAACGCGCCTTTAACGTCTTGCGCAAATCCCTCATCCACCAATGTGGCTTGAAACGGTCGCAAATCGCTCCTGATGCCAGTCTTTCCATGTTGCTGGCTAAAAACCAGAGACGCAAGTTGCTCGGTAAAATCGCTTCCGAGCTGGCCATCAAAAAACCACCTGAACTGGTTCGACCAAAATGGGTGCATGCCATGCTGCTTGGCGCTTCGCTCGGAGCCGGTACAACGTTTGCCATAATCACCTTTCATGCTCTGGGAGCCGTATCGGTATGGGCTTTCATCATCGTTGCCATTTTGACGGGCGGACTTGCCATCTGGCTCACCAAACCACTCTGCACTGAGTTTCCCAAGAACCTTCAAACCATCGGCGACTTGGCGCGCTGGGTGATGAGCCACAAAGCTGACCTCGCAACTCCCGCCACACCAGCCTGGACACGCGACCAGATAACCATCCGCGTGCGTGAAATCATCATCGACGTCCTCGGCTGCAAACCGGATTTCAGCGAAGATGCCAACTTCGTCAAAGACCTCGGCCTGAGCTGACTCCGCGTCTTGGCGTCCTTGCGTGAGATAATCCGTATTCATTCGTGTTTAACACTCCGTCCACAGCAATCGCTGTCCGGTCCTCGCCTCATGCCGCGCCTTGCGTCGCGCCTGTCGGCCCGGCGCGTCATGCCGGTTGTGGCAACGCTGACACAGCGCCGCGAGGTTGAACAAATTCGCGGCTTCCGGTCGCTCGTCATAAACATGCGCCACCGTCAGCACGACGCGACTGCCCGTGATCGGATGCGGTTTGCCGTTCTCCGCACCGCACCACTCACAGCGGTTCTTGGCGCGATAGAATCGCACGAACCGCGACCGCAATTTCCAGTCGTGCGGATACCGCGCCTTGTTTTCAGGTAAAATCGGCATATCAGTCTTTGAGCCAGACGAGCCGTTGCAATTTTCCGTCACGCCATGCCCCCGGCACGCGCACAGGTTGTGAATAGGTGAAAACTTTTGGGTCGCACCCGAATGCCGTCAGCCCGGCCTTCAACCGGTTCTCCAAAACTTGGTTGCGCGGCGAATCAAACCACGCGTGCAACGACTTGCCCGCCGTATCAATGATGCAGTGCAGCCGGTAATGCAGCCGTCGTTGCAAATACATGAACACCGCGCCGACCTCATCCTTCGCGAGCGTGTCGGATTCGATGACGAGAAACCGCGTGCCGTTGCAGTTCGCGTTGCTACGCTGGAAACTGCCCGGCTTGAAAGACGAACCGCAGGTGAAATTCCCCATCACCGGCCCGATCTGATACCAATCTGCCACCGGCCGGAAATTCGTCCGATGCTCCGGCTTGCCTGAACTGAACACGTCGCCGATCCAGACATGGCAATGCGCCGGCCAGAGCTTGAGCCAGGTGCGGAACTGGTCATCGGCATCGCGGTGACAGACTTGCAGCGGCGAGTCCGCGATGATTTGTGCGAACGGCCAGTGAAAGGCTTCAAACAACTCCGGCTTGAACCGCTCGGCGAGCGCCTTCAAGGTTTCCAAAACCAACTGCTCGCCCGCGTCGCGGCCTTCGGACTTGGCGCGGGCCTGGACGACTTCGCGTGGCAGCACCGCGCCGCTCAACTGCAAAACATCGCCGTTTCGCAAAACCATCCCCCCCGGTAATTTTAGCTCCCAGCTTGATTCACCGAGCCCCCGGCGCAGTCGTAAATTTGCGGCTGCCACGGCTGGCGCGCACGACGCGTGAAAACAGAAAATGGTCGGCGCACCATCCACGTTCACGCGGCAATCTTTTTTGCCCGTCTTGTGAGTGTGCAACGATTCGCCGGGACAGCGACAGAAACCGGAAACTTCCGTCTGCCAGTCCACCGCGCCGATGATGCCGGCGGCAATCTGTCTGGGATCAGTCATAAATATTCAGCGCAAAATTTGGTGTACGCACTTTCAACGCGGACATATATTTGGAATATGGAAGCCATACCCGGCGTGCAAAACGTGGCGATGCTCCCTGGCATAAGATTGCTTGTCATCAATACATTGGTGGCGCTGATATGCCTCGTTGCCGGACCACGTTTCTGGTCGCGTAAACTCTGCTTCATCACCGTCTGGATTAATATTTTCCTTTTATTTGTTGCGGCGGTTTGGTTGTTTGCCCTTCTGCTTCCGATCGTTATCTCTGGATACCGGGAGGAAACTCAATTTATCTATGGCGTGGTGCTCTGCCCGATTCTCCCGTTGCTGCTACAGGTTGTCGCATTACTGGCCATCTATCGTTGGCGGCTTAAAACATCCGCGTCTCCGCTTTAAAATTTCAATTCCGGTTCACAGTGCTTTTTTACGGCGGTGAGAAAGTCCGCCGGACGCCGGAGGATTTCCCGCGCCACGGCCGGCGGCAGATGCAGCAGGGTTTTCGCCCGCCACCGATGGCCGATATAAATTTCGACCATGCGCTCGACGCGTGCATCGCCGCCAAGCAGCCGGTGCAGATGTTCCACCACCTGCGCCGGCAACCGGCCCGTTTCGGGATTGAGAGCTACTTCCATATTGGCAAGTGCGGCTCGCACCTAGTTCAGGCTGGATTTTTGCCACGCCATCAGCCGCTGGAACCGGCGCATTTTTTCCCGGCGGCAATGCGCTTGGCCCCGCCGAATGGTCCAGCGGTGAACCACGCCCAGCAACCGGAACCACAACTTGTCGAGTTTTCGAATCATGGATTTCCCCTTTCAGGTTTCAGCATTCAGCCTTTCAGATGACCACACCCAACGCATCCGCCACCAACGCGGTAAGCTCGATGTCGTTGTGCAGATACGCTTCCGCTGATTTGCGGTCGCTATTCCAGAGGCCGGCAAAGTCTGCTCCGGTGATGGTCATCCCGCTCAATGGCCCGTGCGGCACGCACTTAGCGCCCACCCCCAGGTGTTTTGAGATGCTGTCCAGACTCCCGCGCGCTTGGCGGTCGCCAAGCTGCCAGGCGTCGCGCAGGTCAATGAGCTGGTCGCTCCAGTAACGACCGCGCCGCAGACCGAACGGAACCGGCACGCGATGTTTCCAGGAACGCCGGAATAGAAACGGCAAGTCGAAACCGAAGATGTTGAATCCGATCATCGGATTCATCCGGCCCATTTCGCCGCGCGTCAGTTCCCAAAACTCGCGCAACATTTGCGCCTCATCCGCATGGCCGATGATGGAAAACCGCCCGCCTTTGCCAAACGGCGTGGGATGTTCGCCTCTGGCCTCGTATGCCATCACGCCGATGGCGACCACGCGACCGGTGAGCGGGTCGAGTGCCGCGCGCTCGATGAAATCCCGGCGGTGATTCGCCTCCGCCTCCGCAATCTTCTCAGCAATCTTCGCCGGATCCTTCAGATTGCCCGTCTTGACCTCCGCCGGATCGAACGCCGGCATCATTGCCGCCAATTCGGTTTCCGGCAGCGGTCCCGTCTCAATGTCAAAAACAAGGGTTTTCATGGTATGATGTCGTAATTTTCACCCTCCCTCTCCGCGGTGGGGAGAGGGTCGGGGTGAGGTGATTTAAAACCCGACTTCAGGATCGAAGTCGTCTGGCGGAACACTGGCAGGTGGCGCGGCCACTGGCGCGGCCACCGCCGCGCCGCTTTTGGACGGCGCATTGACAGGTGGCGTTGCCACCGGTGCAGCCGCAATGGGTGCAGGCACCGCCTGCCCGCCTTGCTTGGCCTTCCATTCAGCGTAACGCTGACGCGCCGCCACCGGATCATATTGGCCGGAGGGCGCGACCATCCGCGTCGGCTTCGACACCGCGTCAATGCTCGCGTAGGTCTTGCCGACCAGGTTTTGCTGATGGCTGATGACCAACGTGCAGCACGCGCCGATGAGCTTTTGCAGATCAATCGTTTCGCCCAGCAGCACCGGACGACCGCGCCACTTGCCCAAGAACTCCGCCAGCTTCGCCTTCGGATGCAGCGACGCCGTGAAGTTTTTCGACACCGAACAGGGCTTGCCGTCCTCGGTTTTTGCTTCCGACTCGAAGGTTATTTTCACCTTGTTGACCATTTTCTTTTGCCCCTGGAAATCCGTCTCGACGAGGCCGAGATCCATGACATCCACGCACACGGCGGGATGGATGCCTTCCGGGTGCGGCTTGAAATCGCCGCTGTCTTTGCATTGCAGAACAATGTTGCTCATACGTTTTGATTTTCGATTGGTTGTTGTTTTGGTTTGTCCTCCGGCGGCAACTCGCCCCGGAGAAATTGGAAAAAAGTTTCGGCCCGCATCGTGATGAGCCACGGCGCATGGTTGCGGCGGTGCGCCACAATCCATGGTTTCTTATGGCCAGCGGGGCTCCCGCCCGGCGGAATCGCCTTCGGCCTGGACACAAGCATCGGTGAGATTCAGATTTTGAACGCGCTTGACCTCGACATGCAGCCACGCCAGCGCTTCGCTGACCACGTCGGGACTGTCCGCGCCGCCGGCAAATTGCTGCCCACGCCGGGCATCAAATCCATGTTCGCGGAGCAACGACGCAAATTCGCGCTCACCCACCTTGCCCTTTTGCCGGCTGTTCACGGCCGGCCTCCCTTGGTGGCCGTCTGCACTGGTGGGCTGATGGCCGGTGGCGTGGTGGCACTCCGCAAGGAGCGGCAGACCGTGAAATTTGCGTTCAGGTGAGAAACGACCGCCGGCCAGTTAAACCGCACCGATTTGCCCAGGAGAATGAAGGGAACCACGCCGTCATGCTGCAGGCGGGCAACCGTTCGCACCGTCACCTTGAGCCGAGCCGCAACTTCTTCCTGCGTCAGCAAATCGTCATGTCCCTCGCCCAACAAATCACTCCCTCTCCGCCCCTGGGGGAGAGGGCCGGGGTGAGGTGGTGCCCCACTCGTTTTCCCCAATTGGCCCGTGCGGCTCGCACTCAGCATCTGTTTTTTCATGCTGACTCGACCTTAATCGCCACACATCACGGGTGCGATTGGTTACAATGGTAAACGTGCAGGGTACATTTCACCCAATGTTTACAATGGTGAAATGCCCTATTGGAAACAGTGGTAAACCAAAACCGCTAAACTACCTGGAGGTAAAAACGTCCATTCCGCCCCGCCGCCTTGACCAGATCACTGCGCAGCCTGGACAATTTCCCCGAACGATCATTGAAATAATGTTGAATCCTGATTTCCGACGGCGGCGGAAGCTGACATTTTTTCTGCACGAACGGATCAATCTCATTTTCCAGATGACGCGCCGAGGCTGCGTCGAAAGCGTATTTCGCCACCAGATATTGAATGCAGAACCGCGCCTTCGCCCGCCCACGCAAATCATAATGCTCGCCGCCAAGCCAGACATCCTTGAACCCGGCCCCGTATTGCAATCGTCCAACCGCGTGGATGTTTTTATTTGCCCCGTGCGGTTCGCACCCGCCGCACAATCGGCACGGCTGCTCCGTTGCCTGACACCGGCCATCCGGCAGCCGGAAGACACACATTTTCGCCCGTACCACGCACTCCGGCTGGCCAGCGGCTCCGCCACCATTTGAACCGCTGCCAGCCCCGCCGCTAGAACCAGGTGCCCTGCCACCAGGCTGCTCCCCCGCCTGACGCGCATCCGCGTCGTGAATAGGCCGGCTCGGCTGTTGCGCAACACCGGGACCAACGTCGTCGAACAAATCTCCATCCCCAAGGCCAACACCAACCCCGGCCGCCAGTAACACCACGGCGAAAAACCTCAATCCAGCCCGGGCCAGCGCCGAGGCGCGGCCAATGCGCGCGCCGGCAGGCGCAGATTCCGCCCGCTCCTTCAAACATTGGATAATCGCCGCCAGTTCCCCCGGCGAAGCCTGGACAAACCGCAAGTCCTCGCCGATGTCGGCGGTTTCACCTTCTGACGCCTGCTTTTTCAGGAGCGCCGGACAGGGCTGCCCGTCGCTCCGTTGTGGTTCACCTTCAGATTTCCCCATGACCCATCACAACCCCGTCTGGAAAATTACTTTCTGAGTGCGCGGACGCCAGACAACCCCCGTCCGCATCAAACCCGTTCCCCGTCTCCTGTCTGACAAGAGACGGGAAATCTTATTTATTTAAGTGACACCAGCCGTTTCCACGAGCATCGAAGCCCCAATTGAATCCTGAAAGCCGTGGTGAGGAGGATGTTTATTTCGCCAGCCTCAATTTTTTGGAGATTACGGGTGGCGATTTCCGACCGTTCCGCCAATTCTTCCTGCGTAAGGCCTTTACACATACGTTCGCGGCGCACGTTCGCCCCGAACACTTTGATCCTCGCCCATTCTTTCTTTCTGAGAGGCACGGCATATTAAATCCCATTCTGCCGTTCCATTTGAACGATACAGTATATCGTGAAATTATTTAGTAATTCCGTGTCCAAACGCCCGAACACAACATCCTTTGTCCCGCCGGCGCCAACCGAAGGCCTTTCCGCTTTCACCGTTTCTGCCGCGTTACTAATTTTTTCTGTGCAGTATTCGGCATTTTCATGCAGACTGCGACATTCACAGAGCAGTTCATGAAACCACAATAAAATAGGAAACAACGGGATACATCATGAACCTGAAATTTCCGCCGCTGTCCGGAGGCGTCAATCAAGGATTGAACGATGCCGGTATTGAAACTTTTGAGGGTGATTACGCCCACTACGTTGTTCGCGAATGCACGCAAAACTCCCTTGATGCTGCCGCAAGCCATGTGGCCCCAGTCCGGATGGAAATTACATTGCGTGAAATGTCGGCGCAGGATTTGCCCTTTTTGCCGGAACTTCGTGATGCCTTGGACCGGTGTGAAACCTACTGGCATGCCCATACGCGCCCGCGTGATTTCTTCCGGCGTGCTAGTCATTACGCGGCAGGAGACGACTTTTTCTTTTTAAAAATTTCGGATTTTGGGACCACTGGTGTTCCCGGCAGTGATGAAGATAACACGCAACCTTGGTTCGGACTCGTTCGTTCACGCGGTGTTTCGATTAAAGCCGACGAAGACAGTGGCGGTGCCTTCGGTATTGGCAAAGATGCCCCGCTCGCGGCGTCAGCCTTGCGTACCGTGCTTTACTCAACATGTACCCTTAACCATGAAGTGGCCTTCCAGGGAATCTGCCGTTTGGCCACACATCAGGGTGAACACGATTTGACACAAGGTACCGGGTTTATCGGCAGCTATGATTCTACGGCTCGAATTTTCCGTGCCATCCGGAATCCGGATGAAATCCCCGCAAAATTTCGCCGGAATGAACCGGGTTTGGATGTCTGGGTTGTCGGTATTCGCTATGCTGCGGAGTGGGAGATTCCGTATGTCGCCGCTGCCTTGCGCAATTTCTGGCCCGCCATCCATTTTCAGCGTTTAACCCTGCGGATCGGCAGCTATGAAATTAACCACCATACGCTGCCCGATTTGATGAATAGCTTGCGGGGTGAGGAAGCCGTCGCCGAAGCATTTCCCTTTTACCAGTCCGTTACCGCGCCAGGGGTTCATACGGTTGAAGATGACTTGCAAATCGTCGGCAAATGTCGGCTGCATGTTTTTATCGGAGGGCGCGAACTTCCGCGCAAGATTTGCATGACCCGGAAGACCGGCATGGTAATTTATCATTTTCCGCCCCGTGACATCCGCGTGCCGTTTTCCGGATTATTCTGTTGCGATGACACTCGCGGCAATCGTCTCCTCAAAACGCTTGAACCGCCTTCCCACGACGATTGGTTGCTGAAACGCGCGGAGACGGACCAGCAACGAAACGCGCTGAAAGAAATCAAGGGTTGGATTCGGCAGTCACTCAAACAGATGATTCCCGACCTCGATCGGGATCTCATCAACGAGGACACCATCGCCGATTTGCTTCCCGACGATTTGCCTGGCCCTACAGATGCTGATGGTGATGACACAGACCTCGGGGGCAAGCCGGTGGCCCCCGAAGAACTCCAGCGCCGTGATCCACCTGTCCCGCTAATCCGCATTAAACAGGAGGGCGACACCAGTCGCGGCACCAACGACACCAAAGCCGGCGGCGGCAAGGGTGACACCTCCGATCCCAAAAAAGGCGACGGGAAACCAACCGGCGGTAGAACCGATCTTGCCGGCGGCGAAACTCCGCCGGGGGGTGGTGCTGGCACGCCGCGTGTCCGAATTGATTTACGCAGTTATCGAGGCCAAGAGGGTGACGGCTCCTACCATCTGATTGCCCGCGCTGAACAGGATCATGCAGGATATATCCGCATTGACGCCGTCACCGAAGATGGCGGCGCGGTGCCCTGTCCACTGTCTGCTGCCTTTGACGACGGCGGCAACCCGCTGGTGGTTGCTGACAATAAAATTACCGGAATCACACTTGCCGCCAATCAGCCGCTGCGGTTGCGGGTCGTTCTACAGCATCCGGCTCGTGTCGCGCTCCGCGCCTCCACGTTATGAAAAATAACCGGAACCGCACGTTGCCGCATCCGTTGCTCTCGCCGTATTCAACCGACGTTACGCCAAACACCTTTGTCTTTGATTGTAAGACCGGCGACATTACCGCCGACCGTGATTCATGGTTAATCAGCGGTCACATTCGCCACGAATGTCCCGACCTTGCTGCGCACGTCGCTGCCGGCTCGGCAGTTTTTGGCCTTCATGTCGAATGTTCCCGCACGTTTTATCGCGCTTGGTTTCGTCAGACCGGGCCGGAAGTGAAGCTGAATTTGCCGGCCAATCTCGTCCGGGGAAAAGTGGAATTGCTCGCCATGTGTGTGGCTGCCCGTGATATGCCGTCCTATACGTTGTCCGGCCAGCACGAAGATTATCGCGGCACCACTTTCAAAATTAGCCCCGGCGATTTGCTCGCAGTGGCTCATGAAGTTCCATTTGATGCCTATCTCGACCTCGACCCCATCAGCAAAATTTCCTCGATTCTCGATATTCGACGGTCGCCGGAACGACTCACCGGCCCAGCTCAAATTGATTTCAATGGCGACCACATCCAAGTTGAGCTGGCCCAGGAGGATTATCAGCACTACATCGAATTGCGGGCCGATCCATCCGTGCGTGGCCTCCTTTCCTCAAATGTGGTTTTCCCGGCGGTCCTCCAGTCGGTCAATCACTTGAGCCGTCTTAGTCCTGACGAACTGGCTGAAGCCAAGGACGGTCGTCGCTGGTGTCGGTGTCTGTCCGCCCGCCTTGAACGTGAAAACCTAGCCCCGGACGCTTCGCCCGAAGCTGTTTTTTCCACCGTTCAGAATGTTCTTCGGGAACCCATCAAGCATGGCATCAGTGACCTCCTTCAGCAGTTTAATGGAGGTGTGTCGTGAGCGTTCGTTACCTTTCCACCCGGGCCCTCGCCGCGTTGCGCGACGGCATTTCGCTCGGGCAAACAGCCTACGTCAATGGTCAGGCCGACACACTCCTTGCCGCTCTTGGCACCGGTTCAGTCCATGAATCGCGCATCCCCGCCGGAGAACCGCCAACCCTCCAAATGCCCGATGGCGGCGAAAAGCGGGACAGCGAAAATGTCCGTTTGATCCATTCTTGGCTCGGACATCTGACCCCCGTTCAGGCGTCCGACCCGCGTCTGTGGGCGTGCCTCACTCACTCGGCTTATATCCGTTACACCGCTGTCCGCTGGCCGATTGATGCGGATGCTGATGTGCTGCGCCGGATACGGGAACGCTATTTTGTGGAAGGCGAGGGCTTGGCCTCCATCACACGCAATTCCATCGCCCGGTTATGGTGGTTTGGTCATCTGACTTTCGATACCACCCGCCCTGACCATTACGAACTTGCTGACGTGTTACTGTCGCTTCAAGACATCCAAGTTGCGTTCCTAGAACGAACGATTGGCCGGTCCCGCCGCATATTGCACACGGCGCTACGTCTTTGGAAACACCGCGTGGATCAGGCTGGTGCCCCAGAAAATCAGGGTAAGGCAATTCAGAAGTGGGCACGTCTAATCCGGCTGCATGGTGCCGTCGTTTTACTCGATGCCATGCCCGATGAAGATTTGGGAAATCTGCTCTGGATCAAACTGGCGGTTGCGCTAAATGAAGACCTGCCGGAACTCGAAAATGAAGAATCACTGTAAGCTGGTGCCCTCATTTGAGCTTCCGCAATCCACGACCTTCGCTATATGCTCCGGCCAGATGGCGAAACCACAGAAACGATTGCCGGCAAAAAAAATGTCAGCGGTGGCTGCGTTGCACGACGAGGATGCGGTGCCGTATCACACGAATGGCAATGGTTCTCACGCCAAATTGAAGTTCATAGATTTATTCTGCGGCATTGGCGGTTTCCGTTACGCATTTGAGCGCGCGGGCGCGGAATGCGTTTTCTCCTCGGATTGGAATGAGAAGGCGCAGGAAACCTACGCCGCCAACCACGGTGAGCGCCCGCACGGCGATATTCATACCGTGCTGGATAAAATCCCGGATCACGAAATACTGTGTGCAGGATTTCCGTGCCAGCCGTTCAGCATCGCGGGCGTTTCCAAGAAACTGAGTCTCGGAAAAAAACACGGGTTTGAGGACCTTGAGCAGGGCAACCTGTTCTTCACACTCGCGGACATCATCAAGGATCACCAGCCTGACGCGTTCGTGCTGGAAAACGTGAAGAATCTCAAGGGCCACGACAAGGGCAACACCTTCCGCGTCATCTACGAAACGCTGACCGAAATTCTCGGCTATACCGTCTATCATAAAATCATCGATGCGCAAAGCGTCGTGCCCCAGCATCGCGAACGCATCTTTCTCGTCGGCTTCAGGCAGCCGCGCTATTTTGAATTCCCGGAATTCCCGGCGGAAGGGCCAAAACTCGAATCCATCCTCGAAACGGATGTCCCGGACAAATACACCCTGACCGACCACCTCTGGAAATATCTGCAGGATTACGCGGCCAAACACAAAGCGGCAGGCAACGGTTTCGGTTTCGGGTTGGTCACTGGTAAAGACACGACCCGGACGCTGAGCGCACGCTATTACAAGGACGGCTCTGAAATTCTGATTTCACAAGGCCCGCGAACCCCCCCCCGCCGGCTGACGCCGCGCGAATGCGCCAGGCTCATGGGCTATCCGAAAGATTTCAAAATTCCTGTCTCTGACACACAGGCGTACCGACAGTTCGGAAACTCGGTCGTCGTGCCGGTCGTCGAGCGAATTGCCAAAGCCGTCGTGGCCACCTTGCGGCGTCCGGTTGAAAGCCGGGTGGATCTTGTGCTAATGGCACAGGAAAAAGCCAATGCCGAGGCCGCAGGGCGAAAAATCAAACCGGTGAATTACCGCAAAACCAAGATTCAGTTAAAAGAACACCCATGAATCTGACACAACTCAAGGGAAGGTTTGTCGCAGATGGTTGCACAAAACTTTATGCAAAGCCCTTGGCTGCGAACGACAATTCTAAAAACCAGGTGTATTTCGGCCCCGGCTTCAACGCGCTGAATCTATTCCCGAACACCGGCATCTTCGCCGACAGTAGCCCGAAAAATCCCATTTTTAAGGCACGGCTCCAGTTCGGTTGGATGTTGCCAAACGGTCAGGTGACAGATGCGCCGAATGCGCAATTGATCCTTTATCCCCAATATCCAGAGGTGCGTTTCTCTGGCTTCCTGAAGGGTTGCGTGGATGCTCCTTCCGATTTGATGGCCGGGCGCATGGTTGGCCGAATATTATTTCTCGGCGTGACAGACTGCCCGCGTCGTCGTCGGATTCGTCGTTGGGGCCAAATCTGAAATTGCCGGTGAATTTCGCGAGCTGAACATTGAACCAACGGACGGGGTTTTCACGGAACTGGCATTGCCCAGCATTCCGAGCGGTGCGGATTCGCGGGACAAATTATTAGGCGAGTTGCATCGGATAAATCAAAAAGGCTGGATTGATTCCAAACAACTAGATACCAGTGGAGTTTTGAAACCTTGCAACGCGTCGCAGTGCGGCGGATTCACGTTAGAAGCCGAGTTGGGGATTCCGAAGAACAGCGACACCGAACCTGATTTTCTCGGCTGGGAGGTTAAACAATATGCCGTCGGGGATTTTGACCGGATTGAGTCATCCAAACCAATCACGCTGATGACCCCGGAGCCGGATGGCGGTTTTTACAAGGACGAAAGCACCGAGGCGTTTATCCGGAAATTTGGGTATGCGGACAAAAAGGGCCGAGCGGACCGGCTTAACTTCGGCGGCAGGCACTTTGTCGGTCGTCGTTGTCCGCCGACCGGACTCACCATGTGCCTCACGGGATACGACAAGGCCTCCGGCAAGATTACCGACGCCAACGGGGAAATCGCGCTCGTAAGCGACTCCGGAGAAATAGCGGCAACGTGGTCGTTTGGCAAAATCCTTGAACACTGGTCTCACAAACACACAAAGGCGGTTTATGTCCCCTCGTTGTGCCGGACAGAACCGCAGCGCCAGTATTCCTATGGGCACAAGGTGCGCCTCGCCGAGAAAACGGATTCCTTGAGATTACTCGCCGCTTTCGCTTGCGGCGAAGTTTATTACGATCCCGGCATCAAGCTGGAAAACGCCTCCACCAAACCAAAAAAGAAAAACCGTAGTCAGTTCCGCGTTGCGTCTCGCAACATCAAAGCGCTTTACGAAACGGTGATTGTTGTGGAGGTGTGAAAAAGAATTTTATGGTGCTGGTCTCCAATAAACAGTTAAAATCTAACATGTAAACACCATGCATCCCCAAGATAATCTTCGCACAGAGTCTTTGCCCTTCAAACCGCGCGCACGGATGCTTGTCCTGTTAGGCGACCAACTTATCCGTGATGCAGGGATAGCTGTTTTTGAACTTGTTAAGAATGCCTACGATGCGGATGCCACACGTGTCAAAGTTGCTCTTTCAAATGTCGCTGACCGTTCAAACGGGCGTGTGGTTGTTGAAGATGATGGTTGTGGTATGGGATGGGACCTGATCGTGAATGTATGGCTTGAACCGGGCACAGACTACCGACAGCAGCAAAAGTTCGCTGGCCTGCGAACTCCCAAGTTCAACCGTTTGCCGCTTGGCGAAAAGGGCGTTGGCAGGTTTGCCGCACACAAACTTGGACGTAAGATCCGGTTGATTACTCGAAAGGCAGACTCAACTGAAGTGGTCGTTGAAATTGATTGGAACACATTCACAACCGAACGTTATTTATCAGACGCCCATGTCAAGGTCACAGAACGCGTGCCCGAACATTTTGTTGAGAAACGCACTGGCACGCGGATAGAGGTTTCCGATTTGAATACGGAACTCACGCGCGGGATGGTTCGCCAAATCCATCGGGCGGTCAATTCTGTGTGCTCACCGTTTAGCGAGCCAACCGAATTCAGGGCCGAGATGACAATAGAACCCCCTGATAATACCCTTGTTGGATTACTCAGAATAGAAAAGGTTGTTGAACTTGCACCGTATCGTGCCACATGTTGGGTTGAGGACAGCCAGCTCACTTACGACTACGAATTTGTCCCTCCCCCTGGCTTGGAGCGTATAACAGGGAGACAAGTCCGCGAAAGGAAAATGGATATCCCACCACTTGACCTTTTTGCTAAAGCCGACCTTCCAAAGAAAATCGGCAGGCTGTTGCTCGAGTTCAGAATTTACGACCTTGATGCACAGACGTTGGAGTACTCCGTCACAGATAAGAAGGGATTCAAAGAGTTTTTAAAAATCAACGGGGGTGTCAGGGTCTATCGAGACGGAGTTCGAGTATACGACTATGGCGAGCATGGCAACGATTGGTTGGACCTAGGTGGCAGTCGTGTCAACGAACCAACGGGTCGAGTGAGCAACAATCAAATTATCGGCGCTGTACATCTTGAAGGAATGACAAGCAGCGGATTGGTGGAAAAAACAAACCGGGAAGGGTTTATCGAAGATTCCACATTTTTTCTATTCAAAGATATCGTTCAGTTCGCTTTGCGACAGGTTGTCTTTGAGCGCAATGCTGACAAGGAAAGATTGCGAACAATTTACGCAAAAAAAACCCTCAAAGAACCGGTACTTTCGGAATTGACCGAACTACGGGCGAAACTTGAAAGCTACCCGCAAATTTCGACTGCACTTTCGCCTTTGATCGACGGGATTGAACAGCAATACCGCGAGATGCGTGACCGCCTATTAACGGCGGCCGGGACAGGCTTGACACTATCTGTTGTAATCCACGAGGTTGAAAAAGCTATAAAGAGCCTCGCAGTAGCAGTAGACCGAAACACACCAGTCGCAGAACTTAGGAATCTAGCAACCCATCTAAACGAACTGATAGAAGGTCTGACTTACCTGACTCGCAAATCAGGTCGCCGAAACGAGCCATTCTCAAACCTCATTCGCCAGACGTTGTTCAATACAAATTACCGGACAAAAGCGCACGGAATCACGGTTACAAATGGAATTGAAAAAGGAAACCCAGACATCACGGTGCGCTGCACGAGACGTCTCATAATTGCAACGCTGATGAACCTCATAGATAATTCGATCTACTGGCTTTCCACCAAAGGTTCGACTGAAAAATCCGTATACATCGGGACTTCCACAGATTTGCCAGGGGGACCGGTGTTGTTTGTGGCTGATAACGGTCCGGGCTTTCAAGACTCGACTGATATTTTGATTCAGCCTTTTATGAGCAGGAAGCCTGAAGGCATGGGTCTTGGGCTCCACATCGCAAGCGAAATCATGAAAGTTCATGAAGGGCACTTGGTCTTTCCGACTTGGGAGGATCTAGGATTGGATGAAAAATATTCTGGAGCCGTCGTCGGGCTTCAATTCAAGGAAACTAGCAAGGAATAGTTTATGGATGGATTTCGCACCGCAAGAGCACTCGTTCTTGATAATGATCGAAATGAAGCTGCGCCAGTAATTCAAGCCTTAGGCAGCCTAGGTGTTGCTGTTTTGTTCCACACAGGCGATGACTTAGAAGCAACAAAGATGAGGCACAAGGGTGTTCGACTTTTAGTTGTTGATATGGTTCTAGAAAATAGAGGTGCGTCTTCTGATAGCCCCAAAGAATGCGCTTCAATTCTTGTTGGCACTTTAGGCGAGTTAATTAGTGACGACTATCATCCAATCATAGTTGTGTGCTGGACTAAACATAAAGAGTTCAAGGAAGATTTTGAAAAAGCTTTTCGCGTGGCTTTTCCAAAACTGCAATTTGATTCGGCAATTCTATTTGAGAAGGAGCGGCTCTTGGAAAACCCCGAAGAGTTATTGATTCAAATTAGAAAAGCGCTTGAAAAAACCGAGCCTTTTGCATTGCTACTAAATTGGGAACAGCAAGTTCATGATGCAGCTACAGAAACATCATCTGAAATATCTCGCTTGGTTTCGGAAAAACGTTCGGGCGATGAGACGTGGGGAGACCTTGCGTATAAAGTATGCGCTGCTTTAGCAATTGCAGAACGAGGAACGCGAATTGCCGGGGAAGACGATTACACCACGCTCGCTGCTCTCCGTGGGGCACTAAATCCACTTTTACTAGACCGGCTCGAGCTAATGGATTCCACAGTTAATGAAAGTTTGCGAGATTGCGCGGCCAAATTGCTTATCGCTGTTAAGGAGGGGGTCGATACAACTAGCACCGGCACACGTAAAGGGTGTTCCTTGCCCGAAAATATTCGAGCTTCATTGGCGCGCCTGATTGAGGCTGTTAAAGCCGAGGTTGCATCTATTACTAAAGGTGGAAGTCAAAAAAAGGGTTCACTTCTTCCACAACAGATCCAAGCATCCTTGAATTCAATGTTGCATCTGGCATTGCCTGAGTCCAGCCACCAAGCATTACCTGGAACTGTCTGGTTTGTTCCTGCATCTGGCGATATTCGTGATAAAATGGGTGTTGTAATTCCTGCAATGGACTGGAGTGCCTTACGCGGGGATAAGTATCTGATCTCACTTAAGGTTGAACCCGTTCCAGTTTTGGTTGAGGTGACACCACCATGCGACTTTGCTCAAGATAAGGCCGCCGTTTCTAGGTTGCTCCCAGGCTATTTAGTTAAAGACGAGGCGGGGAAATTCTCTATCCCTGCTTTCGTCTGGGAATTAGGACCACTCTATATTAAAGATGCCTCATCAGATATTGAGGGGGTATACAGGCTAATCCTCAACGCTAAATATTTTTCATCCGTTTCTCGTGGCAGCATAATAAATTGGAAACCGATCTTTAGGTTGCGACAAAGCGCCCTTTCAAATTTAACAGCATTTATTGCCAATCATGTGAGCCGGGTTGGTTTTATGAAAATTGAGCCATAAGGCTTGCGGAAGCTTACGGCGACCTGTTAAGTCATAAATGCCGTGTTTTGAGGTAAAATAATTTGATGATTTCATCCTGGCGTGACGTGCGAAGCCTGGTAGCCTGGAATAAATGAAAACATTTTATTTCATCCCCGACTCGGCAAGGACCGCTGCAACCCAATTACGTTTTGCCCTTGGGCGGCCTTTGGAAAATTTATCAAAAGCGGACTTCGTCCGAGCTTGGTCATCCATCGCCTATCTTTTCCCCGGCCTGCATCCCGACGGCTTTCAAGATGCCGACAGCGGTTGGCCGCGCGTCCTGCGCCGCTTTGCTGCCGAAGCTTGGCGGCGTGCCGAAGGCGGCGAACTTGATGACGCGGAGCTTTATACGTCCGATGCCCAATGGTCCGGCCTCTGCGATCAGATAAAAATTCCCACGCCCGAAGAAAGCCGCCGGCGGCGAGAATTGGCGAACCTTTCCTTGGAATGCGCGCATGGCTGACGTGTTCACCAAGGCGAAGCGGTCGGATGTCATGTCCCGGATTCGCGGAAGCGGCAACAAGGAGACGGAACTTGCCTTGATGAAGCTGTTGCGACGCCACCACATTACCGGCTGGTGCCGCCATCAGCCCGTATTCGGAAAACCGGACTTTATATTCCGGGAGGCGCGACTGGCCGTGTTTGTGGACGGCTGCTTTTGGCACGGATGCCCCAAGCACTGCAAAACCCCGGCCGGCAACCGCCAGTTTTGGAAAAAGAAGCTCGCCGCGAACAAGGCGCGGGACCGCCGGGTCAACCACGTTCTGCGTAAAGATGGCTGGCGTGTCGTGCGGATTTGGGAACACGACCTTGCAAAACGTGGCGAGGTGTGTGTTCGGAAGATTCAGGCTGCCACAAACTCGTCGCGCTCCGCCTCGACGTAACCCGCTTCGTGGTGGTAAATACTCAGGTGTGTTGCACCTCGGATCATCTGACTGGTAGGATTTCTCGTTGCGGACAGCGGTTGCATACCAGCACCACACACATTTCACCGGCTTCCTCATCCATTTGCGCCACCAGCCGCAATTGATATGACCCGCACGCCAGGCATTTCACATCGAACTTGCGAAACGGACTATCCGCCGGTGTGCGCGGCGGCTGATAATCTTCCCGGCGCTGAAACCAGCGTGCGGCATTCATCCCCGCACCATAAACCCCTGGGTGAGACAACGGCAGTCCCACCTAAAATAGTTCGGCCTGTTTTTGAATCTTTTCCAGCGGCGTGTGATCCGGTTTGGTCAGGACCTGCCGCCAGTTCTCGCCCAGCCACAAATCATACTGGTCCGGCTTCAAGATGAACGGCATTCGATGATGATATTTCGCCACGGACTCGTTTGGTGTTGTGGTCAACATCGTGTATTTCTTGACGCCGGATTCGTCGCGCCAAAGCCCGGCCAGGCAGAACGGATTGCCGCCGGCCTGCCGGAACAGGACACCTTTCTCATAAAATCCATCGGCCAGCAGGAGGCAGCGACTGTCCAAGTGCGGCTGGAAGGTTTTCAACGTGGTGACGGTCTCGCTCTTGGCGTTGATGAGCGGGCTTTTATCCCACGGCACCCCCCAGCCCCATCGCATCTCCCGACAGGCAAAGCCCTCGTATTCCGGCACGATGACCGGCCCAAGGTCAGTCGGGCGGATATTGGCACGCGGCACCGCACCGAAGACCAGAATCATGTCCCGCAACCGCAACTTCGCTTCATTCTTCTTGTATGTGTAATTCGAGCACATGCTGACAGATTACCACATGCCCCGGACAACGTCAGTCCAACTGATTTTTTTTTGTATTATCCGGCAATACCCCTACGCCGGAAATTTCACGGCATCCCGCCACTGTGCCACGTCCTCGACCCGCTCGCGCTGGTAGATTTGATGAATCAATTCCGACGAGTGGTTCACCAGCCGCATGGCCGCCTCACGCGGTACGCCCGCCCGCCGCAGCCGGTTGACGTAGGTGACACGCAGGCAATGAAACGTCAGGTGCGTCTTCTTGATCTTGATGAAGAACTGCTGCCACCGCCGCGATGGTTGAAACGGAAATTCCACCGTGAACTTTTGCTTGGCCTTGCGGATGCGTTCAAATAAAGGGCGCAGCGCCGACGGCATCGGCACCGAGAAAGCGCGGCTCTCCCCGCCCTTGGGCGATGCGAACGTGATCTTGTCCTCCTTGAAATCAATGCAGTTCGTTGGAATCCGCGTTTCCCGCAACCGGCAACCTGTGTGCAGCGAAATATCAAACGCGGTCTGCATCCATTCCGGTTCCACTTTCAAAGCCTCCCGAATCACGCTGATTTCCGTATCAGACATTTCCGGCTTTTTCGCCGGCTTGTCCCGCTTCAATTTGAGGCTCACCAGCGGATTGGCATCGGCATGACCCAGCCGCACCGCCTCACCCATGATCATCGCCAAAAGCTTCAATTCCATGATGGCCGTGTTTCGCCCGACCGACTTGCCGGTCTTTTTCCTGTAATTCGTCCGCCAGTCAATGTAATCCAGCGCATTGCGGTAAGAGATGGCGCGTGGCGAATGGTAATGTTTTTCCTGCAGCCAGAACGCCAGCCATTGCCAGTTGCCGGAGTAACGCTCCAGCGTGCGCGGAGTTTCGCAGTGCCGTTTCAGGTATTGTGGCACCCAATTATCCCACCCGCCGTCGTCGTGTGCTCCGCTCGAACGGGACAGTTCCTTGACCTCCAGCGCAGCGCGCATGGCGCGAGCCTTGACTGTTTCGCCGGGATCATCCGTCCGAAGCTCCGTGGATTTGTTGCGCCGTTTCCCGGCATCATCAATGTATTGGACGAACCAGAACGGCGACCCTTTTTTGCGGTAGATTGAGGCCATATATTTTGCAGTTAGTGCAGTAAGCCTACTGCACTAAGCCTCAAATGTCCAATGAAATCAACAACTACATACCACTAAAAACCCCCATGCCAGTAA
>CAWDPX010000007.1:0-156116 GCA_963804345.1 uncultured Verrucomicrobiae bacterium | reverse complement strand
CAAAAATCTTCTGGATGATGATTTCGCTCGTCTTCTCCTCGGCTTCGGCTTCGTAGGTGATGGCGACGCGGTGGCGCAGCACGTCCATGCCGATGCTTTTCACGTCCTGCGGCGTGACGTAGCCGCGGCCTTTCAGGAACGCATAAGCCTTGGCCGCCAGGGTCAGGTTGATGGTCGCGCGCGGCGACGCGCCGAGCTGGATGAATTCCTTCACCGCAATCTTGTAGTGGTCCGGGTCGCGCGTGGCGCAGACGAGGTCCACGATGTATTCCTTCACCTTGTCATCCACGTAGATGTCGTTGATGACTTCACGAGCCTTGAGAATTTGCTTCGCCTCGACGACGGCGCTCGCGGTGGGCGTGCCGCTGGTGCGCGCCATGAGGTCGAGAATCTGCCGCTCCTCGGCGCGCGACGGATAGCCGATTTTCAATTTGAGCATGAAGCGGTCAACCTGCGCCTCGGGCAGCGGATAGGTGCCTTCCTGTTCGATGGGATTCTGGGTGGCCAGCACGAGGAACGGTTCCTCGAGCTTGAACGTCTGTTCGCCGATGGTGACCTGTTTTTCCTGCATGGCTTCGAGCAGCGCGCTCTGCACCTTGGCGGGCGCGCGGTTGATTTCGTCGGCCAGGATGAGGTTGGCAAAAACCGGGCCTTTGCGCGTGCTGAAGCCGCCGGATTGCGGATTGTAAATCTGCGTGCCGATGACGTCGGCGGGCAGCATGTCGGGCGTGAATTGCAGGCGCGAAAACTTCACATTGATGCACGCGGCCATGGATTTTACCGCCAAAGTTTTGGCCAGCCCCGGCACGCCTTCGAGGAGGACGTGGCCGTTGGCCAGCAGGCCGATAACCAGCCGTTCAGTCAGATAATTCTGGCCGACGATGACTTTGCCCAGTTCGTTAAACAGCGGATGCGTAAAGGCGCCCGCTTCCTTGACTGCTTCGTTGATGGCATTGATTCCAGTATTCATTTTTGTGATTTTACTGACAGATGGACAATGAATCCAGCTTCTGTGTTCAAACGAAAAAACAGACACGGATTCCACGGATTAACACGGATATCATCCCGCCATAATTCGTGAAAATCTGTGAAATCCGTGTCAAAACCGTTTCTTCGCCTCCGCAATGTCCCGCGCGATCTGGGCTTTCAGTTCTTCGAGCGAACCGAATTTCTGCTCGTCGCGCAGCTTTTCGCCGATTTCAATTTCCAATTCCTGGCCGTAAAGGTCGCCGCTAAAATCAAGCAGGTGCGCCTCGACGCGAAGCTGCAGCGCGCCGGTCGCCAGCGTCGGACGGAAACCGATGTTGAGCGCGGCCGGTTGCGGCTTTTCCCCGATTTTGGCGAGACCGAGGTAAACGCCGTTGGGCGGCAAAACCAGGCCCGCCGTGTCGAGGTTCGCGGTCGGGAAACCGAGCTTGCGACCCACGCCATCGCCCGCGACCACGCGGTCGGAAATGGCGTAAGGCCGTCCGAGCATCTGGCTCGCGGCATCGAGATTGCCGGCACGGATGGCTTCGCGAATGCGCGTGCTGCTGACGATTTGATTGTCGAGGGACACGGCGGCCAGCCCGTGAACAGTGAAACCCAGTTCGTCACCAAGTTTTTCAAGCAACGCGACATTGCCGCTGCGCTGGTGGCCAAAAACGAAATCCGCCCCCACGCACAGGCTTTGGATTTTTCCGAGGTCGCGGGCCAGCCCGCGGATGAACGCCTCGCCTGGCTGCTCGCTGAAAGCGCGGTCAAAATGAATCAGCAGCAGCGTGTCCGCACCCAGCGATTCGATCGCGCCCAGTTTTTGCGGCAGCGAATAAATCAGCGGTGGCACATGGCCGGGCGCAACCACGGTGCTGGGGTGACGGTCGAATGTAATCACCAGTGCGATGGCGTCGTGCTGCCGCGCGTCGGCGACGGTTTGGCGGATGATTTGCTGATGGCCGAGGTGGACGCCGTCAAAAACGCCGATGGCCAGGCAGACTTTGCGGCTGCCGGGCTTCAATTCGTTTGCGGCATGGATCAGTTTCATTGCGGGAATTGTAGCGGCATCTCGGAAGAGTGCCGCATTATTTTTAGATGGCGGCGTTCTGCCGAGACGCCGCTACGAGGTCACGATCCAGCCGCCAGCTTCAAAAACGGAATCACCTTCTTCTCCAGTTCCGCCGTCGTCAATTTCAATACGTCGTCCAGCTTCGTCGCGTCGGCCACGTCAAACTTGCCGGAGACGCTGCGGCGCAGCGCGGACAGGTGCGCGCCGCAGCCGAGTTTCTGGCCGAGTTCATGCGCGATGCTGCGGACGTAAGTGCCCTTGGTGCAGGCGACTTTGAACTGGCCGAGCGGCGGCTCGTAACTCGTGAAACGGCAATTGTAGATGTGAACCAGCCGCGGTTCGCGCGCCACCTCGATGCCTTTGCGGGCGAGCTTGTACAGCGGCACCCCTTTTATCTTGATGGCCGAAACCATCGGCGGCGTCTGCATCTGGTCGCCGATGAATGTGGCGGCGGCTTCATTCAACTGTTCGAGCGTCAGCGGCGGCACCGGCTGGGTGGAGGTGATTTCACCATCGCAATCGTAACTGTCGGTCGCCTCGCCGAACTTGACGGTGCCTTCATAAACCTTGTCGTCACCCATCAATTTTTCGGACAGCTTGGTGCCGCGGCCGAGCACGATGATGAGCAGGCCGGTGGCATTGGGATCGAGCGTGCCGCAGTGACCGACTTTTTTGATGCCGAACCGGCGACGGATGGCATCCACCACGTCGTGCGACGTGGGGCCGGTGGGCTTGTCAATGAGGATGGCGCCGTCAAGCGCGGTGAAGTCTTGCATGGGAAATCAATGATTCAGGGAATAACAATTTCGAGGTCGGGCGCAACGTGTTTGAAGTCGGTTGCGTTCAGGCTGAAAATTCTTTTTGCGCCCCGCCGCCGCGCAAAAACGGCGTGAAGCGAATCATATAATCCTCCGCCCATGACTCCGCGCTGGCGCGCTTCCACAATTGCCGTTTTATAGTCTTCCATCGTCAACGGCAAAACCTCCAGGGAATCGCACAATTGCAAGGTTTGCGTGGCAGCGATGTCATTGGGAACCTTGTAGGTGCCGGTGAGGGTGGCAAAAACCTCGGCCAGCGCGTGCGCGCAGGTGATTTTGCCCGGCACGGTTTCAAACAACTCCGCGCAGATTTTGTGCTGGGGATGCCTTGCCAAAACCGCGCCGACCAGCACTGAGGAATCGAAATAGTCCTTCATCGCTGGTAATGGCGGGCTTTTCTCACGGCTTCATCGAGCGGAATGGCGGGCACCTCCCCCGTCCAGACCAGCAGTTTCCCTTTGCGAACCAGCCGTCCGCGCTTTTGCGGACGCGCTTCCAACACCACCCGTCCCGGCGAGGCGGTGATTTGCAACGGTTCGTGGGATTGAAAACCCGCCGCGTTCCTGATCTCGCGCGTCAGGACAATCCGGTTCTGCTTGTCCGGCTCAATGATGGTATTCATGGCACAAGCATGGCACGAAAATGGCACGTTGGCAATTGGAAAAGACTGCGCTTGCTGCGCCACATAGCTCTGACTAGAATGAAAAGGTCGGCTAAAATTCAAGGGAAACCGTATGAATAAAGTGTATTTCGATAGGGCCACGATGCGGAAAATTATTCTCGGAAGTGTTTTGGTTTTGTTGGCGGTTTGTGCCCTGTGGTTTTGGGGGAACACAAATAAGCCAGCACAGCAGGCTTTAATTGTGCTTTCAACCAACATGCGTCCAGCAGCGCAGTCAAACAGCGTGTCCTCCATTTTAAACAACAAAGTTTCCGTTGCCACGAATGCAATGGTTGCAACAGCGCCTGCCGCCGCCATAACAACAAACGCACCGATGGCACAAGTTGACGGGCAAATCAGCGCCAGCGTCTTGAAACAGATTGGCGCGTTGGAGGCTGAAAAGTCGAAGCGCACGACCGTCGAGCAAAAGATTGATTCACAGCTTCTTTACGCCGACAAAATGCGGCGCGGCGAACCAATTGCGGAAGGCGTACGGACCTTGCGCGTTAATTTGGACAAGGACGATCAAGGCCGGATTTTGGTGGACATCAAGGCAGATGTTACGGATGCCCTGCTTCAATATATCAAAACTCTTGGCGGCGATGTGGTAAACAGCTTTCAGCAATATCAAGCCATCCGTGCAAGCGTCCCACTTGCCAACATCGAGAATCTGGCGGCGAGAGGCGAGGTCAAATTCGTTGGACCCGCCGTCCGGGCAATGAATAATACCGTGGACAGTGAAGGAGACTATACTCACCAAGCCTATGATGCTCGTTCAACATTCGGCGCAAACGGAAGCGGCCTTAAGATTGGTGTTCTTTCCGATAGCGTGGATTATTTGAGCAGTTCTCAAATAGCCGGATTGGTGACAGTTCTTTCAGGACAAAGCGGCACGCCAGCGACAGGCGAAGGAACAGCCATGCTTGAAATCGTCAATGATCTTGCACCGGGAGCGCAATTGTATTTTGCCACCGCAGCAAGTAGTGAAGCGAGTTTTGCCAATAATATTCAGCAACTTCAGGCCGCAGGTTGCAACATCATTGTGGATGACGAGTTGTATAATGATGAATCGCCATTTCAAGATGGCATTGTGGCGCAAGCTGTAAATGCCGTGACGGCGAATGGTGTCCTCTATTTTTCGTCCGCATCCAATTCAGGCAACAAAGATGACGGAACCAGTGGGACTTGGGAGGGAGACTTTTCTGACGGCGGACTAACTCCATCGCCGTTGGAAACCGGGCGTATTCATAATTTTGCAACTGGCATAAATGCCAATACCTGTTTGGGTTCAGGTCCCGGCGGCAGCCAGTTGCGTGCGGATTTATTCTGGTCGGATCCTTTGGGTACATCCACCAATGATTACGACCTATATGTGCTCAATTCGAGTGGCACCACTGTTATTGCGTCCTCGCTTAATACGCAAAACGGCAGTCAGGATCCGTACGAATCCGTGGGGACAATTGCCAACGGAGAATTGATCGTCATCGTGAAGTATTCCGGGGCGGGAAGATTTTTGCACCTTTCCACTGGAAGAGGTAAATTAGCTATCAGTACACAAGGCTCAACCAGAGGACATAACTGCGCCACGAATGCTTTCTGTGTCGCAGCAACAGATGTTCACAACGCCGAATATTTAGGCTATTATTATCCCTTTGCCGGTGGCTCAGAGGATCCTGTGGAAACCGACAGTTCAGATGGGCCGCGCCGCGTCTTCTTTCAGGCCAATGGCACGCCAATTACTCCCGGTAACTTTTCATCTTCGGGTGGCGCGGTGCGACAAAAGCCGGATATTACCGCAGCGGATGGTGTAACAACGGATTTTCCTTACGGAGGTGGGCTTAACCCATTTTACGGCACTTCCGCAGCCGCACCTCATGCCGCTGCCATCGCCGCGTTGCTTAAATCCTCCAGCCCAAATCTACCCGCCGTGCCGGAGGCCGGCGCTCCGGGGCAGCGCGCGGATGCGGCTGTTGTTTTCCTGCTTATCTCGCTGCATCCAACGCGCGCTTGATGGCGGCAATCACTTTGCGCTGGACGGACATCGGCTTGCCGGGAATTCGCGCGCCCGCCGCCGCCGGATGGCCGCCGCCGCCAAATTGCGCGGCGATTTCGTTCACGTTCACCCGGTCGCTCTTGGAACGAAGGCTGATGCGGGTCATTCCGGGTTCGATCTCCTCAAAAACGCATGCAACCACGACCGGCTCGATGGCGCGGATGTGGTCAATGAGTCCTTCGGTGTCGGCGCTTTCCGCGCCGGTGCGGGTGAAATCAGCCTGCTTCAGCCAGAACCACGCGATACGGTCATTGGCGGTGAGGCGGAATTTGCTGTAAACGTGCTTGAGCAGCCGCACGCGGGAGAGCGAATAGGACTGGTAAACCTCGTCGCAAATTTTCGCGAGGTTCGCGCCGCGCGTGACGAGTTCCGCGCCGGCGTGAAACGTGCCGGGCCGAGTCGTGGAGTATTGAAACGAGCCGGTGTCCGTCGTGACAGCGGTGAACAGGCAGTCGGCAATCGGCCTGGTGATCGGCCAGCGCGCGACCTTTAGCAGGCGGTAAATCAGCTCGCCGGTGGAAGGCTCGCGCGCGGAGACCCAGTTCACGTCGCCATAGCGCGTGTTGCTTTCGTGATGGTCAATGTTGATGAATATTTTCCGGTTCGCGATATGTTTGCCGACCCTGCCAAAACGCTCGAAGCTTGCGCAATCGGTGGCAATGACACAGTCGAATTTCATCCCGGCCTTTGGCTTTTGAAACAGTCCGTCGGGGTTGAGAAATTTGTATTTTTGCGGAAGGGAATCCTCGTTCCAACAGACGACTTTTTTGCCTTCGTTTTGAAGCGCCAGCGTGAGGCCGAGCTGCGAACCCACACAATCGCCGTCGGGCCGGATGTGGCCGATGATGCAAAAGGTTTTGCTTTCGCGGAGGATGTCGAGAATGCGATCAATGATTTTCGGATAACTTTTCACAGCTTAATCTTCAATGTCGTCGGCCGGCGTGGTTTTTTCCAATTCTTCGATGATTTGGAGCACGCGGTTGCCGCGGACGATGGAATCATCGAAGGCAAATTTCAGCTTCGGCGTGTATTTCAGGACGACGGCCCTGCCGATGAACCCCTGAAGGCGCACGCGATGTTCGTTGAGCAATTGAAAGCCGCGCTTTTGCTGGTCGGGATTGCCGAGGATGCTGATGAAAACCGTCGCCGACTTGAGATCGCCGGCCAGGTCCACGTCGTTGACCGTGATCAGGCCGGCCTCGCTGACGTGAAATTCGCGGCGGACGGCCTCGCCGATTTCACGTTTCAAAAGTTCGCGCACTCGCTGGAGTCGAAGGGATGCCATGGTTGCTTAAAAAGTTAAATGGTGATTGGTAGCCTCAGTTAAATGAGGCGATAGCCATTCGCTCAATCACTTGTTTAACCAGTTACTTATTTAACCTGTTAACGATTTACTACCGTCATAATTTCGCCGCGACTTTCTCAGTCGTGTAACATTCAATGGCGTCGCCTACCTGGAATTCGCTGTAGCCCTCGATGCGAATGCCGCATTCCATGCCGGCGCGCACTTCATTGACCTCGTCCTGAAAGCGGCGGAGCGATTGCGCGATGCCTTCGTAGATGACGTCCTTGCGCCGGCGCACGCGGACCTTGCCTTTGACGATGCGGCCGCTCGAAACCATGCAGCCGGCGACCGGCACGCCCTTGGACAATTCAAAAATCTGCCGCACTTCCGCCGAGCCAACGATGATTTCCTTGACATCCGGTTCCAGCAATCCGGCCATTGCTTCCTTCACCTGATCAATCAATTCGTAAATGATCGCGTAAAGCTTGACCTGCACGCCTTCGTGTTTGGCCTTTTCAGCGGCGGTGCTGTCCAACCGCGCGTGAAAGCCGAGAATAACGGCGTCGGACGCGGACGCCAGGGCCACGTCGTTTTCGGTGATCGTGCCGACGTCGCTGTGAAGAATTTCGAGGGTAACCTTGTCGGACTCGATTTTCTTGAGCGCCTCGACGATGGCCTCGACCGAGCCTTGCGTGTCGGCTTTGACGACGATCTTGAGCGCCTTGCTCTGCGCGGCCGCCAGCGAAGCGAACAAATTTTCAAGCGTGACCTTCGAGCGATTCTCCAAATCCTCCGCCTTGGTTTCGTTGGCGCGCTGTTCGGCCAGTTCGCGCGCGGCTTTTTCGTCCTCCACCACGCTGAATTCCAGGCCCGCATCCGGCACGCCGTTCAATCCGAGAACCCGCACCGCAAACGATGGCCCGGCTTCCTTGAGTCGCTGGCCTTCTTCGCTGATCAGCGCCCGGACGCGTCCGTAAAATTCGCCGCACAGGATGATGTCGCTGACGTGCAATGTGCCTTTGCGCACGAGCACCGTCGCCGTCGGACCGCCCGGCTCAACGCCGGATTCAATGACGTTGCCCTTGGCGCGGCGGTCGGGGTTCGCCTTGAGTTCGAGCAGCTCGGCCTGGAGCAAAATCATTTCCAGCAGTTTGTCCACGCCCTGCTTGGTGAGCGCGGAAACATCCACAAAAATCGTGTCGCCGCCCCAATCATCGGGCACGAGACCCTTGTCCTGCAACTGCTGGCGGACCTTCATCGGGTTCGCGTTGGGATGGTCCATTTTGTTGACCGCAACCAGAATCGGGACTTTGGCGGCTCTCGCGTGGCTCAGCGCTTCGAGCGTTTGCGGCATGACGCCGTCGTTCGCGGCGACAACGAGCACGACGAGGTCCGTGACGTTCGCGCCGCGCGCGCGCATGGAGCTGAACGCCGCGTGGCCGGGCGTGTCGAGAAAGGTGATTTGCGCCAGCTCATTTTTGCGTTCCGGGTGCGGCACGGAAATCGTGTAAGCGCCGATGTGTTGCGTGATGCCACCGGCTTCACCCGCGGCGACGTCTGACTTGCGAATCACATCGAGCAACGTCGTTTTGCCGTGGTCAACGTGACCCATGATGGTAACCACCGGCGCGCGCGGTTTGAGCTGTTCCAGTTTGTCTTCGACGTCGAGTTCAACTTTTTTGACCGGCGCGTGGACCACGCCGCCGCCGCGCTCGCGTTTTTCCACTTCAAACCGGAAACCGTATTTCGCGCAGAGCTGCTGGGCGATTTTTTCGTCAATCGCCTGGTTCACATTGGCAAAAACGCCCAGTTCCATCAAATCGGCGATGATCTTGAACGGCTTCTGCTTGAGTTGCGTGGCGAGTTCGCGCACGACAATCGGCGGTTTGATGATGATGACTTCGCCGGTCGTAAGCGCGACAAATTTGGGCTGCGGCGCGGCGGGTTTGGCGGCTTCGCGCGATGGAGGCGCGGTTTGACGACCCGCGGGCAGGCGCGGAGCCTGTCTGGTTTCCTGTCTTCCCAAAGCGCCGGGACGCGATGGCGGAAGTCTGACCGAACCTGCCTTCTCCCCGCGCGGGGGCGGGCGTGTCGGCAATTGAATGAATCCGACTTTTTCACCAACCTTCGGTCCCGCCGGTTTGGGCGGTGGTGGCGGCAGCTTGGGGGCTTCAACCACCGGCGGCGGCTCTTCTTTGACCTCCGGTTTTGGCGGTTCCGGCGGCGGCGTTTTAATAACGACAATAGGTTCGCTGGGCGCGGCTTTCGGCGCGGGCGGCGGCGGCGGGGCGAGTTTGGCGGCGAGCTCGGGGTGATCCAGGCAGAGCTGCTCTTCGAGGTACTCGGCGGTGATTTTATCGAGTGAACTGGACGGGACCTTGGCGGCGGCAATGCCCAGCGACTTGGCCTTGGTGAGAATTATTTTGTTCTCCAGGCCAAGTTTCTTTGAGATGTCGTAAATCCGAACGGGCATATATTTCTTTCTTCACCAAACCGCGCCGGTCACCGTGCCGGCCCAATATTTTCCCGGCGGCATTCATCAGGCCACCGCGGTGTCGGAATCATTTCCGCCAAGCTGAATCTTCCGGTTTTCGGCTTCCGCACGCACGGCTTTCAAAATTTCCGCCGCCTTTTCTCCGATTTGCGGAATGTTGCTCAAATCACTTTCATCCGCCGACATCAAATCCTCGAGCCGCGTCAAACCGGCATGCACCAGCGCATCGGCCTGTTCGCGTGAAACCCCCGGAATGGCGGCGAGTAATTCAACCGCATCGGCGACCTTTTCCTCAAAGCCCTTGGTGACGACGATTTCGGCGTCAATATCCACCTCCCAGCCGGTCAGCTTGGCCGTCAGGCGCGCGTTCTGGCCGCGCTTGCCGATGGCGAGCGAAAGCTGGTCTTCCGCCACCAAAATTTTCACCCGCTTGCGCGCTTCATCAATTTCAAAGCCCTTGAGCTTCGCGGGCGACAGTGCATTGGTGACGAACGTCCTGACGTCCGACGACCACGGGATGACGTCCACCTTTTCGTTGTTCAGTTCGCGGACGATGTTTTTCACGCGCTGGCCGCGCATGCCAACGCACGCACCGACGGGGTCCACTTTGTGGTCGCGCGAATAAACGGCCATCTTCGTGCGGAAACCCGGTTCGCGCGCGACGCCCTTGATTTCAATCGTGCCGTCGTTGATTTCCGAAACTTCGAGTTGGAACAGTTTGATGACGAAGCGCGGGTCGGCGCGGGACAAAATAATTTCCGGCCCGTGCGGGCCTTCTTCAACCGCCTTGACGTAGCAGCGGATGCGTTCGCCGACCTGATATTCCTCGGTGGGCACACGCTCGCGGTTCGGCAGCAGCGCCTCGTATTTGCCCAGGTCCAGAATCACGTCCGAACGCTCGAACCGCCGCACGGTGCCGCTGACGATGTCGCCGACCCGATCCTTGAACTCGGTGAAAATCAGCGCCTTTTCCGCCTGGCGGATTTTCTGCATGAGCGCCTGCTTCGCGTATTGCGACGCGATGCGGCCAAAGCCGGTCGGCGTCACTTCCTTTTCGATTTCGTCACCGACTTGCGCGTCAGGCTTGATGCGGCGCGCGTCAAAGACGGAAATCTGGTCGTGCTTGGAAATGACCCGGTCGGAGACGATGAGTTTGGCGAACGCCTTGATGTCGCCGTTTTTCTGGTCAATTTCGACGCGCAACTCCCGCGCCGCGCCGACCGCCTTTTTGGCGGCGGACAACAACGCTTCCTGAACCGCGCCGACGAGGACATCACGATTGATGCCCTTTTCGCGCTCCCAAAATTCCAGAACTGCCAAAAAATCCGCATTCATACGCTCGACGGTGCGTTCGTATCCGGCGAACAAAAAAGTCGGCAGATATGCATCTTCCGACTTTCGCGCGCTGGATGACCCAGCAAACTTTACCGTTCTTAAAGGATAGCTTAAGAAGTTAGCCTGTCTCCGTCAAGCGCAAACAAACCCCAGTCAATACAGGACGAAATTGGGTTTTTCACCCGCGAAATTGCCGGTGAATCGCCCTTTCCTATCACGGAATGAACTGCAACGACCGCAGTTGAACGCGTCTCCCGTAGGGACGGCTGAGGTAAACCAGCGCCAACCGTCCCTGCGGGACTCATCCCCATTGGCCCGCCATTCCCGGCGATAAATCGCCGGGCTATCGTTTGGATTAACTTGAACTTCCCTCCGGGCTGCCAGCGTCTTCCCGACATTCCTCTTCCAGGATGGCGTACCAGATGGAGTTGGCCCAGCCGCCTTCGGCCACCGGTTCGCTTTTCACAAATTCCCCCTCGCGCCGCATCCCGACGCTCGCGAACAGCCGGCCAGCGGCCGTGTTCCGGCTGTCGCAACTGGCCGATACGCGGTGCTGCTTGATTCCCCAAAAGCAAAAGCCGAGCAGCGCCTTCACCGCTTCCAACGCAAACCCCTTCCGCTGATAATTCCGGTGCAAATTGATGTTCAACATCGCCTGGGACGGCTTGGGAAACCACAAGCCGAGATGGCCGATGAGCTGGTGGCTGTCCTGGAGTTCAATGGCCAGACGGAACATCTGGTTGGGCGTCGTCAGCTTGATTGTGCCGTCGCTTTCGAGCCAGCGCAGCACCTGCTCCTCCTCGTTCACCGCCAGGCCGTCCGTGTATTGAAGAAAATCCTCATCGGACAGCAATTCCATCAATGGCTCCCAATCATTCATGGCGAACCGCCTTAAAATCAGCCGGGGGGTGGTGATGGGAATGGGAATCTTTTCGCCCGTTTCGCTGCCGGCCTCCGGCACAACGAGGCTTTCCATACAGTTGGGACACTCCTGGGCGGAGCCGGTCGCGCTTTCGGGAAAAGAAGCCGGTTCGCCGCAATAGGGGCACTTGAAATCGAGAAAGTTTTCTTCGGTGATCATGATGGTTTTAGGGCCGCACGCCGGCGAAATTATGCGAGCTTTTCAACCTTTCGCCAACTTCTTTCAACCCGAACTGCGAAATTACAAAAACAGGCTTCAGTATGAATGGTACAATTAATGAAATAGCTATTTCATCAATTGTACAAATGGCATGATGGCTTGTTCAAAACACTGGCGGGGCGGTCGAGGTCAGGCCGGAGTGCGCCCGTCCTCGGGCGCAGCAACTGGCTTCATCCAAACCGCGGAACATTACGCAACCCCTTGCCCACCCCACCCAGATGAAACCGGAACGGTCGCACTCCGCCAACACAGAAATGCAACTTCGGAGTTCGGGTTCAACTCACGGTCATCCCGAGCAGAAACTCGATGTTGGTCTTGGTTTTCTTGAGTTTGCCCAAAAGCAGTTCCATCGCCTCGACGGGCGGGACGCCGGTGAGCGCGCGGCGCAGCAGGACAATCCGGTCCAGTTCATCCGGGTGGTAGAGCAGTTCCTCCTTGCGCGTGCCGGAGTGTTCGATGTTGATGGACGGGAAAATGCGGCGGTCCACCAGCGCGCGGTCCAGATTCACCTCCATGTTGCCCGTGCCCTTGAACTCTTCAAAAATGACCTCGTCCATGCGGCTGCCGGTGTCCACCAGCGCGGTGGCCATGATGGTGAGCGAGCCGCCCTCCTCGATGTTGCGCGCCGCGCCGAAAAAGCGCTTCGGCTTGTGCAACGCGTTCGCATCCACGCCGCCGGACAGGATTTTGCCGGAGTGCGGCTGAATGGTGTTGTAGGCGCGCGCGAGGCGCGTGATGGAATCGAGCAAAATCACCACGTCGCGCTTGTGTTCGATCATGCGCCGGGCTTTTTCGATGACCATCTCGGCGACCTGCACATGGCGTTCCGGTGGCTCGTCGAACGTCGAGCTGATGACTTCCGCGCCTTTGCAGGAACGTTCCATGTCCGTGACTTCCTCCGGCCGCTCGTCAATCAGCAGGATGAACAGGTAGGTTTCGGGATTATTTTTGAGAATGGCGTTGGCGATTTTCTGCATGAGCACGGTTTTGCCCGTGCGCGGCGGCGCGACAATGAGTCCCCGCGTGCCCTTCCCGATGGGGCAGACGAGATCCAGCACGCGCGTGCTCAACTCGTCGGCGGCGGTTTCCAGAATGAACCGCTTGTTCGGGAACAGCGGCGTGAGATTGTCGAAATGGGTTTTTTCCTTCGCCTTGTCCGGGTCCTCGCCGTCCACGCCCTCAACCTTGAGCAGCGCGAAAAACTTTTCCTTTTCCTTCGGCGGCCGGATCTGGCCGGCGATCAAATTTCCGGTCTGCAAATCGAACCGGCGGATTTGCGAGGGCGAAACATAAATGTCCTCCGGGCAGGGCAGATAATTAAAACTCTGCGAACGCAGAAAGCCGAAACCTTCCGGCAGCACTTCGAGCACGCCCTCGGAAAACAGCACGCCCGCGCGTTCGGCGTTTTTCTGGAGGATGTGGAAAATGACCTCGTGCTTGCGCATCGTGCCGAAATTCTCCACGCCGAGTTCCTTGGCCATGTGATTCAACTCGCTCATCTGCATCGCCTGAAGTTTGGCGATGTTCAACGACGTAACGATCTTGTCGCGTTGCGGACCGCGGCGATCTTCCGCCCGGGGATCCTCCACTTTGGGCTCTTCGGCCAGTTCAACCGGCGTGGAGGGCGGCTGCAAGGCGGCGGAACCGGACGGTTCAATTGCGGTGGATATTTCCGTGACCGGGCTGCCATTGGTCAATTCCGGCGATTTCACGGCGGGAGTTTCCGCCGGGGCTTCCACCGCCGGTTTCACTTTGGGTTTTCTGGTTGAGACTCTTGGCATAGATTAACTTTGGCTGGATTAATTGGATTTCAATTGCCGGATGTGACAAGCCGTCACGCATTGGACGCCCTGCGACCGGAATAGTTCAAACTGGGATGACCACCAACCGGAGCGCATCAAGGCTTTCGGATCCTCAATACGGCAAGGGAAATTTCGCAGTCAACTCACGCACACCTTGGCGCACTTGGGCCGCCATGTCAAGCCGCCAAACCGGATTTTTCTTGTGCGATTTCCATCCGGGCGGGTGCTATAAGGTGAACATGACGCCCGATTCCGAACTGCTCCGCCGCTATGCTGGGACCCAATCCGAGGAGGCCTTTGCCGAATTGGTGCAGCGGCACGTCAACCTGGTCTATTCCGCGGCACTGCGGCAGGTCAATGGCGACGCCCACCTGGCGCAGGACGTGGCCCAGACGGTTTTCACCGACCTCGTGCGCAAGGCCTCTTCGCTCGCGCGCCGCGGCACGCTGACCGGCTGGCTTTACACCAGCGCGCATTTTGCCGCCGCAAAAATTGCGCGGACGGAAAACCGCCGCCGCGACCGCGAGGAGAAACTTATGCGCGAACCCATTCATGAAACCGCGCCCGAACCTGATTGGAACAAACTCCGCCCGGTGCTCGATGAAGCGATGCATGAACTCAAGGAACCCGACCGCGAAGCGATTTTGCTCCGTTACTTTGAAAACCGTCAGTTTGCTGAAATCGGCGGGAAGCTTGGCCTCAACGAAAACGCCGCGCGGATGCGGGTGGAACGGGCGCTGGAAAAACTGCGCGCGGTTTTTCTGCGCCGCGGCGTCGCGGCCACGACTACGCTGGCGTCCGTAATCTCGGCGAACGCGGTTCAAATCGCGCCCGCCGGGCTGGCGGCGATGCTCACGAGCGCATCACTCGCCGGTGCGGGAACTGGAACACTCACCCTTTTGAAAATTATGACCCTGACCAAACTCAAGCTCAGCCTCAGCGCGCTGGTGATTGCCGGCGCGACAACTGCTTTGGTGGTTCAACACCAGACTCAAACCAAACTGCGCGAGGGAAATCAATCGTTGCGCCAGCGAATAAACCAACTGCAAACCGACAACGAAAATCTCTCTAATCGGGTTGCCGCGGCGGGCCATTCCCAATCGCTTTCGGATGAGCAGTTGAATGAATTGCTCCGGCTTCGAGCTGAAGCGAGTGTGCGTCACCGGCAGAATGAAAATCACGGTAAGGCTCAATCGGACGCGCATCAGGCCAGATTGTCTCAAACGGAAGCCAACTTGCCCGCAGTGCTGGATGCGCCGACGGTTCCGCTTTCGCCTGCCGCAGATTGGGCGAATGTCGGCAACGCGTCGCCGACGGCGGCGATGCAAACCTTAAATTGGGCCATGTCGAAACATGATGCGAATGTTTTTTCCTCGCTCGTTGCCTGGGACGCTGATGCCGAAGCCAAAGCGGAAGCACTTTTTGCTGCTGCGCCGGAATCCGTCAGGCAAAAGTTTGGCTCCGTTGACGGGGTGCTCTATGCGATGTTGTCTGACATACCGCCCATCGCAGGTTTTGCCGTCGTCTCACAAAACATTCAAGGCGATGAAGACACTTTGATCGAACAGCATCAGTATCAAGACGGGCGAGTTCGTCAAAATCAAGTGACGTTGCATCAATTTGGCGACAGCTGGCGGATTGTTTTTGGCGACGAGAGAACATTGCGTGGTTTTGATGCAACCTTGAAATTCGCTGCGGCCAATGCAGGGCAACAACCTTAATGGCAGCGGAAATTTCGCCGCCAGTTCGCGCCTGCGTTTCAGTCCAGAGCCAGCGTGTGTTTCAAAGCTGCGCCCACGGTTTCCATATCCGGCAGATGGCCGAGAATGGAATTCATTTCCGCCCCGAAAACTGTGGCGAGATTGTCGGTCATAATTACGGAATCCAATCTCAATCCGGCGGCTTTGCCTTCCACTGAATCGTGGCTGACAAAAATACGGCTGGCGTGGCCGCGACGCGCGAGGTTGCTGGAAATCATGGCGACGATGGTTTGGGCAAGTCCGCCGGACAATTCGTCGCGCTGAATGACAAGAGCGGGACGGCGCTTGGCGGTGTGCAAATCGGAATTCGGAAACAATACCAAAACCACGTCACCGCGCTTGGTCTTCATCGTAGATGGAGGCTTCGGGACGTTCCCAATCTTCAGCGAACGTTTTCAGGCGCGAGCGCAAATCTGCGGCTTGCACTTCATCAATGCCATGATCGTGCAATGCCACCGCCGAATTTCCGTCCACGATTTCCATGAGTTTCTGGCGCACGGCTTGAAGTTCCGCCGCCGTCAACTTGGGCAATTCATTGATAATCTGGGCTACACTCACCTTTTCAATTTAGTTTGCAACGGCAAAAATGCAACGGTGAATTCAATACGGCAGCGGATACTTCGCCGTCAATTCCCGCACGCGGGCGCAGACCTTGTGCGCCGCCTCGACGTTTTTGATGTCCAGCAGCACCTCGGAAATCATGTCCGCAATGGCCGCCATCTCCGCTTCCTTCATGCCGCGCGTGGTCACCGCCGGCGTGCCCAGCCGGATGCCGCTGGCCTGGAACGGCGAGCGGGTCTCGAACGGAATCGTGTTCTTGTTCACCGTGATGCCGGCTTCGTCAAGCGCGTTCTGGCAATCCTTGCCGGTCACATTCTTTGCGCCCACGTCCACGAGCATCAAATGGTTGTCCGTGCCGCCACTGACGAGCCGGTAGCCGTTGCGTTTCATGCCATCAGCCAGCGCCGTGGCGTTCTTCAAAATTTGCTGCTGATAATTTTCGAATGACGGCTGCAACGCTTCGTAAAAGCAGACGGCTTTTGCGGCAATGACGTGTTCGAGCGGGCCGCCCTGAATGCCGGGGAAAACCTGCGAATCAATTTCCTTCGCGTTCTTTTCGCGGCACAAAATCAATCCGCCGCGCGGCCCGCGCAACGTTTTGTGCGTCGTCGTCGTCACAAAATCCGCGTGCTCAATCGGGCTGGGATGCAGTCCCGTCGCGACGAGTCCGGCGATGTGCGCGATGTCCGCCAGCAGATACGCTCCGACTTCGCGGGCGATTTCGCCCATGCGCTTGAAGTCAATAATGCGCGGATACGCGCTGGCACCGACGGTGATCATCTTCGGTTTGTGCTCGCGCGCCAGGGCGGCGAGCTGGTCGTAATCAATCCGTTCGTCGTCCTTGCGCACGCCGTAATGGACGATTTCGAAAAATTTGCCGGAAAAATTCGCCTTGTTGCCGTGCGTCAGATGCCCGCCGTGGCTCAGGTCCATCGTCAGCATCTTGTCGCCGGGCTTCAGCATGGCAAAGTAAACCGCCATGTTCGCCTGGCTGCCGGAGTGCGGCTGGACGTTGGCGTGTTCCGCGCCGAAAAGTTTTTTCGCGCGGTCAATGGCCAGTTGCTCGACCGTGTCCATGTTTTCGCAGCCGCCATACCAGCGCTTTTTCGGATAGCCCTCGGCGTACTTGTTCGTGAGCACGGAGCCTTGCGCCTCCAGCACCGCCGGGCTGACAAAATTTTCACTTGCGATCAACTCGATGTTTTCCTGCTGGCGCAGGCGCTCATGTTCGATGGATTCGGCCACGGCGGAATCCACGTTGCGCAACCGCAATTGCGGCGCAGCCGAACGGACATCCATTTTGTTGACGCGGCGTTCGTGGCGCCCGCCCTCAAATTTGGCGCCGATGAACGCGTCGAGAATTTTGCGGCCCAGTTCCGGCGGGGTGTTTTTGCCGCTGAGGCAAAGGATGTTCGCGTCGTTGTGTTGCCGCACCAGCACTGCGGTTGGTTCATCGGCGACAAGCGCGGCGCGCACGCCCGGCACCTTGTTGGCGGCCATGCTCATGCCGATGCCGCTCGTGCAAATAAGCAGGCCGAGTTCCGCCTGGCCCGCGGCAACCGCCTGCGCCACCGGCCGGGCAAAATCGGGATAATCGTCGCCCGGCTCCCTCGATTTGGCGCCAAAATCCGCGACGCTCAAGCCGCGCTGATGCAAATGTTGTTTCAGCGCCTCCTTCAATTCATAACCGCCATGGTCCGCGCCGAGCGCGAAGTTTGTGACCGCCACAGGCATGGCCGCATGCGGAGCCGACAAGATTTCGTGTTGTTCCATAAATTTCAAAAGTGACGCGATGCCCTGTTCAATCTGGTCGCGGCAATTCTCATACACCTCGTACGTGCCGCCGATCGGGTCGCTGATGTCTTTCTCAAATTCTTCGAGCGTGTCGTCGAATTCGCGCAGCAAAAAGGTTTTTTCCGCCGCCGGCGGATACAGGAGCGTTATCGCGTCCACGTGGCTGTGCGTCATGCCGAAAATGTAATCCGCCTGCCGCACCAGGTCCGTCGTGAGCATCCGGCTGCGCTGCCCGGAAATGTCAATGCCCAGCTCGCGCATCGCCGCCACCGAATGCGCCGTCGGCGGCTGGCCGTCCACCGCGCCGAGTCCCGCCGAAAACACGCGGAATTCCCCGCGTCCGGCCGCCGCCCGCCGGAACAGCGCTTCGGCCATCGGGCTGCGACAGACGTTGCCGGTACAAATGAACAGAATGGTTTTCATCCCGCGCGAAGTCTAACGATGAGTTGCAAAAAGCGCATCGTCAATCCGAAATCAGGGGCGTGACTGGCGTACGACGGCGAGTCCTTTGATCAAATCCACCGCGCGCGCCAGAACCGGGTCGCGAATCACCGGCTTTTGCGGTTCCGCCGCCCGCGCCGGCGCGGGATTTTCGTTCGGGTTGCCGCTATCGCCCGGTCTGCGGATCGGGCTGGCCACGGGGAAATCCATGTCCCGCAGGTGGAGCGTCCCGTTGCGTTTCCCGTCGTTCTGCTTTTGCAGCACCAAGTCCGCCTCGCTGAGGTGGTCCACAAACGGCAGTAAATTGTTGGTTGCAACCCCGGGACCGTTGTTGTTCTGCGCCGGTGACGCATAGGGATTTTCCCAAAACGCGCGTTCGTCATCCGCACTCACGGCCACGGCGATGTCGGGCTGCAAACCGCCAGATGGAACCGCAAGGCCATTGCCTGATTTGACCGGCGCCGTCGCGATGCGCAATCGTTCGCCGTTGCGCAGGAGAAATTCCTTGAAAGTCGCCGCCTCACCCGCCGTCGGGTTGCCGATGATCAGACCCGCGCCCGCGTGGCGCAACGCCGCCGCCAGCATTTCCGCCGCGCCGCGCGTTTCGGCGTTCACCAGCACCACCAGCGATCCGGCGGCGATTTTTTTGGACGCGAACAAATTCGCCGCGGCCTGCGCCGATGCGGCATCGTCGCCGACGACGAACCGTAAATCCAAGACGAGGCCGGCAACCTTGTTGGAGGCGGTCAACGCGCGATACGCCGCGGTCAATTCGGCTGCGAGGCTGCCCGTGACATGGCCGACGCGCAGATAGGCGACGTTGTTTTCAATGATGGCGGATTTGCTCAACGCCGACCCGTCTTGCGGGATCGCTGACCCGTCCGCCGCGCCGCCGACCAATGAAACTTTGCCGGGGAACCGGGACAGCAGGCCTTCGATCGCCGCGCGGTTCAAATTATCGTCCGTTGCGCCCGTGAGATTCGTGCGGAGCAAATCATAGACTTCCTTGAAATCAGGCGCCGGGCTGGTGGTGTCCGCGCCCCAAGCGCAGGGCGTGGCCAGCCAACCGGCCACCGCCAGGGCAAAAAGACTCAAGAAACGTCGTGTCATGCTGCGCCGCAAAATGCGGGACAAAACCACGAAAGTAAAGCAGCTAGACATTTGCGATTGGGGGCCTCGGGGAAACGCCTGCCTGGCTGTGGCGGCGTCCCGGCGGAGCGCCGCAAACTTCTGGAAACGGAAGAGTGCGGCTTTCTGCCGAAAGCCGCTACGCTTGTTTCGCAGTGGCCGCATATCGTCAATTGTAAATCTTTTTTGTCGGATTCGGGGTGGCGGCGGCGATATATTTGGAAACGATGACCAGCGACCTGGAATTGCTGCAAAACTACGCTGACCGGAATTCGGAGGAGGCTTTTGCCCAACTGGTCCGCCGCCATCTGGATTTGGTCTATTCCGCCGCACTGCGGCAGGTCCGCTCGCCGCAACTGGCCGAGGAAGTCGCGCAATCCGTTTTTACCGACCTCGCACGGAACGCCGGCAAATTGAAGCCCGACACTGTTTTGACGGCCTGGCTGTATCAAGTCACGCGCCGGACAGCCATTGATGTGGTGCGAAAAGAATCCCGCCGGCAATTGCGCGAACAAATCGCCACCGAGATGAATGCCATGAACGCGCACGCTGCCGATAGTGGGACAGGCTTCCAGCCTGTCTGGACTGACATTGAACCCGTTCTCGACAAAGCAATGGAAGCGCTCGACGACACCGACCGCGCCGCCGTTTTGCTCCGCTACTTCGAGAACAAATCCCTGCGCGAAGTCGGCCAAACCCTCGGCACGTCCGACGACGCGGCGCAAAAGCGCGTCAGCCGCGCCGTCGAACATCTGCGTGAATTTCTCTCGAAACGCGGCGTCACCGTCGGCGCCAGCGGACTCGTCGTCCTTATCGCCGCCAACGCCGTCCAGGCCGCACCGGTTGGACTGGCGGCAACCATTTCCCTGGCCGCACTTGCTGGAACGGCCGTTCACGCTTCAACTGTAATTGCAGCAACCAAAGCCATTGCCATGACCACCCTGCAGAAAACCCTCATCACCGCCACGGTCGCCGCCGCCGTGGGAACAGGAATTTACGAAGCGCATCAAGCTGCACGATTGCGCGGGCAGGTTCAAACTCTCCAGCAACAGCAGGCGCTGCTAGTCGATCAAATCCGTCAGTTGCAAAGCGAACAAGACCACACGACCAACTATATTGCCAGCTTGAGCGAGGAACTGGCGGAGGCCAAAAGAAATAACGCCGAGTTATTGAAGCTTCGCGGGGAAGCCGGTGTCTTACGCGCCCAACTGGCTAAAAAAAGCAACTCCAACAATCAGCTTCAACAGCCGCTGCTGGCGTCAGCGCGTGAGTATTACAATCGGGCAAACCAGCATTCCATGAATCACGAATATGAAGCGCAACTGGAGGATCTAAATAAAGCCATCGAATTAGATCCAAATATGGCTGAAGCTTATATGGAGCGCGGCAATCTTTATGCCTCAAATTTGCCGAAAGAAAGAGGCGGTTACGAAAAAGCAGTGGCTGATTACACACGCTGCCTGGAGATCAAGCCGAATGATTCCTCGGCTCGCTGGAACCGTGCGACCGACTATGCAACAAGCCTGGGGAAATACGAGGAGGCCATCGCTGATTGGACAATTTACATCAATGGCGATACCGATTTTTCAAATCAACTTGAGGGCAAAACCAAGTCAATCGCCGGAGCACAGTTTTGGCGAGGTCACGTTTATCAAATGTATTTGCATGATTATTCGAAGGCGATTGACGACTACACGGCAGCCATGCAACTGAACCCCAATATTGAAGATGCGCATCGCTTGCGCGGACAATGTTATGAATTGCTGGGGGAAACAGAAAAAGCCCAGCAGGATTTCGCGATTGAACCGAAACGCAACTAGCTTTCATCCAAATTTTGGCGCCGTTCCTCATTGTATGGCTAAACGCCTTCGTCGCGATGTCGCGGCGGAACTACGCGCCGTTGAAATCAAATTCCCCGAAAAACTTTGTCGGATTTCCTGCACCCCGGGTATTTAATGGGTAGATGCAGCCCAAGTCCGATGCCCAGCTTTTGCGCGAATATGCCGAATCCGGCAGCGAATCCGCGTTCACCGAACTCGTCGCCCGGCACACGAACCTTGTCTATTCCGCCGCGTTGCGCCAGTTGCTGTCGTCCGATCTGGCGTGTGACGTCGCCCAAAACGTCTTCACCAGCCTCGCGCGTAGCGCGCACGCCCTGGCCGGGAAATTGAATCCGGACGCTTCGCTGGCGGGCTGGTTGTGTCGTTGCACGCGCAATCTCGCCCTCAATCTCCGGCGCGATGATTTCCGCCGGCACTCGCGCGAAAGGCAAGCCATGGAAAATCTTCATTCGACTCCTGAAACCGCACCGGATTGGGACCGCCTGTGTCCCGTTCTGGATGAAGCCATCTCCGGATTGAATGTGGCGGATCACGATGCGCTGGTGTTGCGATTCTTCAAGAACCAGGACCTGCGCTCCGTGGGACTCGCGTTGGGCGTGAGCGATGACACGGCGCAAAAACGGGTTTCCCGCGCCCTGGAAAAACTGCGCGACCATCTGGCGCATCACGGCATCACCACGACCGGTTCCGCGCTGGCAATGGCCATCTCCGCCAATGCCGTCCAGGCCGCGCCCGCCGGGTTGGCCGCCACCATTTCCACCACCGCGATTCTGGCTGGAACAACCATGGCCGCCACCGCAACCGCCACCGCCATCAAAACCATTGCCATGACCACACTCCAAAAATCTTTAATCACCGCCACACTCGCCGTTGTCGCCGGGGCGGGAATCTACGAAGCCCGCCAGGCATCAACGCTACGAAGCCGGGTTCAAACGCTCCAGCAAGCACAAGTGCCGCTGGCCGAACAAATTCAGTAACTACAGTGTGAACGCGACGACGCGACGAAACGCCTGGCGGAATTGCAGGCGGAAAACGAGCAATTGAAATCAAACCGAAACACGGCCGAGCTTCTGAAATTGCGCGGGGAAATGGCGCGCTTGCGAAACGAAACCAATGATCCGACCGAGCATAGAAAAGCATTGGCGGCCAAAATGAACAAACTCAAGCAGCGATTGGCAGAAACGCCGGGCGCAAAAATTCCCGAACTTCAATTTCTTATCGATCAGGTTTGGCTGAATGCCGCCAATGGCAAACTCGACACCGATGCTGATTATCGTCGTGCGTTGGCTTCGTTGCGCAGCGCCGTTGAAGGCAAAGTCGCGTCCATGTTACAGAAAGCGCTAAAGGCATACCTGCAAAGCAGCAGCGGACAGATGCCAACCGATCTCGGCCAATTGCAGCCCTATTTCGACTCACCGATGGACGACGCCATTCTGCAACGGTGGGAGATCGCGCCCGCCACAACTGTAAAAAGTCTGGGTATGGGTGGGGATGTGATCATAACGCAGAAAGCGCCGGTGGATGACGTGTTCGATACCCGCTACGGTATCGGTCCCACCGGCAGTGGCAGCACGGATTTTTTGCCGAACGAAACATTTGAAACAATGAAGCCAGTTTTCGACGCATATCGAGCGGCTCACAACGGGCAATGGCAAATTGAAATGTCTCAACTACTGCCTTACGCGACTACTCCCGAACAACAAATAGCGCTTCAAAAATTGATGCTGAAAAAATCCGCTGGGAAGTAAATGCTGCAACTTTTATAGGGCCTTCGCCGCGATGTCGCGGCGGAAGCATGCACATTGCCCATTCCCAAAGCACCAGCGGTGCGGCATCTGTGTAGAATTGCATTGAATAGAATACAACTCCGTAGGAGCGACATATTCCCCTGACGATGCCGCTCCTACGGAGCTTGGTTTTCTCTTATGTGCTGGCAGCTACAAATATGCCGCGCCGCTGGCGCTAAACTATTTCGTGTCGTTCGTGTATTTCGCGGTCAAACCCGGGCTTTGGCCGCCGGGCGGTTCCGCAACTCCACCCGCCGGGTTTTGCCGCTGATGGTCTGGGGCAGCTCCTTCACAAATTCGATCTCACGCGGATATTTGTAGGGCGCGGCGGCCTGCTTGCAGTGCTGCTGGAGCGCGCGTTTCAAGTCTTCACCGGCGGCGGCTTCCGGACGCGGGATGACAAACGCCTTCACAATTTGCCCGCGCACTTCATCGGGCTTGCCCACCACCGCCACGTCCAGCACCGCCGGATGTTCGAGCAGCACGCTCTCAACCTCAAACGGCCCAATGCGGTAGCCCGAACTCTTGATGACGTCGTCTCTGCGTCCGACAAAATAAAAGTATCCGTCGGCATCCCGCACCGCGCGATCGCCGGTGAGATACCAGTCGCCACGGAGCTGCTTCGCCATCTCGCCCGGGTTCAGCCAGTATTCATGGAACAATCCGACCGGCCGATGAGGTTTCACGCGCACGGCAATTTCCCCTTCCTGTCCGGCGGGCACTTCGTTCAAATCCTCGTCCAACAGCGCCACGGTGAATCCCGGCATGGATTTGCCCATCGAACCGGGTCGCACTTCGTGGCCGAGGGAACGGAAGTTGCCGATCAACGCCACGGTTTCCGTCTGGCCGTAAGCCTCGTAAAGCGTCAAACCAGTGGCGTCCTGCCAGAGTTTGAACACCTCGGGATTCAGCGGTTCACCCGCGGTGACGCAGTGGCGCAGTTTGGGAAATTTCCAGCGCGCAAGGTCCTGCCGCACGATCAATCGCAACGCCGTCGGCGGCGCGCACCAGGTGTTGATTGGAAAATGCGCCAAAGTGTCCAGGGTCTGGGCGGGATCAAATTTGCCCCGGACATCCAACGCGAACACGCAGGCGCCCATCTGCCACGGGCCGTAGAAGCTGGACCACGCAGCCTTGCCCCAGCCGAGATCGGAAATGTTCCAGTGCACTTCACCGGGCTTGCAATCGAGCCACAATCCGCCCGTGAGCCGGTGGCCGAGACCGTAACTTACCTGGGTGTGCAACACCATTTTGGGATCGCCGGCCGTGGCACTGGTAAAATAAATGATGCCCGGGGCGTCGCTGCGCGTTGGCTCAGATTGAAATTTCGTGTCCGCCGCGCGCAGTTGGGCATCGAAATCAATCCAGCCCAACGGCGTTTCACCCACAGCCAGACGCACCCCGTCGAATCCGTCCAGCTTGACAACGCCTTCCGCATTGGCAATCACCGCGTTGATCCGGGCAGCTTGAATCCGGTAAGCCACGTCGCGCGGCGTGAGCAGCAACGTGCCGGGCACGGGCACCGCGCCCAGCCGGATGAGGCCCAGCATGGCGATCCACCATTGCGGCACGCGCGGCAGCATGATGAGCACGCGGTCGCCGCGCCGCACTCCTGCCGAGCGGAAGACATTGGCGGCTTGGGCGCACAACACCGGAAAGTTGTTGAAACGTGAACTTTTGTTCCGCCGCCCGTCGCCGCATTCACGCACCACAATCCCGTGACGTCCGGCTGCGTTTTCGCCCAATGGTCAATGACGTCGGTGGCAAAATTAAAATATTCCGGGACTTTCAATTCCCAGGAAGGTTCCGAACAGGTTTGAATGCGTACAGCCACGAGATTGGAAATCAGTGTAAAGCTTTCGTTACGATACCGCGACGAAAATGTGCGCCAGCGCGTAGCGGCAGGCATCCTTGCCTGCCGTGGAGCCGGTGCGTCCCGCCCGGCGAAAAAATCTCACGTCAACCGGGAGTTGCTGAAATGTTTGCCAATCGAAATTTGCCGGCGGTTTTTCCGGGCGGCGGGACGCCAGCCCTCCACGGCAGACGAGATGTCTGCCGCTACATCGCTTCGCCGCAATATCCCGGCAGCCACGCGCGCCGTCAAACTGGAATTTCACGACGGGTGTCCGTGGCGGCGGGCGTCCCGCCTGCCGTAGAGCCGGGCTTCCAGCCTGGCGGAAAAAACCTCACACCCACCCAGGCCGCTCGGACACTTTGTGAGTCCTCAAACCCTCGTGCCCCATTCCGGGCGGCGGGACGCACGCCCTCTACGGCAGGCGGGGACGCCCGCCGCCACACGCACATTACACGCTTGCCGGCTGCTCGGCTGCCTGACACGTTTTTCTCATGCCCGAACCCGACACGCCACCCAATCTGCTGGTCGCCGGGTTGCATTTTCGCGGGAAGCTCCCGCATCTGAAAAAGGAGGGCGCGGTTTATTTCGTCACTTTCCGGCTGGCTGATTCTCTGCCATCCCATGAAGTCGCCCGGTTGAAACACGAGCGCAAAGTCATTCTCGAACAATCCCGCACCGCCAAGAGTCCGCTGACCTGGCACGAGGAGCAGCAGTTGCTGGCGTGGTATTGCGACAAGGTGGAAGCGTTACTCGACGCTGGACACGGCGCGTGCTGGTTGAGCAAGCCGGAAGTGGCCGGTCTCATCGCGTCTGCGGTGCGGTTCTTCGACGGGCAACGCTATGAGCTTTGCTCCTGGGTGGTGATGCCCAACCATGTTCACGCCGTCGTGTGGCCGATGCCGGGACACACGTTGAGCGACATCCTGCATAGTTGGAAATCCTTCACGAGCAAAGCCGCCAACAAGCTTTTGAACCGCACCGGGGAATTCTGGCAGGCCGAATCGTTCGACCACTGGATTCGCGACGATGCCGAACACGCGCGGTTGGCGGCTTATGTCGAAAATAATCCTGTCAAAGCCGGGTTCTGCCAATGCCCGGAAGACTGGAAGTGGAGCAGCGCGAACGAACGGCGGCAATCGTCGTAGCGGCGGGCGTCCCGCCTGCCGTAGAGCCGGGCTTCCAGCCCGGCGGAAAAAACCCCACACCCACCCAAGCCGCTCGGACACTTTGTGAGTCCTCAAACCCTCGTGCCCCATTCCGGGCGGCGGGACGCACGCCCTCTACGGCAGGCAAGGACGCCCGCCGCTACAACGCTTTCGCCGCGATGTCCCGGCGGAAATGCGCGCCTTCAAAGTTAATTTTGGAAACGGCGGCGTAGGCGGCGGCTTGCGCGCGCTTCAAATCCTTGCCCAGCGCCGTCACGCCCAGCACGCGCCCGCCGTTGGTGATGATTTGATCGCCGGACTTCGCTGTCCCTGCATGAAACACTTTCACGTCTGGCAACTTCGCCGCTTCGGCCAGGCCAAGGATTGGTTTGCCTTTGGCGTAGCTGCCGGGATAACCGCCGCTGGCCATCACCACGCATACGCTCGCCTGCGGACTCCATTTCAATTCCATTTTGCCAAGGGTGCCGTTCACACTGGCGACGAGCAGTTCCACCAGATCATTTTCCAACCGCATCAGGTAAACCTGCGTCTCCGGGTCACCAAAACGCGTGTTGAATTCCAAAACCTTTGGGCCGGCTTCGGTGAGCATGACGCCAGGATATAAAATTCCATGAAAATCAATCCCTTCGGCTGCACATCCTTTTAACCAAGGACCAATTATCTCCCTTTCGGTTTCCAACAAACTTGGGTCCGTCAGGTCAGTTAGGAAAGGCACTGGTGAGCATGTGCCCATACCACCGGTGTTCAAACCTTTATCCCCATCGAGTGCGCGTTTGTGATCTTGCGAAGTGGGGAAGAATCTTGCTGTTTTGCCATCGCAAAGCGCATGCAGCGAAATTTCCCTGCCTTCCAGAAATTCCTGGATAACAATTTTCGCGCCGGCCGCGCCGAATGCTTTATCCACCATGATTTCATCCACGGCCTTTTCCGCTTCCGCCCGGTTGGTGCAGATCAGCACCCCTTTCCCGAGTGCCAGACCGTCGGCTTTGACAACGCATTTGCCCAAGGACGCCGCAAATTGCTTCGCTGTAGTGACGTCATCAAAAGTCCCGGCGCGCGCGGTGGGGATGCCGTGCTTCTCCATGAAATTTTGCGAGAAAACCTTCGACGACTCGAATTGCGCGGCCTTTTGGTTCGGCCCCCAGATGCAACTGCCGGTTATTCTGGAACAAATCCACAATGCCCAGCGCGAGCGGGTTGTCCGGCCCGACGACGGTGAGTTCGACCTTTTTTTCCTGCGCGAACGCGAGCAGCTTCGGCAAATCCCCGGCGCCGAGGTTCACGCATTCGACGGGCGCGGAATTTTTGGCCAGCCGTTCCTGCGCGATGCCGGTGTTGCCCGGCGCGCACCACAGTTGCGTGACGTGCGGCGACTGCGCCAGCTTCCATACGAGCGCGTGTTCGCGCCCGCCCGAACCGATGACCAGGATTTTCATGAAAATGTTGCCCGCAGATTACGCGGCCCGCCGCGTCGAAGCAATGCGAAGACGGGCGCGCACGAGTAAAAATCCGAATGACGAATTACGAATGACGAAAGAAATCCGAAAACCAAAGTCCAAAACCAGCAACCATTTGCGTCACTTTCTGGTCTTCGGATTTCGGGCTTCGAGCTTCTTTTGGATTTCGTCATTCGTCATTCGTCATTTAATCCGAGCCTCACGGCGGCGGCTACAGCAAGCAGGCGCTTATTGACCTGGACCCGTCAAATCGTTATCAAGAGGCATGGATGTCCTGACATTATCCCGCATCCAGTTCGGAGCGACGGTTGCGTTTCACTACATTTATCCGCCGTTGAGCATCGGTCTGGGCGTCCTGCTCGTGGTCATGGAAGGCTTGTGGCTGAAAACCAACCGGCCGGTCTATCACCAGATGGCGCGGTTCTGGACCAAGGTGTTCGCCCTCACGTTCGCCATCGGCGTGGCCACGGGCATCGTCATGGAATTCGAGTTCGGCACGAACTGGGCGACGTATTCGCGATACGTCGGCGACGTGTTTGGCAGCGCGCTGGCGGCGGAAGGCATCTTTGCGTTTTTCCTCGAATCCGGCTTTCTCGCCGTGCTGCTGTTCGGCTGGGACAAAGTGAGCCGCAAGTTGCACTTTTTCTCGACGTGCATGGTCTGCCTTGGCGCGCATTTCAGCGCCATCTGGATCGTCGTCGCCAATTCCTGGATGCAGACGCCCGCCGGTTATCACCTCGTAATTCGGAACGGCGCGGAACGCGCGGAAATCACCGACTTCTGGCAACTGGTCTTCAATCCGTCCTCGATGGATCGCTTGTTCCACACGCTTTGCGGCGCGTGGCAGGCGGGCGCGTTTCTCGTCGTCAGCGTCAGCGCGTGGTATCTGCTGAAAAAGCGGCATCACGATTTCGCCCGCGCGTCGTTGAAAGTCGGCTTGACCGTTGCGCTCGTTGGCTCGCTGCTGCAACTGGTCAGCGGCCACACCAGCGCCCAAGGCGTGGCGAAAAACCAGCCCGAGAAGCTTGCCGCGTTCGAGGGTCTTTACCAAACCACCTCAAACGCGCCGCTGACCCTGGCCGGCTGGGTGGATGAAAAAAATGAAAAGGTCGTGGGCATCCAGATTCCGGGAATGTTGAGTTTCCTGGCGCACAACAACGTGCATGCAACCGTCATCGGCCTGAATGATTACGCGCCGGAAGACCGTCCGCCGGTGCAGGTTTCCTTCTTTTTTTTCCACGGCATGGTGGGCATCGGCTTCACCCTGATCGCGATTGCCGCGCTGGGATTTCTTTATTTCCGCCACGGCACGCTGCACGAACGGCGCTGGCTGCTGTGGATTCTCGTGTTCTCCGTGCTCGGTCCGCAAATCGCCAATCAACTCGGCTGGTTCGCCGCCGAAGTCGGACGCCAGCCGTGGATTGTTTACCACCTGATGCGAACCCCGGCGGGATTGTCGGCGGTGGTGAAAGCCAACGTGGTGCTGACGTCGCTGATATTGTTCACGTTCATATATTTTCTGCTGTTCGCGGTGTTCATCTACCTGCTCAACGACAAAATCCAGCACGGCCCGGATGACGCCGATCTCACGCCGTCAGGCAAGCTGGCATTGCCCACAAAAAATGACTAATGACGAATTCCGAATGACAAAAGAATGTCCAATGACCAATTCCCAAATAATATCTGCTCGGGTAATTCGGTTTTGGCATTGAGTTTCGTCATTATTTAGTCATTAAGATTTCGTCATTCGTCATTATTCCGCCCACGGTTTAGGATGTTTCGTTCCCCGTTATGACTTTCGATCTCAACACCATCTGGTTCATCCTCGTCGGCGTGCTGTTCACCGGCTACGCGATGCTCGACGGCTTCGACCTCGGCATCGGCGCGCTGCATTTGTTCACCCGGGACGACGCGGAACGCCGCACGTTGCTCAACGCCATCGGCCCGGTCTGGGACGGCAACGAAGTCTGGCTGGTCACCGGCGGCGGCGCGCTGTTCGCCGCGTTTCCGAATGTCTATGCGACGGTGTTCTCCGGTTTTTATCTCGCGCTGATGCTGCTGCTGGTGTCGCTGATTTTCCGCGCGGTGGCCATCGAATTCCGCAGCAAACAGCCGATGCGCTGGTGGCGGCAGATGTGGGACGTCGGATTTTCCGCCGGCAGCCTCCTGTCCGGCCTGCTCCTGGGCGTGGCGCTGGGCAACATTGCGTGGGGCGTGCCGATTGATGATCGCGGCGAATTTGCCGGCACCTTCCTCGGCCTGCTCAAGCCGTATCCGGTGCTGGTCGGCGTCACGACCGTGGCGCTGTTCATGATGCACGGCGCGATTTACGGCGTGATGAAAACCGAGGGCCGGCTCCACGACAAACTTCGCGGCTGGGCGATGAACTGCATCATCTTCTTCGTGATTTGCGCCGCGATGACGATGATGGCCACGCTGCTTTACGTGCCGCACATGACCGCGCGGGTGCGGGACAATCCGTGGCTGTTCACCATCGCGCTGGCGAACATGCTGGCCATCGCCAACATCCCGCGCGAATTCCATCACGGACGCGACTGGCGGGCGTTTTTGTCGTCGTGCGCGGCGATCATCACGCTGATGGCGCTGTTCGCCGTGAACATTTTCCCGAACCTGGTTTACAGCCTGCCCAATCCGGAAAACAGCCTGACGATTTACAACGCCGCTTCGTCGCCGAAAACGCTCGGCATCATGCTCATCATTGCGGGTATCGGCGTGCCGGTGGTGATTGCCTACACCGTCTGCATCTACTGGATTTTCCGCGGCAAGGTGAAGCTGGACCGGATGAGCTATTGAGAAATCCGAAGCACGAATTCCGAAGCCCGAAAGAAATCCGAAATCCGAATTCCAAATCTGAACAACCCAATGCAAGCTGGAGTCATTCGCAATTCGGGCTTCGGGCTTCTTTCGGATTTTGACATTCGGATTTCGGTTTTACTCCACCCTCGCTTCGCCACAGCCTTTGACAACTTCACCAATCAACCAAGCTTTGTGCTTCTGCGCACGGATGAATTTCAAGACCGCATCCGCCTTGTCCGCCGACACGATGCTCACCATGCCGATGCCCATGTTGAACACCTGGTAAAGCTCCGCATCCGGTACGCCGCTTTTGGCCTCGATCATCTTGAAGATCGGCAGCATGTCCCACGAACCTTTGCGGATGACCACGTCGCAGTTCTTCGGCAGCACGCGCGGGATGTTGTCCACAAACCCGCCGCCCGTGATGTGGGCAAAGGCTTTGACCATATTTTCGGAGGGGCGAGTTATACGAGCCCCTGACTTTTGGAATTTTGAAGTTTGGGACTCGTGTAACTCGTCCCTCCGATTGAATTGTTTCAGCAGCCTTTGCACCAGCGGGCCGTAGCTGACGTGGACCTTCAACAATTCAGCGCCGATGGTGTTTTTCAATTCCGGCACGCGGCTCTTGGGCTTGAGCTTCAGTTGCTCGAAGAAAATTTTGCGCGCGAGCGAATAGCCGTTCGTGTGCAAACCGCTCGACGCAATGCCGATGACGGCGTCCCCTGCCCTCACGGTTTTCTGGCCGTTGAGCATCTTCGATTTTTCGACCACGCCGACAATCGTGCCGCTCACGTCATATTCGCCCTTCTGGTAAAAGCCCGGCATCTGCGCCGTCTCGCCGCCGATGAGCGTGCAATTATTTTCCGCGCAGGCGCGCGCGAAGCCCTTGATGATGTCGGTGAAAACGTGCGGCTCGAGTTTGCCGGTGCCGAGGTAATCGAGAAAAAACAGCGGCTCGGCGCCCAGCACGGCGATGTCGTTGACGCAATGGTTCACGAGGTCGGCGCCGATGGTGTCGTGCCGGTCCATGGCGAAGGCGATCTTGAGCTTGGTGCCGACGCCGTCCACGGACGACACGAGCACCGGCTCGCGGTATTTTTTCAGGTCGAGGGCGAAGAGGCCGCCGAAACCGCCGACCTTGCCGAGCACCTCGCGGCGGTGGGTGGCGGCGAGCAGTTGCGGCAGGGTTGCCTTGACCTTGTTGCCCAAATCAATGTCCACGCCCGCGCGGGCGTAAGCTTTTTGTTTCATGCGCCCGGAGATTAAACCGGGAAACGGCGAAAGCGGGCGAGAAAATTTCTGAAGGACTATCGCGAGACGGATTGGTAAATAGAATTCAAAAATGATTTTGTTTTTCCACTGCCGCGTTAGGGCGTGTTTTCAAAATGGGTTTTTGAGCCAGTCCAGTATTGCAGCCATCTGAACGAAGCCCAGGAAATACAAATCACGTTTCTCATAACGAGTCCCAATTCTGCGATAGCGTTTCAATCGTTGAAACAAGTTTTCCACCTTGTGCCGTTTCTTGTAATGACCGCGATGCCAGCCCACCGGATTGAGCCGGTTGCAGCGCGGTGGAATGCAAGGGTGGGCTGCCCCAGCGCCGCAACAGCGCGCGAAAACCGTCGCTGTCGTAACCCTTGTCGGCCACCGTGGTCGTGCCACGCAATGGCGGACGCGCGGCGGTCTGTGCGACGCACACATCGGCGTGCTGTCCTGGGGCCAAGCTCAAACTCACCGCCCGTCCGCGCCCGTCCACCCACGCATTGATTTTGGTGTTCAGCCCGCCCTTGGTGCGTCCAATGGCTTGATTTTGTTGGCCACCGGCGGGATTGCTGGCGTCTTGATGCACTTTGACATGGCTGGCGTCGAGAAAGCGCAACTGGCCTTGAGCGTTGCGCGCCAGTACGGCCAACAACCGTGGCCACAGTCCACACTGGCACCAGCGACGCCAGCGCGTATAGACCGAGTTCCAAGGCCCGTAACGGGCGGGCAAGTCGCGCCACGGAATACCCGTACGCAAGATGAAGAGCATGGCTTCGAACATCAACCGATCGTCTTTGGGTGGACGACCGCGCCGCCGTCGGCGCGCAAACGATAACGTAAATCCAGCTTGCTAAGTTAATTTTTTTATCCGCTCCCAGAGCAGATCCGACACCTGAAACCGCGAGGATGTTTTCATAAAAAGAACTCCCATCATAGACGCCGCTGATCGCATTTGTGTTCATTTTTTGATTTTGAAAACACGCCCTAGTAACGTGCCAATTAATTATGAATAAAAGCTTGGTGCAAGAACTCGTTTCTAACTTTATCCAAAGCTACGATTCGACCGCCAAAGACAAGATTTGGCAGAAGCAAAGCGCTGATTTCAGACAGTTCTGGTCGCAGCGAGTGCTTGCGCCGGGAAAGGAAACAATTTCCGATGACGACTGCGACGCAATCATTCGCATTCTCGACTTTAAGCTGGCTCGCGGGGACGCTCGCCCCACCATGATTGCAAATTGACCCACCGACCAAATCGGAATCGAATTGCACTTCGGCGCATTTGTTGCAAAATTACCGGATGAATTTAGACGCGCTTTATTCCGAACTGACACTCAAACCCAATGCCAAACTCGCGCTGGTCGTCCTTGACGGCCTGGGCGACATCGCCACCAAGGAACAGAATTATCTCACGCCGCTCGAGGCCGCCACGACGCCGAACCTCGACAAAATTGCCAAAGACTCGGCGCAGGGCCGCATGATTCCCGCCGCGCCCGGCATCACCCCCGGCAGCGGGCCCGGCCATCTCGGCTTGTTCGGCTATGACCCGCTGGAATTCCAGGTGGGCCGCGGCGTCATCGAGGCGCTCGGCTTGGGCATGGAACTCAAGCCCGGCGACGTCTGCGCCCGCGCCAATTTCGCCTCGCTCGATCCCAAAGGCATCGTCACCGACCGCCGCGCCGGCCGCATCCCGACCGAGACCTGCGAGAAACTTTGCGCGATGCTCGCCGCCAAAATCAAAAAAATCGGCGACACCGACATCCTCATCAAGGCCGGCAAGGAACACCGCTTCGTCGTCGTGTTCCGCGGCAAGGGGCTGGAAGGCCCGCTGACCGACGCCGACCCGAACCGTGAGGGTTTTGCCATTCCCACCGTCAAGCCGCGCGATGAAAGCAACGCCGGCCAGAAAAAGATGGCCGGGCTTATCGCCGATTTTTACAAGGCGGCGCTGCCGATCATCGCGAAGGAAAAACCGGCGAACGGTTTTCTCATGCGCGGCATCGCGCACCAGCCGCACATCCCGCTGTTCGAGGATCGCTACAAACTGAAACCCGCGTGCCTGGCGGTTTATCCGATGTACAAGGGCCTGGCGCAACTCGCAGGCATGAAAAAAATCGAAGGGCCGGCGACCATCGTCGAACAATTCGAGCGTTATCTGAAGGAATACAACAATTTCGACTTTTTCTTCATCCATTACAAATACACGGACAAATACGGCGAGGACGGCAACTTCATGGCGAAGATGAAGGCGATCGAGGATTTTGACGCCGCGCTGCCGATTTTGCTAAGGAAAAAGCCGGATGTACTGGCCATCACCGGCGACCATTCAACGCCATGTGCGATGAAGGGACATTCGTGGCATCCACAGCCGGTGCTGTTGCACTCGGCGATCAGCGGTTCGGACAAGCTGCAACGCTTCACGGAAACCGGCGCGAACAGCGGCTCACTCGGCGTGTTTGCGGCGAAATATCTCATCCGCCTCATGCAGGCCAACGCGAAGATGTTCGACAAGTTCGGAGCCTGATAGATTGCTGAAATGGAAAACATCCAACAACCGACATCCAACGCCGAACATCAAATGATTCGCTGTTCGCGTATTTTGGGGAATTGGATGTTGGATGTTCGATGTTGGATGTTCGATGTTTCATTCCGAAACACGCGGACAAGCTGTCCGCACTCCTGAAAATGAACCTGCCGAACAAGCTGACGGTCTCGCGGTTTGCACTCACGGCGCTCTTCCTGTGGGCGCTGTTCTCACCCCTTCGGTACAACGACACGCTGGCCCTGATTTTTTTCTGCGTGGCGAGTTTCACCGATTATCTGGACGGGAGCATCTCGCGGCGACGCGGCCTGGTCACCAACTTCGGCATTTTGATGGACCCGCTGGCGGACAAGGTGCTGGTCTGCTCGGCGTTCATCGCGTTCGTGGAAAGCACGCACCTGAATCCCGGCGCGCCGGTCAAGGTCGCGGCGTGGATGGTCATCATCATCGTCGCGCGCGAACTGGCCATCACCGGCATGCGGTTGCTGGCGGCGTCAAAAAAAATCGTTCTGGCCGCGGACAACCTTGGCAAACTTAAGACTATTTTTCAGATCGTCACCATCATTGCGCTGCTCATCACCGATGCTGCCAATGAGTGGAGTCCGTGGTTGCAAAACATTTTTCAGCCTTGGGTGGCCAGGTTCGCGGAGATCGCGCTGGTGGTAACGGTCGCGCTGACGGCGGTATCGGGTTTGATTTACTTGTGGCGGAACCGCGAGATTTATTTGAGCGACGCCTGAAGTTTCAAAACCGGAGGGGCGAGCTCTGCGAGTCCCAAACTTCTTCCCGAAAGGAATTGGGGGCTCGTGGAACTCGCCCCTCTGAAAAAATCAACGGTGTGACGCCAGGGGCAGTGTCTGGCCGGAATTCGCCGATTGATAAACCGCCGGTTGCAAACCCGCCAGCGGGTCGTTGCGTTTATGCTGACGCCACGCAAGACTGGCGAAGGAAACGATCAAAACCACTCCCAAAACGGCGGCTCCGGCCATTCCGAATTTCCAATTCAGTTTCGAGAGCAGAAACATCAGCCGGTCGAGCGGCGTGTTCGACGCTTCGGTCAACGGCGGCGGCTCGCTGAATTTTTCCGTCCGCCCCAGCTCGGCGGTGAGCACGGCCATGATTTGCGGCACGTCGAGCTTGAGCAGCATGGCGTAATTTTTCACCGAGCCGCGGATGTAAATCGGCGCGGAAAACACATTGAAGTTCCCCTCCTCCAGCGCGCGAATGTGGTCGGTGCGGATTTTCGTGGCATCCGCAACCTGTTGGATCGTGAGTTTCTCGGGCTTCGCGTGCGGCACAAAGTTGTTCAGCGACCGTTGACATAGTCATATTATTCAAGGGTTTTAAGCAATTTAGCAATGCAAATAGCACGAAACAGGCCAAAATCGTAAATCCGAAGTCCGAAATCCGAAATCCGACACAAGCCAGTCTGGCAGCTTGTTAATAAACTCCGTCTCTCGTAGCCGCCGGTGTGAGCCGGCCCAAATTTTCTGGGACTTTGATTGAAGTCAGAGCCGACTACGTCAGTTGCGACTTTATGAACGGGTTACTGGCATTCGGGCTTCGGGCTTCGGGCTTCCTTCGGATTTCGGCATTCGGGTTTCGGTTTTAAATCCCGTTGAACCTTTTCTCGCCTTTGACATTCCACTCAGTGTAAATGCTGGTAGTGGCTGAACGCGAACAACTGCCCGTGCCGCAGGCCAAAGCCGGGGAACCGGAGGCTTGGGACATTCTCTTTCGGCGCTACCAACTGCCCTTGTATGTCTATGTTTTTGAACTGGTGCATGACGAACAGACAAGCCTCGACCTCGTGCAGGAGACGTTCATCGCCGCCGTCCGGCACATCGGCAGCCTGCGCGATGACGACAAGTTCGGGAGCTGGCTCTTCGGCATCGCGCACCAGAAATGCATCCAACGCTGGCGGAAGCAAAGCCGCGAAGAAATCCTGCTCGATGTTATTCCTGAATCAGCGGATGAATTTGAAAATGGCCCGGACGACCTGCTCATCCGGCGCGAACAGGAGGCCGAGTTTATGAATTTGCTGAATCAACTGCCGCTTCCGCAGCGTTCGGTGTTGCTGCTGCATTTTGTCGAGGATTTTTCGCTCGAAGAAATTGCCGGCATCACCGGCGCGCAGTTGGGCACGGTGAAATCACGGATACACTACGGCAAAAGGGCGTTGCGAAAATTATTGGAGAAACCATGAAAGACTTCAACGCAAAGGCGCAAAGGCGCAAAGACGCCAAGGAAAGCAAAGTTCCATTTTTTAATTCTTTGCGCCTTCGCGCCTTTGCGTCTTTGCGTTAAAAACGAATCATGAAAACGCCGCGTGAAATTTTATTGAACCGGCATCAAGCCGCCATGCCGAAACTTGATACAATTCGCCATGACATATTGAACGCAGAATTCAAAGTAGGACAGGCGTCGCGCCTGTCTCTAATTTCAATATTTTTTCAAATGGAGACAGGCTGGAAGCCTGTCCTACGTTTGCTCTGGCGCGAGCTGATTTTTCCGTGCCGCCGGACTTGGGCGGCCCTGGCGGCGGTGTGGATGGCGCTTTTCATCTTTAATTTTTCGCAGCGGGACCAAGCGGAACTGGCCGCGCGAAAATTGCCGCCGCCCTCGCCGGAAGCGATCATGGCCTGGCGGCAGCAGGAAAAATTGCTGGCGGAATTGATCGGGCCATCAGCGCCGGCCGACGCGGAACAGCGGAAAATCTTTTTGCCGAAGCCCCGGACGGAAAGCGCGGAGACGGTGGCGGTGTAACCTTGGAGGGCAGCGCTTTGTCGCTGCCCTAATATTGGGGCACTGACAAAGCAGTGCCCTCCACAAACATGAACGAAACACCAAAAATAAAATCGGGCTGGCGCATTCCGCGTCGGGTTTTGATTTCCCTGGCCATTTTCGCAACGTTGATCGCCATTTTTTACACCGAGGAGGACTGGCGCGGCAAACGCGCTTGGGAAAATTGCAAACGCGAATTGGAAGCCAAAGGCATGGTGCTAGACTGGGACAAGTTCATCCCGCCACCCGTGCCAGATGACCAGAATTTTTTCACAGCCAGTTCCAACATTTTGTTGCGGTTTCACAAAGCACAGACTCCAGAGCAAAGCGACGCGGCGGCGCAACTGTTGTGGCTCCGCCTGCCGCCGCTCGGCTCGAATTCCTTTCCGGTCTTTGACACCGCCAGGACCAATCCGCTGGTCGTGGCCGAGATGACGGTTGAGCCGTCCATCGTTGCCGCCTCTGCTGCGGGCAGCCATTCATTGGTTGTGAAGCTCGATGCCTCCGACGCACACGCACAGGTCCAAGAGTTGATCCGCCGAACCGTTGGCCGGGGTACCCTCGGCGCGGCGGGTTTTCAATTTTCCGAACGGCAGCTGAGCAACCTGGCGCCGGCGCATATCGTTTTGCAGTCGGACACGCTGCCTTCCGCCAGCGACCTCGCAAACCTCGTCCCGGAGAACCTGGTTGCGAACGTCGGCCATTTGCGGGTTGAAGCCACCCGTGACAAGAAGTCATTCCAGGTTGAATTGACCGGGGTGCATGTCACGTGGGCGGCCGACTATTTGAAATGGAGCGACCAGTTCGTCCCGGCCTTTGATGAAATTCGCGAGGCGTTAAAGCGGCCTTACGCCATCATTCCCGGCGACTATTCGCGGCCGGAACCGATTCCCATTCCCAATTTCGTGACGATGCGGAGCGTGGCGCAAATGCTCGCGCAACGGGCACAATGCGAGTTTTTGCTGGGCGAGCCAGACCAAGCATTGAAGGAACTGACCTTGATACACGACCTGTGTCGGATTCTGGAAAAGCCGCCCACCGGCAAACCGGAAACCCTGGTGGAGTCCATGATCAATGTGGCTATCACCGGACTTTACGTTAATACCATCACCGATGGCTTCCACTTCCACGCCTGGCAGGAATCGCAACTCGTCGCATTGCAGGAACAACTCAAGGGGATTTCTTTATCGCGCTGGGTGGCAGAATCGTTTCGGGAAGAACCGGTATGGGCCGCTTATCTCTTTGAATCAAATCCGCCACGAAAACTGGCCGACATGGTTTACAATTCCGACCCTTCTGGTAAGCCGCCAACCACCTGGAGCCTGTTCAAAGAGCCGCTGTATCTCTACTTGGAATTCGCGCCGCGCGGATGGATGTATCAGAGTCTGGTCAAGTTGGTGAGCTTGGAGCCAAGGCCGGCGGAAGGCTTTGATGTGGAGCACGGCACGATTTCACCTCGGGTCTTCTCCGAAGCGGCCGGCAACGTTGACAAGTTCTTTGCTCACCCATCGCCTTTCAAAACTCTGGTCAGAATCGGAATCCCCAATTTCACCCGGGCAGCACAAACCACCGCATACAATCAAACGATGGCAGACGAAGCGCAAATTGCCTGCGCGCTCGAACGCTATCGTCTCCAGCATAATGAATATCCCGAAACCCTCGACGCCCTCGTGCCGCAATTCATCGAGAAATTGCCGCACGACATCATCGGCGGACAGCCGTTGATTTATCGCCGCACGGAAGACCTGCCTTCGCAACGCTCCGGCGCGGCAAGCGGCAAATTCCTGCTCTATTCCATCGGCTGGAATGAAACCGATGATGGCGGAACCACCCACGACCAAATGGATCAAGGCGATTGGGTCTGGCAGTATTCGTTGAAGTGAAAATGGGAAACATCCAACAACCAACATCGAACATCCAGTTTTCAAAAGCGTGCAAGCGCACTGGTCATTGGATGTTCAGTGTTGAATGTTCGATGTTGGATGTTTCTTTCCGAGTTTGCCGTGCCGGAGGCCGGCGGTCCATTAAACCGCGGCCCGGCAGGTTTCTTGCAGCCCGGGCACGCTCCGATTAAGCTTTCGGCTGATGCAAGCCAAACCACCCTCCGGCCTGTCGTGGCGGTTTGCCCCACGATTGACACAATTGGTGGCGGTTGGCTGGGTCACGATCGTGGCGCTGCTGTTCCTGGTCGGTTACGGCGGCTGGCAGGCGCCGGAAACCTTTGCCCTGCTCATTCACGGTGCCGTGACCACGTTTGCCGTGGGCCCCCACTTCGGTGAATTCTGGCGCGCGGGGTTGGCGGACGCAGGCTGTGTCATCGCCATTGTCGCCACCGCCTTTGCGGCGGGGGCAGCGGCCATCGAACGGCTGATTCCCGAAAAAAACTTGTGGTCGGCGCTGTTCGCGCTCGCAACGGGGTTATGGATTTTATCGCTGGCCGCCCTGGTGGTCGGCTTCTTTTCCACATTCTGGCTGCCCTTGGTATTGCTGCTGGCGGGGTGCTGGCTGCTGCCGGCGCCGCGCCGGTTTTTTGTTGCGAGCGGGGCGGCCGCCCGGGGAAAGCTGGATGGCTGGGAGAAATTCATGCTGGCCTGCATGGCGGCGGCGGCGTTGTTGAGTTTGCCCGGCACGATGGCGCCGGTGTTTGATTACGATTCCCTGGAATATCACCTGGGGGCGCCCGCCGAGTATCTCAAAGCCGGGCGGATCATCGCGTTGCCGCACAACTTTTATTCGAATCTGCCGCAGTTGACCGAGATGCTGTATCTGCTGGCGTTGAGGCTCTCGTCAGGAAGCGCGGCCAAACTGCTGCACTGGAGCTTCGGTCTGGGCACGGCAGCGGTGGTGTACGCATTGGCGGCGCGATGGTGGACCCGGAGGATTGGACTGACGGCGGCGGCGTTGTTCTATTGCCTGCCGTTCGTGGGAAGCTTGAGCGCGATGGCCGACATTGATCTGGCAACGGCGTTTTACGCCGGGCTGGCGTTTGGCGCGGGGCTTTTGTGGGTGGAGCAGGATGCGGTTCGCAGCGGAAATGCGGCGGCGACCAATCCCCGCCTGCTGTGGCTGTCGGCGCTGGCAACAGGCATGGCGGTCGCGACAAAATGGACGGCCGTGGCGGTTGTGTTGCTGCCGCTGGCCGTTCTTCTTGCAGGCACGACCAAACCCTTGCGGGCGCTGCCGGTTTTCTGTCTTCTGGCCGCGGTTCCCGTGCTGCCCTGGGTGGCAAAGAACTGGCTGCTGATGGACAATCCGGTTTATCCGATGTTCAACGGCCTGTTCCACAGTCCATATTGGAGCGCCGGGCAGGCCGCCGTTTTCGCCCAGAAACACTATGCCAGTTTCGGCGGGGAGGGCTGGCGGCAATTGGGCTCGTTGATCGTGCAATTCTCGTTCAGTTCGTTCTGGGAGACCGGAGCGCTGCCCCTGTTGTTAATGACCGCCCCGCTGATTCTGTTGTTGAAGGACAAGCGGGGCAATGCGCGCCGGGCCGGCATCTTGTTTGTGCTGGCGTATGCGGGCTGGTTTTTACTGACGTACCGGCCGTGGCGCTTTCTGTTTCCGAGTTTCGCACTGGCGGCGATCGTGGGCGCAGTCGCGCTCGAGGCGCTGGCCCGGCCGGCGCGAATGGTGGTCGGGGCGATGATGCTGGTCGGACTGATCTGGCAAGGGACCCGTTGTTTCGTTGACATGGAAGATTCTGTTCGCGTGCCCGCCCAGGTCGGTTTCGTCAATTGCGCACTGGGCCAGGTGTCGCGCCGGGAATTTCTGACGCGCATCAATGGCGGAATGTTCGAGCCGGTTCTGTGGATGAACGAGCATCTGCCCGCATCCGCAACAGTGTTGTACGTTGGTGAGGCGCGGACGTATTACACGCGCCAACAGGTATTATGGAGCACAGCTTTTGATCGGCATCTGCTCGACTCACTCGACCTCCCGCCGGCAGATCCCGGGCGGTTGTTCCGGGACTTGCGCACCCGGGGCGTAACGCACGTGTATGTGAATTTTGCCGAATGGGAGCGGTTGCGCACGAATTACGGCTATTTGCAGGGTATTGACGGGGAGGCGTTCCGGCGCATGCTGGAGGAGCACGCCCGCAAGATACATATGACGAGCCAGGGCGTGGTTTGGGAATTGGATTAGAAATCCTCTGCCAACAGGTTCACAGGGCGTCTGCATTCCGTCAGGTGCAATGGCAAACGGAAACCGGCGCTCCATTATGCCGACGGAATCTGGCAGCATCCGGTGAAGTGAAAATGGAAACATCCAACATCCAGTTTTCAAAGCGCGCAAGCGCGCCAGTCATTGGATGTTCGGTGTTGGATGTTGAATGTTCGATGTTTCCCCAAAACTTTTCCCGACCACGGCTCCGATGACCGAGCCAATGATCGCTCCCGCCGCGAAATCCGAGAACCAATGGATGGTCATGGAGACACTCAGGCCGACATAGCAGGCGTAGAGGATCGCCGCCCAACCCAGCCACCGTTGTTTCGGACAGAACGTGAACACCGTCGCAGCCATGGCGAAGGCGATGGTGGTGTGCGACGACGGCCAGCCCCAGAAAACCCCGCCGCGCATCCAGCCGAAGCGGAAGACATGACTGATGTCCGCGCCGACGTTGTGCGCCGGATGAACGCGGCCAGTAACCGCCTTGTAAACGGCAGCGACAAACGCGCCGAGGAGTTCAGCCTGGCTGACGGCCCAACCGGCCAGAACGGTTCTGGAATTTTGGATAATGAAGCCGACGATAAGCAGGAACAGTGGCAAAGCGAACGGCAGCAGCCCGCCAATCCGGACGGCGGGCCACATCCACAAACGAAGGGCCGGATTGCGGGTGGCGAGGAACCAGCGCCAGTCGAAGCCGGACGTGACGAGGATGAAAGTGAGCAGGATGGCAATGACATGCCAGACGAGCTTCCAGCCCGTGAAGCAGCCGATGAGGCTGCGGGGCACCGTTACCAGGAATCGTTTCATGCGGAGATGGTACGACAGAATTGATTCCGGAAACATTCAACATTCAACACTCAACATCGAACATTCAATGATCGGGTTGTCCCGGCGTCACCTTGGGTGTTGGGCGTTGAATGTTGATTGTTGAATGTTTCCCCAACAACACGCAGGGTCGGAGACCGGCGCTCCAATCAAACTGCCTCCTGCCCGCCGCCATCGGCGCCGCTGACGGCGAGGTCAATCAGGATTTCGCGCAGCTCGGTACGGTTGCTCGCGCGGCTAAAACAAACTTGACGCACACCCGCAGCGACGCACTATCCCGCGAGATTGAAGCTCATAGAAAAACTATTCTCATGCACCCACGCAGCTTCAACGACCAGTCGGGGTGCCGAGAGCGAAATGCCGATCCATAATGAGACCGCCCCGACGGAAGCGACATCGCCACCGCACTGGCGGACGATCGCGATTTGCCTGGGGCTGGCCGCGATGGTCTGGGCTGTTTTTGGCCAGACCCTGCATTTTGATTTCATCAACTATGACGATCCGGCTTATGTTTACCAGAATCCAGTCATCACGCAGGGACTGAGCCTGGCTGGGATCGGCTGGGTATTTTCACACGTCAATATTGGCACCTGGTTTCCGTTGACGGACGTTTCGCACCAGTTGGACTGGCAACTCTACGGGACCAATGCGGGCGGACATCATCTGACCAATGTCGTGCTGCATGCTGCGACGGCCATCTTCTTGTTCCTCGCGCTGCGGAAACTAACCGGGTGGGTCTGGCCTGCCGCCTTTGCGACCGCGGTGTTTGCCATTCATCCGCTGCGGGTGGAATCCGTGGCCTGGGTGGTCGAACGCAAGGATGTCTTGAGCGGCTTTTTTTTCATGCTGACGTTGTACGCATGGGCGGGTTATGTGAAAAAACGGGAGCTGGAGGCCGACCGCGGCAGATTTGCTTTCGACCCCCGGTGTTGGACGCTCGACTATTATTTGGCTTTGGTGTTTTTTGCCCTAGGCCTGTTGTCCAAGTCCATGTTGGTGACCTTGCCGTTTGTCTTGCTGCTGCTGGACTACTGGCCGCTGGACCGTCTGGCGTCTGAGGCTTCCCACTCGCGACTCCGGACGTGCCTGAATCTGATCTTGGAAAAGGTTCCCTTCCTATTGTTGAGCGCCGCCATCTGTGTCATTACGGTTCTGACGCAAAAAAATGCCGTTGTGATCGGTCGAAGCTCAACCTTCTTCTGGCGGGTCGGCAACGCCATGCTGGCCTATACCGATTATCTGGAACACATGATTTATCCAGTGGGTTTGACGGTGGCCTATTCTCATTCGGGAACAAACCCGTCCCTTTGGAATGTGGGACTGTCGGTGCTGATATTAGTTGCTATTTCTACGGGCGCCCTCGCCGCGCGACGAAAGCATCCCTGCTTGGTGGTGGGCTGGTTGTGGTGTTTGGGCATGTTCCTGCCGGTCATTGATATCATGCAAGCGGGACAGAATGCGCGGGCGGATCGCTACACCTACCTGCCGCAAATCGGTTTGTATGTCATGATGACCTGGGGGGCAATGGAGCTTTGCGCCCACTGGCGCCATCGCCGGGCCGTGCTGGGATTCGGTGCGGTGGCAATCCTCGCCGGCCTGCTGGCGGGGGCTTACGTGCAGACGAGTTATTGGAAAGACAGTGTGACTCTTTGGACGCGCGCCCTCGCCTGCAAATCAGATTATTCTTTTGTCCATAATACTCTCGGCAGTGCACTGTTCAACCAAGGGAAGAGTGCTGAAGCCATTCTACACTTCAAACGGGCGCTCCAATTCGAACCCGATTATCCCGAAGCCCACGTAAATCTAGGGATCGCTCTAGCCACCCAAGGCAAACAGGAGGAAGCCATCCAGCAATACAAGCAGGCGCTTCATTTCAATCCCTATTCGTCCGCCGCCCACTATAATTTGGGTGACATGCTGGCCAGCCAAGGGAAGCAAGAGGAAGCCATCCGACACTTTGAGCGGGCGCTCCAGCTCCGGCCCGACTATCTCGATGCCCAGTATGATCTGGGCCTCGCGCTGGCCAACCAAGGGAAGTGGTCGGAAGCCATCCAGCATTTTGAGCCGGCGCTCCACGTTAAACTGGATGACACCGATGCCAGATACATATTAGCGGTCGCACTGTCCACCCATCAAAAGTGGGCTGAAGCCATTGAACTCTACGAACGCGTGTTGCAGGTCAAACCGGATTTTGCCGAAGCTCACAATTATTTAGGGATCGCGTTGGCCAGTCAGGGGAAATTGGTCGAGGCCAAGACACAGTTCCAACAAGCCTTGACCCTGGCCACGGCCCAAGGCAATGCCACACTCGCAGAATCCATCCGCACCCGGCTAAAATCGTCTACGTCAGCCTCGCCCCCATCGCAAAACCCGTAAGGCCGAAATCGATCAGGACTTAAAACCGGTTTTATTTTACACCGCGCTTTGCCCGCCGCCATCGGCACCGCCACCGTCCAGATCAATCAAGATGTCGCGCGGCTCGGCGCCTTTGCTCGGACCGACAATGCCCCGGCTTTCCAGTTCGTCCATGATGCGCGCGGCGCGGGTGTAGCCGAGGCGCAAGCGCCGTTGCATCAGCGAGACGCTCGCCTTTTGTTCGCTGCGGATGACCTCGATGCATTGCTGGATGAGGTCCTCGTCCTCGTCAATGCCGGTTTCGTTCCCAAAACTGGCGGCGGGCTGGGAAAGCTGCTTGTGAATTTCCACGTCGTAGTTCGGTTTGCCCTGTTTGGCGATGAACTCGACGATGCTGTTGATTTCCTGGTCGGTGATGAGCGCGCCCTGCGCGCGAATCAGCTTCGCCGAGCCGGGTGGCAGGTACAGCATGTCGCCCTTGCCCAGCAATTTGTCCGCGCCCATCGCGTCGAGAATCGTCCGCGAATCCACGCGCGACGCGCATTGGAAGGCAATGCGCGCGGTGATGTTCGCCTTGATGACGCCGGTGATGACATCCACGCTCGGCCGCTGCGTGGCGACGATGCAATGGATGCCCGCCGCGCGCGCCATCTGCGTGATGCGCGCGATGGCCATTTCCACATCGGCGGGCGCCACCAGCATCAGGTCCGCCAGCTCGTCAATGATGACGACGATGTAGCTGAGCTTTTCGGGAATGACGATGTCGTTGTCGCGCGGCACGACGATTTCCTCGTCCACCTCGACGGCAAATCCCTCCGCGCCCGGCTCGACTTTTTCCCGTTTGGCGGTGAGTGGCAATTCGGGTTCGGTCTCCGGCAGCGGCTTGTTTTTCGGGCGCGAATTGAACGAGGCGATGTTGCGCACGCCGACACGCGCGAAAATTTGGTAGCGCTTTTCCATTTCATTCACGACCCAGCGCAGCGCGAGGATGACTTTCTTGGGGTCGGTCACGACGGGCACAACGAGGTGCGGCAGGGCGTTATATTGCTGCAATTCGACAACCTTGGGATCAATCATCACGAACCGGAGCTGGTCGGGCGAAAATTTGTAGAGCAGCGACGTGATGATGCAGTTGATGCAGACCGATTTGCCGGAGCCGGTGCTGCCGGCAATGAGTATGTGCGGCATTTCAACGAGGTCGGCGATGATCGGGTGGCCATAGACGTCCTTGCCCAGCGCGATGGGAATCTTCGCCTTGGAGTTGCGCCATTCGTCGGACTCGAACAAATCGCGGACGATGACCTTGGTTTTAACCGAGTTGGGCACCTCGACGCCGACGGAGCTTTTGCCGGGGACGGGCGCGAGAATGTGGATGCGCTCGGCCTTGAGCGCGGCGGCGATATTATTCGAGAGCGCGGTGATTTTCTCCAGCTTCACGCCGGGGGCCGGATGCAATTCGTAGCGCGTGATGGTCGGGCCTTTGGTGATGTCGCCGAGCGAAACTTCGATCTCAAACTGCGCGAGCGTCTGCTGCATGAGCCGCGCGTTGGCCATCAATTCCTCCTTCGATTCGGTGGGCTTGACGGTCATGTCCGGGTGCTGGAGAAAATCCAGCGGCGGCAACTGGTAATTGCCGATGATGGGCGTGGCGGCCACCGTAATCGGTTTCGGTCTCCTTGGCGTCCTGGGTTTGGGCGAAGCGATTGACACCGAGTTGTCGGCGATGTGAACGACCGGTTCCGCTTTTTCACCATCGGGCCTCCCGGCCTCAACTTTTTCCGCGCCCGCCGTTTCCTTTTTGGTTGCAGCCGTTTTTTCCGCAGTTTCCGATTTTCTGCCCAGCACTTCTTCAGTCGTGGCAGCGGCGACCGCTTCACGCGATGGCGGTGGTTCCTCTGGTTTGGCGGGGCCTGCGGTTTCCGGTTCTTTGGCCGGCTCGGGCAGGGTGGTTTTTCGGACGCGCGCGGGCGGCGGTTTGGCCTGCGGCACGCTCAAATCGCGGACGGTCGGCTCCGGCACCGGCTGCATATCCGCACCCAGGCCGGACCGTTGGACTTCCTCCTGCAATTTTTTGGCCTGCTTCTCGAGGTCCCGCGCGCGGCGTTCGAGCGCGATTTCATCGGCGGATTTGGGTTCGGCGACGGCAGGTTCTTTTTGAAGGACATGGCGAATCCATTCGCCGAGTTGAAAATCGGTCAGGAACAGCAGGCTGATGAAGCAAAACGCCAGATACACAATTGTCGCACCCACCGAACCGAGCACCCAGAACCCCCAATCAAGACCAAACAGCCTGAACTGGAACAGAATGTGTCCGACCCAGCCGCCCGCCCATGGGGCATCCACGTTTTCACACAACGGTTTGAACAGCCCGTCCATCATGTTTAGCAGGCCGGTCAGCGAGAGCATGAGTACCAAGCCCCAGATGCCGGACCACAGCCGCCGTTCACGCAGGTGAGGCCAAAAATTAAACAGATAGCCCAGCCCGAATGCCGCGACCAAAAGCGGGAAAGCATACGCGCCGATTCCGAAAACAAAAAATGACGCATACGCGACATGCGCGCCGAATGGCCCGATCCAATTATGCACCGGCATGTGCGCCGGTATGTTATTGAACTGGAGATCATAGCGGTCGAAGGAAAGCTGGGCGACCAGCAGCGGCAGCGCCACCAACAGCAGCAACGCGACCCCGATGACATCGTTGAATCCGCGGCTCGAATCCGACGGCGACTTGCGTGACATGGCCGGAGCGTAACAATTCGGCGCGGCGACTTCAAAGCTGGAAATTTGATTTTCGGCAAAAGTCCATGGCGATTCGCGCCGGCCAAGACACGGCGGGATTATCGTTTTGCCTCCCTTTGTGAACCGCCGCATTAAATCGAACTTGAACGGTAAAAAATAATCTTGACAGATTCGGGCTAGTGTACTAGATGTAGTAGTACAGTAATAAACGACCGTGAATTTTAACATCGCCATCAGTACCGGGTCGAACACGCCGATCTACAAGCAGATCACGGATCAGGTGTGGCTGGCCGTGATCACCGGCAAACTGGCCGTGGGGGATCAACTGCCCAGCGTTCGCGCTCTGGCGGAGGATCTGGTCGTGAACCCCAACACCGTCGCCCGCGCCTACGGAGACTTGCTGCGGGACGGGTTGATTGAATCCCGGGCGGGGCGCGGAGTTTTCATCACCCGCAAGCGGAAGGTGTTCACGCGCGAGGAAGGCTGGCGGCGGCTGGAGCCGCTGATTGATGCGGCCATCGGCGAGGCGATGGCCATGGATTTCACCCATGGGGAATTGCGGGAGGCGTTCGAGAAAAAGCTTGGCCAGTGGAAACCGGTGAAAGGAGGCAACCGAAACGATGAATGAGCAATCCGTTATTTGCACCCGGGGGTTGACGCGGTATTTCGGCAACAAACCCGCCGTTTACGACCTGAACCTGGAGGTCCCGCGCGGTTGTGTTTTTGGTTTCGTGGGCCGGAATGGTTCCGGCAAGACCACCACCATCCGCATGTTGCTGGGGTTGCTTCAACCGACGCGCGGAACGGGCAGCGTCCTCGGCTACGACATCCGCGACCTGCCGCCGGAAGCCCGGGCACGCATCGGCTATTTGACCGAGGAACATCAGCTTTACGGCTGGATGAGTGTCAGGGAGTGCGGCGAATTCCAATCGCGGTTTTATCCGCGCTGGAACGAAAAAATCTTTCGCGGAGTCATCGGGCATTTCAACCTCAAACCGGAGGCACGGGTGAAAGACCTGTCGCGCGGCGAGCGGGCGGGCCTTTGCCTGGGACTGACGCTGGCACCGGAGCCCGAACTGCTCGTCCTGGACGATCCGGCGCTCGGATTGGACCCGGTGGCGCACCGGTCGCTGATTGAATCCATGATTTATCTCACCCGCCGGTCGGACCGGACGATCTTCTTTTCGTCGCACCAACTGGCCGACGTCGAGCGCGTGGCGGATTACATTGCCATTCTCGACCGGAGTGTTTTGCGGGTGTGTTGTTCGTTGGAGACGTTTCGGAACAGCGTGCAGCAGGTGCGGCTGCGTTTTCCCGGCACGCCGCCGCCGGTGCCGAACATACCCGGCCTGCTTCAGGCCTTTCGTGCCGAGGGTGAACTCCGGCTCACTTGCGTGCATTACGGCGCGGCAACCGAACAGGCGCTGCGGGCGCTGGCGCCGGCCCAGATGGAAATGGTGCCCCTCAGCCTGGAGGATGCGTTCATCAGCTATCTGGGCGAGCGGGGCGAGAAATCATTCATCCTGTCGGAAACGGAGGCCCAACCATGAAAACGCTGATTCAAAAAGAACTGCGGGAAAATCTGAAACTGGCCGTGCTCGGCTTTGGCATTCTAACGCTGATACTGGCGTTGAATGCGCAAAAGTACTCGACCATTCTGAAAAACCTGGGCGGAATCGGCGAATCTCAGCAGGTGTACCTGCCCTGGCAACCATTGGTTTCATCGGATATTCTGATCGGTTTTTTCTGCGCCATCTTCGGCGCCGTTCTCGGCTGGTTCCAGATTCACAACGAAAGCCACCGCGACCTCTGGGCATTTCTGATTCATCGCCCCACCACCCGCACGGAGATTTTTTTCGGCAAAGTCATCGCGGGGTTGATGCTTTATGTCCTGGCGACGGGTCTGCCGCTGATTGGTTTCATCGCGTGGGCGCTGGTGCCGGGGCACGTGGCGGCGCCTTTTCAATGGGCCATGCTCCGGCCGACCGCCATTATAGTCCTTTCCGGCACCCTGTACTATTTCGCCGGGATGCTCACGGGCCTGCGACAGGCGCGCTGGTACGCCAGCCGCGCCCTGGGCTTGGGCGTGGCGCTCTTTGTTTCCCTGATGTTCCAGAGTGAATTGCACTTATGGCAGGCACTGTTTTTCATCCTGATTGGCGGAATGATTCTGGCCACCGCCGTTTGGGGCGGTTTTCACAGCCACGGTCATTACCGGGGCCAGCCGGCACCGGGCAGACTGGCACTGCCTGGCGCGCTGATGCCGGGATGGGGTTTCGTCCTCGCGCTGACCGCCATCCTGCTGGTCGAATTGCTGCTGCGAAGCCCCTATTCGCAGCCGCAGTATCAAATGACCAAAGATGGCGCCATATATAAAGTCACCCATGGAGACGGCGATCAATCGGATATTGTGGACCTGCAAGGCAAGCCGCTGGTTGATGCGAAGACCGGGCGCAGGATTGGAACAGCGGATTTTAACCGGCGGGTATGTACGCTGGGAAAAATCAAACCTGACTTTAGCGGCCGCGCTCCCCGCGGGCGCTGGTTCGATCGAGACTGCAACCGGTTCACCTTCTGGCGGGCGACCCCGGACACGCTTTGGTACTATTGGGGCCGATACGGGCGGCTGGTGGGCTATGATATTGCGACCCGGCGGTTCATTGGCAGCCTGGGTCCGGACGGTTTCGCGCAGACTGTGTCCGGCGACGGGAGCCGTTTCCGTTTTGGCGACGACCGGAACGGCTTCGCGGCGGTCTCCCGGCGGATCATCAACACCGCCCAAACGGTTTATGCTCTGGATCTGGAGCATCGCGCAACCAGGGCAATCTATTCCATCACGAATGACAGCGAAGCTGCCACGCCTTCGGCCATCACAAACATGCCCAACGAGACCATCGGTGGAATCGCGGAAGTGTCGTTGAATGGCAATGATTGGGATTACACGATCGTGGTCACGCGGGGTTATATCCGGCTGCTGACACCGGACGGCAAGGTGTTGTGGCGGGCCGCTTACAAACCCGGCTATCCCGATTACAACTGGATACAGGTTGCCTTCCTGGATTCAAGAAACCAGTTCGCGCTTTGGCTGAGTCCCTCCAGGTATGCGCAGGGAAAGGCCGGCGGGAAACTTCCCACGCAGGTGGTCTGGCTCGACCGGGAGCAAGGTGTGTTGAAAAACACCGACCTGCCGGAATTGTTCCACAACGGCCGCGAATTTGCGCGCGAGCAAAAACTGATCAGTTTGTCGATCTCACCGGCGCTCATGGTGATGATTCCCTTGATTAACGAGCAACCCCAACTGGAGGACATCCCGTGGGTACTGGTGCGGAACAGCCTGGCGGCGGCGCTGGTCTGCCTCCCCATCGGCTGGTGGCTGGGCTTGCGTTACAGTCTTTCGCTTACGGCGCGTCTGGGCTGGGCGGCATTTTATCTGGTCTTCGGCATCCCCGGCCTTCTCACCTTCTTGAGTGTGCAGGAATGGCCGGCACGGGAGTCCTGTCCCAATTGTAGAAAACTCCGGGTGGTGGACCGCGACCAATGCGAACACTGCGGCGCGGACTTTGCGCCGCCCGAAAATAACGGAACCGAAGTGTTCGAACCGTTGGCCGCGGTCAAATAATCATTTTCCCACTGTCTTCCCGGCGATTCGCGCTTGCCACCGCCCGGTGGGATTGCCACGTTTTAGTTTTTACGCGGAACAAAAAATCACAAAACGCGAAAGGGTTGTCCGCCCTGGAGCGCCACAGGCCTCCGGAGAGCGGGATTGACCATCTTGCCAAATCCCAACAGGAGCCGACAATAAACAGAGGGCGGGGCGGCCTTCGCGCTTTTCGATGGGGATGGATTGCCTTTATGGTCCTTGCGACATCCGTTCCCTACTTGTTGAATTTTTTTTCCACGCCAACAGGTTATCATTATACGTGGATTGTGCCGCCGTATCCTGAAGACTCGCTCGCCTATTTGTCCTGGTCGCAACAGGCCGCGCAGGGAAGCCTGTTGTTCCAATTCAAGTACACGGCACTGCCACACCATGCGTTTTTATTCCATCCATTTTTCCTGGTCTGCGGGTGGCTGAGTTCGTTGTTCGCGTGTGACATCGGCATCATTCATTTGGCGATGAAGGCGGTCGGTGTCGTATTCTTTCTGGTCACGTTTTTCAGATATACCGATTACCTCGGACTGACCGGATTTCAGTCAGTTATCGCTTCAATCCTGCTGGGTGTTTCTTCAGGAATCGGCGGACTTTGGGTTTGGATCGGCCTGGCCGACCGACTGCAAATGGTTCCGGCCGATCTCTGGGTAGTGGACGCAAACACCTATTGGTGTCTATTATGGAACCCTTTATTCCCCTACGCGCTAGCTCTGACGTTGCTGGTCATCTACTGGTTGGATCGCGGGACGCAGCACGCACAGAAACGTGATTTTTGGCTCAGCGGCCTCGCGACCGGTGTTCTGGCCCTGATGCACCCTTATTCACAGCCGCTGCTGTTTGCCTTTGCCATAATCATTACCCTGCAGCGAAGACGGGCGGAAGCGTTGAGCTATCTAAGTCGGTATTTTTTTGCCGCGCTCCCCTTTGTCCTTTACGTGATCCTGATCTCGGAACTTAACCCTCTGGTCTCGAGGCATAGCACCACGGGTGAGATGCGAAGCCCGTCTCTGGTGGCTTATCTGGCCGGATTTGGATTTCCACTGCTGCTGTTCGTTGCGGGTGTGGCTGCCGGACGGGGCCAGCTGATAAAACGCTACTGGCACATCATCCTCTGGTTTCTGCTTTGCCTTGTGTTCTCCTACCTTCCCTTCTGGTTTCAGAGAAAATTCATCTTCGGCGCACATGTCCCGCTGTGCATCGTGGCCGGAATTTCCTGCGACACGCTCCTGGCCTGGTGTTCAGGAGCGTCCACCCGCATCCGCCGGCAGGTTTTGGTCATTGCCGCGGTGGTCCTCCTCCCCTTGCTTGCCTCAACCCCAATGTATCTGCTCGCCAGCCAAAGCAGAGAAGTAAGGGACAACGCGTTCGGCGCCTATTTCATCAGCGACGAGATCCTGAAAGGATTGATGTTCCTAAAAAGCGGGAGCAAACCGAACGAGGTCGTTTTTGCCACGCCGGCGACCAGCCGCTTGATTCCAGCGTTTTCCGGGAACCCCGTTTTGTGGGGACATTGGGCCATGTCAGTGGATTGCCAAGAGCGGGAAAGTTGGTTCGCCAAGCTAATTAACAATCCTTTGCATCAGGACGATGACCAGCGAGGTCGCGTGTTTTGGGGAATTGGCATTCAATATGTTTTCGCCGATGGAGAACTGAAGCGAGCAATCGATCAAAATCCCCAAGCGTGGCGGTTTATTCTCAACGAAGCCAACGTGGTCTTCGAGAATGGTTTTGTGCGGATTTATCAACATCGGAACCAATGACTTGATACACGCAGGCCTGATTGCAGCCTGACAATCCGACGCGGCTTCGAGGCAGGATATTAAATTTCCAGCAACAGCTCGCGGCATTTCGCGCTTGCCAATGCGCGATGTGATTGTCAGGGTTTTTACTCGCGCCGGGTAATCGGTCAAAAGTCCGCAAGGCGCAAAGCCATTGGAAAGCATTCCGACCTGACATGAAACGAATCATTTGCTCGATACCCACGGCGCTGACCGCAGCGTTATGCGCGTTGGCCATTCTGATCCTGACCCCGGGTTGCCGGACGGTTGCGCCCAAACCATCGGAGGTCAAACCAATCCCCATCGTCGTCGCCGCCGACGGCAACGGTCAGTTCACCAATGTTCAGGCCGCCATCATGTCCGTGCCTTCCGGCAGCCGCACCCATCCGGTGGTCATCCGCATCAAGCCCGGCACCTACCACGAACTGGTTTATGTGCAACGCGAGAAGCGATTTTTCAAACTGGTGGGTGAAGACCCTGCCACCACCGTCATCACGTATGATTTGTACGCCAATCTCACCAATTTCGACGGCAAACCCCTCGGTACGTTCCGCACCCCGTCGGCGCTCATTGACGCGGATGATTTCACGGCGGAAAACATCACGTTTGAAAACTCCGCGGGCGCGGTCGGGCAGGCGCTGGCCATCCGCGTGGATGGCGACCGCGCGGTGTTCCGCAACTGCCGCTTCCTCGGGTGGCAGGACACGATTCTGTTGAACCGTGGACGGCAGTATTTTGAAAATTGCGCCATTATCGGCCATGTGGATTTTATTTTCGGCGCGGCATCGGCGTGGTTCGAGCAATGCCACATTCAATGTCTGGGCGATGGCTACATCACCGCCGCTTCCACCCCGGTGGACCAGCCGTTTGGATTTGTTTTCTCAAACTGCAAAATCACCGGCGACAAACCGGAAGCGCGGACCTGGCTGGGGCGGCCCTGGCGGATTTATGCGAGCACGATTTTTCTGAACACGGAAATGTCCGAAGTCGTCCGCCCGGAAGGCTGGAATGATTGGAAGAAACCCGAGACGCACCGGACCGCGCGCTACGCCGAGTTCCACAGCACCGGTCCCGGCGGCAGCCCAAAGCAGCGCGTGGCCTGGTCAAGGCAATTGACGAAGGCCGAAGCGGCGGGGATTACAGTGGGGAAAGTCCTTGGCGGCGCGGACGATTGGAATCCGAAAGCCGGTCAATACCGTGAGAAACCGTAGCCATCATTCGCGTGGTTCACCGCCGGGTTTGGCTGAGAACGTGAAGCCCGGCCCGCACCAGACAATTTTCATTTACGAATCAGTTCTAACTGTTTGACCTGGCGGAGATTTAATTTAGGCTGAAGAGGACACATGAATCCGCCGCCGGTCTCAGCGCAGCGTAGCTGCCAAAACCAGATTTGCCCAACCGCACATGAGTGATCCGGCTCCCCAACCCCGCCCACTCTCGTTGCTGTCGGTGGTCATTCCGGCGCGCAATGAGGAAGGCTGCATCTCTTCCACGGTGGAACATCTGCATTTGGAACTGCGGCTGCATAACGTGCCGCACGAGATTGTCGTCGTTGACGACGGCAGCACCGATCGAACCTGGGAACTGCTTGCCCAGATCAAAGCCCGGCTGCCCGAGCTGGTTCCGGTGAAAAATGAGGACCTGCACGGCTTCGGCCGCGCCGTCGTCCGCGGTCTCGACCACATGAAAGGCGACGCCGTGGTCATCATGATGGCGGATGAATCCGATGATTGCCGGGACGTGGTGCATTACTGGGAGGAACTGAACAAGGGCTGGGACTGTGTCTTCGGCAGCCGCTTTATCAAAGGCGGCGGCACGGTTGACTATCCCAGAATCAAGCTGGTCATCAATCGCATCGCCAATCTCTTTCTCAAAACCCTCTTTGCCACCCGCCTGAACGACACGACCAACGCCTTCAAGGCCTACCGGCGCGAAGTGATTGACGGGTGCCGCCCGTTGATCTCGCCCCATTTCAACCTCACCGTTGAACTGCCGCTCAAGGCCATCGTGCGCGGATTTTCCTGGGCCGTCATTCCCGTCACCTGGCGCAACCGTCGCACCGGCGAGGCGAAGCTGATGATGCGTGAGATGGGCAGCCGTTATCTTTTCATCTGCCTTTATGTCTGGCTGGAAAAGTATTTCAGCCGCGGCGACTACCGGAAACGCAGCCCGAAATGATTTCACCCGTTTGCAACAGCCTGCGGCGAAAGCCGCCGGAATCAAAAAGGGTCAATCGTTTTTCTTCAACCCAAATTCCGAAGTGGAAAAAGGTGAGTGCATCAATGAGTGCGCCGGAGCGCGGCGTTTACGCCGCTTCACCAGCCGTAACGTTTTGAACGCTCGTGAATCGTCGGCGTGGTGGACATTGAAGCGGCCTGAAGGCCGCGCTCCGCTCGCCATTCACCATTCAACTTCGGAGTTCGGGTTAAAGTCCGGCCTCACCCTCGGGTTGGGCGCGCAGGCATTACTTTGCCGGTTCCAGGACGCAGTTCACCAACTTTACATCGGCGTCCTGGACCACGTCCGGTTTCTCGATTTGCTTGAAGGTCGAGTTAGAAATCCGCACGTTGCTGATTTCGGCACCGGGAAAGCCACGGACGTTCAGCACACGGGGAGTGTGGGCAACAGTGACGTTTTCCATCATGATATTTTTTGCGACCGGCTTGAAAACCCCGTTCGTTCCCTCCTCGTAACGAAAATCAATCTGCAAAACGGAATCCGCCACCCGGCCCACCTTCACGTTCCGCATGAAGATGTTTTGCAGGACGCCACCCCGGACGGCATTGGATTTCAGCCGCAACGCGCAGTTGAGGCGCGAGCTGTTCATTTCGCAGTTCTCCACAAACACATTGCTGCAACTGCCGGAAATCTCGCTGCCAATCGTCACCCCGCCGTGGCCGTCGCGCATCGTGCAGCCGCGGATGACCAGATTCACCGATGGCACGCCGACCCGGCGACCGTCGTTGTTGCGGCCGGACTTGATGGCGATGCAGTCATCTCCCGTGTCGAACAGGCAATTTTCAATCAGCACGTCGCGGCAGCTTTCCGGGTCGCAACCGTCGTTGTTCGGGCCGTGCGAAAAAATGTCCACGCCGCGCACCGTCACGTTCGTGCAGAGCAGTGGATGTATCTCCCACATTGGCGAGCGGCGGATTTTCACGCCCTCGATTAGAAATGTTGCAGCAGCGGTTCGGTTCGATGAAATCCGGACGCAAATTGTCGCCTTCACCGAAACGTCGCTGATCCACCGGCGTGTTGTCGGCGACCATTTTGACCAGCCGCGCGCCCGCACTTGGCCGCGCTTCCGCGCCGCGGCTTTCTTTGCCTTTCCGCGACCACCAGTGCGTCGCATCGGCCTGGCCGTCCAGCGTACCCTCGCCGGTTACGGCAATGTTTTCCTGGCCATAGGCGTAAATGAGCGGCGAATAATTCCAACATTCCATGCCCTCGAAACGCGTGAGCACCGCGGGCAAATACGCCTTCGGGTCGGTGCTGAATTTCAAAACCGCGTTGGTCGCGGCCAGGTGCAAATCCACGTTGCTCTGCAAATGAACCGGTCCGGACAAAAATTCTCCTGCCGGAACCACGACACGCCCGCCTCCGGCTTTGGCACAAGCTGCAATCGCCTGGTCCAGGGCCGCGGTGCAATCGGTCTGGCCGTCGGCCACCGCGCCGTAATTCGTGATGACAAAATCACGCGCGGGAAACACCGGCGCCTGGATGCGCGCCAGAATTTCAGGCGCTTGCGCCCATCCGGCAGGCTCCGCGCGGAGCAGCGGGGTGGCGAGCAGGGTGATCAGAAAAAGTGGAATCTTTTTTTTCATGTTTCGATTTTTAACGGTCAAAGCGCCTGGTTCGTCTGATGGCGCGGGCACCCTGATTTTGAAACAGGCGGAAAACCGCGCCGTCATTTGCGCCGGTTCGCCGCCCTGGAATGCTTCGCGTTGTCATCGGTCACCCCGGGAAACGCCAGGTAATTTTTTGCGTTGGCGTAGCAGATGTTGCGGACCATCGGGCCGAGGAGTTTTTCGTCGTTGGGCAGCCCGCCGCTTTCCACGTCGCGACCGACAAGGTTGCAGAGCGTGCGCCGGAAATATTCGTGCCGCGGATACGACATGAACGAGCGCGAGTCCGTGATCATGCCGATGAAGCGCGAGAGCAGGCCGAGATTCGACAGCGCATTCATCTGCCATTCCATGCCTTCTTTTTGGTCCAGAAACCACCAGCCGGAGCCGAACTGGATTTTTCCCGGAATCGTGCCGTCCTGGAAATTCCCGATCATCGTGGCAAAGGCGTAATTGTCCGCCGGATTAAGGTTGTAGATGATGGTTTTCGGGAGCGAATTTTCCTGGTCGAGCCGGTCCAGATAGCTGGCGAGCGCGGAACTTTGCGGCCAATCGCCGATGGAATCGAAACCCGTGTCCGGGCCAAGTTGTTTGAGCAACCGCGTGTTGGCGCTGCGCAATGCCCCGAGGTGAAGCTGTTTGGTCCAGCCCCGGGCGGCATCGAGTCTGCCGAAAAACAGCATCATGAACGAGGCGAATTGTGCGTGCTCCGGCGGGGAAACTGCTTCGCCGCGCCGCGCCCGGGCGAAAATTTCGGCGGCGGTTTTCTCGGAACAAAAGTCGGCAAAACAATGGTTCAGGCCGTGGTCGGACAAACGGCAACCCTGCGAATGGAAAAAATCGTGACGCTTTCGCAGCGCGGTGACGAACGCGGAAAAGCCGTTGATGTCCACGTTGCTGGCAGCGGCAAGCTGTTCCACCCACCGATTGAAACCGGCGGGCTGATTGACCGTCAGCGCCTTGTCGGGCCGGAACGCGGGCAACATTTTCGTCGGATGGCCCTGGGCCGCGAACGCGCGGTGATGTTCCAGGCTGTCCACCGGATCGTCCGTGGTGCAAACGACCTTGACCTTGAATTTCTTCAGTATGCCCTGCGTGGCCAGTTCGGGGGTGGCCAGTTTTTCGTTCGCCTTTTTCCAGATTTTGCCGGCGGTTTTTTCGTCGAGCAAATCGGTGATGCCGAAATAACGCTTCAATTCCAGATGCGTCCAGTGATAGAGCGGGTTGCGGAGCGTGTGCGGCACGGTGGCCGCCCAGGCCTTGAACTTGTCAAATGGACTGGCGCTGCCCGTGCAAAAACGTTCCGCGACGCCGTTGGTCCGCATGGCGCGCCATTTGTAGTGATCGCCTTCGAGCCAGATTTCAAACAGATTCTTGAACTGGCGGTTCGCCGCGATGTCGCGCGGCGAAATGTGGCAATGGTAGTCAAAAATCGGCTCGGCCTCGGCGTATTGATGGTAAAGTTTGCGGGCCGTTTTGGTGCCCAACAAAAAATCTTCGTGGATGAAGGGCATAAATTATTCGCCGAGCAGCAGCGGTTTCATGTGCCGCTCGAACAGGTTTCCGGTGACATTTTTGGCGATGACCGCCTCATGCTTCTTGAGCGCGTTGAGATAGCGTTCGCCTTTCTTCGCGGCGATTTTGAAACCGACGTGAAGCAATTGCCGGAAACTCGGATTGAAAGCCTTGTTCTTCTGATCATGCCGGAGCGCGGAAACGTATTGTTCCGACGTCCACCCGCTGACGGTTTCCTTCGCCGGCAGTTTCTTGCGGTCAATGTCAATGACCGTTGCGTACGGCGCGCAAAGTTCGTCCACGTGATCCAGCGCATCGGAATAAATTTCCTTTGCCAGCGCGAGGCCATCACCGCCCGCTTCGGCGAGACCGATGACTTCTTCCAGCCACGTCGTGCCGGCGGTTTTAAGGTGCAGGCCGGCGTTGAATTTTTTCAATGCGCGGCGGATCGGCGCGTAAATGGAAAACTTGTCACTGCCGGAATGGACGCTAAGTTTGAGCGAGGCCGGCAGGCCGTATTGCTTGATGGCAAAGGCGATGACCGCCAGGTCCTCGTTGAATTCCTTCTCAAACTGCTTCACATCGCCGACGTAATCCACACCCTTGTTGAAACGGCCGGTGAATTTCGGCGCGATGGTCTGGATCGGAATTTTTTCATCGGCGAGCGCCGCGAGGATGATGAGCAATTCCGGCGGCGTTTGCGGGCTGTCGGTTTCATCCATCGAAACTTCGGTGATGAAATTCGCCCCGCCCTTGGCCTGGGCGATGTGCCGGTAGATTTTCCCGGCATCCTGCACGGCGAGCAGATATTTGCCGGCGATGCGCTCGACGTCCGCGCGGGTGGTTTCAAACGGACGGGCAATATTGGGAATGATGATTTTGCCGGCCAGTTCGGGATGGCGGTCAACAAACGCCTTCACGCTTTTGGGGTCGGCGGGTTTGCCAATCGAGTCAGCCACGTCAATCGTGAAGAAATCCGAAGGCGCGATGAAACGATCCACGGTTTCGAGCCGGATGTGGTCGGCGTCCACGTGATACGGTTTTTTCCAGCCGAGCGCCTTTACCGCCGCGTCCGCCTCGGCGCGCAAACTGGACGGTTCGGTCCCGATGAGCGTGTGTTCGCGGTTCGATTTGTTCCAGACGGGTACGATCTCCGCCCCGAGTTTGGCGGCCAGGACGCAGGCGCCCAGTTGGGCCCTGCCCTGATGCGCAAAACGGTCGCCCATGCCAAATGAAAATTTCCCCAGTAATAAATACTTGCTCATGATTATTTGTTTAATGACCGGCAATATAACAGTTTCGTCCACCGAAACATCAAGCGTCTTTTGCAGAATTGTTTGATAATTCTGCACTTAAAATGAAAATTGTATAGCCAATTCTCGCTTGCCAAGATGCGGCGGGACTGCCAGTTTTAATTTTTTAGTGCGCGGTTAGCTCAGTTGGCAGAGCACTACCTCGACACGGTAGGGGTCACAAGTTCAAGTCTTGTACCGCGCACCAGTCTTCGCTCGAAGCAAGAACGAAGACTGCCGCGCCGAAGCGCAATAGCGCGAAGGCGGGCATGACGGATGACATCCAACACCGCTGCGAGCTACGACCCGGCAAGCCAGCCAGGGTCCGTTTGTCGCCGAGTGACATTTCTTCAATGATCCTTTAGAGTCAATCTGTTTATGATCCGTTGCCCGCTTTTGGTTTTAGCCGCGCTTTTGGAGTTGGGGCTTTGCACCGCCCCCGCCCAATCGAATGACGTTCCGCTCGTGCAAAGGCGCTGGTTCGAGACCCGCACCGCGCATTTCAACATCTACAGTTGTGGTGCGCCCCAGGACGTTTACAAACTCTCCGCGCGTCTGGAACAGTTTTGCGAAGCTTACACCCTGCTCGCCGGGGGAGCACAGGCAGTGGCCTCTCCGCCGATCGTGGTAATGGCCTTTCCCGACCACGAAACGATGAAGCCGTTCCTGCCGCTTTACCAGGGCCAGCCCGCCAATCTGGCGGCCTTCTTCCAGCGCGGCAGCGACGAAAACCTGATCGTGCTTGCCCTGCCCGGCACCAATTCGGCCTTCACGGACATGGAAGTCATCTTTCACGAATACACCCATTTGCTGTTCCGGCGCAACGACCACATCTGGCCACTCTGGCTCAAGGAGGGAATGGCCGAAGTCTATTCCACCTTTGAAACGACCGGCTACAACGCCCGCATCGCCAAACCGATTGACCATCATTTGCGCCTGCTGGCGCAACAACCCCTCATGCCACTGGCCGAGCTGTTTGCCGTCACTCACGACTCGCCCCAATACAATGAGCGTGACCGGCAGGGAATCTTCTACGCCGAATCGTGGCTGCTTACGCAATTTCTGATGGCGGGCGACAACCTCGCCTACCAGGTCCGTTTCAGACAATTCACCCCACTCCTCCTCCAAGGCCAGCTTCCCGAACAGGCCTTTACCAACGCGATGCAGACCTCCTTGCCGGCAGTGGAAGCCGAGCTCCGCCGCTATCTCCGGCAGGGCCGGTTTAAACCCATTGAACGGGCGTTGCCCGCGGACGTCTCCTCACCTATAACCCTGACCACGCGAACCATCACCCCCGTGGAAAACTATTTTCACCTGGGCGATGAACTCCTGCGGATTCGTCGTCCGGACACCGCTGAAATGTATTTTAAACAGGCGCAGAAACTCGCGCCCGCCAGCCCCCTGCCCTACGAGGGACTGGGTCTGCTCGCCGCCGAACGCGGGCAGCATGAGGCAACATTGCAGAACTTGAAGGCGGCGCTCCAGCACGGTTCAACCGGTTTTCTGGCGTTTTATATTTATGCCCAGGAACAGTACCGGCTCACGGCGGATTCCCAGGACCGGCATGCCCCGCTCAAAAACGAGGCGGCGGCGGAAATCCGCAGCGAACTCCAGAAATCCCTCGCATTGATGCCGGACTTTGGGCCGGCGCATGAATTGTTGGGCTTTTTTGAGATGGTCCAGGGTGATAATCTCGCGTTGGCGGAGCAACACCTGCAACGCGCCATCCAACTGGAACCTGAAAACCCGTCGTATCTGTTTTCGCTGGCACAGGTGCAACTGCGAAACCACAACCTCGACGCCGCGCACGACACCCTGCAACCGCTGCTGCTGCCCGGCGTGGACGCGAAACTTCGCGCTCATGCCGAGGAGATGATCCGGGGAATCGCCCGAAACCATCCGGTTTATTGACGCTCAGACCGGCGACAAGCGACCAAGCCGAGCCGGACACGGTGCGCGGCGACGACGCGCAATTGCAGCAGGTGTTCATGAATCTTCTGCTCAACGCGCTGGAGGCGATGGGCACGAACGGGGTGTTGACCGTCAAGACGGAAACGGTGAAGGGCGAACGCAGCGAGCGGCAATTGCGGATCAACATTCAAGACACCGGCGTGGGCATCGCGCCGGAAAATCTGGAGCGATTGTTCGAGCCGTTTTTCACGACCAAAAAGAACGGGACGGGCCTGGGGCTGGCCATCAGCCAGCGCATCGCGCTGGAACATCACGGCATGATTCACGTGCAGAGCGACCCCGGCAAAGGCTCACATTTCAGCCTGTCGCTGCCGGCGTTCACAGCGGCGTAAGCCGGCAGTCCATCAAATCGGGGCAAGGCCAGTCCGCCGTCGAACCCCAAATGTCATTTTTCTAGGACTGACCCGAATGGCCCTTAGATAAGGCCTAAAACTTTCTTGGTCAAGCGTTTGCGGCGAACCACGCCGGGGACATTTTCAAAGAGGATTCGCCGGGAAAGTTTTTGCATCTGTTCCACAATGCGCTCCAGATTTCGTTGGTTGGCCACCGCTTGCTTGAGCCAAAGATACTGCTCCTGGGATAAAGCGACCGTGACGGTCTTGGCCCGCACCTTGCGCGTCCAGAAATAGCGGCTGCCCTGTTGGCCCGGGGCGCGTTCAAAGACACTGCCTTGGCTGACATAACCCAACCGGGCCAACTGCCGCTGGAGTTGGCGATAGGGCGTGGGGAGGCTGGCGCCGGGCTTCATCACCTCATTAAACCTTGAAACCCCGGGCCTGTCAATATAGTAAGTGTATATACTTACTATGAAGACTCCCTATTTTCCTTGTTGGCGTTCCCGGCTGGCCCCTTTGGGCCGGCGCACCGCCCCCGTCCGCCAGACCACCCTGGCTCAACTCCAGGAACATCTGCGCGACTTCCTGCCCGCGCCGCTCCTCTCGGCCGAGGATGACGGAATCAACAGCCGGGAGCGCGTCTTCAGCCTGCGCCTGACCTTTGAATGCTTCGTCTGGCAGATGCTCCGGCCCAGAACCTCCTGTCGCGAGGTGGTGCGCCAGGTACAGGCGCTCTTCCGCTTGCACGACAAAGGTCCCGTCGAGGCGGGCGACTCGGCCTATGTCCAGGCTCGCCAGCGTCTGCCCAAGGACCGGCTGGAAAAGGCATTGGTGGCCACCGCCCAAGCCGCCGAAGGACGGGTGGAGCCAGGCAACTCCTTGCAAGGGCGCCCGGTCAAAGTCGTGGACTGTTCCACCACGCAACTGCCCGACACCCACGCCAACCAGCAGCGTTACCCCCAACCCGGCGGTCAAAAACCCGGCTGCGGCTTTCCGGTGATGAAGTTTCTGGTTCTGTTTTCCCTGGCCAGCGGGGCTGTGCTCAACGTGGTCATGGCGGGTTGGCGCAACCATGATCTGCGCCTGTTCCGTCGGGTGTGGGACCAACTCAAAGCGGGGGACATCGGCTTGGGTGACCGTGCCTATGGCGATTACGTCACGCTGGCCAACCTGCCCCGGCAGGGCGTTGACGTGGTGGCACGGCTGCACCAGAAACGGAAGGTGGACTTTCGCCGGGCTAAACGGCTGGCCAAGCACGACGGCCTGTTCCTGTGGATCAAAGGCTGGCAACAATCGAACATCTTATCCGCCCGGGAATGGGCGCAACTGCCCGGCCAGATCACGGTGCGACTGCTGCGCTTTACCGTCACCATTCGCGGGCACCGCGCCCGCCGCATCACGCTGGTGACCACCTTGCTCGATCCTCAACTCTACCCGGCACAGGAACTGATGGCGCTCTATTGCCGCCGGTGGCGTTTGGAGTTGTGTCTGCGCGATCTTAAAAGTAAGCGTCACGCGGAGCACCTACTTGACAGAGCAATGACACCCAAGTCGTAAGTGGGAGAGATATTATGCTACGACGTTTATGATGTGGCCTGCCGCTGCACCGGCAGTCGCGCTTTACTCCAAGCGTGCGGTGTCACTTCGGGGATTTGGTGATTGGTCATGTTGGGCAGACGAGTGAGTACCTCGCGCAGGTAGGCGTAAGGATCCAAACCGCGGCGGCGGCAACTTTCAATAAGGGTGTAAATGATCGCGCTGCGTTCCCCGGCCCCGGCCTCGCCCACGAAGAGCCAGTTCTTCTTGCCGATGGCCGTGGGTCGGATGGCGTTTTCGACCAGGTTGTTGTCAATCTCCACCCGGCCATTATTGAGATAAACAGTCAACGTGGACCACTGGCCCAAGGTGTAATCCATGGCTTGGCCCAGCAAACTCTGCGGCAGGTATCGTCTGCTGGATTTGAGTCTCACCAGAGCGCGTTCGATCCGGGTGACGACGGGACGGCTTTGATGGGCGCGCACGGCAGCGCGCAGCTGCGGCCCGGCGCGTTGTTCGCGCAGACTGGCTTCGATGCGGTAGAGATGCTGGATTTGGCGCACGAGCCAGCCCGCAGTTCGCGGTGATTGTTCGAGGGCTTCGTAAAACTTCCGCCGCACGTGCGCCCAGCAGCCGGCCAGTTGGATGGCTGGGCCGCGGCCATTGGCAAACGTCCGATAGGCGGAATAACCATCACATTGGAGCGTGCCGGTGAAGTTGACGGGAATGACGTTATCCAGGCACGCAGCAGCACGACTGGTTTCCCACCGGAAAAACACGTCGCCGCCCGGACGGCTGCCCGTCCAGAGATAACCTTGCTTGGTCTTGCCGTTGCCCGGCGCCAAATAATCAATCGGCGTTTCATCCACTTGCACATAGCCGCCAGCCAGGACTCCGGTGCGGATGTGTTCGTAAATGGGTTTGAGCCAATCGGCGGCCAACCCCACCCAGCGCGCCAGGGTTTGCCGGGGCAAATGAACTCGGTGGCGTTGAAGAAAAATTTGTTCCTGCCGGTACAGCGGCAGGTGGTCGCAGTATTTGCCGACCAAAATATGCGCCAGCAACCCTGGCGCGGGCAGGCTGCGATCCAACAGCCCTTCGGGCAAGGGCGCGATTAAAGGCGCGCCATCAGGGTTGACGCGGTGAACGTATTTGCGGCGAATGGTTCGGCGGCGCAGAAAGCGTGCCGGCTCAAAATCCAGTTGTTCGCTCACTTCCTGGCCGATGCAGCGCCAGCTTTGCGGCGCGGCCTTCACCGGTTCGGGGTCAATGACTTCTTCCACCACCGGCAGGTTCTCCGGCAAGCGTGGCTGGCGTTCCTTTCGCGCATTTCCAGAAGGTTTCTTGATGGTTGAAGGCTCAACCGGCTCCGGGTTGGCAACACTCTCAGGCAGTTGCAGGAGCAGTTCCAGTTGCGCCCGGTCCAGCCGTTCACTGCTCGAACCAAAAACGCGCCGCACCAACAGATCAATCTTCTGCCGCAGCAGTTCATTCTCCCGACGGCTCTGCGCCAAGGCCGCCTGGCATTCGGCCAACTGGCTCGTGAGTTCTTTTTCGCGCCGCGTCATCCGTTTCACTCTATACGCGCCACGGCCCGGGAGGTTTCAAACTTTCTGAAAATTCTTTTCAGTTTTCCCGCTCATACCACGGTCGCAGTTTTCCTCCCCGCAAATCCACCCCGTCGGTCAGCAGCGCCAACGCCTGCGGCGTCAACTTCAACTTGGTCATTCCCTCTTCCAGGTGCTTGGGCCACGAAAACGTTCCCCGCTCCAAACGCTTGCTCAATACCCACAGTCCAGTTCCGTCCCAACACAGGATTTTGATCCGCGTGTGCCGCCGGTTGCTGAAGATGAACAGTGCCCCCGCTCGCGGGTCTTCGCCCAGCCGTTCGGTCACCAGCGCGTACAGCCCGTTGAACCCTTTGCGCATATCGCAGGCTTCCACGGCCACCAATACTTTCAGGCTGCCCGAAAAACTCAGCATGGCTTTTGTAGCGCCCGCAGCAAGGCCGCCGCCAGTTCAACCTGTTTGACATCGCCGATCTCCAGACGGGCACCGCCGGGCAATGCGACCATCACGGCCAGGGGATTTTTGCCACCCGGATTTTGGGCCGCTTCCACGACCGCCTCCAGCCACCGTACTTTATCAGGCAATCGGGCGGGAATCTCGCGTTGCCCAACGGCAGAATAAGTACCGCGTTGTCGCCGCCGCTGCTGCGCCCACGTCGCAAACGTCGGATATTTGACGCCAGCCAACACCGCGAACTTCGGCCCGCTCAATCCGCTTCGCTCGAACTCATCCAACAAATGCTCCCGCCGTTCCCGAGGCGTTCGCACTCGCCCCAGCACATCGGTCTTCAAGATCGCTTCATCGGTCGGTGTCATATTCATCGTAGCCGTTATGCTACGACGTTTATGGCTTCATTGAATAGAGGTGCTACGCGTGACGCTTACTCTTAAAACGACGATGGGGCTGGAACAGTTGCGGTGCCAGTCCCCGGAGATGGCCCAAAAGGAGCTCTTGGCCTATCTGGTCGCCCACAACCTGATGCGGTGTGTCATGGCTCAGGCGGCGGCCCAGCATGAAGTGGATTTGGAGCGGGTCAGCTTCAAGGGCGCGCTGGATGCGGTGCGCCAATACAGCAACGCCATCGGGCAGGCGCGCAACCGGAAACTGCGCCGCCAATTATGGGAGGATTTATTGCTCGACCTGGCGCGTGATTTGGTGCGTCGCCGGCCAAACCGCACGGAGCCGCGCGCCGTCAAACACCGGCCAAAACCCTATCCGCTGCTCAACCAACCGCGCCATCGCTTTGTGGAAATCTCCCATCGCAGCGACTACTGGAAAGGCCGCGCACGCAATTATCAAAGGCTTAACTAAGGGCCATTCAGAACTGACCCGTTTTACGCTTTTTCGCTATTGACCGCTCACGCTAATGGGTGACTCCTTTTTCTTTTCCCTTTTCGTTACGTTATTTTTGCGAGCGTGACAAAGATGCCGCCGCGGGACGGGTCTGGATTAAACCTGACATAGTCTATAAAACTGTCATTCATCCTTTGCCGCCGGTTTGGACATGCCAGATGGCTTGGGCTGCCCGTCGGTAGTGACTGGTTGTTTGTCTTTCGGCTTTTCAACTTTGATTTTTATTGGTGAAAATCTGAACAAAGTCTTGGATCGTTCTACAGGGTCATAAGAAGGTACATATCGAAACATCTGCATTTGAATCTCCAGAGTATAAATCCCCGGTTTTTCAATTTGAAATAGCTCGCTGGGCTTCAGAAAAAGTTTTCCCAGGCCATTATCTTGGAATGGTCCACATGCCAATACTGGAGCTACTTTAGAATCTGTAATTTTGTGCAATTGGTCAAATCTTGTCCCAAACTCTTTGCCTCTCGCGGTCTTTGGCATTTCTACTTCATTAGTGTCAGTCAACATTATTTTGAGGCTATATCTGAAATCAGGACACGACAGTTCAATTTTTCCTGTATCACAAAATGCTCCCCAAACTAGTTGATCGTCAAATCGAATTGGTTCATTCGTAATTAGGTCCAAGCCTTGCCGAATTGCGCCAAAAGCTAAATAGACGTCATTGGTTTTCAATGAAAAACTAGTCGCAACAGTCGTTTGAACAATACAAAGGCAAATAGTCAGTGAAAATAGTGTTTTATAAATCATATGCGTTTCCTTTCGGTTGTTAGCGTGTTGTTGTCCAAATCGGAAATTCATCACTGTCAGTTGGTTTATGCGGGCCTTTGTCCGCGTTCTGGGTGATATTTGTGTCCGCATAAGTCACGCTCGCCGAAACATCCCACGTTATTTTTGCAAGCGTTACATAGATACCGTCGTCGGAAGGGTCTGGATTAAACATGACATAATCTATAAAGCTGTCATTCATGCTAATGGTTCGCAGAACATAAAGGTCGTTTGCGTCAGGCGCATCATCAAGGTTCATTTCATTGGCAGAGCCAGTAGGATTTGGATTTTTATTAACTCGCACTGAACACTCCTGCCCCTCTATGCCGAGACCATTGTAAGGGTCGCTACCGTCCAAACAGCCTGAACAACTGCCGCTCAATCCCGTAGCGTTTATGTTGCAAATCTGCGTGATTTTTGCCATGCCATCGAAGTCAGAGGAAATTATACGACACAAATAGCTCATATTATTAGCGCCACCCTGAACACCTAACTGAATAGCCCCACCAGGGGGAATCAGAGACCAAGGTCTTTCCCAGATAACTGTGGGTGTGCCGTGTTGATGCGGATCAACCATGACCACATTTGGCCTATACATACTGAACTTTCCGCTCGCGGAGACTGTTGCACTTTGGCCATTGTCAAAATGGAGAAAGAGGTGGGCATACACATCCTTGTCCCCGCCCGATACATACCAAACATATGGTTCAGCCACATCCAGCAAGCTTAAGTCAATATCATAATTCACCGAGCATGAGTTGCAAGGATGAGTGGAATGATTAACGTATTTACTTGATGGAGTCCAAATGTAGGTCGTCAAATTGTTCAGCAGCCCGGGCGGGGTTCGATCCCACGATGCGCCAAAAGTTATCTTCTGCCCCACACAATTCGTCACGTTCACCTGATTCGGGTCTAACGTCACACCGTTGTCTGTGATGTAAGGGATATATTTCTGCGCCCCGACGGTGAAGGTATAATAATCTTTGCCAGCTACATAGGGCGTCACATCTAGGTCCGGGATGTTGTCTCGCAATGTAGTCCACAAATTTCCATCATTGCCCAATGGTTTTCCCATAATCTTGATATTCCCAGCGGGAATCGGGCCCATTGGGCTGCCAGGAAAGCCGCCATCGAGATTGGGATCCACCAATGGAACTGCTTTATCCAATACTTCACTGGCGCTGGCGCTGAATCCCCATAAATTTTGTCTGGTGCCCTTACCCCCGGTTTGTAAATACCATTTCGTTTCTGCACTGCGGTTGTAGTTTACTATCCAATCACCCGGCGGGTCAATGATATCTAATGTCCATACATACTGTGGCCCATCACAAGGATCTATAAACCCCAACTTGACATCACAATGTTCATTGGGAGTGGGAGGATAATATGTTGGGTCATCAATTTCGTTCCAGGTTGTACTACCATTTCCGTCGGGATCGCTGCCATCAATGGTAGAACTCCCCGTTGACGTTTCTGGCGTGCCATTGCTCGGCCAATTTACTGTGCCGCCGCCATACCAATGCCACCAAATACCGTCGCAATAATTGGCGCTTTCAGAATATTGTATTGAAAAATTTCCCCCCTGCCCATCCGAAAAATGCTGGGTGTAATCGCTTATGCCGACGTAATGATAATTCCCACTTCCGCCATCACAAGGCAAAGTCACATCTATATCCGAATGTTGTGCGGGAATGTCGTAGCTTTTCAGGTAAAGCCGAGGCGGCCGGTTCGTCTGAATTTCCGTATCATTATCCTGCGGCGGATCGGGATTGCCCAGATTGTCATATGTCACCGGCCCGCCGCCGTTCCCGCCTGTGCCGTTGCCGCCGTTGTTGGAATTGGGGATCGCCCGCGCCTGAATTACTGCCGTTCCACCTTGCGGCAGGAACACGTTCGTTGCCGTCCATGTGCCGTCGTTTAATGTCGCTTTGGCACCATTCACCCAAACGGTGTAATCGTTCGAATCGCTGATCGTCCCGTTCACCGTGATCCCTTGATTCCACAACTGGCTGGCATCCGGCATGGTAATCGTCAAACCCACCGCGCCCGGCATCACCGTAATGTTTGTCACCGTCACATTGCCCACCACATCGGCCACGGTCAGCGTGAGATAATTTGTGCCACCACTTAACGGCACGTTTTCCACCCAGAAATTGCCACTTCGTTCCACAATGCCATAAAAGATATTCGTATTTCCGTTCGTGTCCACCCATTGCGCCGTCACGGTCGCCGTCGGGTCATCCACCAGGCCGCGCCAGGTGTAATTGTTGTTGCAAACCAGCGTTCCATCCTGCGGCCAATACAGGGTGACCACCGGCGGATTGGTCTTGCTGGAATAATCCAGCGTGAAATTGGTCGCGAGTGTCGTTACATTGCCCGCCAAATCCGTGGCATGGAGCGTGATGGTGTTGACGCCGTTGGTCAGCGGAATGTCGAAGGCTTGGAACGTGTTCGTCGTGAATTGCCAGGTGTTCGTGCTGTAAAACTGGTTGAGCACCAATACCTGCTGGTTCGTTACCAGTCCAACGGCATTGGTCAAATCGTAGCTGATGCTGCCCAATGCCTCCGGGCTGTAACCCGTCAACTGGATCATCGGCACATTAACGGTGCCGTTGGTCGGGCCGGTGATGACCAGTTGCGGCGACGTCATGTCCAGTTTCAATCGTTTCCATTGCCAAGACTGCCTGGCATCCGGTGGCAAACCCCGCAGACCAACCCAAATCTCGTGCCAGCTTTGGATGGTGCCCAGGTTCGCGGTGATGCTGGAAGATGAGCAGGCCATCCAGTTTGTCGTCGCAAAATTGGTGCTGTCCACCAGCACGGCGTAGTAACTCGGCACGCCGGCGGTGACGTTTAATTGCAGGCTGGGATAACTGGTGTTGACGTAGTTGTTAGCCACTTCAATCGTGAACTGGATAATGTTCGGGTCAATGCCGTTTTGATAATCATACAAGAGGGTGTTGCCGCTGGCGTCCAGTTCGCTGCCAGTGTGGGTAAGGTTGCCGAAATATTTCAATTCCCACCAGTCGGGCAGGCCGTCGTAATCGGAATCTTCATTCACCGGATAATGGTAGCCGAGGTCGGGCGCGTTGGTGTCGAGATAGCCGCCGTCCTGCGGCGCGTAAGTGGTCATCTGCCGGAGTTCGGCCAGCAAGTCAGGGTCAATGTTCGTCGTGCCGACGTTGCGCAAGGGGCTGTTGGTGGCTAGATAGTAATTGGCGTTGCCGCAGGATTCAAAAGCAGCATTTGTGGCCACGGCTGCCGCACCATAAGTGGTGTATGCATCTCGGATTTTAACCATTCCAGCGACAGACGCCAATTCATCGCCCGCCCCAACCAAAATGCAATTCGTCAAGACAAGAGTGATGTGCTGGGCGGCATCTGGATAAAACACATACCCCCAGCCACTCCAAGTCCCGAAGTCACTCGTGACGTTTTGCGCATCCAGCCAATACCACTCTCCTGAACCCGCGTTGCCATTTTGACCTTGACCGCAAAAAAAGACCCCGAAATTCAACACATTGCGCAACACCACCTTGCCATAGGTCAAATCAATGGGCTCTCCACAATCGTTGAATTCACAATTCCAAAAGATGTTGGTTGATGCCTCCGTAAAATTGAAAAAGTTTATTTCAGCATGGTTGAAGCGAAAGTTTTTCAGTTCAATATAATTGGTATAAACATCCATTGGATCGGTCATGCACTGCTCGGGTTGTCCACTGCTGCCGGGAATAATTACACCCACCGAATCATCATTCACGCTGGTAAGCACGGTTGGATGAGCCGGGTCGCTTTGATTATTGATCGAAGAATAAATTTGAAACCCGCCATTCTGTTCATCGAATTTTATTACCGATCCGCCTTCAAACGTCGTGGTGCCGAATAAGTTGATTTGCGAAGGGACATAATACGTCACACCGCTTTGAAACGTAAAATCCGGCTGGTCGAAATCAATTTCTTGATAATCCAGCACCAGGCCGGGCGTTTTTTGCAGGTCCGCTTTAGCCAGTTGCACTGCGTTGGTGTCGGCTTGAACCAAGTGTGCCGGGGGCAGCCGGCGTGTGGCTGACGCCTTGTGCGGCGCGGCGTTTGGCGGATTCATCGCAGCCCCGGCATGGGCCGGCACGGGCAGTTGTTCCAACTGCGGCCCAATCTCTTGAACCGGCAGCTCTTCCACCAGAAAGGTGCGTCCGGACAAATGTTGCCAGTTTTTGGCCACGGGAATTCCCCTGAAGCGGGCAGAGGATTGCGCTGGATCGCCGACTGAAAAGGCCTTGCCCCGCATTCATCCTCATGGTTCCGAAGTCCAGCGTCGCGTCATCCAAAATGTTTTGGCGTTTGGCGGTCTGCCTGGTTTTTGCCGGTTCGGGCGCGTTGAAGAATTCCGTCAACACCTGCAACCGGGCTGTGGCGGGGTTAAGGCCATAGGATTCCGGCGCCAGCGGTTGCTCTCGCAGAATGATGTCCTGCTCAAACCCAGCCTTCGTATACGTGTAACGCAGGTCCGCTTTGATATCTGTGAACGCATCAGGATAGATGACCTGATTGGAACCCGCCAATTGCCCGACCGAGTCTTTGAGTTCGGCGATCAGCACGGTGTTGGTGCCGTCGTCATAGCTCAGGCCCAGTGGCCGGCTTTTTAGATGCTTGCCATCAGGGGTCACCAGTTCAATGACGCCTCGGGCAATATTACCGGGGAAAAAGGCCCGATGCCGGCCATGAACCGCCGCCGCCGTGCCGTTGGGCAGAATATCAATCTGCTCCTTCGATTCCACCCACTGCCCGATGGCCGGGTCCCAATAATTCAATCCCGTGCTCAGTTCAACGTATTTGTGAATGTGCGGAATCTGCTTTCCATCCGGCGTGGATTCGTAGGTGGTTCTCTGCCACACCCGCTGATTCGCTCCGCGCTCAACCACCGCATACGGCGCGTCCGGTGGCTGAGTTGTTCCCTGCCCGGCGCTGGCTGAAACGGCTGGCGGAGAAACCCGCCCTTGTGTTCTGATGACAGTTAAAACCAACAACACGATGATTAACCATGGAGTTTTCATAGAATTAGTTTTTATAGAATTGAACGGAAAATTCGAAATGGCGAATGTGCCGGAGAAGTTACCCATTGAAAGACAATTCCATTCCTCCCGGCTGAGAAACCTATCAGCCGTTTGCCCCAAATCTTTAGCACGTTTACTCTCATGCAACCCGTTTTCCCCGAGGCGCCCTTCCCAACAACTGGCGCATCAAACTGATTACGAATCCCTTTTTATCCCCACCAAAAGAATGAAGTCAACGAATAAATTGTTACGTTTCAGTTTCTTTCTTTCATGAAACTGATTACCCTTTGCTCTCACCGAAACGAACGGTTAGATTCATTCCTCGATGAGGTGATCCACTGCTGTCCAAAACAGAGGAAAGGTCAACAACCTGGTTAACGACCTCTGATTGTTGTTCATTACACGCTTTAACCTTCGCGCCCGCCCGCTTGCAGAACCGGCGGGGAGGCTTATGTTTTATCGAAAACAAGGAGTTGCCTATGAAAACAAATACTAGAAAATCGAGAGTCGTCGAACAGCCCCCGCCGGTCACGCCCGGCGTCACCCGGGGCATGGTGCGCGAACATGCGTTTCGCCTGTATCGCGACAAACTGCCGGAGCATCCGCTGACCCTCGCAGACTGGGTGCTGGCAGAAAAAGACCTGGTGAATTCGATGGAAGCCGAGGACGTCGGCGTGGCGGTTTGAACAGCTACACCATGGGAGCGCGAGTTGTCTCAACTCGCAGCATACTCGGCCAATTCACCCGCTGCGGATTGAAGACAATCCGCGCTCCGCAGCAAATAGGGAAACTGCCAGATTTTCCTAACCCACTCCGCCGCCGTACACTTTGAGTTCGCCCTTGACCACGGCCACGGCGTAGTCGCGGTTCATCTTGGCGATGAAGTCGAGGCTGATTTCCTTGGGGCAGACGGCTTCGCACGAGCCGGTGACGGTGCAATTGCCGAACCCTTCCTGGTCCATCTGCGCCACCATGTTTTTGACGCGGCGGTCCTTCTCGGCGTGGCCCTGCGGGAGGTAATTTAGGTGGGAAACCTTCGCCGCGACAAACAGCATCGCGCTGGCGTTTTTGCAAACAGCCACGCACGCGCCGCAGCCGATGCACGCGGCCGCATCCATCGCCAGATCGGCGATTTCCTTCGATACCGGCAGCGCGTTGGCTTCGGGCGCATTGCCGATGTTCACCGAAATGAAACCGCCGGCCAGCATGATGCGATCAAACGCGGTGCGGTCCACGATCAGGTCTTTCACCATCGGGAACGCCCGCGCACGCCACGGTTCGACGGTGATGGTCTGGCCGTCCTGGAAATTCCGCATGTGAAGCTGGCAGACGGTGGTGCCTTTGCGGCCGCCATGGGGGGCGCCGTTGATGACCAAGGAGCACGTGCCGCAAATGCCTTCGCGGCAATCGCTGTCGAACACAAACGGTTCCTGGCCCACGGCGACGAGGTGTTCGTTGACCATGTCGAGCATTTCGAGAAAGGACATGTCCGGGCTGACATCGTGCGCTTCGTGCGTCTCGAAGCGGCCCGGTGACGCCGCGTTCTTCTGCCGCCAGATTTTCAGGATGAGGTTCATTTGTAGCTGCGGGTCGCCAGGTGAACTTCCTCGTACACCAGCGGTTCCTTGTGCAACTCCGGTTTCCGGTCAGCGCCTTTGAATTCCCACGCGGCCACATAGGCGAAGTTTGTGTCGTCGCGCCTGGCCTCGCCGTCCTCGGTTTGATGCTCCACGCGGAAATGGCCGCCGCAGGATTCCTCGCGGTGCAGGGCATCCAGGCAGAGCAATTCGGCAAATTCCAGGAAGTCCGCCACGCGGCCGGCGTGCTCGAGGTTCTGGTTCAACTCCTCGCCGCTGCCGGTCACCCTGACATTTTTCCAGAATTCCTCGCGCAGTTCCGGGATGCGCTGGAGGTTGGTTTCCAGGCCCTGGCGGGTGCGGGCCATGCCGCAGTTTTCCCACATCAGTTTGCCCAGCTCCTTGTGAAAGCTCGTGGCGCTGCGCTTGCCGTTGATGGACAGAAGCCGCCGGGTGAACTCGCGCACGTCTTCCTCCGCCCTATTGAATTCGGCATGGCTCGCCGGGACTTTGGCCGGCTTCGCCGAAGCAAAATAATTCCCGACGGTGTAAGGCAAAATGAAATAACCGTCGCCCAGTCCCTGCATCAGTCCGCTGGCGCCCAGCCGGTTGGCGCCGTGGTCGGAGAAATTCGCCTCGCCGACGACGAACAGTCCGGGCACGGTGCTCATCAAACCGTAATCCACCCATGTGCCGCCCATGGTGTAATGGACGGCCGGATAAATGCGCATCGGCTGCCGGTAGGCGTTCTCGCCGGTGATGCGTTCATACATTTCAAACAGGTTGCCGTAACGGTCGCGGATCGTGTTCTCCCCGGAGCGTTGAATGGCATCCGAGAAATCAAGATATACCCCGCGCCCGCCAGGACCGACTCCGCGGCCTTCGTCGCAGACTTCCTTGGCCGCGCGTGAAGAGATGTCACGCGGCGCAAGATTGCCATAGCTAGGGTATTTCCGTTCCAGATAATAATCGCGGTCGGCTTCCGGGATGGACGCCGGGGCTTTGCCGCAATCTTCCTTGCGCTTCGGCACCCAGACCCGGCCGTCGTTGCGCAGCGACTCGGACATGAGCGTCAGCTTGGCTTGATGATCACCGCTGACGGGAATGCAAGTCGGATGAATCTGTGTGTAGCAGGGATTGGCGAAGAACGCGCCCTTTTTGTAGGCGCGGTAGGTGGCGGTGACGTTGCAGCCAATCGCATTAGTCGAAAGATAGTAAACGTTGCCGTAACCGCCGGTGGCCAGCACCACCGCGTCGGCGGCGTGCGAGGAAATTTCGCCGGTGAGGAGGTTGCGGACGACGATGCCTTTGGCCGCGCCATCCACGACCACCAGGTCGAGCATTTCCGTGCGGGGGAACATGCGGATGTTGCCCTGGCTGATCTGCCGGCACATCGCCTGGTACGCGCCGAGCAAAAGCTGCTGGCCGGTCTGGCCGCGCGCGTAAAACGTGCGCGACACCTGCGCGCCGCCAAAGGAACGGTTCGCCAGCGTGCCGCCGTATTCGCGGGCGAACGGCACACCCTGCGCCGCGCATTGGTCAATGATGCTGGCACTCACCTGGGCGAGCCGGAAGACGTTCGCCTCGCGCGCGCGAAAATCGCCGCCCTTGATGGTGTCGTAAAACAGGCGGAAGACGGAGTCGCCGTCATTCTGATAATTCTTCGCCGCGTTGATGCCGCCCTGGGCGGCGATGGAATGCGCCCGGCGCGGGGTGTCCTGGAAACAAAACGCCTTCACCTGGTAGCCCAGCTCGGCCAGCGTGGCGGCGGCGGCGGCGCCGGAAAGCCCCGTGCCGACCACAATCACGTCAAACTTCCGCTTGTTGGCGGGGTTGACCAGCTTCATGTCGGACTTGTAGCGTTCCCACTTTTGCGCCAGCGGGCCGGGAGGAATTTTGGCGTCGAGATTCATATTACCGGGCAGCCTCCTTTTCTGCGACCGCACCCGCCGAGAGTTGCTGGACGGCGGCTTCGCGATACGCCTTGCCAAAACCGCACATCACGGAGACCGGCACCGACGTGTAGAGGATGAAAATCACCACGGCAAACCACCGGGCAATCTGGTCAGGGAGATGGGAAACCCCGCCGAACGTCCATTTCCAGCCGACCGACTGGAACATCGCGCGCATGCCATGGCTCAGATGCAGGCAGAGCAGCCCCACGGCAATGATGTAGAACCCGGCGACCGGCCATTGGCTGAAACCGAGCAGCAACATCAGGTAGATGTCCGGACGGCCCGCGGAATCGCGCAACGTGCTGAAATCCACGCCCGTCAGGTTGACCGCGCGCACCCTGAGCGTGTAATGGAGCAGATGGAAAATCACAAAGGCCGCGATGATGAGGCCGCTCATCATGGCCGTGCGCGAGGCATAGCTTGAAGCCAGGGGCGCCGGGTTGCCGGCATAACCCACGGGCCGGGCGGCCCGGTTCTCGGCCCGTAAATTGACCGCCGACCAGATGTGCAACCCGATCATCGTGAGCAGGACGATGCGCGCGGGCCAGAGGATTTCGTGGTTGTCATGGAGCAACTGGCCGTAAGTGTTGATCCATGAGGGGCCGATGAAAACCTGTAAATTCCCCAGCATGTGCGCGACGATGAAAGACACCAGCACGAAGCCGCTGATGCCCATGATGTACTTCTTCCCGAGGGAAGAATGCCAGATTTTCACGAAAAAATTCATGCGGCCTGCACATCAAACATCACAGGTGAAGTCTATCTTGCGGCTGCAATCACGTCAACCAACATGAATAGCATAAGCAATGAATATTTCAAGTGTTGTTAATTTAATGTGTCCTTTTTTGAGTAATTCGTAACTCTAATTCACGCTGGCAGCACGGTTGGCTTCAGTCGAAATACTGATGTAGCGGCGGACGTCTCGTCTGCCGTGGAGCCGGGGCGTCCCGCCCGGCGGAGAAAACCCTCACCCATACCAATCGTGCTGGAACATTTCAGAACTGCGCTTATTTCCATCGTTCTTTCCGGGCGGCGGGACGCCGGCCCTCCACGGCAGACGAGACGTCCGCCGCTACAACACCTTTGCCACTTTTCAAGAATCTCGCCGACTGCCCTATCCGGCTGTGGACAGCGGCTGGGGATGCGCGCTCCACTCATTCAGCGCCCGCTCATCGCCGGTTGCCGGCGAAAGCCCCAGCAATTCCAAGGCCTCGCCCACCAGATAAAGCGAGCCAGCGACGACGATGAGCATATCGGGGGTAGGGACGCGCTGCCGCGCGTCCAGGCCGACCGGCAGGTCGGCCCTACCAATTCCGCGTATAGAAAGACATTTCAGAGCTTCTCCCAACGAATCGCACGCGGCAATTTCCGCTGCCGGATTCGCCGCGCGGCACGCCGCCACGAGTTCGCGCGCGGCGGCGGTGCGTTCGCTGGCAACGGGCACGGTAAAAATTCGCCCTGCCATCGGTGCGAGTGTTTCACAGATATGCCGCCAGTCCTTGTCTTGCAACACGCCGAGAATGAGCGTGATGGGAGCGCCGAGCACCAGCTCGGCTCGTCGGAGTTCACGCTTTAGCGTGCCGCCGGACAAGCTAAAGCTTGAACTCCAGTTCGACAGCGTTTCGCGCAAAGCTTTCGCGCCGGCAACATTATGCGCGCCGTCGAGCAGAATTCGCTGACTGTTTGGCAAAGTGACCAATTGCAACCGCCCCGGCCAGCTCACCGTTTCCAGACCGTTGCGGACCGCCGCCGCGCTCACGGGGATTTCACATTGCAACGTCTCGACTGTGGCGATGGCAAGTGCGGCATTTAATTTTTGATGTTCGCCGGGCAGGGGCAACGTAGCAGCGCCTCGGAAGAGCGCCGCCAACTTTGTTTCAGCGGAAATAACCTTAATCAACGGCGCATTCTTCTCCCGCGCAGTTTTTTCGATGACGGCCAATGCCTCCGGTTCCTCCACCGTAGTGATGACCGGCACGCCGGGTTTGATGATGCCGGCCTTCTCGGCGGCGATTTTTTCCAGCGTGTCGCCGAGCCATTGCTGGTGGTCGAACTGAATGTTGGTGATGACGCTGGCCAGCGGCGTGACAATGTTCGTGGCGTCCAGCCGCCCGCCCAGCCCGGTTTCCCATATCACCAGGTCGCACTTCTGTTCCGCGAAAAAGTTCAGTGCCATGACCGTGATGACCTCAAAAAACGTCGGATGATGATCGGCGGGAAACTGTTTCAGCAACGGTTGCAATTCCACGACCAGCCGGACGACCTCAGCTTCGGAAATCAACTGGCGGTTGACCTGAATCCGTTCGCGGAACGAGACGAGGTGTGGTGACGTGAACAACCCCACGCGCAACCCGGCCGCCCGGTAAATGCTTTCCAGCATGGCGCAGGTTGAACCCTTGCCGTTGGTGCCGGCGACGTGGATGAACCGGAGCCGGTCCTGCGGGTTGCCCGCCCGCGCGGCGAGCTGGAACGTGTTTTCCAGCCCGAACTTCGCGCCGAACAAACGCAGGCCGTAGAGAAATTGAATGGCTTCGGGGTATTTCATCTAAACATGCCCCTCGCCCCGCCAAACGGGGCACAGTTCCTGGGAGCGCCGGCGTCTCGCCGGCCAGTCGGGAACAGAAAGCCAAAACTCGCCGGCGAGACGCCAGCGCTCCCAGGAGTTTTAGCGGCAGTGGGGCGCGAAGTGACGGGTGAGGGGTTCGTCATTTGTTTTCTGAAATGGTTGCAATTAAAGGTTTCGGCGCTCGAAGGTTGGCTGCTCATCGCTCGACAATGAAGGTGATGTCGTAGGTGCTTTTGTCGCTGGACTTCCAGTCGGCGGGTTTTTCCCGTCCGCCGTCGTCATGACCGTCGCTGCCGACGCTGTAAATGACATAACCTTTGGCAAGACGATGATAACGCAATGATCCACCGTCGAAAGGATCAATCGGCACGGCGGAAAGAAATTGTGGAACCAGTTCATTCAAGTTTTCTGGCAGTCGTCCGTTTTCGAGGCGGAATCGTTCAGCAGCAATAGCTGTTGTCGCAAGACGAACATGAGTTATCGTTTCTGCTTCACGTGGCAGCACATTCCGCAATCCTTCCAGAATGCCGGGTCCTAAAATGAATCCACGCCGATGACCTTCCATCGCAACTTCGTGCATATTTGTGTATAGGGATAAGCATTCCGGAAATGGACGTTTGCTTTCATCAATCGCGGTCTGCATTGCCTTGAGGTAAAATTCTGCGTCCTGGTCGAACAGCCCGGTGACCCAACCGAATCTTCCTCGGATTCCAGTATATAATGATGGGCTTGAGTCGCTCCCCGACCAGCAAATTCGAATAATTTCGGGCCAGTTAGTTCGAAAATAAGGCAAAAAAATAGCCTGATCACTGATAAAGTCACTGGGAGATAATCTTATTTCATCAACAAGTGTAAAATCTTTCTCGAGTTTCAAGAGGGTTGCTCCATCAGGGGTGGTTTGATTCAGACTGTATTCAACAAGTTTGCTCGCGGAAGAGATAATTTCCCCTCGACATAATCGGGAGATTAGCAATGGTTCGGCATCCAAGGTGTGGGACAAGGCAATTTGAAAACAAATTGAATCCACGGCCTTCCTGCTGTCCTGTGATTCCAACGCAAACAAAGATTCAAAATACACAAGCCTTGCGAGTTTTTGCATTTTAGGAATATGCGGAAGCAGAGCGTCACATCCTGGAGTCAAATTGACCGGATACCGGCTTTTGGGAAGTAACACCGCTTCACGCGCTCTTGCCAATGCTTCATGATTGGTTTCGAGACAGGCGGTAATCAATAACCACTGTTTAGCCGTCAGTTTATTTGTGCGGGTTGGTATTTCAATTTTGGGTAGGTCGCGCATCAGTGCGAAGGCTTGAGTCATTACCAGCGCGGCGTTTTCATGGTCAGGAACTGCGGGATAATAAGCATTCAATTCCGCGCCGCTCGTCGGCAAACCAGCGGCGTGAATCGCCTGCAATTTCGCATTCACGTCGTGCGCCAGATTCACCCGCCAGACAACAAATGCCGCAATTGCAATGGCTATGCATATCGCAAAGCTGCACAGCAGTAGGAGGATTATTTTTGAGGTTCGTGTCATGGTTTCCCAGCGCCGTAGGCGCGACATATTTGTAGTTTTAAACCCCATGCCGCACAAGCTCCGTCAGGAGCGACATATGCCGCTCCGCTGGAGCTTGGGAATTTGGTTTGGATCACGACTACAAATATTCCACACCTCTGGTGCTGCCAAGGTTCTCACAACGCCTTCTTGTGGCTTTTCTGATGCGCGGCAGCGACGAAGCCCTTGAACAGCGGGTGCGGTTGGTGCGGTTTGCTCTGGAATTCCGGATGGAACTGGCTGGCCACAAAAAACGGATGGTCCTTCAGTTCGATGACCTCGACGAGCTTGCCGTCGGGCGAAAGGCCGCTGAACACGAAACCGGCCTTCTCGAATTTCTCGCGGTAGGCGTTGTTGAATTCGTAGCGGTGCCGGTGCCGCTCGTTCACCACGAACGAGCCGTAAAGTTCTGCCGCCTTCGTGCCGAGCTTCAACTGGCACGGCTGCGCGCCCAGCCGCATCGTGCCTCCCTTTTTCGTGACTTTGCGCTGCTCGTCGAGCATGGCGATGACCGGATGCGGCGTGCCCGGCTCAAACTCGGTGGAGTGCGCCTTCTCCAGCTTCAAGACATTCCGCGCGAACTCGATGGTGGCAATCTGCATGCCCAGGCAGAGGCCGAGATAGGGGATTTTATTTTCGCGCGCGTATTGCGCGGCCTTGATTTTGCCCTCGATGCCGCGTTCGCCGAATCCGCCGGGCACGAGTATGCCGCCCAGGCCTTTCAGGATTTTGGCCGCGCCTTCCTTTTCAATCTCCTCGGAATCCAGCCGCACGATTTCCACGCCGCAATCGTTGCCGATGCCGCCGTGGCTGATGGCTTCATAGACGGATTTGTAGGCGTCCTGCAGGCCGATGTATTTGCCGACCACGCCGATGCTGACGCGGTGCCGCGGCGCGATGATCTTGCGGATGATTTCCTGCCAGTGGGTCATGTTGGCGGGCGGCACATCGAGGCGCAGCAGCCCGCAGACCAGTTCGTCGGCGCGCTCGCGCTGGAGCATGAGCGGCACTTCGTAAATCGAATGTTCCACGTCCTGCTCCTCGATCACCGCCTCCACCGGCACGTTGCAGAACATGGATATTTTCTGGCGCAACTCCTTTTCCAGCGGCTTTTCGCAGCGGCAGACGATCAGGTGGGGCGCGATGCCGATTTCCCGCAGCTTGGCGACCGATTGCTGCGTGGGCTTGGTTTTCAATTCCCCCGCCGCCTTGATGAACGGCACGTAGGTGACATGAACAAACACGACATTGCCGTGGCCGGCTTCCAGCGCGAACTCGCGGATGGCCTCCAGAAACGGCAGGCCCTCGATGTCGCCGGTGGTGCCGCCGATTTCGGTGATGATGACGTCCGCCTTGGAGGTTTCGGCCAGCGTGTGAATGCGGTTTTTGATTTCGTCGGTGACGTGCGGAATGACCTGCACAGTCTTGCCGAGGTATTTGCCCTCGCGCTCGTTGTTGAGCACGGTCTGATAGACCTGGCCGCTGGTGAGATTGTTGAGCCGGGTCAGCTTGACGTTGGTGAACCGCTCGTAATGGCCGAGGTCGAGGTCGGTTTCCGCGCCGTCGTCGAGCACATAAACCTCGCCGTGTTGAAACGGGCTCATGGTGCCGGGGTCCACGTTGAGGTAGGGATCGAACTTCTGGAGCGCCACCTTGAGGCCGCGATTTTCGAGCAGCGTGCCCAGCGACGCCGCCGTCAGGCCCTTGCCCAGCGAACTCACCACACCACCGGTTACAAATATAAATTTCATTTCAAATTATTTCCAGCCACAGATTAAACACGAATGAAAATTAAGGCAACAACACGGCGCGGAAGAATTTGTTCAATACTTGGGGCTGGCCCGAATGGCCCTTTATTTACGGAAGATTTTGCCGCTGCCGGCGGGACGGAGGAAAAATTGCGCTTGCTTGATTTATTTTCGCGCAAAAGCGCAAAGGAATTTTATTCAAGCATGCGCTGCTTGAACAATGCGACGGCGATAAGTTTCATGCCTTCACCAACGTTTTGACGCAGTAGCTGTTGAGGCTTTCACCGGCGGCAAGGGCTTTGGCGGCGAGACGGCGGTGAATGGCCGGTTCAACGCGCAGCACAAACTTGCCGCTGAAATCACTCACATTGCCCAACGGTTCGGGCAGGGAACTTCCATCTGTTTCGAGCGATTCAATCCACTCCTCGACAATCTGGCAGAGTTCGGCATAGACCTTCGCTTCATCGGCACCGTGGCAGCACTGGCCGATGATCGGCGGCGCACTGCCCACAAAGCAGCCGTCTTCATCGCTCCACTCCACCAGCTTGGTGTATTGAGCGGCTTTTGCTTTCAATTCGCTCTTTTTCATTGTTTGGTTTCAGTTTCAGTTTCAGTTCCGCTCTTCGCTTTCAATTCACTCTTTCAACTTGTCCAACGCCCGCCGCACTTCCCGTTCCTGATAATGCCTGGCATCGTCACCAGCGTGACCGCTCACCGTCACCCGCAATCCTTTCGGATGCTTATAGTTCCGATGGCTGCCCTTGCCGCCCCGGCTCTCAAACCCGGCCTTTTCCAAGTCGGCTATCAGTTGGCGAATCTTGCGCGGCATTTCAGTATCAAAATAGTATCACAATGATTCAAGACTGTCAAACAGTTAAATCTGGTGCGTCACGGCGCGGAAGAATTGTTCAATGCTTGTGGTTAACCCTTTTACGCTTAAAAGAAATCGGATGTCAACGCCGCTTTAATTGGGTTTGCTGAGGCGGCCCCCATTCTTTAGACCACTGAGCGCAGAAAATAAGATGGATTCTCGCGGTCTGCTGTCATGGTTACTTTTGTCTGTCTCTCGTTCAGTCTGCGCTTTAAATCCATTTGGAAAAGAGAGAGCGAGCCGTGCTGGGCACTACCCGCCCTCCCTCTCCCGTTTAATGGGGTTTCAATACTTACCGCCGAAGGCGGTCCGATTTCAAGTCTTTCTTCGCGGCCGTGCGTTCTGGGGTTGCATCGCTTCCCAACTGGCTGGCTGGGCACCATGCGCACCAGGATCAAAATACACTTCTGCCGGCGTCGCATAACCCAGTGCCTGGTGCGGACGCTCCTGGTTATAGCCGTCAAACCACCGACCCAGCCCGCGTCCGGCCGCCAGTCCGTCGCCATAGTCCTGCAAATAGATGTCTTCATATTTGGCGCTCCGCCACAGCCGTTCGATGAACCGGTTGTCGATCCACCGCCCCCGACCGTCCATGCTCACATCCACGCCCGCCGATTCCACCGCATCGATAAACATCGGCGCGGTGAACTGCGAACCTTGATCGGTGTTGGAGATCAGCGGGGCCTGCCGTCCCACCCGCAACGCCGCCTCCCAGGCGTCCACACAAAATGCCGCCTCCAGCGTGTTGCTCAATCGCCAGCCCAACACATAACGACTCCACCAGTCCATCACCGCCACCAGATACATGAAGCCCGTGGCCATCGGTACATAGGTGATGTCTGAACACCAGACTTGATCCGGCCCCGTCACCTCCAAATCGCGCAACAGATACGGATAAATTTGGTGACCGGGTTCCGGCAGGCTCGTCCGCGGCTTGGCGTAAATCGCCTCGATCCCCATCAAATGCAGCAGCCGCACCACCCGCTTGCGATTGACGGCCAAACCCTGCTGGTGCAACAGCACCGCCAGCTTGCGGCTGCCATAAACCGGATGCTCCAAGTGCAACTCGTCCAATCGCCGCATCAGCGCCAGGTTCTCCTCCGTCTCCGGAGCACACTGGTAATAGTAGCTGCTGCGGCAGAGCTCCAGCAGTTCGCACTGATGCCGTACGCTGACCTTCGGATCCGGGCTGACCAGTTCTTGCAGACATGTTACAACCCCAGTTGTCTGGACTTTTTTTTAAGCCAGTCCAAGTCCACCGTCAATTGGCCGATCTTCTGATGCAACTGCGCGATCAACTCCTCCTGATCTTCCGTCCCCGGTTGCCCGGGCTCGAACAACTCGGGCATGTGATCCCGAATCGTCGCCCGCCATTGCGTCACCTGCGTCGGATGCACCCCGTACTCTCTCGCCAGTTGCGAGACCGTCTTCAGCCCAACCAGGGCTTCGAATCCCACTTTGGCCTTGAAGGCCGCACTATGCCGTTTCCGTTTTGCTTTCATAGTCTGCTTTCTTTTCTCCAGCAGACCAGCGAAAGTCCATCTTAACCTGTGGTCCAGTTTTTGGGGTCCACCTCATGCCATAGAAATCCATATTGAGTTCCATTTTCATCCCCGGCTCATCCCCCGTATATGTTTTCCATTTTTCCTCGCCATCTGGTGAAAATAAACGATACGTGCCACCCGTGAAATGCCACCCGTTCTCGGAGTATAGCAAATTTAATTCACAACGATTGAACGAGGTAAAAGGAGCAATGCCGGTATCAAATGAATTATTTTCTTCAAAAACAAGCACCGCTGAAATTGTATCATTGTAGTCACCTGGACTTAGTTTGTAGTGCAGATTTCGAACTGCTCCCCACTTTATTGGTGAGCTTCGACCTTCTGATTTCAAATTCTCAATATGCTTTTTTAATTGGCTTTCTGCTTTTGCATAAAGCTTGGAATCAATTCCATTTACGGATGACGATTGAAGCTCGGTCATTCGCTTGAGCGATTCGATTGCAATAATTGCTGTTGCAACCACGCTCAAAAAGGAAAGAACAATTGCTGTAATGGTAATTCGGAATTGAATTTTTCCCCGCCGCTGATCATCCAGATAATCTTGACGTGTTCTCCACGGATTTTCAAATGGTGGATTCACCAAGGAAACTTTTACGGATTCGTTTTTATTTTCTTCCATAGAGTACAGCCATGAAATCTAAGATGCGATCAATGACGTCTTACGCAATAAAAGTCGTGGTCCATGTTGGTTCATTTGCACATAGAAACTGCCATCATCGGCTCGAATAATTCTGAGCCGAACGTAAGAACCATGCGAATCTTTCTGCTCTGGCCGAATGTAGCCATCACGGAGTAGGCCGGTCAAATCGAGACGAAACACTCCAACTCGCCGAACCGAATCATCAGCCGTCGGACGCCAATGCAACTCAAGATAGAGAGGAGATTTCGACAGGCGGATTCTGCTGTGATGGTGGCCGTGATTGTCAGCGCGCAGTGTCCAGCGACACTTCGCCGCACCGGGCGGAATGTCCTGCACGACTTCGCAAAGATTGTTATTGCCCATATCGTAGCGTTTTTTGACTTCATCGTGGGAGAGGCGCGGTTTGCCTTCGTCGCGCACGCGAGCTTCGGTCACGTCCAGATAATCCCGGCGAATTATTTTTTCCACTTTCGCCACATCTTCCGGCACGTCCACGCCCACGCTGTCGTAAGCCACGGTCACGACCGCAATCTGAATCCCATTCTCCAGCGCGCGCAACTGCTCCAGCTTCTCGGCGGCTTCCAGCGGCGACACCGGGAATTTCACCAGCCGCAGCAGCGTCTCCCGCCGGTAACCGTAAATGCCGAGATGCTTCAAAAAAGCAAACACCGCCAACTGCCCCCGAACGTCTTCGGGGCTGGCGGCCTCGCGCAGATATGGAATCGTGCGCCGGGAAAAGTATAACGCCCGGCCCGCGGCACTGACAACGACTTTTACCACGTTCGGATTGTCGAGCTCGGCGGGTTGCCGGATGCGCACAGCGGCGGTGGACATTTCGTTTTGCGCCAGCGCGCCGGCCACGGCGTCAATCACCTTCGGGTCAATCAACGGTTCGTCGCCCTGGATGTTCACCACCGCGTCGCACTTGCAACGCCCGACGACTTCGGCGATGCGATCGGAACCGCTCGGATGATCCGGTCGTGTCATTTCCGCGTGACAGAAATTCTGTACCACTTCCCAGATCCGTGTGTCGTCCGTTGCCACAATGACTTCGCTCAACGACCTGGCTTTCTGGCATTGCTCGACAACGTGCTGAATCAGCGGCTTGCCCGCGATGAGCGCAAGCGGTTTGCCGGGAAACCTCGTTGAAGCGTAACGCGCAGGGATGATGCCAATCGTGTTCACGCACCGTATTTAGCCACAGCCCATGCCGACTCGTCACGCCGAAACGCAATGAAGGCGGAAGCAAGAATCGCAGGCGGGGATTGAACTAAAACGGCGCAAGTTGTGCTTATCCGCCATGTCCAAAAATCCTACAGAGCGTTTCAAGTTGAGACATCGCAACAAACGCGCATGGCGATTGGGACAGGAAAACCACATAATTTTTGGCCTTTGAATCCTTATTTCGTTTTATTCCACGCGCTATGATTGATCGGCGGACACCAAAGGCCGGCGCATAATTTCTTTGGCATTGGCACTGCGGGTGCTAACCTACCAAACAGGGTGCGGTTGCAGCAGGCAATCAGTGAACAAAATGTAATCATTGTAACCCGCCTGTTGTATTGTTCACGCCGCAACCAACGGAAAGAAAAATAAAAATGAAAAATACTAAAACCCTCCGCAAGGCAGGCTTCACACTGGTGGAAATCATGATTGTCGTGGCCATTATCGGCCTCCTGGCAGCCATCGCCATCCCCAACTTTGTGAAAGCCCGCGCCACCTCGCAGATGAATGCTTGCATCAACAACCTGCGCCAGATTGATGCCGCCGCGAATGAATTCGCGCTGGAAAGAGGCAAAAAGACCGGTGATGGGATTACCATGACCACCGATTTGACGCCCTACATCAAGTTGAATTCTTCCAGCAGCATTCCTCCGTGTCCGGCTGGCGGCTCGTACGCGATCGCCACTGTAGGCGTTACTCCGACTTGCTCGCTGAGTACCTTGACCTCTTCACCTCACATTCTGCCGTAATAATACCGGGTTTGATTCACAGGCTCGAAGCAAAAGGCTTCGGGCCTTTTTTATTATCTCACACAAGGCCGTTTTCGAGATGATGCCCGGTCTGGTTTGCTTGGGCTTCGGCACGGTGAGTGCTGCTCTTTAAATTAAGTTGTGGTCGCAACAGGCAATTTTGTGGGCAAAAAACGTACTCATTGTAACCCGCCTGTTCATCTGCCCATGCCCCAACCAACGGAAAGAAAATGAAAAATGAAAAATACTAAAACCCTCCGCAAGGCAGGCTTCACACTGGTGGAAATCATGATTGTCGTGGCCATTATCGGCCTGTTGGCGGCGATTGCCATTCCCAACTTCATAAAGGCCCGCGCCACCTCGCAGATGAATGCTTGCATTAACAACCTGCGCCAGATTGATGCCGCCGCAAATCAATTCGCGCTGGAACAAGGCAAAAAGACCGGTGATGCGATTACCATGACCACCGATTTGACGCCCTACATCAAGATGAACTCTGGCAGCAGCATTCCGGCGTGTCCGGCTGGCGGCGATTACGCGATCGCCAATGTGGGCAATACTCCGACCTGCACGCTGAGCACCCTCACCGATTCACCCCATATTCTGCCGTAATCCAACAGTGAGTTTGATTCAAAGGCTCGAAGCAATAGGCTTCGGGCCTTTTTGAACCCAGGCAGGCTGATTTTCAATAAAACCTGCGGTTTTTCACTTGGATTTTGGCATTGGTACTGCTGATAATATATCAAATCGCGGTCGCAACGGGCAATTAGTGAACATAACTGTAATCATTACATCATAACTCGCCCGTTGTGTGGTTCACGCCGCATAAACGAAAGAAAAATAGTATGAAAACCTCCAAAGCTTCGCTCCCGGCGGGCTTCACGCTGGTGGAAATCATGATTGTCGTGGCCATCATCGGCGTCCTGGCGGCAATTGGCATTCCCAGCTTTTTGCATGCCCGCGCCAGATCGCAAGCCACCGCCTGCATCAACAACCTGCGACAGATTGAATCCGCAGTCCAACAGGTTGCAATCGAAAAAGGGAAACACGTCGGAGACACGGTTGACTATCCTGACGATATCACACCCTACATCAGATTGAATTCGTCTGGCAGCATTCCCCCCTGTCCTGCCAATGGCGACTACACTCTTGCACTAGTGGGCAATATTCCGCAGGCACTTTGTTCACTCGGCACAACGGTTGATCCCCCCCATGTCCTGCAGTAACAACTGCCCGGCTTGCTCAAGGCACAGGGAATCCCCTGTGCCTTTTGTTTTTTTATCCGGCGGCGGTTGACTTCGAGAATCGTTTAGGTTAGGAGAAAGACCGGAATTTGCCGGTCATTCAAGTCGGGCATGAGCACCATTCTAAAAACGGAAAAATTGCGCGTTGAGTTCACCAGCGGTGAATTGCGCCAGACAACCAAGGTCGCGCTGGACAGTCTCGATTTGGAGGTGAATGTCGGCGAAGTCTTCGGCTTTCTCGGACCGAACGGCGCGGGCAAAACCACGGCCATCAACGTTCTGCTCGGCTTCGTGCCGCCGACCCGTGGCGCGGCATATCTTTTTGGCATTGACGTCCGCCAGCCCATCGCGCGCCAGCGCATCGGCTATTTGCCGGAGATGACGTATTACTACAAGTTTCTCACCGCCGAGGAGCTGCTCCGGTTTTATGCGCGCATCTTTGGCCTGCCGCGAACGGAAGCGGACAAGCGCATTGACCAGCTGCTCAAGCTCGTTGAACTGGAACCGGCGCGCAAACGTCCCATCAAATCCTATTCCAAGGGAATGCAACAGCGCGTCGGCCTCGCGCAGGCGCTCATCAACAATCCCGATTTATTGATTCTCGACGAACCAACCAGCGGCCTCGACCCGCTGGGCCGCATGAAAGTCCGTGAAATCATCCAACGCCTGAAAAACGAGGGCAAGACCGTGTTCTTTTCGTCACATGAGTTGGGCGAAGTGGAGACCGTTTGCGACCGCGTGGCCATCATCAACCAAGGCGAACTCAAGGCGACGGGGCGCGTCAGCGATCTGGTCGCCCAGCACCAGGCCAATTTGGAAAAGGCGTTTCTGGACATCATCGGCTATCAAACACAATCCGCGTCATGAATACGATTTGGGCATTGGCCGGCATCGTCATCAAGGAGCTTTACCGCCGCAAGGATTTCTACGTTCTGTTCGTCCTCACGGCGCTCATCACCGTCGCCGCCGGCATGGTCAATTTTTTCGACGACCCGAAAATCGTGCGCTACGTCAAGGACATTTGCATGTTGCTCATTTGGATTTCGGCGTTGCTCATTGCCATCGTAACCACGGCGCGACAGATTCCCGCCGAGCGCGAAAGCCGCACCATTTTCCCGCTGCTGGCCAAGCCGGTCACCCGCGGCCAATTCATCCTGGGGAAATTTCTTGGCTGCTGGCTGGCCACTGGCATCGCGCTGCTCGTCTTCTACGTTTTCTTTGCCGTCATCACCGGTTCGCGCGAACAATACTGGCCGTGGCTGACTTATCTGCAGGCCATCTGGCTACAATGGGCCATGCTCGCCGTGGTCATCGCCCTGTCGCTGTGCGGCTCGATTATTGCCGCCGCGCCGTCATCCACCACCACCATTTGTTTCATCGCCGTTGCCGGCATTTTGCTGGTTGGGGGCCATTTGAACACGGTGGCGCTCCACCAAACGCAGCCCCTGCAAACCATTTTTTACATCATTTATTTTTTAATTCCCCATCTGGAATGGTTCGATATCCGCGACCGGGTGATTTATGACTGGGGTTTGGTAAACTGGCTGGATTGCGTGCTGGCGACGCTTTACGCGGCAGCTTACACCGGACTGTTTTTGCTGCTCACCTGGCTTGGATTCCGGCGCAAAAGTTTGAACACGTGATGAAGGCTTCCCCGTATCTGGTTCTGGCGATGAAGGCTTCCCCGTATCTGGTTCTGGCCCTTGTACTGACGGTTTGCTTCACACTGGCGACCGGCATTGAACCACGCGCCGCCACGTGGAGCAACCGCTCCAAATCAAACAACGTCTTCAGCCTGCTGTTCGGCGACGGGCGGCGGCTGTTTGCAAACCAATTTTTCACCATGGCGGACGTTTATTTTCACAGCGGCTATTATCCTTCCGTTTTCGACCTGCGCGAGGAAGGCCAAAAGGAAATCGTCGCCGAAAGCCACGGCCATACCGACAGCCCGGATGACGAAATCAAGGAGGACTTTCTCGGCAAGCCGAAGGATTGGATTGACCGGTTTGGCCGCCATTTTCGTGTCACCACTCACACCCATCTGGAACACAGCAACGAACGTGAAATTTTGCCCTGGCTGCGGCTGGCGGCGGACATGGACCCGCAAAAAATTGAAACCTACACCGTCGGTTCCTACTTCATGCGCCTGCACCTCAACCGGCCGCGGGAAGCCGAGGCGTTTCTGCGCGAAGGCTTGCGAAACAATCCCGCCAGCTATGAGATCTTGTTCGAGCTGGGCCGGCTTTATCACGAAAATTATCACGATGCCGACCGCGCTCGAAGCGTCTGGCAACTCGCCCTCCGCCGCTGGTTGCAACAAGACCCCCCAGCCCAAAAGGAAAACAAACTCGGCTTTGAGGAAATCACCGTTCACCTCGCCCAGCTCGAACGGGAAACCGGCAACTGGCCGCAGGCCATCCACTGGTTTCAAGTCGCCCAAAAAGTTTCGCCGGACCCGAACGCGCTGCAACAGCGGATTGACGAAATCAAAAAGACCATGGCGGCGCAACCATCCTCCACCAACAGCCAGCCGGACTGAATTATTTTCGATTGCGCTTGGTTTTCTCCGCAGCAGTTTGTTTTAATGGCTGTAATGAAAGCCAAAGCCCGGCAGGCAAGAATCTCGCGCAACACCAAAGAAACCCGCATCGCTGTCAGTCTTAACCTCGACGGCCGGGGAAAGTCCTCGGTCAAAACCGGCGTCCCGTTTTTCGACCACATGCTCACGCTCTTCGCGAAGCACGCGACCGCGGATTTGCATTTGCGCTGCCGCGGCGATTTGGAAGTGGACGCGCATCACACGGTCGAGGATTGCGGCATCGCGCTCGGCCAGGCGTTCACGCTCGCGCTTGGCGACAAAAGGGGCATCCGCCGTTACGGCGCGGGGTTTCATCCCAAAAACCCGTTCACTGGCGAGGCTTACGTACCCATGGACGAATGCCTCGCGCGCTGCGTCATAGATTTTGGCGGACGGCCGCACCTCGTCTGGCGCGGACTGAACGAATTTGCCCAAAAGCGCGTGGCCAAATCGGAAAAATTCCAGGACCCGTCGAGCGCGTTCCGTTTCGGCCTCGCGCGCGAATTTTTCCAGGGCTTTGTCAACGAAGCCCGTTGCAATCTGCACTTGGAACTGCTTTACGGCGACGAGCCGCATCACATTGTCGAGGCGCTGTTCAAGGCCTTTGCCCGCGCGACGGACGCGGCGTGTCGGCGCGACCCGCGCATTGCCGGCCAATTGCCGAGCACCAAGGGGAAACTTTGATTGGCAGCCTTTGCTGGAATGGATGACGGGATCATAAACAGTATAAGAATATGCTGGACAGCAATTTCAGCCCAAATTACGGTCGTTTTTGAAAAAGATGGGCTGCACAACGGGCCGTCCATTTTGAGTCAGGCATCAGCGCATTTATGTCCACTAAATTTGGCATTCAAAGTTTGGGGCTTTGTGGTTTCCTGAGTTTCATTGTTGGCCTGTATTATTATCCGCAGGCTGTTGCTGCTCGCAATGCAGCACTGGATTCTGGCAACGGTGCGAAAGTCCGTCTTGCGGATCTCCTCATACTTTTGTCGCGCTGGATGTTGTGGGCCGGGCTTGTTTTGGCACTCGTTTCGATTATTGGTTTTTCCCTATATCAAAAATGGAAGAGGGACAACCATGACGCCTAAGAGGATAGGCTGCAAAATTTCCAATCCTTCGCGCGAAATAAAAACGCCCCGCAGTTTCCCGCGAGGCGTTTTTTGATTTTGGTAGGGCGGGCAGTCCTCTGCCCGCCGCCGAATGTCGTGAATCGTTCGCGCGCTGGCGACAACTCCGACGGCGCGCACGGAGTGACGCGCCCTACCATTTTCACGAACCGACGCTGGCGATAAATGGCAGAAATGGAATGGTATCTACGTCCGCCCTCACCTTTTATCCTCTCCCCCTGGAGAGGAAATCGCTGCCGGCCGATTCTGGTTTTGCGTATGATTGTCCGGCCAATCCCGTTGCAGGTTTTTCAATGAGACGGCGAACGATTCTCCTTCTCCTCGGGGAGAAGGCCGGGTTGAGGGAGGTCGTGACACCATTCCACAAATGTCGGCAATAAACAACGCCCCATGATTGTTCACGAGGCGTTTTTTGGTTAACGGAATTTCACGAACCGACGCTGGCCAGTTCCTCGTTGTTTTCCACATTCACAATCTTGAACTGTTCGGCGTGCATGCCGGTGTCGGCCCGGAAGGACAGCTTGCCGAAGTAGCGTTTTTCCATCTCGATGAGATGTTTTTCATCCTCGGTGCGGAGCCGTTCCAGCACGGTCGGATTCACCACGATGCGCAGTTGGAAATCCGACTCATCGCGCTCGCGCGTTTTCAAAATCTCCTGCAGCTTGCGCTGGATTTCCACGCTCATGGTCAACACGCTTTTCACCTTGCCGCGGCCTTTGCAATACGGGCAATCGTCATACACCGCCGAACGCACGCTTTCGGTGTGGCGCTGGCGCGTCATTTCCATCAGGCCGAGCTGGGAAATGGGCAGGATGTGGGTCTTGGCCTTGTCGCGGCGCAGACCTTCCTTGACGCGCTGATACACGGACTGCTGGTCGCGGCGCGACTTCATGTCAATGAAATCGAGCACGATGAGTCCGCCCATGTTGCGCAGCCGGAGCTGGCGGCAAATTTCCTCGGCGGCTTCGAGGTTCACCTTCAGAATCGTGGCTTCCTGGTCGCGGCTGCCCTTGTGCCGGCCCGTGTTCACGTCAATCGCCACCAGCGCCTCCGTTTCGTCAATGACGATGTAGCCGCCGCTCTTCAAATGCACCTGGCGCGAAAAAGCGTTCTCCAATTGCTTGCTGATGTTGAACCGGTCAAAAATCGGCTGGGCGTCGGTGTAGAGCTTTACCTTGTCGGCCGAGCGCCGTGAAATCCTGGTGACCATCTCCCGCATCCGGTCGTGGGCTTTTTGATTGTCCACGACAATGCGTTCGACGTCTTCGGTCAAAAAGTCGCGCACGGTGCGCTCAATCAAATCCGGTTCCTGGAACACGCACGTCGCCGGCGGCTGGCTCTTCATGCGCTCCTGCACGCCGCGCCACTCTTCGAGCAGCAACGCGAGGTCGCGGACGAAATAACGTTTCTGCTGGCTTTCGCCGGCGGTGCGCATGATGACGCCCATGCCGTCGGGGATCGCCAGTTCGCGCAGGATTTTTTTCAGCCGCTTGCGTTCCTCCTGGTTTTCAATTTTGCGCGAAATGCCGCTTTGATCCGCATTCGGCAGCAGCACCAGATAACGTCCCGGCAAAACCAGGTTGGTCGTGATGCGCGGGCCTTTCGTGCTGATCGGACCTTTCGTGACTTGCACGATGATTTCGCTGCCCGGCGGGTAAAGCCGCGGAATGTCCTTTTGCGTGATCTTGGGCCGGGCCGGGCGGCGGTCCCGTCCGGTGGGACGTTCGACGATTTCCACGCCGCTGTCGAACTGGTTCGGCACGATGTCCCAGTAATGCAGGAACGCATTTTTCTCGAAGCCGATGTCCACGAACGCGGCCTTGAGGCCGTCTTCGAGGTTACGCACCTTGCCCTTGAAAATGCTGCCGACGAGACGTTCCTCCGTGGTGCGTTCGATGTTGAATTCCTCCAACCGTCCGTCTTCGAGCACGGCGACGCGGGTTTCGAGCGTCTCGGCGTTGATGATGACTTCCTTGTGAGTTTTCTTCTCCGGCCGGATGAGTCGCTGAACCTTCTTCACGAGGGTGGTCGCGGCGAATTTGATGGTGTCCAAAATGCCTTTGGGCTGTTCCGCCACGGGCACCGGCGTGAAGGGTTTTTCCTCCTCCACCCGGGCCGGAGTTGCGGGCTTGGGCTCGCGGAAATCTTTTTTGTCCGCGCCGGAATCCGGCGTTGGGGTTTCCGGCGCTCCCTGGGGCGGCAGGCCGGCGGCGATGTTTTCGGCGCGCTCGATTTCGTTCGTGTGCCGTTTTTCAAACACATGCTCGGCGCCGCCCTGCTCCGTCACCACGTCGGCGCGGGCCTGGACGGCTTCGCGGTCGGGTTTTTGCTGGGTTGGGCCGAAGCCGCCTTTGGGGCGGAAACGCATTCCGCGGCGCCGCCGTGAAAAATTGTTATTACTCATAGTCAGTATCCTTTTCGATGGATGTATATGTTTTGCATCAAGCCCAGTGCGATCAACGAGCACAACACTGAAGACCCGCCGTAGGAAAGCAGCGGCAGTGGGACGCCCGTCACGGGCATGATGCGAATGTTCATGCCGATATTGATGAAGACGTGGCTGAAGATGAGCGTCACGACGCCCACCGCCACGAGTTTGCCCAGGCGGTCGCGCGCCTGGCCGGCGATTCTCAATCCCGTGAAGAGAACCACCGCATACAGCGCAATTACCATCACGCTGCCGACGAATCCTTCCTCCTCGGCAATCACGGAGAAAATGAAGTCGTTATGAGCCACCGCTCGCGGCAAATATCCGAGGGCGTTCTGGGTGCCCTGCCGCCAGCCTTTGCCCGCCAGCCCGCCGGAGCCGACGGAAATCAACGCTTGCCGGACATTATATTCATCGTCCAGTTGCTGCTGTCGCAGGTGTTGCAACTCCGCCGGAGTGGCATTCGGCGGAGCAAAGTGGGTGTAATCCCGTCCAAAATAAACCAGCAACCGGTCGCGCTGATACGGCTGCATGGAAATCTGCCACCAGCCCGGCGGCAGGAACAGCATGTCCACCAAAAATAACGCGGCCAGCAAACCGACCGCACCGACCAATTGCAACAGATATTCCTTGGGTGTGCCGGCAACGAACATCATTACCAGACCCGTTGGCAACAATACGAGTGCCGAACCCAAGTCCGGCTCCTTCAAAATCAGCGCGAACGGCAGCAACAAAAGCCCGATGCCTTTCCAGAAAATTGACGGCTGCCGCAATTCATCCTCCGGCCGGCCCAAGAAATGCGCCATCGCCAGAATGAACGCGAGCTTGGCGAATTCACTCGGTTGAAATTGGAAAAATCCCAGGTCCACCCAGCGCCGCGCACCAAAGCGCATCGAACCGATGTGCGGAATCATCACGGCAACCAGGCAAACGATCGTCGCCCAATACACCACAAACGACCAGCGCGACAGGGTGTGGTAGTCCACGAGGCACAGCGTTGCCCCCGCGCCGATGCCGAGGGCATACCAGACGATTTGATGAAACCAGGTCTGGCCATACCAGGGTTTGAGACCCTCCGTGGCGTTCGCCATGGTGGCGCTGTAAACGAACGCCGTGCCAATCAGCATCAACCCGGCCAGCACGGCCAGTTGCAGCCGGTCAATCTTTGCATGCGGTTCGTTGAGGGTGGTGTTGATCATTTTAATTTGCCGCTCCCCGACGCTGCACGGTTGCCAGGGCTGGCGCGTCCGGCATTTCGTTTTTCAAAATTGCCTCGTAAATGTCATGCGCGATCGGCGCGCAGGTGACCCCGCCGGAGCCGCGATTTTCCGTTTGGACCATGACCACGACGGCGTAACGCGGATTTTCATAAGGCGCAAACGAGGCGAACCAATAATTCCAGCCGGTCAACTGGCCTTGCTCATTCTTGACCTGTGCCGTGCCGGTTTTCCCGCAAATGCGCAGACCGGGCACGACCGCCGCCCGGCCGGTGCCTTCCACATCCTCCGTTTCCGCGAGCATGGCATCATGCAGTATTTTCAAACTGCGCGGATGCACGCCCAATTCGTTGCGGACGACGCCGGAAGGGAAGATGGCTGGCGCTTCGCCGCCCGCCGGGTCTTGCGGCTGGATGCGCTCGATGAACCGCGGCTGCAAAACTTTTCCGCCGTTGGCGATGGCCGAATAGGCGACGGCCATTTGCATCGGCGTCACGTCAATTTCCTGGCCGATGCACACGTCCGCTGTATTGCCGTCGCGCCATTCCCGCCGGCTCACCTGTTCCAAAGTCGGGAAATTTCCCCGGGTTTCCTGGTGGGTCGGCAACCCCATGCGTTCGCCGAAATGAAATTTTTCGGCGAGCCGGACGATGTTTTCTATCCGGGTGCGGAGGCCGATGGTGATGAAATAGGTGTTGCAGGAACGCTCAATGGCGCGTTGGAAATTGTAATCGCCCGGTGGCGCGGTGTCGCGTTTTGAAAACGACGCCGAGAATTTGTAGTATCCGTGCCCCGGATCTTGCGGATTCTCCGGATTGTAAATGACCGCATTGGGATCGAGGCCGTTTTCCAGCGCGGCCAGGCCGACAATGGGTTTGAAAATGGAGCCGGGCGCGTAATTTTCCTGCGCGGCGCGGTTGATTTGCGGGCGCAATTTGGTGTCGCTCAGGCGCGCCGGTTCGTTGGCGGCATAATCCGGGTTGATCGCCGGCGACGAAACCATCGCCAGCACGTCACCCGTGCGCACGTCCATCACGACGGCCGCCGCGCGCGCGTCCGCGCCTTGATGCGCCGCGATCGAGCGTTCCGCCGCCTGTTGAATGTCGAGGTCAATCGTCAGCACAACGTTATCGCCCGGCTCCGCCTGACTTCCCACGCTTTTGGTCTGACGGTAGCCGAGATTGTTGACGAGCACGGCTTCCGCACCCGGGCGCCCGCGCAATTGCGCGTCGAACCCGGCTTCGACACCGACCTGGCCACGATAATCCGGCATGTAGTAATTGAACGGGTAGGCATCCTCACCTTCCTTGGAACTATCGTCGCGCAGCACATATCCGAGCAAATGCGCCGCCGTCGTGCCATACGGATAACTGCGAGCGGGCTGCAAGTCCAAAACCACACCCAGGCCGCCGGGGTTTTGCTCCTCAAACCGCGCGATTTGCGTCTCGTTGAGATTGGGCAGCAACGGATACGGCAGCGCCAGCCGCGTATCGTAGTGGCGTTTGAACATCGCCGGATCGAGCGCCAGCGGCTGGCCGAGCCTCTGGCCGACCTGTTCCACCACGCTGTCCGCCACCTGGAAACGCGTTTGTTCGCGAAGCTGTTTCATTTGATCGGCCGCGAGCGCGAATTGCTTTCGTTCGGCCTTGGTCAGCGACCGGCCCAGTTTTCTCTCTTGTGCGGCGATGCGCTGTTTCTGGCCGGCCCGCGCCTGCGCGATGGCCGCACCGTACGCGGCATCGAATTGCCGGCGCAAATCATCAAGGTAAAGGCTGAGGCTGAAGCGCGGACGATTTTCAGCGAGCACCCGGCCATTGCGGTCCAGAATTTTCCCGCGCACGGCGGGGATGCGGACCGTGCGGTACGACTGCGTCTCCAAATGGCTTTCATATTTGCGCGCGGAAACGACCTGCACCCACCACAGGCCGGCCAGCAAAACAAACAGGCCGCCCGCCAGCGCCACCGCCAGGAGGCGGAGTTGCGGATCGTTTTTTTTCAGTTCGTCAAAAATCAGCATGGCACGTAGTCCGCAGTCCACAATTCGCAGTCCACCGTCAAAACGCCGCGGCGATGGCAGCGGTGGGACTGTGGACTGGGGATTGGAAACTGTGGATTCATATTCTTCCCCGACGGATTTCCCGGTCGAGACGGAAGCCGGGTTCAACCCTCGGTTGATAGCCGAGCGAGCGGTTGCACCAATTGAACAGCGCGAAAACACATGGCGTCGCCGCCGCGCCGCCCGCGGCCATCACCAGCCATTGCCAGAGCGAACCCCAGCCTAGCAATGGTGGTTTTCCCGCGGTTAACAAAAGCAAAATGGACAGCAACGGCACAATGGCGCTGGCCGTGGTGCCGAGGACGAGTTGCGCGAACGCCAGCTCGCGCAAAATCAAGTCGCGCCGCAGATAGATCACGAATCCAACGGCAAAGAGCGGCAGGATGCTGGTCCCAAGCGGATTGGCCGACAGCGCGTCGAACCATAAACCGCCCAGCACGGCGAGCAGCGAGACCGTTGCGATGTCCGCGGTCAACGCGGCATACACCATCAGCACCGGCAGCAAATCCACCTGTGCGCCGAGCCAGTGGCGCAGGACGGGAAGCGTTGCTTCGCCAAACACCGCCAGAAACGCGGCGGCCAGAATCAGGATGGTCCGGAAAAGGTTCATCAGGGAAACATCCAACATTCAACATTCAACACCCAACATCCAATGCAAGCACCACACGCCGACGCTTCATTCCGCATTGAGCGTTGAGAGTTGAATGTTGAATGTTTTTTCATTTTCATGGAAACAGCACCCAGACTTGCTCGAGCGCGCCAAGATTCGCCGAAAGTTTTACGCGCGCCTCGGTGTATAGGCCGAATTCGACCGGGCGCGAATCCACCACCTGGCCGATGGAAATTCCTTTGGGAAAGACACCGCCGAGGCCGCTGGTGATGACATTCTGGCCGGGTTTCAAACTGGCGCTGCCGGAAAGATAGGTCAAATCCACAAGCAAAGTATCCAGCGGGCCGCTCGCGCTGACGATGCCCGTGTCGTGCGCCGGATTTTCAACGAGCGCGGAGACGTGGCAATTCGGGTCGCCGATCAAAACCACTTGCGAGCGTGTCAGACCGACGGATGAGACGCGGCCAACCAGGCCTTCGGCGATGAGCACGGGCAAATTTTCCCGGAGCCCGTCGCGGCTGCCAAGGTCAATCTGCACGGTGCGCCACCAATTGGCCGGGTCACGCATGACGACGTTGGCGAGTTTGAGTTTCCACGGCGCCTGCTGCTGCCAGCCGAACAGCGAGTGGAGCTGGTCGTTTTCGCGCGCGATGGCAGCCGTCTGCACTGCCAGGGCCTTGTACTGATCATTTTCACGGCGGAGCCGGTCAATTTGTTGAAGCAATTCACGCCGGGGCAGGACGCTGTCGGCCAAATCGGCGGGGAGTTGCTGGGTGGTGTTGGCCAGCCCGAACAGCGGCAAAAACAAACTGCCAATGGTGAGCTTGAGATGGGCGGTCACGCGCGGCGGCAGGCTGAGAATCAGCAGTGCCAGCAGCGTCACCGCGCCAAGCGCGAGATAATTTGTTTTTCTAAACATCCTGCTACTCCCGACAAACGTGTCGGGGCACGCAGGTGAACACGCGGGTCTTCACCCCGCCCGGCGGGGTTTCAGCCACGCAAAGGCGGGAAATCAATATTTGGCGTTGGTCGCGACGCGCTTGAGGAATTCGATTTCCTGCAAGACGCGGCCGGTGCCTTCGGCAACGGCGCTCATGGGGTCGTCCGCGAGGTGGACCGGCAAGCCGGTTTCCTCGGCCACCAGCCGGTCTATGCCGCGCAACAGCGAGCCGCCGCCGGCCATGACCAGGCCGCGATCCACAAGGTCGGCGGCGAGTTCGGGCGGACAGCGTTCCAGCGTGAGGCGGACGGACTCCAAAATGCTCGACAGCGGTTCTTGCAACGCTTCGCGAATTTCCTCGGAACGGATGGTCAGGGTTTTGGGCAGGCCGGAACCCAGGTCGCGGCCTTTGACATCCATGGTCAATTCCTGTTCCAACGGAAACGCGGAGCCGATGCGTATCTTGATTTCTTCCGCGGTGCGTTCACCTATCAACATGTTGTAGGCGCGTTTCATGTGCGCAGTGATCGTTTCGTCAAATTCGTCTCCGCCCACCCGCAGGCTGCGGCAGAAGACGATGCCGGCGAGGGAGATGATGGCAATTTCACAAGTCCCGCCGCCGATGTCCACGATCATGTTGCCCGCCGGCTCATGCACCGGCAAACCGACGCCGATGGCGGAGGCCATCGGTTGCTCAATCAAATACACCTCCCGCGCGCCGGCGTGGGTGGCGGAATCTTTGACGGCCCGTTTTTCCACTTCCGTGATGCCCGAAGGCACTGCGACCACGACTCGTGGCGCAATCAATTTGCGATGGTGAACCTTTTGGATGAAGTGGCGGAGCATGGCCTCGGTGATTTCGAAGTCGGCGATCACGCCGTCCTTCATGGGCCGGATGGCCACGATGTTGCCGGGCGTGCGGCCCAGCATTCGTTTGGCTTCGGCACCGACGGCCAGCACGTTGGTCGTGCCCGCTTGAATGGCTACAACCGAAGGTTCGCGCAGGACGATTCCACGGTCCCGCACATAGACGAGGGAGTTGGCTGTGCCCAAGTCTATTCCAATGTCATTGGAAAACAGGCTTTTGAATTGCGCAAACATGAATTTGCCTAACGCCACACAGTTAATCCGCTTGGCTGGAAAACGTCAAGCAGTGATTATTGGATGGTGCCAGCGACTGGAATCGAACCAGTGACCTCGGGCTTATGAGTCCCACGCTCTAACCAACTGAGCTACGCTGGCAACCGAGACCGGCAGTACATTCTGGGCACAAACCGCGCGCTGTCAAATCTGAACCGCACAACCAAAATCCGGCCTGGCCAAACGATTGAACGTCGTGATTTTGCTCAAAGAAAGTCCGGGCTCGGAATTCCGGGGCTGCCTTGGCCGAACGCACACGCTGGCGCGGCAACCCGCGCCGGCAGGTTTGGAGTTCCCCGATGCAAGACCGGCTGAAAATCGAGCCGAGCAAATCATCCGTCGCTTTTTTGCCCGAATCGCCGGCGGAATCCGTTATGGCGTGGATACCAGTTGGACCCATTGGGTTCCCGTGCGGTACTCAAGCCCATCGGAAGTCTTGACCTTGGCATAGAAAGGATGCAATCCGGCCCACAAATTGGTTCCCGCCACCTGGAAAGTCGCGGTGGATTGATTGGTGACGGCGCCCAACGCGCCGCCGGTGCTGTACAAAGTGATCAGGCTTACCGTGTTGGTGTTGGCGGCCACTCGAATGTGGTAAATGCCTTGCACCGGGGCTGGATTGGTCAGGTCGAGCAGTGTCAAGGTCGCGCTCAAGGAACTGTTCTGGATCTGGACGGGCACGGTCACCTGGGTTTCCGTTCGCACGTCACTGCCTTCGTAAGCCACGGCAGTTAAATTATGATAGCCGTCGGACAGAGTTGTGGTATCCAAGGGGAGGTTCAGTACCAGCCTGGATGCGCCGGACGTGACATAAAGATGGTTTCGGGGCTGGAGGTCGGACAGGTTTTGCGTGAGGGTGCCTTGCGGGGTTGACATGAAAACCTTGTTTACCTGCGGGAAGACTTGAATTGTGGCGGCTGGGTATCCCGGACTCCGGGCGTACAGATTGAAAGTGACCGCGCCCGGGTTCAACACGTAATCGTCGGCCAGAACGCCGTCGCTCCCCTCCAAGCCGGGATTCGTGTTGATCGCGGCGAACAACTGGCTGACGAGCGCAGTTGAATTGCCGCCCGATTGATTCGTGACGGCCACGACCACGGCCTGCCCATTGGTCTTGATAAAGGCGAACTGAATCCAGGCGTTGGTGGGGAGCGAATTGCTGATCACCGTGTATCCCTGCAAGCCGAGCGCTTGCGAGGCCAGCAACATGGGCTGGCTGGCGTTTAGAAAAGTCGAGAGGCTGTTGCCGCTGCCAATCGCGCTTGCGGCGGCGGTTTGGATTTCGCCAAAGGCGAAATTGGTTGCCAACGTTGTCACCTGGCCTTGGTTGGTCGAGACCCCAACCAGGTAAGGCCGCACGGCATTGCTAACCTGGATCAGCGTGAAATTTGACGCCACGTTCAGCACCGCGAAGCCGGGTGGCGCCGGAGGCACGAGCCCGGCCCGGTAAAACCGGCCGGAATTCGTGGCGTCAGCATCAACAAAATCCATCGCCCCGCCAGGCTGATTGGTGAAGATGGACACCCAATTAACGAGGTTGGTGGAGACTTGAACGGCCCAAGGCTGCCCGGGCGTGCTGTCCACGTACATCTGGAACGTACCGGGACCGACAATTCTCGGCGCCGACAATTGAGGAGGTTGATCCGGCACCGGCCAGGTCATGCGATAAAAACGCATGGGATGGTTCGTGGAGTCATAGTCGGTAAAATTCAGCAGGCCCGGCGCATCATTCGTGAGGATGGGTTGCCAGTCTGATAAATTGGTTGAAGCCAGGATGACGTACGGCAACGTACTGGGAATTTCCACCACCATCCTGTAAACTCCGTTTTTATCAGGATGGCCGGGCGTCATCTGTGGCGGAAAAGAATCAGGCAGGTAATTGGCGCCATATGAAAGGCCGGGGGTGTTCGCCGGGGTGCTGTCGGCAACGTAGAAAGGGACGGCCATGGGATTGGTGGCGATGGAATGCAGCTCGATGCGGTCGCCATGAACCAGGGCCTTCACCAGGGTGGCATTGGTCGCGGCATTGATCAGTGAGGCCAGCCCGGCGGCCACCGTGCTCAAGGTGGAATTCGTAGGGACGGTGTAGGTGATTGGATATCCGTTCAGGGTGACAGTCAACCGATTGCCGGGACACGGAGCCAGGTTGGTCAGCGTGCTGAAATACACGCCATCCACGAACAAATCAACTTGTTGCAGGGGGTGGTTCCCAAACTGGGAACTGAAATTCACGGTAAGGTTGGTTGTGCCCCTCAGCACGGCGTTGGGGAGGTTGGTGCCCCACCGCCCATAACCGGGTTGGGCGAAGGGCGCCGCCAGCGGCTCGGCCACCATGAGTCCGAGATATGGCACGTTGACGCTTTGACAATAGCTTTCGGCCAGACTGAAACCACGGGCTTGGTAAAAGTAAACCTGGGGATTGGGGAACTTCTGCGTATCGTTGGCCGGTTCCGCCACGGTGCCATAACTGCCCGTCGCCCCGCCATGAATAAATGCCAGCAGGTTGGTCTGGCTGTTGCTCCCGAAAATGATGCCACCGAAGGAAGTCAGACTGTCCGCGACCGCACCGGGAACAAACATGCCTTGCGGGACGCTGAATTGCGCCAAACCCGTTTGATACCCCAGACAGCCGTTTGGCCACGCAACCAAATCGCTGTTGGTGCGCAAAATCGAGGAAACGCCTAGAATGTTCGCATTGAAAATGGCGTTGTCGAAATACGCGTACCGGATGTTGCGATAAGGGTCTGAACTTTTTGCCAGGACCACCGGTGATTGGGGGAAAGTCCCATCGCTGGCAACGCCCTGATCCACCAACTGCTCCGCCTGGGCAAGCGAATCACCCGTGATCATCGTGGCCAGGAAGGAATAGCCGGGAGTGCCGACCGGGGGCGCCCGGCGGAAGACCGCCTCGCTGGCAGCATAACTGTTGGTGATCCCAAAAGGATCGCTGCCGTTGCCCAGCCTTGGACCGTAAAACAAGGCCGCAGTGGTGCTGTTGAGAGTGGAACCAACGCTGGTTTGGAACGGAATATCCATCGAGAGGACAACGTAATCAATCTGGTTGGTCAACTGTTGGACCGCCAGCATATTCAGCAGGGGCGCCACCAGATTGGTTTGAAAATCATTGCTGGTCCAAAGGGTATTGCCGCCCGACCAATTGATAAATAGAACGTTCTGCGGCGGCACCTGGCGCTGTTGGCAGTAGTAATTGCCCAACTCGCAGGAGTTGGAACTGGTCTGGTTGACGACGACAACCGTGTTCAGTCCGCTGCCGCCAGCGTGCAGCTTGCAGACCAAGGCACAGCCCGCCAAGACCATTCCCAACACTCTACGCTGAAAACTGCCGTCCATAAATTCAAACGGCCGACGGACAGTACGCTCCTGCCGCCAAGCGCAAAGCCTTAATATAATTGAAATCTTGTTAATGCCAACAAAACAAAAAGGCCGGTCACTGACCGGCCCTGTGTCCGCCCATCTGCAATCCGACCAAATTCTCCCTCAGGATAACTTGCGTCGCAGTGTCAAGCACAGCGCACCAACCCCCAAGGCGATGATTGCCATGGTTGACGGTTCGGGAACCATTGAAATTGACAGGTTTTTATCTTTGAATATATCGAGTTCCCCGCCCGGGGCAATATTTTGATCCCATTGGAATGCCCAGGTCACATCGCCCGCCCCCGCCGACGTATTGCCGTTCAGCAGCAATCCAGGCTGGTTGTTGAGTTCATCCAGCGTCTGGCTGTAATTTGCAGCTTCGGCGTAATTTGCGTTGGGTGAAATGATTCCTTCCTGAATGGCCGTCGAGCCACTCGTTTGCAGAACATGATCGTAACCACTATTGGAATTCCCAAATATCGTGATATTGTTGTTGCCGGACTGCAACAGATCGAAATAGGAGTATTCGTAGAAGTTCAAGTTAAGCTGACTGCCTGATAAGTTCCTGGCCGTTATGGTTTCGGTCATGTCGGCATTTCCCGCACCGACCCCGCCGCCTGAAAGAACGTAGTCAATCTCGATGCTCAACTGCGAGTTCTGGTAGGTTGCGTCCAACTCGTTGGCGGTTCCGTTTAGGCCGGTATAGGTGTGATAAGTCAGCCCGCCGATCGAATTGATCGGATGGGCCACACCGTCGTCAGTCCGATACCAAAACCACTGCTGCATCAGTTGGTTCTGCCCGAGCACACTCCAGTTATTCATTCCGGCACCGCCGACAAGATCAATCGCCGCCGAGGATCCCACGTCGGTCAACGTGACGGTTTGAGCAATGCCGAGACCCGGCAAAAGAAGCATGCCGGACAAAACCAGCCATGTGCCGACCGAAGCAACGCGCTTGGGGAAGAGAACGCCTGTTTGATGGATACTCATAGAACACCTTCTTGTTGTTTGATTTTTTGTCTAATTATTATACACTTTGTTGTCGTTTTGTCCAAAGTCTCGTTAAAACTGTTAAAAAGAGCTGCAATTACGCTGGCCCACCTGCCGACGCCTGTAAAACAAGGCCAAGGCAACCATTCCTGACACAACCAACCCTACGGAGGAAGGTTCGGGCACGACCGCCTGTATTTCGCTGAAGGTTATGGAACTTCCTGGGTTGCCAGACGCTGCCAAGTTCACATCCCATTCATAAGCAAAATCCACATTGCCCGGCCCGGCGGTGAGGGTGTTGTCAAAGATTGGGGCGGGATTCCCGTTCACCAGACCAAACATGGTTCCATTGTAGATACCGGCCTCCTCTGCCGGAGCAACAGGATTCCCTCCGCTTAAGGCAGTGACTGTCCCGGTCAGGGTTACTCCGGTCAAACCGTTCTGGACAACTTGGTAAGCTGATCCGGCACCGTTGATGTTGAATTGAACATTCTGGCCTCCCGAAACACCGCCCAAATAAAAATCTGAATACTGGTAGAAATGGTACGTTTGAGCACTTCCCGAGTTATTATTGATCGTGATTGAACTGCCCAGCGTAGCCTTGTCGGAACCGGACGGCTGACCCTGAAGAGTATATTGGGTTTTGACACTGATGATCGAATTTGAATAGATCTCGGTCAGCGTCGGGGCGCTTCCGTGGCTTATTGAAGGCGTTGACCAAGGGGCAATGGTATCGATCGAGTACACCGGACCGGATCCCACGCTGTAGTATAACCACTGTTGGTTCAACTCATTCACACCGTCAATCGTCCACGGCGAAAGTCCGCCGGCAAGGTTGATTTGCAAGGAGGAATTCTGGGAAGAAAGCGTGTAAACCTGCGCGCCGCTTTGAACAACTGAACCGGCAAACAAAATCGCGATAAGCGTGTTCTGATAAAACCACGCTCGACTGGTGAGTGGTTTTATCAAAACCCTCATGGCTCCTCGTTTGTTTTGCAGTGATTGGATGGTTTTCATGATTTTAGTTGATTGATCACGTTTGAGTTTGCATCAGGATCCGGAACCCGCAGTTGCTTCTGATTGGTTTTTGGCGGGGGCCTGCTTTGCCTGCCGGGAATACGCCATGATTCCGGCGACAAAAACTGAGAAAAGGGCCAGCGCATAAATTCCGCATCAAAAGAGAATCAACGGACTGAGTGGGTTGATTGGAGCACGCATAATTTATGGCTGGGGGGGTGCTTATGGTTACCGGTCTGGTCTGGGTTGTTTCGGGGGTTTTTGCCGTGGCTGACTTTTTTTCAGTTGGTTTTTTGCGGGGGCCTGTTTGAGTGCGTTTCTGATTCGAGTTTTGTTTTTCTGATTAGTTTTTTGCGGGGGCCTTTTTTGAATCCCGGCTGCCCGCCAGGATTCCGGTGACAAAAATCAAAAAGAGGGCCAGTGCGTAAACCACATACCAAAAGAGTGACATGGGATTGATTGGGTTCTCTGGAATACGCATAAATTACAGTGGGTTTTAATGGTTGTCTGGTTGGGTTAGGTTGTTCCGGATTTCGAATTCTCGCCTGCTGCTGATTTTTTGCGGGGGACGACCTGCTTGAATCCTGGTTACACACCGGATTCCTGCGCCAAGAAATGGATTTGGGTTCAAATTAATCATGGCTAGAGAGCTAATAAAATTCTGAGACGGTTGAACAATCCCAGGGATATTCCCTGCCGATTTTCTTCCGGCATCCTCACCCGTTTCGATTGCCTGAATCCCGCCTTTTTGCCGATGGGTTCCCCCAGGTTGGTCGTTACTTGCACGCAACGATCGTCCCACAATTCGATCATGTGCAGGTCTTTTACGTTGGTTACTTCCAAATCCGGCAATCCACAACTGGCCAGCCATTCTTTGATCGCCGTCACCTGCCTGGGGGAGGAGGCGCGGGCGGTGAAAATTTTTACGGTGCGTCCTTCGGCAATCCACTTTTGCACGCGGATCAGCATCGGCTCAATCGGACTGCCAATATCGTCCCATCGCGCGCTGCCCAAGTCGCGGGCCAGGGTCCCGTCCAGATCAACCCCAATCCAAGGCGACCCTCCATAACGCACCTGGCTGTTGTCCGTGAAGGTCTGGCCGCACTTCCTGCAGACACCGCTGAAACGTCCGTCTTCCAGCCAGAAAGGCCGTACCTCCTCACCACAACACAACCTCTGACGGCTGGAAACAAGAGTCGGGTCAATTTCATTTTGACCAAACCCCATCACCTGACGGACCCCGTGGTCCGCCACTTCAGCTTTGAACGTCATTTCCATAAACATCCGCCCTGATTCAAATTGCTGTGTTGATTGTTATGCACGCATCTACGGTTTATCTTCGAAAAGTGTGCCTGATGGCCGCCGTTAATCGCGCTAGGCCCGGCGCCTCGAGTTCAAAAGCAACAGTACGCCACCCAAACTCCCGAGCAGCATGACGCTCGGCTCTGGAACTTGATGGAATGACTGCTCAACTTGATCGATAACAACAGAGCCTCCGATCACAACGAGGCTGATGTCTTTGGTTACATAAAGCGTGCTCTGAGCAGGAACTATGGAGAGAAGGTCGTTTTCCCCGACGTCGAATGGCCCGCCGGGATAAGTATTCGGGTCAGAAGTATCATTAACTGACAATTGACTATGAGCGGTAGGAGCACCCGCAGATGTAGCGGTTTCATTTATCAGAACACTTCCATTTTGCACACTACCTATATATCTTTGGTCAATCATAAAGATTGAGCCAGGGTTCGCGGTCACGGTGTAGTTGAGTAGAAGATCCGCAGTGCTAAAACTACTAGACGTCAAGGACATGTTCCCTGTCCAGGTAAGAAAATCAACCCCACCACTTTCAGTCGCAGTGACAGTAATGTCGCTGGGATTAAAAGAACTCAAACCAGTGGCTTGAAAAGTGAAACCACTAAAGGTTTTATCGTCAATGCTGAGAGTGGCGCCGGGTATACCGGTGCCGTTAATACCTGCAAGGCCTGCCAACGTGTTATTTGCTGGCTGAGCAAGCACTGACGTGGCCGACGCGGCGAGAATCCCAACACACGCCATAATACCAAAGGTTTTTTGAATAGTCTTCATAATTGTCCCAATCGATTTTTCCTTCTGTTTGTTCTGTGTTGATCGTTAAACCACACTCATTTCGTTCGTAACAAAGCACACTTTTACTTCACTTCTCCTTTATCAGTGCATGCCGCATTTTTTACAATCATTTGATGTTCACATTGGGGTGGAAAATACTCACAAAATGACCGGAGTTATTAACCAGGCGACGGGATATCCACACTTCACTCCGAAGCCGGTCGGGTTATTCGCCGTTTGAAAAGTTATTCACAATTTAGGAAAGTTATTCACAAAGTGTATTGTTTTATTGACAAAAGTGTCTTGAAATTCTACACTGCGCGCATCAGCCACGGGCAAAAGGTTTGAAGAAGGTTTTGCTCCTGGAAAAGAATCGGAATTTCACGCTTCCAGAAAATCTGGTCGCTGAGAAATGAGAAATTGGCAGCACTATTGTAACACGATCAGTTTGGAAGTTGTTTCAGATTGAGGGCAGTGATTACTGTAGAGCGGTGGGTGTAACGTCGTAGTTTCCATGAAGTTTATGGTAGGCAATACCGCCATCCGACAGGCAAATCAATTGCCGCGAGTACATGTGGACAGTGGCCCGGCCAATCTGTTGCATGGCAGCCTGACAAATCTGGCCTGCAAGTGCTCGATCAAGGATACCGCGGATTTCTTAATCAAGAAGGATCGGATTGTTTGCGCCTGTTGCGACCGGGAGATTTTGTGCCTGCCTCCCGTACTCGGGGTTTATAAGGCCACCTGCAGTTGCTGCAGCTCCTTTTCGGTTAAATCCACTTTTGTTCTGGATTCGCGGGGACTCTATACCTGCACCTGGTGCGGTCGAACGAAGTAGGCTGGTTCGAGCTTGCAAATGTCTCCGTCATCCGGGCTCATTTAATCGGTTCGCGACCCGTGAACCAAATGCAGCCTCGTCACGAATTTATTCCCGCGCAAGCGGCGGGATCCGGCCAAAGTCTCTTGCCTGCAGCTTCACCGCCGATCAGGGTCTGCGGCGGATGAGTTCGAAATTGCAGAGCCGCACTTCCGGTTTGCCCAGGGTGTCGAGCACCAGGTGTTGCTCCGAATCGAAGGAAATCAGCAGATGATCGGGTTTGAGGTTGAGGTCTTCCAAACCGCAATGGGCCTGACGGCGTGTCACCATCTGCGTCAGTTCCTCCATGATTTGTTTGGAAATCAGCTTGTTGGTGCAGGCGCGCTTGGCGTTGACGGCCTGGTAATATTTTCCGTCCTGCACCGCGAGCAGTTCGTCCGGGCCGTTCCAAAAACCCCAGATGGTGATGTAATCGTATTCCTTGCGCACGACTGGCTGCCCGTCGGGTGTGAGAAAATCCGCCAGCGCGGCGAATCGCCGTTCGTCGGACACCGGGCGGGCGGGGCCGCGCGGACGACCGGTCATGTAAATGGCGCGGGGATAAACCGTCCGCACGCCGTGGCGGCTCATCTCAAATGCAAAGGCGAATTCCTCGAAGGGGCTGTTGAAGCCGTAGGCCCGCGCCGCCTCCTTGTGGGCATCGGGATTCTTCAGCCACGGTGAGTCGCCCATGCGTGAGACTTTCCAGACCAGATTGATGTTGTCCTTGGTGCGGGTGTGGAAAATCTGGTTGCGGGCGGACAGTTTTTTCTTGGGCGTGCGGCGCCAGCGTTCCGGCAGAAAGTAATTGAACAGGTCCGGGTCCTTGCCCACCACCCAGAGCAATCCCCCGGTGCTTTCAGCGCGGCCAAAAACGTAATCCACCCCCAGCACGTTCGTGGCGCGCAGATGCGCCGGCATCGGATTGGCGGTGGTGGTGTCGAACCGGCGGGCCATGTGTTTGAGGTAAAGCTGCCGGTTGACGCTCCGCACAGCCTGTTCGTGTTCGGGGGTCCGTTCGAGCAATTCGTAGTCCACCAGCGCGTAGGCAAACTGATCGTTGTGGTCGCGCAACAACGACTTGTCCGGCTGCGGACGCAAGATGATGTGCGCCGGTTTCATATCCACCACCCGGAAGCCTTTCTGCCACAACTCATGCGTGACCAGGCTGGTGACGCGGGCCAGAAATTCCGCCTGCGCCCGGCCTTCCAGCCCTAATTTTTCCGTCGTGTCCACCGCGTCCAGGCCCTTGATCCAGCCGAAAAGAACGACGTATTGCCGGAGAATGTCAATTTCAACGCCGGGATGCCGCGTTATCTTCGCGCGGATTTTGTCCTCGGACCGGCCCGTCTGCCAGAGCTGCAACCGCTCGCTCGGCACATAAATCGCCAAAGGAAGCTGGGTGCGGATGCGAATGGCCGCCGGGCCGGCCTCGCCCCGGCGCAACTCCATGAGCAGCGAAAATTCCTCGAACGGACTGTTGAATTCCGCCTGGATGAACTTGTTGACCGTGAGGGTGTCGAACGGGACCATTTCGCCCACGCGCGACCATTTGACGACCAGATGCAACACCTTGCCGTTCACCGGGCGCGTCGGCACTTTATAGACCGTGCTCGTGCCCTCCAGCCGCTCGCGCTTGGCCTCGAACCATTCGCGCGCATACCAGTTCTCCGGCAGCAGGTTTTTCCAGAACGGCAGCCCGAAGCGCGTGAGATACAGGTCGCCGCCGTCCTCAGTCTTCAAATGAATGTAATCCACGCCCAGCAGCGACAGGGCGCTGTTTGCCGCCGGCAAGTCCGCCGGCAAAACCGGCGGCGGCGGATTTGCGGCGGGGCCGGGCGCCGTCGAGGGGGAAATCGCGCGCGCCGGGTTGAACTTCAAAAGTTTGGCATCGGTGGACACACACTTAATCTAGGCATTCCCCCCGCCGTCGCAAGCGGCGATTGTTTTATCGGAGGGGCGAGTTACACGAGCCCCACACTTTGCCGGTTTCCCGCCGGTGGTAAATTATTCGATGTTCCTCCGCCGGTTCGCATTTTTCCGCCATGAAACCGGCCCGGCTCCTTATTGTGCATATAATTTTCGCGCCTGCCACGTTGCCACGGACCCCATCACGACAAAGACCGTCCCGAGTGCGCCGAAGATTGTCGGCTCCAGCCAAAGAGTTTGAAAGGCAACAATGCGGGCGATGGAAGGGTCGTTGGGATCATACGCCACGCGAACTTGTTCTCCGACTTTGAAACCCGGAGGGTCCGAGCCGGACGCCGTGAAGGTATGGAGCTGTCCCAACTTGTCCGTGAAAACAACAGTGGGCCGACAAACATGGTGACCGGTGCGGCCGGCCAAATCCATTTTCTGGATTGTGCCATTGGCCAAACTGGCGGCACGCACGAATCGAAATGTGGAGATTCCCAAGGTGACTGCCACGACAACCAACGCCACGCCCACAACCACGAAGATAAGGGTAAACTTCCACGCATTTTTCTCATTTAACGTCCAACCGTTTTCCGCCTTTGGCTTGCGCGCTTTGGCCGGCGAACGCCGGTCTTCAAGCCGTCCGGTGTCGGCGTCGCCAGGCAAGGTGTTGGCCGGCTCATCCGCTGCCTCCGTCTCTTCACACTCAATCGCCGGAGACAATCCCTTGATCGCGCCAATGATCTTCTTTGCATTGAACTCCGGGAGCAGGCCCTGCGGCAGGACAAGAACCGTCTGGTCGGCCAACACCAGTTGAATCTCCACGAATCGGCTCCCCGGTTGCGACTGCTTGATCACCTTCCGGATGGCATCAATGGGCACGGAGGCTTCTTCGGTTCGCTTGCCCTGCCGGGCGGTCCACCACACCAGTTTGCCGTCCTCGGTGGCCAGAAGACTGGTTTCGGGTCGAATTACGGATGACAGCGGCAGCAGTGAGACAATAGCGAAAAGAATAAAACATATCCAACCGACGAAGCCACCGGCAACCCACACAGGAATGATGCCGACACCCACCAGGAAAAGAAAGGCGAGGAAACTGGTGAACCGGTTCTCCGACCGTTTGATGATGGTTTCCATCGGGAAACTGCGTGACCATTAATCAGGGCGAAATGATATCAGGTCAACCTTAAAAGTGATAACGACTATAATCAACCGGCGATATAATTCGCCATTTTGATGGCGATGCAAAACAAGGCCGCGCGCCACACTATGATTGAACTTTCAACGTTCGATGTTCCGCCTGCGTTTTTCATTTGTTTCCCTCTGGCATGGTACGTATTTTTCCGCCATGAAAACATCGGCTGAACTGGAAAAATCGGCGGCGTTGCAGGTTGCCGCGCTGATGGCCGCGGCGGCGCGGACGGCGCCCAAGACGTGCGGCATTGACAACATCAAGACCGCCGCGATTGATGACGAGCCGACGAAGCAAAGGGTCATCGCCATGATGCGCGAGATTGCCACAAAGGAAAGCCGGCCCGGCCTCGCGCGCGACGCCGGCAACATCACGAACTCGCCCGCGCTGGTGCTCATCGGCGTGGAATCCAACCCCGCAGGCTTGAACTGCGGGTTCTGCGGCAAGCCGACCTGCGAGGCGCTCGAGATGGCTGGCGGGACCTGCGCCTTCAACTCGATTGACCTCGGCATGGCCACCTTGTCGGCGGCGGAAGCGGCCGGACGGTTCCACATTGACAACCGCATCATGTATTCCATCGGCCGGGCGTGCCTGGATTTGGGAATGTTCGGGACGAAGGTCAAACAGGCGCTCGGCATTCCCTTGAGCGTGACCGGCAAAAATCCATTCTTCGACCGCAAGGCGTGATCCGACCGGCACCCGGCAAGCCGCATCGGCGGGATTTCCCGGTTCAAAGGTTTGCCGCAACTTTTTCCGAAGGCTGCCGCGAACATCAAACTTTCGGGAATGCTCTTCCTGCCCGGACAGACAAAAAAATGGAACCAGCGCGCCTGGCGCACCCACTCAAAGCCGCCGCTAATTTTTAAAAACAGTGCTTCCTATTCACCGGCAAATGGACTATAATATTTCCAGCGTCGGTTTCCGACGGACTCTCGCCAGGGTGTTTCAAGGGACACCCTTCCAGTGATTCCGGACTTTTCTGTCGTGAGCTTTTCTCCGTGTGGAGCGAAGCGCTGGTGGTGCGGTTTATATTATGTTACAGCCGAAGATTATTCAGGGCGGAATGGGCGTTGCCGTGTCCGGCTGGACTTTGGCGCGCACCGTTTCCAAATTGGGACAGATGGGCGTCGTTTCCGGAACGGGACTCGCCATCATCCTGGCCCGCAGCCTTCAATTGGGCGATCTCGATGGCCATCTGCGCCATGCCCTGAGCCGGTTCCCCGTTCCAGAAGTCGCCGCACGCGTGCTGGCAAAATACTTCGTGCCCGGCGGAAAATCCCCGTCTGCGTCATTCAAACTTGCGGCCATGCCCACGCTCCGCCCCGGCCCGGCGCTCGTCGAATTGACGGTGCTGGCCAACTTCGTGGAAGTCTTTCTGGCCAAGGACGGCCACGGCGGACTGGTCGGAATTAATTATCTCGAAAAAATCCAGTTGCCCACCCTGTCTTCGCTTTACGGCGCGATGCTCGCCGACGTGGATTACATACTCATGGGCGCCGGCATACCGCGCGCCATTCCCGGCGCGCTGGATCGCATGGCGCAAGGCGAACCGGCCCAGTTGAAAATTGACGTCATCGGCGTGCAGCCCGGCGAGGAGTTCCTTTCCACATTCGACCCGCGCGCCTTTTTCAACGGCCAGCCGCCCGTTTTGAAACGTCCGCAGTTCCTCGGCATCGTCGCCTCGGTGACCCTCGCCATGACTTTGGCCAAAAAGGCCAGCGGACACGTGGACGGCTTTGTTATTGAAGGCGACACCGCCGGCGGACACAACGCCCCGCCGCGCGGCCCGCTGAAACTAAACGCCATCGGCGAACCGATATATGGTGAGCGCGATATCGTTGACCTCGAAAAAATCCGCGAGCTGGGCCGGCCCTTCTGGCTGGCGGGTTCGTATGGGCGGCCGGGCCGGCTGGCCGAGGCCTTGCGACAAGGCGCATCCGGTGTTCAAGTGGGAACCGCCTTTGCGTTTTGCAATGAATCCGGGCTGCGCCCCGAACTCAAGCACCAGGCTTTGCAAATGAGCCGCGCCGGCACTGCGCACGTATTCACCGACCCGATTGCCTCACCCACCGGTTTTCCGTTCAAGGTGGTTTTGATGCCCGACACACTTTCAGCAGCCGACCGGTATGCGGCCCGGACGCGCATCTGCGACCTGGGTTATCTCCGGCATCTTTATCGCAAACCGGACGGGACGCTGGGCTACCGCTGCCCGGCCGAACCGGTGGATGATTTTGTCAAAAAAGGCGGGACGGTCGCCGACGCGCAAGGCCGCAAATGCCTTTGCAATGGACTGGTCGCCAACATCGGCCTCAGCCAGGTGCGCTCGAATTCGGAACAGGAACTGGCGTTGATGACCGCCGGCGACGACGTCGCGCAAGTCGCGCGGTTTCTCCAGCCGGGTTGCGACACCTACACCGCCGCGGACGTTGTGCGCTGCCTGTTGGACGAGACCACTCCAGTCAACGGGGTTGTTCATTCAGCAGCGCATCCAAGTCCAGTGTCCGCGTAAACATCGCCAAGCCGCCGTCCGGTGTGCGCGGCCATAGCTCTCGCGGACGATCCCAATAAAGCTCCACGCCGTTGCCATCCGGGTCGCGCAGATAAAGCGCTTCGCTCACGCCGTGGTCCGCCGCGCCGTCCAGTTCAATTCCCGCCGCCCGCAGGCGCCGCAACGCATCCGCCAGCAGCACGCGGGTCGGATATAGAATCGCCACGTGATACAACCCCGTCGTGCCCGGCGACGGCGGCGAACCACCCGCACTTTCCCAGGTGTTGAGGCCAATGTGATGATGATACCCGCCGGCGGAGAGAAACGCCGCCTGTGACCCGAACCGCTGAGTCAGTTCGAAGCCCAACACGTCGCGATAGAAACCCATTGCCCGTTTGAGATCGGCCACCTTGAGATGCACATGGCCAATCCTGACTTGGGCGTCAATGGGAAGAGGGTTCTTAACCATGATTTGTTGGATTGTGTTTTTCGGAATCAATTTTCAGCGCCCAAACTCGCGCCGGGCGGCCTCGAGCCCGCGTTCATAGGCGGCAATCAGCCGGTCCCACGCGGCGTTGGCCTCCTCGTCAATCTGCTGCCGCGCCGGGTCGGCGTCGAACCACGCGATGGTGCACAATATGCCCTCGCGGTATCGCGTGATGGTGGTGAAATCGGGCACGAAGCGTTTGATCTTGGTGTTGTCGAACACGGCGGAGTGCGACTTGTCGCCCAGCAACGTCCCCGTGTCTTCCGGAAGGCAGGCCGTGATGAAATCGGAGGCGATATGCACCAGCCGGGGTGCCGGAACGCCCGCCGCCTCCGCCGTGAATTGATAAATCTGATTCCACGTCAGGACCTCGTTGGAGGTAATTTGAAAAGCCTGACCGATTGCGCCTTGCTGGCCGAGCAACCCGACCAGGCCCTTGGCAAAATCGCTGTTGTGCGTGATGGTCCAGAGCGACAGTCCGTCGCCGGGCACGATCACCGGCAGCCCCCGCCGCATCCGGTCCACCGCCGTGTAACTCTTGAGCCAGCTGTTCACCGCCAGCGGCACAACGGTGTCGCCATAGGTCAGCGACGGACGAATCGTTGTCGCCGGAAACGCCTCCTCGCGCCACGCCTGCTGCAGTCGTTCCTCACCTGCCGCCTTGTTCCGCGAATAATCCCAGAACGGGTTCGCCAGCGGCGTGGACTCGGTGATGAGGTAATGCGCGAGCGGCTTTTGATAGGCGCTGGCCGAGCTGATGAAAACGTACTGGCCCGTCCGACCCCGGAAGAGCGCGATGCGTTGCTCGATCTCCGCCGGCGTGAAGGCGATGAAATCCACCACGGCGTCCCAGTTCTGTTCGCCCAACGCCGCCGCCGTCGCCGCAGGATCGGTAATGTCGGCCGTGATTTGATGTGTGCCGGGCAACACGGGGCGCCGGGCGCGATTGAGCAGGGTCACGTGAAATCCGCGCGCCACCGCCTGTTGGGTGCAGGCCGTGCTGATGATGCCGGTGCCGCCGAGGAAGAGAACTTTCATGGTTGGTCAGTTTTGGTTTTCAATCATCGCCGTCTTGATAAAAAAAAGCGAATGAACATATCGAGACCGGCCACCTTCAAATGCGCGCGGACTGTTCCTGCCGATCCAACTTCACTTGCCGCGCAAAAAAGGATATATTGCGGTGACATGCGCGTCCAGAAACCATCTCAACTCGACAAAACCCTGGCCGAATTCTGCGTGAATTGCCTGGTCTGCCGGCGCGCGCGAAAGCAACAGCGCGGCGCCGCGTTCTGGCTGGTAAAAAAAATCGAATCCCGGATGTGCCCGTTCTGCCGCGCGTACGAACGGGTCTATGGACGCAAAGCGCATCAAATATGAAACCCAATCCCATCACCGCGTTAATCTTCACAACTTTGCTGGCCAGCATGGCCGCGGCTGCCGCCGATCCACAAACGCCGGTCACCGCACAACAGTCCTCTACAACCGGACTAACCTGGCTCACCGACCTGCCATCGGCGCAGGCCCGGGCCAGGGCTGAAAAGAAATCCGTCCTGCTCTTTTTTCATGGCTCCGACTGGTGCCCGGCGTGCGTTGAGATGCAGCGCCAGGTGTTTGACTCGCCCGCTTTTGCCCAATACGCCCGCCGGGCGCTCGTGCTCGTGGACGTGGACTTCCCCAATAAACACAAACAGGACGAGGAGTTGAGGCGGGCGAACGCCGCGTTGAAGGCCAGGTTCAATCTCAGCCCGGCGCCGGACGAAGGTTTTCCCACCATCGTTCTGCTGAATGACGACGGCCAGACGGTCTTTCAGGAAACCGGCTATGCCGGCGGCGGCCCGGCGGAAGTCCTGCCCAAGCTGCAACGCCACACCGAAACCGGCGCGCCCACCGCCGCCTACAAGAATTTGAGCGTTGATGAATTCGCGCGCATGGCGGCGGACAAACAAAATGTGATTCTGGACGTGCGCACTCCGGGGGAATTCGCCGCCGGCCATATTCCCGGGGCCGTGAACCTCGACTATAACGCGCCGGACTTTCAGGCCAAAGCCGCCGCCCTCGACAAGAGCAAGACGTATCTGGTGCATTGCGCGGTCGGCGGGCGAAGTGTCCGGGCGTGCGAGAAGCTGAGCCGCCTGGATTTTCCCAATCTCTACAATCTGCCCGGCGGCTTCAAAGCCTGGGCCAAGGCCGGCCAGCCGGTGGAGAAGTGACTTTGTTTCCCAAGCTCATGGATATTCCACACCGTAAATTTGCTTTTAACAGGGCGGGGATTGTTGAAAATAGCAGGCTGTGACGACCTTGTTCACCGTTGAGTTTTTTCAAAAGCTGCCGAAGCAAACCCGCGCCATCGTGCAGATGTGCCTTTACGGACTGGTCGCCGGCAGCGCCGCTGTGGTCTTCCAATTGGGCATGAACTGGCTTTACCGGCTGGGGCTGGTACAGCTTTCCCATCAATCCCTAACGACTTTTCTCATCGGCAGCTTTGCCGTCATCACCGTCTCGTCGCTTTTGGTGGGCTGGCTGTTAAATTCGTTTTGTGTTGAGGCGGCCGGCAGCGGCATTCCGCAACTCAAGCTCGCTTTCTGGAAGGATTTTGGTTTGGTGCCGTGGCGCGTCGCCTGGGTGAAATTCATCGCCGGCATCCTCAGCGTCGGCGGCGGTTCCAGCATGGGACGCGAAGGTCCCAGCGTGCAACTGGCCGGTGCCGTCGCTTCCAACCTGGCCGGCCTGACCGGCGAAGCGAAACAGAATCGCCGGCCCGCAGCGGCGGCGGGCGCGGCGGCGGGTCTGGCGGCGGCGTTCAACACCCCGCTGGCCGCCACGACATTCGTGCTTGAGGAAATCATCGGCGACCTCAACAGCCGGCTGCTGGGCGGTGTGCTGCTGGCGTCGGTCCTCGGCGCGTTGGCGGTGCATGGCATCATCGGCAAACAACCCGCCTTCATCCTGGCGGGCGCGGACACGCCGTCGTGGATTGGTTTCATTCTCGCGCCAGTCGTGGCCGCGCTGGCCGGGTTGGTGGGAGTTTACTTTCAAAGGGCGTCTTTGGGTTTGCGTTTCCGGATGAAACAGAACCGCCGGGTTCCCGGCTGGCTGCTGCCGGTGTTTGGCGGGCTGGTCACCTGGACGCTCGGCGTATTCATCTTCTGGCGCACCGGCCATCTCGGCGTGTTCAGCCTGGGCTACGACGATTTGTCCGGCGCGCTGGCGGGCGACATTGGCTGGCAACTGGCGGCGGGGCTGCTGGTCGCCAAGTTCATCGCCACGTTTTGTTGTTACGGGTTTGGCGGTTGTGGCGGAATTTTTTCACCGGCGCTGTTTTTTGGCGGCATGACGGGCGCGCTGGTGGCGGGGCTGGTGGGATTGGAATGGCCGATGGCGCACACGGACATGCTGACGCTGGTTGTGGTCGGAATGAGCGCCTGTCTGGGGGCGGTGGTGGGCGCGCCGGTCACGGGCATCCTCATCGTGTTTGAGATGACGCATGAATTTTCGCTGGTGCCGGTCCTGATGATCGGCGCTCTGGTGAGCCAGGCCATCAGCCGCAAGCTGAACCGCCAGAATTTCTACGACGCCCTGCTGACCCAGGACGGCCATCAGATCGAACACGTCCGTCCGCCGCGCGATTTACAAAGCTGGCAGCAACTGCCCGTGTCCGCCATCGCCAGTTTCCAGCCGGTAACGTTGCGCAGCCTGGCCGCCGCCGAAATCGAGCCGATGCTCAAGGCGCATCCGTATCAGCGTTTTCCGGTGGAACAAAACGACCGGCTGGCCGGCATTCTCACGCGCAAGGAAGCCGGGCTGGCTTTGGTGGAAAATCGCGCGCCCAAACTGGAACGGGCCACCACCTGCCTGCGCGAACAGACGATTCGCGATCTGCAACATCTGTTAATCGAATCCACCAGCCATTTTGTCGTCGTGTTGGACCGGCCGGACGGCAAGGTTATCGGCCTGGTCACGCTGCACGACTTGCTGCGGGCGGAAGTGTCCGTTGCGAAAGACGGTGAATGAGGTTAATCGGCGGGCTGCGAGTGCACCAGTTCGCACAGTTTCATCACCAGCCGGTTCTTCATGCCGTAATAAACACACTGCCCCTCCTTTTTACGGGTCAGGACACCCCCGGCGGCCAGCAGCGCGAGATGCTTGGACACGTTGGCTTGCGTGGAGCCGGTGGCCGTCACGATGTCGTTCACGGTGCGCGGCCCCCGGCAGACGGCCTGCAAAATCTTCAGCCGCATCGGCTCGCCCAGCAGCTTGAACCGGGCGGCCATCCGGTCAAGTTCCCGCCCGTCCGCCACCCGCATGAATTTTTTGTTTGACATATAACTATATGGTTATATAATTATAACATGATTGAATTGGTTGTCCATCAAAAAACATCGCAAACCAAAAGGCGCTCGCCATGATCCTGCGCCTCCTCATCGGAGCCGCAGTTGGAGCCGGGCTCGGCTTCGGCTGGCACAAACTGGTCGGCTGTTCGACCGGCGCTTGTCCATTGACTGCCAATCCTTTTGTAGCCACGCTCTATGGCATGACCGTGGGTGCATTGATTGCGGGCAGTTTTCATTAAACCTCAACCCAACGAATCCGATTATGAAAATGGAACTCATCATCCGCCGGTTCGCCGGAATCTTCGTCCTGGCCAGCCTGTTGCTGGCGCATTATCACAGCCAATACTGGCTCTGGGTCACCGCCTTTGTCGGCTTCAACCTGTTGCAATCGTCGTTCACGAAATTCTGTCCGCTGGAAATCATCCTGAAAAAACTCGGCGTCAGCGGCTCCTGCTGCGGCGGGGAAAAGACCGGCGATTCGTGCTGCTCCGGTGACGCCAGCCACAAGACCTGATATGAAAATGCACAAAAGAACTGCCAGCCTGGCCGTATTGTTGACGGCATTGTTGTTGGCCGGCTGCCGCGAGAAGGTTGGCCTGCCGGTTTCAGAAAACCTGCCGCCCGCCGCCGTCCGCGTGCAAACCGTCGAGAACAAACAACGCATCGCCACCGAAGAAGTGGTGGGCACGGTGCGCGCCAAACTGCACTCCGTCATCGAAGCCAAGATCAGCGGTCGGATTGAAAAAATGCTGGTGGTGCCCGGCCAGAATGTTAAGACCGGCGAGTTGCTGGTGCAGCTCGACGCACGCGAAGTGCAGGCCCAGCTCGATCAGGCGCTGGCGGTGCGCCAGCAGGCGCAGAGCGATTTGAAACGCGCCACGGACCTGATTCAGCAAAAAATCCTTTCGCAATCCGAGTACGACAACGCCCAGTCGAAGTTTCGCGTGGCGGACGCGGCGGCGACGGAAGCGGAAGCCCTGCTCGGTTACACCAAAGTCATCGCGCCGTTCGACGGCGTCATCACCCGCAAATACGTGGACGTGGGCGATCTCGCCTCGCCGGGCAAACCGCTGCTGGAAATGGAGGACGCCCGCGATTTGCGGCTCGAAGCCGACGTGCCGGAAGCGGTCATCAGCCATCTCACCCTCGGCGACAAGCTCGGAGTGCGCGTGTCCGGCGTGACCAACGAACTTGATGGCGTCATCAGCGAGATCGCGCCGTCCGCCGATCCCAGCAGCCGCACCTTTCTCGTCAAACTTGACCTGCCGACCACGCCCGGTTTGCGGGCTGGCCAGTTTGGGCGCGCGGCCATGCCGGTGGGAGAAACTTCCGCACTGCGTGCGCCTGCATCGGCGGTGGTGCAACGCGGACAGATGGAACTGGTTTTTGTGGTGGTGAACGGGCACGCGCAATTGCGCATCGTCAAAACCGGCAAACGCATCGGCGACGAAGTCGATCTGGTTTCCGGGGTGGACGCAGGCGAGCGGGTGGTGGTGGACGGCGTTGCCAGCCTGGTTGATGGACAACCCCTGACCATCAATCCATGAAAGCCGAGCCGGCCAAATCATCTGTCGAACATCCCGGCATCGCCGGACGCGTGGCCCACGCGTTCATTGATTCCAAGCTCACGCCACTCATCATCATCACGTCGGTGCTGCTCGGCGCGTTCGCGGTGTGGATGCTGCCGCGCGAGGAGGAACCGCAAATCAAGGTGCCGATGGTGGACGTGCTGGTTTCGATGCCCGGCTCCAGCGCCAAGGAAGTCGAGGAGCGCGCCACGCGCCCGATGGAAAAGCTGCTCTGGGAAATTCCCGGTGTGGAATACATCTACTCGACTTCGAGCGAAGGGCAGTCGGTCGTCATTGTTCGGTTCAAGGTCGGCGAGGACATGGAGCGGAGCGTCGTCAAGCTGAACCAGAAGCTGCAATCGAACTTCGACAAAATTCCGCATGGTGTTTCGCAACCGCTCATCAAGGCGCGGTCCATCGACGACGTGCCGATTCTGGCACTCACATTCCACAGCGCGCGCTATGACCATCTCACGTTGCGGCGGCTGGTGGCGCAGGTGGACGACGCGGTCAAGCAGGTGCCGCAAGTGGCCGAAACCACCCTCATCGGCGGCGCACAACGGCAGGTACGGGTGCTGCTCGACCCAGCCCGGCTGGCTTCGCGCAATCTCAGCCCCGCCGGTTTGATTCCGATGCTGCAACAGGCAAACCGCCAGTTCACCGCCGGCGGATTGACCAGCAATAACAAAGAAGTGGTGGTTGAAACCGGCGCGTTTCTGACCAGCGCGGAGGACGTTGGGAACGTGGTTGTCGGCGTGTTCGGCGGCAAACCGGTTTATCTGCGCGAAGTCGCCGGCAACGTGGACGGCGCGGAAGAGCCGTCGCAGTATGTTTTTTTTGGGCAAGGTCGGGCAGGCGTCTCGCCTGCCCAGCCGAGCGCAAGCGAGGCGATGAAAAACGGGCAGGCGGGACGCCCGCCCTACTCTGAACAACCCGCCGTCACGCTTTCCATTGCCAAACGACCGGGGGCCAACGCCATCACCGTCGCCGACGAAGTCCTGAGAAAAATCAATACGCTCAAGGGCCGCGTCATTCCCGCCGACGTGCAGGTTTCCGTTACCCGGAATTACGGTCTGACGGCGGAGGAGAAATCCAACGAACTGCTCTGGCACATGCTGATTGCCGTGGTCGGCGTCTCGCTGTTGATCTTGTTCACGCTGGGCTGGCGCGAATCCATCATCGTGGCCATTGCGATTCCGTCCACACTGGCGCTGACGTTGCTGGTGTTTTACCTGCATGGCTTCACGCTAAACCGCATCACTCTTTTCGCGCTGATTTTTTCCATCGGCATCCTCGTGGACGACGCCATCGTCGTGATCGAGAACATCGTCCGCCATTTTCACCTTCCGTCCAGCAAAGGCCGGAAGTGGAACGACATCGCGGTTGAGGCGGTCAGCGAAGTCGGCAACCCGACCATCCTCGCCACGTTCGCGGTGATTGCCGCCGTGCTGCCGATGGCGTTTGTGGGCGGTTTGATGGGGCCGTACATGCGGCCGATCCCCATCGGCTCCAGCGCGGCCATGTTTTTCTCGCTGGCCATCGCCTTCATCGTCACCCCGTGGGCGAGCATTCGTATTTTGCGGTGGGGACGAAAATATACCTGTCTCACCGAAGGCGCCGCCTGTGTGGCCGAAGGTGACCAGCCGCAATCTCACTTTGCACACGAGGAGGATTTTTTCACGCGCCTGTATCGCCGTTTCATGGGGCCGCTGATCGCGCACCGGCGCTGGCGTTACGCATTCCTGGCGGGCATCACGGGACTTTTACTCGTCGCGATGGCGCTGGTCGGCATCGGCTGGGTGAAGGTGAAAATGCTGCCGTTCGACAACAAGAGCGAATTTCAGATCATTCTCAACATGCCGGAGGGCAGTTCGCTCGAACGCACCACGGAGGCGGCGCGCGAAATCGCCGCGGTTGTCCGCACCGAACCGGAGGTGACCGATTACGAAATCTATGCCGGGGTCGCCTCGCCGTTCAATTTCAACGGCCTCGTGCGCCATTATTTCATGCGGCACGGCGCAAACGTTGCCGACCTTCAGATCAACCTCGTGCCGAAGGGCAAACGCAAAGCGCAGAGCCACGACGTCGCCAAACGCGTGCGTCCGCGCGTGGCCGCCATCGCCGCGAAATACGGCGCGCGCGTGGCCGTCGCGGAAGTCCCGCCCGGCCCGCCCGTGCTGCAAACCTTGGTCGCCGAAATTTACGGACCCAACGAGCAGGATCGCCTGGCGTTGGCGCGGAAGGTCATGGATATTTTTCACAGCACGCCGGGGGTGGTGGACACGGACTGGTACATCGAGGCCGACCAGCCGAAGGTGAGTTTCGTCATAGACAAGGAAAAGGCCGCACTTCACGGCATCAGCGCCGAGACCATTTCCGAAACCCTGCGCATCGCCGTGGGCGGCGAATCGGTGGATTTGCTGCACGTCCCGCGCGAGAAGGAGGACGTGAACATCGTCCTGCAACTGCCACTGGCGAGCCGGACCAGCCCGGAGGAATTGCTGGCATTGCGCGTTCGCTCCGGTGACGCCAATGCATTGCCCGAGCCGGGTTCGGCAACCGCCCCGCCGCCGCTCGTGCCCTTGCGCGAACTCGTGACCATCGAGCGCACCATCACCGATAAAAGCATTTACCATAAAAATCTCATGCCCGTGACCTACGTCATTGGCGACGTGGCGGGGGTGGTGGAAAGCCCGGTCTATGCCATCTTGAAAATGAACGAAGTCTTGCGAAAGCTCGATGCGCGCCAGTTTGGTGGAGCGCCAGCCTCCGGCACGGCTCGAAATGACAATGAATTGAAACACGCCGGGTCGGAGACCGGCGCTCCAATCAGGATTTACAACGCCGTCCAGCCGTTCACCGACCAGCAGCCTTCCATCAAGTGGGATGGGGAGTGGCACATCACCATCGAGGTGTTCCGCGACCTCGGCCTGGCGTTCGCGGCGGTATTGGTGCTGATTTACATTTTGATGGTCGGCTGGTTCCGGTCGTTTCTGACGCCGGTGATTGTGATGGCGGCGATTCCCTTCTCACTGGTTGGCATTCTGCCGGCACACGGCGCGCTGCACGCCTTTTTCACCGCCACTTCGATGATTGGATTCATGGCCGGCGCGGGAATTGTGGTGCGCAATTCCATCATTCTGGTGGACTTCATCGAACAGCGGCTGCGCGAAGGCATGCCACTGGCGGAAGCGGTGGTGGACGCCGGCTCGGTGCGCTTTCGTCCGATGCTGTTGACGGCGCTGGCGGTGGTGGTGGGCGCGAGCGTCATTCTGGCCGACCCGATTTTCCAGGGCCTGGCCATCTCGCTGATGGCGGGGGAAATCGCATCTCTGTTCATCAGCCGCATGGCTGTGCCGGTGCTTTACTACATGGCGCATAATCGCAAACATGGGCCAACCGGCGAAGTCCGGTAAAATCTGGCTGCTCCCAGTTTTCTGGCGCTGGAAAAATTGTTGCTGACAATATCCGGGCTGGTGGCATAAGTTTTGCTGGTTTCGCATCCGGGTGATTCAAGCCGTTCGCAACCAAACAACCGTGGACCAATAACATTCATCCTTACGAAAGAGACGCCATGAACATAATGAGCAGATTTCAACGAAGCTGGCAGTTGTTCAAGAGTTCCCTCTTCATCATCGCCAGAAACAAACAGTTGCTGGTCTTTCCCATCATCATTTTCTTCCTGACCATGATGATCTTTCTGTTCTTCCTCGCGCCGGTGGTGCTGCGGCCCACGGGTTATTCCTATGCCTCGGCCCAGCACTGGCAGGCCATCGGCCATTCGCTGTTCACCCAGGCCCCGGACGCCGCCGGAAACAACTCCCGGGGCAGCCTCACGCCGGGCGCGATGGTTTATCTGGCGTTTCTCTATTTTGTTTCGATGTTTTTCGCCACGTTTTTTAACGTCGCTTTCTACCACGAAATCCTCGTCGCCCTGGGCGGACAGCCGGTGTCCATCATCCGCGGGTTGAAGTTTGCCGGCACGAAATGGAAGGCGGTCTTGATGTGGGCTTTGTTTGCCGGGCTGGTGGGCCTGATCATCCGGCAACTGGAGGAGCGGCTGAGTTTCGTGGGCCGGATCATCGCGCGCTTTATCGGCATCGCGTGGAGCATCGCGGCGGTCTTTGTCATCCCCATCATCGTGTGCGAGGAGCAAAATGCCAATCCGGTGGCCCTGCTCAAGAAATCCGCCGGCATCCTGAAACGCACCTGGGGCGAGGCGCTGATTGGTTACGTCGGCCTGGGCATGGTCAGCGGGCTGATGCTGCTCGTCTCGATGGTTTTTCTCTTTGGCGCGCTGGCGGTTTCCATCCTGTTGAAAAATTTCTGGCTCCTTGGCATCGCCGGCGTGCTCTGGCTGGTGGCGATGTTCGTGCTCTCCTATTTGACGAGTCTGGCCGGCCAGATCTACAAGGGCGCGCTTTATCTTTACGCGGCCTCGGGCGTGGTCCCCGAACCGTACAGTCAGGAGATGCTCGATTCGGCGTGGAAATTCAAAAAGAGTTGAAGCGGTGGCGGGGAAGACAGATCTGTCACCACGTCCGACGGGTTTAATGCCAGAACGCTGGCGGTTCACACACGGTATAATGCCGTCCGCCGGATCAGAATTTCACACACAGCCCGGCCTTGACTGAAAAGTAACCGAAGTTGTGGAAAACGTCATTGTCGAAACCTTGGGCGGTTTGGTCCGTGAATGCCGTTCCCCCGACGCCTGCCTCGCCAAACAGGTTCAAGTGACTGCTGCGGTAGAAGGCAACGCCGAATCCCACATAGCCGCCCATGCCCTGCAGGGCGTCCGACTGGATTGTGTCCCCATCACTGGTATAAACCGGGTTGCGGTAATCCCAGAACAGCACCTGATAGGCAATGTTGGCCGAGAAATACGGGCTGATAAAGGCATGGGCGGGATTGAGATACAGGCGGCCGGCAACGCCGGCTTCCAGCATCCACGCGTTCTCGATAGCGTTGTCCGGCAGAGTCCCCGGTTTTAAACCCACGATGTCGCCACTCAGAAAAAGGCCCACGCTGTAACGATCATTTTCCAGGCAGAGTGGGGTGATGGTAAACCGCGTAATGGACTGAAACTCGCCGTTAAACGGGACCGAATATGCCACATCCACCGGAACCTGCGCGGTATAGTCCCGGCCCTCATCAGCATGTTTTGTCACACCGCCACCGGAACCCGTTGCCACCGCCACATTCACATTGGCCATAACCGGCGCGGAGTTTTCCGAATAGCCGGACCCAGGCACCGGCTGCGTGCTGCCGCTGGCGGATGATTTCATGGCCTGGCTCAAGGAACCCCTCGAACCGCTGTCGCCCAGCGGACCTTCGGCCTCAAACGTCCCCTCGGTAAGACATCCGGTGAGCGGGAACAGCGCCGCAAACAAAATACACAGCTTCAGGGAGTGAAGAATTCTATTCCAAGGCACGAATCTTTATTAGCAGCCCGACTTTCAAGACGTCAAGAATGAATAAACAACGTTAACCCGGGACAAACATCGGACTGTGGTCACCCTGCGGCTTACTCGTCCGAAATCTCGTTGAGCACCTTCCAGCCGTCCTTGGTTTTGGCCACGAGCAGTGTTTGCTGGTTGAACGTGCCATCCCGCAACCGGTGAAGCTCCGTCACCATCACGATGCCGTCGGTGTAAAGCTGGCGGTCAATGAAAAAACTTTCCACGCCCTTGAGGTCGGGCCAGGACTCCGCGGTTGCCTTCCGGTAGGTCCGCTCCAAAAGCAGGGCGTTCTTCTTCCGAAACTCCGGGTCGCGGGCCAGGTTCGGGTCAAGGTCCAGCAGCTTCAGCGTTCCCTCGATCATGAAATTCTTGCAGACGCAGGCGGATTCGATGTTCTGCCGGCGGCAGGCGTCCTCCAAACAGAGGATGGCGCCTTCCGGCGTGTCGAAATCCATTTCGACGCAGGGGAGCAGCGTGCGCAACTGCTCCAAGGTCAGTTCTGGCTCTACGTTCTCTCGCATGACACTGTCGTTGCCGGGCGGCTCCAGCGCGATTATTTTGAAGACGACGTTTTGGCTGCGGGCGGGTTGGTATCCGCCCGGGGCAGGATGTCCGAGGCTTTCAAGTGCAGGGTTTGTTTGTCGCGCGTGATGATCGTTCGCTCTTCGCCAATCGCCACCGCCACCCGGCCCAGAACCACCCGTCCATCCTTGAGCCGTATCAAATCGGGCTGACTGTTGAACCACGGATTATTTGTGGGCGTCCAGGCGAGCGGAACAAACTTTGTTCCGTTGCAAACCGGGCAGGTTTGCCTTCCCGTTCCGTTGCAAACACTGCAAGTCACCTTGCCGGTGCCACCGCAGACCTTGCACCTGCCGATATTCACCGCCACGCCATTGGTGTACACGATGACCTCGCCAACATGATCCTGGTTCCAAGCTTGGTATCCCCCCTGGCCATTCAGATTCGGAAATTTCTGCCACAACTCGCCCGGATCATGTCCGGCCACGGTCATGTGTATCCACGCGCCCTTTGACAGTTTAAGACAAGTTCCCGGACAATCCACCTCGCCATCTTTGCACCCGGGCGCAAGACACGGCACCGTGCCTTTCCCTCGGCACTCGAAGCAGACTTTTTCATTGGGACCTGGCCCGGCCGCCTTCGGCGGCGGCGGCGCGGCATTGGCGGGCGCGATGGGCTGGCTTTGGGGCGCGGAAGATTGCTTCCCGCAACCAGCTAACAGGAACGCGCCGAGAAAACAGGCGAGCACCGGGCAAAATGCGAAACGTCTTAAAAGTTGAGCCGCGTTGGCCATGCACTGAGATTATGGCCGCAATGCTGGCGTGTAAAGATGAACGTGGCCGGTGAATGAGCGTCGCCGCCGGATTATTCCGCCAGAACGAACCGCCATTGGCAGAAGGTTTCCTTGGGATGTGGGCCAGGCGGGGCGAAGACACGGACACGCGAATCCGGTCGTCTATGGCCCGGGCATAACTTTCAAATTCCGCGCGGTGCATTTCCTGGCCATAAACTTCAGCCTTTAACCTTCAGCCTTTTTGTATGGGGTGAACACCCCATTGGTTACGCATCAAAACGATGCGATGCTGGTTCCAGCGGGCACGTCCCGGTCGGGATAACCAATGACAGCCAACGACAAACTGGTAGCGCTAATTCGCCTTCGGGATTTAATGTATTCCGGGGTGCGGCCAACGTTGCGGGAATGCGGATTTTCGGCGGAAATCATTCAAGGGCTGGTCAAAGAACAACTGGTAAAGTCAGGCGACCAAAAACCTGGCAACCATGCCGACCGATGTGTCATTGAAGAAATCCTGCCCGCCGGGCATTCGTTTATCGCGCAGCAGCACGCACTCCGCGAGCGACACAACTTTAGCGAACTAAACTACGCCGAAGCTGGTTGATTCCGATTATTCCTTCCACAATAATCGTATGGCCAGTGCCTGCAGGCGGTTCGTATAATGTTGACCATGAAGTTGCAACAAGATCAGGTCTGGAAACGTGGCGAGGAATATCTCCGCATCCTGCACTTGGAGCGCCTGGAGGTGGAATACAAGGTTGTCAAGAGTCTCACCACCCGCGCAGGAACCTTTCACCACGTCAGCAAAAAGGATTTTTGCCGCCTCCTGAAAACCGCCAACCTGATGACACTCGAAGAAATTCAGAAGTCCTGGTATCACTGACATACGATGTGTACGTCCCCGCTTGTCAGGCTTCTCGGCGCTTGGATTTGCTCAAGTGCCGGGATATGTTCGGCTCCACGGAAGAACCATGACAAAGGCACTCACTCTCGACCTGAAAAAACTCAAAGCTCGCGCCTTTGACCGGGCGGAATGGGCCGAGAAAGTTCTCCGGCGTTACCACGCTGCGACCGGAACTCTTGACGATGAGGCTGCTCAACAACTGCGAGCGCTTTATCACTGGATGTTCGTCCCGCCAACGCTATGGCCGTTTAATGTCCAGGATGTGCTGGCGGATTGCCTTGCCGTTTTGGAAAAGGGGAAACGCTTGAACGTGCGGCACCGTCTGCTCATCGAACTGCTGCCTGAACCACCGGACGAAACCATTTGCGCGGCGGTGGCCAGCCACGAACTCCGCGTTCAGAAAGGCACCTACGAAAACCTGGTCAAAACGCAGGCCAAATATTCCCAGAACGAACTCGCCATCCGCAACGATCCAGAACTTCGCCGCCAATGGGCGCGCATCAAGGCCGCCTTCAACATCCAAGCCTACTGCGACTATAAGGGCGTCATCCGGCGAACCATGAGCGCCGAGCGCAACCTGCGCCCATCATTTTCTGTCAACCTGCGTCGCCGCGCCGACGTTTTTCACGCTGCGTTCGATGCGTTCTGTTTGCGCTGGAACCTCTATGGGATGCAGCGCGATGAACCGCTCCCGCTCAAACTCGCCGTCAACCTCACGCCCTATGGGACGATGATTCACATTCCCGCTTATTGGTCATTTGACCCCAAGCGGGACATCCGCTGGGACGCCATTGCCAGTCTCCATCGCATTCGCGTCCACGGGCGTCAAGGCTCTGTTCTTGCCGAAGGACAAGCCCAAAAAATGAAAGATGCCGGGAAACTCCACCATCTCGACAACGAAGCTCTCCGGCTCGGCTTGAAGGGTGAAAAGAAACACGAATTTCTCTGCGCCGGTCTCGGATGGGATCCACGCACAAGCCCCAAACGCATCAGCCGGCTCCGGGCGGAATTCAAAAATAAGCCGCCGGTGGTGCCGGCAAAGTAATTTTTCCCCGATGCCATCGGACAGGGATTGGGGACATTCAGTTCCTTTGAACGGCAGTCACGACAGGTGCATGCTGTGACAAATGATAACTATATGACCAACGCACCTGAATCGCTGCAAACAGCAACCACCCAGCCCGAACCAGCGTCCGAGCCGGCAGTTCGCGAACCAAAATCATCCGGTTCTCCAACGCAAATAATCTGCGACCTGGCCGAGGCAGATGCCTTTGTTGAACAATATCGCAAGCCGCATGTTCCGGTAATGTCTGCTTTTGGCGCGGGGCGATTGCATGTCTGCCGGTTTTACGGTTCATGGGATCTGAATCGGATGATTTCAGAAAATGCCGACATCCTGTTCCGATCCATCCGCAAACTTTCTTCCAAAGACGCCAAAAACACCACGAAGGAATGGGATGATCTCACCTTTCGGTTCGGCCCCCGGACATTTCTTTATGCCGATAAGGACCGGATTATTGGTTTCGCTGCCACTGCGATTGAAGCTGAACGACTGGTGACACAGTTTGGCAAGAAATACCGCATGCCCATGCCCCCGGCCTCGGACGGCGGGATTTTTTATCTTATCCAGCAGGAAGGAGACAATATCAAAACCAAAGAAGTCTCTTTATCTTCCGACACGGTTCTCAAACCGGAAGCCCTTGCCCTTCATTACGGCAGTGGCGGCGGAGAATGGCATCAGAGTTTTATCAAGAAACTTTGTGAACGACCCAATGGTCTCTCGATTTTTGAGGGTAAGCCGGGCACGGGCAAAACCTTTTATCTTCGGCACCTCATGGGCGAACTCAAGGAGTCGCACCGATTCTATTTCATCCCGACAGCCGCGATGGGCATTCTTTCAAAGCCCGATTTTATCGGCTTCTGGACCGATCAGCGATGGCATCATTCCAATAAAAAGTTCGTCGTCATTCTGGAGGATTCCGACGCGGCGCTGATGACTCGTGGTTCTGACAATCGCGAACAGGTAAGCGCACTCCTGAATTTGTCGGATGGAATGCTCGCCGATTTCCTTCGGCTCCAGATCATCTGCACGATCAATTGCTCCGCCGCCGACATTGATCCGGCATTGCTGCGTCCTGGCCGTCTGCTTTGCCATCGTGTCTTTGGCCGGCTCGACTACGCCCAAGCCGCCCGCCTGGCTGGGAGTCTCGGCCGGAAATTACCACAAGCCCATGATTACTCCCTCGCCGAGGTGTTTGCCGGACAGGACACCAATGAAATTAACCGCCCGCGCATTGGCTTTGCCGCATGACCCGGAAACATGAACGAATAACTATGGAGCATCCTACCCATGCAGCAGAAAAATCTTTTAACCACGGATGGACACAGATGAACACGGATAAGAAAAGACTTTCGGTTAGGCAAACGAGCCGCCAATTAGTGAGACATTTCGGTTTTATTGTTGAATCTGCCTTTGGCCTCGTCTTAATCCGTGTCTATCCGTGTCCATCCGTGGTTTGATTGAATAATTACGGCTTAAATACGATGACCATCACCAGCATAGATTTTGAAACGGCCAATCACTCGCGCGTGAGCATCTGTGCCGCCGGACTGGCTGTCTTTGAAGATGGTCAACTGACGGAATCACCTTACTGGCTGGTGCGGCCACCAAAACCGCACGGATGGTTTCGTGACGACTTCATTGAAATTCACCACTTGACGCATCTGGATGTTCTGGATGCCCCGGAATTCCCAGCCATTGCGCCGGAATTTCTGGCCCGGCTGACCCGCGCCGACCTTGTAATCGCCCACAACGCCCATTTTGACATCGGACATCTGCGCGAGACGTTGGATCATTTCGGGCTGCCCCGGCCAGAGTTTGATTATGTGTGTACCTGTCAGCTTGCCCGGCGCGTCTGGCCGGAATTGCCAGACCACAAGCTCGACACACTGGCGGCGCATATCGGCCACCAATTTAACCACCACCACGCTCAAGCTGATGCCGAAGCCGCCGGGCGTGTGCTGCTGGCGATGATGAAACAAGCGCAAGTAACCACGCCGCGCGAGTTGCTGCAAAAGGCGGGTATTGCCCCGAATCGGTTTTCCCATTAAGCTGAAATGAAAATCGAAACAAACCATGCGATTCAAACCAACAGCAATAATAGACAAATACCCGCCCAACGAGAAGCCAAAGCTGGACTTGCTGGAGAACTTGTTTCGTGACTGGCATCAGCACTTCAAAAACAACAACGATTCATCGTTGAAGCCGCATGAACAAAGCGCTGATGAAATGGTGTTCGACGGATTTTATCCTTATTACTTTAGTCAGGAGAAAAAAATCTTGTTTATCGGAATGGAAACATACGACATGGCTGGAGGTAATAATTACATTGAAGATTTGTATGATTGTTATAGTCGAAAAAAGTGTGTTGGAGATTGGTCTCTCGACCGTTACCCAATCGAAAGACGCTTGTTAAAAATTGCTTACGGCATTCTGAACGGTATGCCGGAGTGGAATAAAATCGATAAAGCAGTCAAATTGAGCGACACGTTTGGTGTGCCAAAGGGTTGGAGTTTCGCTTTCATGAACATCTCCAAGTTAAGCAATAATAGCGGGAAATCGGCGGCGGACTGGCCCCTCATCAATACGTCATTCCGCCTCTCCACTGAAGGGTGCCGCAACTTTATCGAAGAAGAAATCGCGATTTTGGAGCCTCATATTGTCATCGCGATGAACCTTGAGGACCAAAAACTTGCTTCGTTGGGAAAGCTGTCGGCTTCGATTCATAATTCAGCAGATGTGCATTCCTTCTGGCTCGAAAGCGGTGGTCATCGCTCGTTGCTCATTCATAGCTGGCATTTTTCAGCACCGGGGAAAAAGGACATCGCAAACTATTACGATCCCATCTGTGATGCGATACGTCATAGCGGAGCGGTCGCGGTTGCCGAGCAGCCGGTAGGTGGGAATCAAATTTGAAAAACAAAACGCACCCAACCAACAAACATTCAACCATGAACTACTATTGTGAGTATTGTGGAATCAAAGCCTCCAGCATCGCCAACCTGACCGGCCTGAGTTGTCCGCGCCATCCGCTCGGCCCAAACAAAGGCCATCACGAGCCAGCCCTGTAAATCCAAGCCGGCTTGACGTTATTACATTTGTTGCTACATTGATTTCATGGTTCTGGAATTAAAACTGCGCAAGGTCGGCAATTCCGTCGGTGTGGTTTTGCCCAAAGAAGCCCTCGCCCGCCTGAATGCGGACGATGGCGATGCCGTTTATCTCACCGACTCCACCGATGGCGGCTTTCGCATCACGGCCACCAACCCCGAATTCGCCCGCAAGATGAAATTGGCCGAGGGCTTGAGCCGCCGCTATCGCCATGCCTTGAAAGAGCTGGCAAAATGAAAACGCCGGTCTGGCTGGACCGCGCCGATTGTCTGGCGATTCATGAAATGATGTTGGCGCAGCACGGCGGACGGGCCGGGGTGCGTGACGAAGGCATGCTGGAATCCGCGCTGGGGAAGCCGAAAAACCTTCTGGCTTACGGTTCGCCCACGCTCGCGGAATTGGCGGCCAGCTATGCGGCGGGCATTATTCTCAATCACCCCTTTATTGACGGCAACAAGCGCACGGGCTTCCTGGTGGCGGCAACTTTTCTGGAGTTGAATGGAGTGGAATTTACGGCGACGGAAGAATCGGTGGTGGAAAAGACTTTAGCCCTGGCTGCCGGCAAGCTGAAAGAAGCCGGTTATGCTGCCTGGCTGAAAACGAATTCACGGTAAGCGTTGCGCAGGGTGAACCAAGGCTGATCTTTTTCCAAAGCGGCATCGCGCTACGCTTGCCGCCGCAGTCCAAAATTTCCCATTTCAAAACAAACCCTGGTCATCTACCGCCGCCAGCGGCGGGGCGGGCCTGACCGCTGATGATGTCCCGGCTGCCCCGGGCGATGGGGCGAAGACGGATGGGCGGGCCGCTGCGACCGGCCATTATTCTGTCCCTGCGGGAAACGGCGTTCGGCTTCAGCCGGCTGTCCCGGCGGCGCCGCAGCCGAGTAATTGAAACCTTCCGCGCGCTTGCGGACGATGCCGCGGCCGATGAAGCGTTCCAGTGCCCGCAATTCGTCCCGGTCCTCCGGCGTGACAAAGCTGATGGCGTCGCCCACCGCGTGCGCCCGGCCGGTGCGGCCGATGCGATGGACATAATCCTCCGCGTGCATCGGAAAATCGTAGTTCACCACGTGCGAAATGCCGTCCACGTCTATGCCGCGCGCGGCGATGTCCGTGGCCACCAGCACGCGCACCGCGCCGGATTTGAAATCTTTCAGCGCCTTCAGCCGCTGGTTCTGCGAGCGGTTGGAATGCAGCGCCGCCGTCTTGATGCCCTTGCTTTCGAGGTTGCGGGCGATGCGATCGGCGCTGTGTTTCATGCGGGAGAAGACGAGCACCATGTCCATTTGCGGATCGCGCAGCAGATGCAGCAGCAGGGACGGCTTCAAATGCTTGGGCACTTCATAAACAAGTTGCGTGACCGTCTCGGCGGGGTTCGAGCGGCGGCCGATCTGGATCATTTTCGGCGAGCGCTGAAATTCGTGCGTGAGGCGTTTCAATTTCGCGGGAGAGGGTGGCGGAGAACATCAGCGTCTGCCGTTGCTTCGGCAGTTGTTGCACGATGCGCCGGATGTCCGGCAGGAAACCCATGTCCAGCATCCGGTCGGCTTCGTCGAGCACGAGGAATTGCAATCCCGAAAAATCGGCGCAGCGCCGGCCCATCAGGTCCAGCAGCCGTCCCGGGCAGGCGATGACGATGTCCGTCGCGGCCCGCAGTGCGCGGATTTGCGGCTGTTCGCCCACGCCGCCAAAGACCGTGGCGACGCTCACCGGAAGATATTTTGCGTAAGCCCGCACGTTTTCCTCGATCTGCAGGACGAGTTCCCGCGTCGGCGCAATCACCAGCACGCGCGTGCCGCGGCGCTGGCCCGCAACGGGTGCCGCCGCGAGCCGGGTGAGTATGGGCAGGGTGAACGCCGCTGTTTTCCCCGTGCCAGTCTGCGCAATGCCGATGAGGTCGTGCCCGGCGAGCAGCGGCGGGATGGCGGCGGCTTGGATCGGGGTGGGTTCGGTGTAGCCGGCGTCCTGCACGGCGTGCAAAATTTTGGCGTCAAGGCCAAGGCTGCGAAAGGGCATGGTATAAAATGGGTTGACGGTGGGCATGCACCGGCATGCTTTCAATAGGAAGCTTTGGGGTCGGGACCGGGGGGCGGCAGTTTCTAGCGCAGCCGCCAGGTGATGCGCGCCTTGTTCAAATCATAGGGCGACATCTCCATCTTCACGCGGTCGCCGACGGTCAGGCGCACCCAGCGTTTGCGCATTTTGCCGCAGATGGTGGCCAGCACGAGATGTTTGTTGGCCAGTTCCACCCGGAACATGGTGCCGGGCAGCACGGTGGTGACGGAACCTTCCACTTCAATATGTTCTTCTTTCATGGCGATAAACCGGCAATGGGAACGAAATCATGACGTTATACTGTCCGACAAACCGGTACTTTCCACAGACTGTTCCCGAACGCCGGGTTTAAAATCATCACTGAACTCAGTTCACTTGAAGATTCACCATGCCTTGAAAGAGACAAGCTATCCAACAGACCCGCACAGCATGGCAGGTTCAGCCTCAATAGCGACAACTATCGGCAACTATCTTTTTGACCTAACCACCAACAATGGCAGGGTAAACCTGCCGGTTTGTATCGAACCGGGCAAGGCCATCGGTTCAATTTGCAGCCAATTCGTCATCAACGCGATAACACTGGGGGATACTATCCGGCGCTACGGGTCGGGCGGCAATTGGCCGGTCTTGTGGAAATTCCGGTCTTTTCCTTCCAAGGCAGCTTTGATTCGTCGGACATGCCGGAACCACTCCGGTTCGACGGCGGACACGGAACCGATGGTCTGTTCAAACGCAGCGAGCCCACCGCCCCGCTGCAACAAAACCATCGCCGATTCCCGGTATTTCGGGTTTTCGAAAATGAAGTGCGTCAGCGTCCACCAATGCAGATAGTAGAGATTAAATTCCCGGTTCATGCCCGGCCCGCCGTGGTCGCTGATGATGGCGCGCAGCGGAATGACGCTGCCGTTGGTGAGGCTGGCCTGCAAGTCGGGGGCTGTCGCGATTTCATCCATCCACCAAACCGGATAGGTGTTCGGATCGATCCGCCCCGGCACCAGTTGGCCACCTTGGATGCGACTGGTTGAAAAATATTCGGCGATCCCTTCGTCCAGCCACTTGACGAGGTCCAATTGCGCCACTTCGCGGTTCAACTGATGCACCGCTTCGTGGAGCATCCAGTGATAAGGATTCAACTCATCGGCTGAATAATAAGCGCGGCAGTAGGGCTGCCGGTAAAACGCTTCCGCCCAACCCAGCCCCGGGTTCACCCAGCGAAATTCCCGGCGATCCTTGTAAAGCAGCAGCTTCAATCTGGGATGTTCATGGCGAAAGGTCGGCAGGGTCCCAAAGCGATTGGAATAGGCGTTATAAAGCAGCTCTACGACCCGCCCGACCTCCTCGGTCTGCGCCTGCGACGCGGTGGAAGCGATGACGTAGTGCGGTGTTTCGACAGTTCGCGCCGGCGTCCAGGGACGCGGGCAGTATTTCCAGACCACCACGCCCAGGAGAATGGCGAAATAAATGAGCAGCCGCGTTGTGCGCGAGTTGAATCGCCAGGCCGGACGCATCGGTTCCGCAGTCATGTTTTGGAGCTTCCCGTCACCCGGCCCGGATGACAAGCCTTGATTGCTAATAACCCAATCACTTCGCGGCTAGCGTTTCAATGACCGCAGATAGGCCACCACCGCCACGGCGTCTTCGTGGTTGAGACGGAATTGCGGCATGGGCGGCAGGGCCGTTTTACCCATGGCATTGGTGCCGGTTTCCAGAAATTTCACCGCCGCCTCGTCCTTCGCAACCACAGTTTTCAAGAGCGATTTTTCGTAAGTTGATATTCTCACTGAAAATCGGCCATTTATCCGTGTTCATCTGTGTTCATCCGTGGTAAAGAAATTCTTTTAATGCGATTCTTTGTCACCGATTGGCCCTTTTCGGGTGCTTACCGGGTGATATGATGACAACCGAAGCAATGCACACTGTGGAATTCAACGATGCCGAGCTGGTGGCCGAAAGCCTGGACGGAAACCGGGAGGCCTTCCGCCAGATTGTGGAACGGTATCAAACCTTGATTTCCTCGCTGGCGTATTGCGCCACCGGCAACGTGAGCCAGAGCGAAGACCTGGCCCAGGAAACCTTCGTGTCCGCCTGGAAACAACTGGCGGATCTGCGTGAGCCGGCCAAATTGCGGCCCTGGTTGTGCAGCATCACCCGTTTTCTCATCAGCAAGGAATTCCGGCGCCAGGGGCGCGAGCCGGTTCATGCCGCCGAATCGTTGGAAGCAGTAGATGAATGGGTCTCGCCGGAACCGCTGCCGCCGGACCAGGTCATCAGCGAGGAGGAAAAGGCGATTCTCTGGCGCTCGCTCGAACGCATTCCGGAAATCTATCGCGAACCGCTGGTTCTGTTTTATCGCGAGCACCAATCCATCGAGGCCGTCGCGCAGGATTTGGAGTTGAGCGAGGATGCGGTGAAGCAACGGCTGTCGCGCGGGCGGAAGCTGTTGCAGGAGCAATTCCTCGCCTTTGTCGCCGGCGCGTTGAAACAAACCGCTCCGGACAAAACCTTCACGCTCGGCGTGATGGCGGCCCTGCCGCTGCTGGCCGCGACCGCCAAGGCGGCGACGGCGACCGCCGCCGCGACCAAGGGCGGCGCGATGGCGAAGGCGACGGGAGCGGGGGCGTTCTTTCAAGCCATTGCCGCATTGAGTCCGATTCTGCTGCTGGGTGGCTTTTTCGGGTTCAAAATGGGCGGCGACGCCCGGCAATCGTCGCAGCAACGCGAGTCGGTCGCCACGTTCTGGCGCATTGTGGTCGGATCGCTGGCTGCATTTGTCGTGCTTCCGTTCTTGTTGCTTATTGTTCTAAATATTCAGCCCGTGGATTTTTCCGGCGATTTCCGGCAAAGGGTGATGGGCGGAATAACCATTTGGCTGGGATTGATATATGCCGTGGTGCCGGCCGCTCTGATACTGTGGGCGTGGCAGCGTCGGCAGAAGTTCCAGTCGCAGCCCACATATGAACCGGAAGTGGCGGAGAACCCCGGGAAGAAAAAACGGTTTGTCCTGTGGGTGATCATCGCGATGATTGGGACGGCGAGCCTGCTCGGCCTTGCACTCTCGGACACGAACAAGAAGGTTCAGTATATAACCACTGCCGAGGTTCAGAAAATGGTCATGAATGGCAAGGGTAAGGAAGCTGAATTTTTTTCAATTTCGCAATACCAGAACGGCTCCAGTAATTTTTGGATCAGGTTGCGGGAAAACGGCAAGCAGGCCTGCTTCTCCGCGCCGGTGGATGACGCCACACTTGCCCTGATCAAGGCACAAGGCATCAAGTGCCCAACCTACGTCCAAGGCCGCGATTTCGAGGTGTTTGGATGGCCGGGCCGGTTTTTGCCATTGTTCTGCATTTTCATCCTCGCGATCGGCGGCGTCGTTCTCCTGCGCCGGCCGGGAAAATTCAACCCGCAGGGAATGGATGCGCAGCAGATAGTAAAATTGCAACAGGTGGAGAGAGCGGCGAACAAGGTATTTGGCACGGTCGTCGCGTTGGTGCTGATCGCCATGAGCCTTCTGCTTGTTCGGTTTACGTTACATCACATCTACGGCCAGACCATTTCCGTGACCGAAGCTCGACGAATCATCGCAGAGAACAAAAACGCCCGGGCCGGAGTCATTCAATACAATAACGGATCGAAAGAAATGGAGATTTCCATTCCAGGACATAGGAGTTATACCGCTGACATCACATCGGCATATGAATCCACACTCACCCTGTTGGCGGAAAATAAAATTCCATATAACACGGCTATTCAAGGCCGGGATTTCGGATATCGCCAACCGGATCGCTGGCTGTTGCTGTCGTGCAGCTTCATTCTGATAGCGGGTGCGATTTTGGTTCTGTGGTGGGCGTGGAAGAAAGAGCGCCGGTTTCCGACACCCGCAGAATCCCGCGTCTGACCTTTTACCGGATGCGATGGCAGCCCGTGGAATCATCGGTTCACTTCGCCGCCATTGCCTTGCCGGCCAGCCAGCCGGTCGTCCAAGCGGCTTGAAAATTGAATCCGCCGGTGATGCCGTCAATGTCCAGCAGTTCACCGGCGAAAAACAGTCCCGGGCAGACCTTGCTCTCCATGGTCTTGAAATTCACCTCGCCCAATCGCACGCCGCCGCACGTCACGAATTCGTCCTGGTTCAGGCTTTTGCCCGTCACCGGGAATTCCGTGCGGATCAATTGCTGGACGAGCCGGTGTTGCGCGGCCCGCGAGAGCGCGGCCCAGCGCGTGTCGCGCGCGATGCCGGCGGCCAGGACGAGCTGTTCCCATAAGCGCAACGGCAACGGCGTCACCGGCACGTTGACGACGAGACGCGCGGGTTGCGCCGCCTGGCGTGATTTAAGTTCGGCGGCAATCGCCTCCGCGTGAAGCTGCGGCAGCCAGTTGACGTGCAGTGGAAACCGGTAATTCAATCCGTGCAACGCCCGCGCACCCCACGCCGACAGCCGTAGAATCGCCGGACCACTCAAGCCCTGGTGCGTCACCAGCAACGGCCCGCGCTCGCGCAGTTTTGCCGACGGCACGGACACTTCGACCGCGCCGACGGTAACGCCCGCCAGTGACCGCAGCCACGGCGATTCGGTGCGAAACGTGAACAGCGACGGCACGGGCGGTTCCAGCGTGTGGCCGAGCGACACCGCCAGTTGTCCTGCTGCCGCCGCGCGGCAGCCGCCCGTGGCGAGCAGCAGCCGGTCGCAGACGAGCGTCTCCGGTTCAGTTGTTTCTCCCTCGCCCCGCCGATCGGGGAGAGGGTCGGGGCGAGGGGCTGGTTCACCAATTTGAATCGGCCTCCTCACCCCGCCCCTCTCCTCCCTTGGGGGAGGCGAGGGAGATGAGGTTTTGTTTGCGATTGTCAGTTCAAATCCTCCATCCGCATTTTTTACGGCTGACTCCACACCGCAATTCAGTCGCAGCTTCACCCCCGCCGCCCGGGCCGAGTGCAGCAGACAATTAACCACGGTTTCCGATGAATCACTGACGGGGAACATGCGGCCGTCGGCCTCGATTTTGAGTTTCACACCGCGGGATTCAAACCACGCCACCGTGTCGCGCGCGGAAAATTTCTGGAACGGCGCCAGCAACGCCTTTTCCCCGCGGGGATACCGCGTGGCAAAGTCGCGCGGGTTGAAGCAGGCATGGGTGACATTGCAGCGGCCACCGCCGGAAATGCGGACTTTGGAGAGGAACTGCGGGCCGCGTTCGAGCACCGTCACCTCGGCGTCGGGCGCAGCCTCGGCGCAGGTGATGGCGGCAAAAAAACCCGCCGCACCGCCACCGACCACAATGACCCGTTGCGAACTCATGCGCGCGAATTTAACCGGGCGTCCCGCCAAAGTCTCTCCAAAGCGTGAGACTTTTCTGCAGCAATTGGTATAGTGCCGCCATGCGAAGGTTGCCGCGCTCATTTTACGACCGGGACACGATTGCGGTCGCGAGGGATTTGCTGGGCAAATATCTGGTCCACGGGGACCGTGTTGGCCGAATCGTGGAGGTGGAGGCGTATCTCGGCCCGCACGATCTAGCGGCGCATTCGGCCAAGGGACTGACCGGGCGGACAAAAGTGATGTTCGGCCCGCCGGGCCACGCCTACGTCTATTTCATCTACGGGATGTATCACTGCATGAACGTGGTGACGGAGCGCGAAGGGCATGCGTCCGCCGTGCTGCTGCGCGCCATCGAGCTGGTGAAGAATGTCACGGGCCGGACCTGCGGTCCCGGCCTGCTCTGCCGCGCAATGCATATTGACCGGCGCCTGAACGCGCACGACCTGCTCAGTGACGATTTCTTCATCGCCGAGCCGCCGAAAGCCGAACCGTTTGCCATCGTGAAACGACCGCGCGTGGGTGTGGATTACGCCCGGCATTGGGCGAGGCGGCATTTGCGGTTTTACATCAAAGACAATCCGTTTGTGTCGCGGCCATAGCGTGCCATAAGATGCACTTGGCACTGCGATGGGAACGCCGCATTCATGCGGCAGCGGGCAGGCGTAATTATGCGTTCTGCCGGATGAATCCGGCGTTCCGGCAAAACGACGCAACCTGGCTTATCGCAGTGTCAAGGTGCGCCCATGCCTTGGCGGATCGCGCTGAAACCTTGACGCTTTTCGGAACGGCGTTACCCTTGTGAAATGAATTCTTACACGAGTCTTTCCAAAACTTGTGTTATCGCAATGGTTGCCGGTTTTGTTCTCGCGTGCGCCTTCGGTGTCCCGGCGCAAAACATACCGTTGCCGGTGATTCCCAACGCGACCTTCAACATCACCAACTATGGCGCGGTGGGCGATGGCAGGACGATGAACACCGCCGCCATTCAGAAGACAATCGATGCGGCTTCCGCCGCCGGAGGAGGCACGGTGCTGGTTCCGGCCGGGAAATTTCTGACCCAGCCAATCACGCTCGCCAGCAGCATCAATCTGCATCTCGCCAAGGACGCATTTATTTTAATCAGCGACGAAATGACGAATTACCCGGTCGCCATGGCGAGATATCAGGACTGCATCACCGCCAGCGGCGCACATGACGTCGAAATCAGCGGCGAGGGAACGATCGACGGCCAGGGCAATGCCTGGTGGACGGCCTTTCGGGGAAGCCGGTACACGGCGCACCGGCCGTTCATGATCAAGCTCTTAAATTGCACCCGGGTGCGCGTCCACGGCGTCACCCTGTGCAACTCGCCGATGTTCCATCTGGTGCCGCAGAATTGCCTGGACGTGACGATCCAGGGCATCACCATCAAGTCGCCGGCGGATGCCCCCAACACCGACGGCATCGACCCTTCCGGATGGAACTATCTCATCGCTGACTGCACGATTGATGTCGGGGACGACAATATTGCCATCAAACCCACCGGCAGCCGCACTCCGGTGAACAAAAATTACACGGTCAAAAATTGCACGTTCGGGCACGGGCACGGATGTTCCATCGGCTCAGGCACCGCCGGCGGGATCGAGGATTTGACGGTGAGTGACTGCACTTTCAATCAGACCGACGCCGGCATCCGCATCAAGACATCACGCGGGAATGGCGGTTTGCTGCAGAATTGCACTTATGAAAACCTCAAAATGACGGCCGTGAAGAACCCGGTTTACATCATTGATTATTATCCGGAACGGAATGCGCCCGCAGACCCGTCAACCGAGCAGCCCGAACCCATCACCGACCGGACGCCCTTCAACAAGAACATCATCATCCGCAACGTGACCGCGACCGATTGTCCGACCGCCGGCACGATCCGGGGTTTGCCGGAAGCGCCCATTACCGGCGTGACGTTTACGAATGTGAACATTTCGGCCAAAACCGGAATGAAGATTTATTACGCCAAGGGAATCCGGTTTGTGGGATCGAAGATTGTCGCTGAAAGCGGAAGGCCGCTGATGACCTTCGAGGCCGAGGTCACGGGACTGAAATAATTCGCAAAAAAGGCGGGGCCTGGTTTTACCCAAGCCCCGCCGTGAAATCTCAAGCGCTATTAGTAGCGATTGCGACCGCCGCCGCTGCCGCCGTATTCACGACGACCGCCACCGCCGCCAGCCGGACGCTCTTCGCGCGGCTTGGCGATGTTGACCGTGAGGGCGCGACCGCCCAGTTGCGAGCCGTTGAGCGCCGCAATGGCCTTCTGCGCCTCCTCCGGCGAGCTCATGGTGATGAAACCAAAACCCCGGGGACGCCCGGTGGTTCGGTCCATCATCAGGTTGGTTTCCGTGACCGTGCCGTGCGCCGCGAAGGCGTCCTGCAAGTCGTTTTCAGTGGTGTCGAAGGAAAGATTCCCTACAAACAATTTATTACTCATGTGATGTTTAACTGTGAGACTAACCTTGCTCTTGTCAGACTGTTCCCGTTAATCGGATTTCAAATCATCACTGAACTGAAGTTCACCTGAAGATTCACCATGCCTTGCAATCGTTAAGCTATCTAACACAGACGAGTGCAATATCGCTGGTTCTGCCGCAATAGCAACAACTATCGGCAACAATCTTTTTGGCACAAATGGGGTCTCCGGTTAATATTATTGCATGGAAAAGAACCGGCTGGAGGCATTCAGTGACGGCGTGCTCGCCATCATCATTACCATCATGGTGCTGGAGTTGAAGGTGCCGTCAGGCTCGGACATCGCCGTGTTGAAGCCCCTGCTGCCGGTCTTTCTGACCTACGCCTTGAGCTTCGTTTACCTCGGCATCTACTGGAACAACCATCATCACCTGTTGAAGGCCGCCGGCCGGGTGAACGGCGCGATGATGTGGGCGAATCTACACTTGCTGTTCTGGCTGTCGCTCTTTCCGTTCGTCACCGGCTGGATGGGGGAAAATCATTTCACGACCGTGCCCACCGCGGTTTACGGGACGGTCCTGCTGCTGGCGGCCATCGCCTATTACATCCTGCAGAGCGTCATCATTGCTGGACAAGGCTGTGACTCGAAATTGGCGGCGGCCATCGGTTGCGATTTCAAGGGGAAGCTGTCTCCCGTTCTTTATGCGATCGCGGTGGCGGTGGCGCTTTTCCGGCCGTGGATTTCCTGCAGCCTCTACTTGTTTGTGGCGCTCCTGTGGCTGATTCCCGACCGCCGGATTGAACGCCTGCTGGCCGAACGCAAAGACTGACCGGAGGCGGACCTGCCATTCAATTCTTCCGCGGATCGGGCAAACCCGTCGTCAACCGGAAACGCGCGACATCCATCGCCCCTTGAGTTCCGGGAATCAGTGCGGCGAGGCCCGTGTCGGCATCCTGGAAATAGAAAAACAACAGCACCCGCCCGGCGACTGCCGCGTTGCCGTGATAGAACCCGTGCTCGCGCAACAAAAACAGTTTCGCTTCATCGAACACCACCTTCCGGCCCATCGCCTTCGATGCCACGTGCGCCAGCACTGCGAGCAAATGCGGCGCGTCATCCGGCTCGGAAGCGTCCAGAAACTTCACGTCGCCGGCGAATTCTTCCAGAAAATAATTCAGCGCCAGATCATAGTCGGTGGGATGCAGCATCCGCTCGCGCAGTACGCCGAGATGATGCGGGAGGTTTTGGGAGGCGGTGTTCATATGCCTGCGGGAATCACTCCGGGTTCGTCGGATGCTCCCGGGATGAACCGCAGATTTGCCGCCAGTATGCGGATGTCTTTGGATTTCATGTTGGGGCCAATGGCAACACGGCCACACGCGCCATGCTACGGTCCCGCGGCCCGGCGGACAAGTCCTTCGCACAACCCGATCACCATCTTCGCCGGGATTTTGGGTCCATCATTTACATTCACCGGCTTGGAACGCATGATGTTTCTGCCTTCGGAGAAACTGCCATGCCGCAGGTGAGTCAAACCGCGGAAGAAATCAAAATTATGGGCGACCGATCCCCGAAATCCAACCAGAAGAAGTCCACACAGAAACAATCCAAGGCCGACAGCGCCGAGCAGAAGAAAAAACAGGCCGTGGCCGCGAAGTCAGCCGCCGCCAAGAACCGCTAGTCAGCCGTCCGGCGTTTTCATTTGCCCGGCGACCACGACGAGTTGTCAAGCAGCTGGATGTCCGGATTCTGAAAACAGATGCGACGCGCTTTGTAAAGTTTGCCCAGGGCTTGTTTGAAGGCCTTCTTGCTGACGCCGAAAGTTTGCCGGATCGCCGCGGGCGAACTGTCGTCGTCGAAAGCCAGCTTCCCGTCGTTGCTTTCGAGCGCCTGGATAATTTGATCCGTAAGCGCGGACGGATTCGGTTTGTACGACCCGCAGACCGCCTCGTTCCGCAAGCCGCTGTTGGAAGCGGTGCTTCCGCCGAAGCCGTAGCGCTCCGGTTGACCCTTTTAGCTCTTAGGAACAGAATAACTCGTTTCCATCTCAAGTTTTCGGGTTTAAACCTCAGAGCAGCCCTGCTGTTCAATGTTCTTGTAAGCTTTGTAATCGCCGTGGTAGGTTGTCAGGGCTTGAAGGCGGCCGAGTCAAAATTTTAAGGGAAGCAAAATGCCACCCATGCAATCGCTCAAAGTTGAACTGCGGCAATTCGCGATTCAAATCGGGTTGGACCTTGTTGGCGTGACCACGCCTGAACCTTTTGATCGTTTTTTGTCCGAGCTCGAATTGAGGGAAGAATTTTACCGGGATCGCTACCAGCACCGGATTAATACCTGGCGGCGCATGGCCAATCCGCGGGAGGTGCTTCCAAATGCTCAATCGGTCGTGGTCATCGGATTCCATTATTTGCCCGAAGAACAAGCCCAAGCCCCAGGCTGTGGAAAGCTGGGACGCATTGTCGCTTACGGTCACCTCGGGATTCTCAAACGCGCCCGTGAAATGTGCCAATTTCTTAAACAGCACGGGCACCAGGCCGTCATGGGTGCGCATCGCAAAGAGGCAGCCGTACGGGCGGGGCTGGGAGTCATCGGCAAACACAACCTGATCATCAACCCCGAATTTGGAAGCTGGGTCGCCTACCAATCCATTGTAACCGATGCCATTCTGGAACTGGATGCGCCCCTGGCTACCCTTGACGTTTGCCACAACTGCCAGTTGTGTCTTCAAGCCTGCCCCACCGGCGCTCTCTACGAACCCAGGCGGCTGGATCCCAGACGATGCGTCACCGCTCTATTGACCTCGCGCGAAATTGCACTGGACCAGCGGCCAAAAATTAACTCCTATATTCTCGGCTGTGACGTATGCCAAGAAGCGTGTCCCAAGAATCGCGGCATCAAAACCAAACCGAACATGGAATCCCTCCTGTCCGAAAACTTCGGCATGTTTCCGCCTTTGCAACTGCTGCTCGAAATGGACGAAAAACGTTTCCAGCGCGAAGTTATTGGCGAACTCCAGAAAAAAATCATGGGCAACGGGATGCAAGCCCGAATCCTGGCTCTGCCGGTGGTTCGCGGCTTTGTGACCTGGTTCATCAAGAAATTTCTGCGCGGACGCGAAGCACTGCCGGAGACATTTGTTCATGCCAGCAACAATTTGAACATCTATAAACGAAACGCCATTCTGGCGGCCGGCAATTTGCGCTGCACTTCTTTGCGCGAGGCGGTCGCGCGATGCGCTGTTGAACCAGAGTTGACACCCTATGTGGAGTGGTCTTTGGAAAGAATGAAACCATGAATACTGACGGAATGATTTTAAAGCAGGCGGCGGTGGCAATGGCATGCTTGTTTGGTGTTGCCGGGGCGGTGACCTTGGCCGCTCGCAATACCGGCTGGGGCCGAAACATGGGAGTCGCCACCGCCAGCTGGGCCGTTATCTGCACGCTTTTTCTTCTGGTTCCTTTCGCCGGCCCCATTCCCTTTTCCCTGCTCATGTCAGCCATCGCCATTCTGGCGGTGCGCGAGTTTTACAAAATGTCAGGGATATGCGGCTTTATGCGCCTGGCGACGGCATCCCTTTTCATCATCGCGATGGCTGCCGCCCTGGTGTTCAACAACGATATTCTCTTTCACCGGTTGCCGCTCGTTGCCGTGATTGTGATGTTTTTGCTGCATGCTTATAAATTTTCCTACGAAAACATCAAGACCACGGTGGCGCTGCAGGCTGTGGGCCTCGCCTACTGGGGCTGGTTGCTTTTGCACTGGCTGTTGATTCAAAGATTGGACGGCGGATACGGGCTGATCGTGACCCTTTGCGTCATGATTCTCGTCAACGACAATGGCGCGTTTTTCTTTGGCAAGTTGTTCGGAAAAAACAGCCCGAAATTCGCGCCGCGAATCAGTCCCAACAAAACGTGGGTTGGATTTGCCGGCGGTGTGGCAGGCACGATGCTGGTGGCTTGGGGATTTGGTTTTGCTTTACCACGACTTTCTTTGCTCCAGAGACTCCTGCTTGGCGCTGTGGTCGGTGTGGCCATCCCTGTTGGCGGCCTGATCGAATCGGCAATGAAACGTGACGCCGGTGTGAAAGACTCAAGCAATCTCATTCCCGGCCACGGCGGCGTGATGGACCGCTTTGATTCCTGGGCCTTCAGCGCTCCGATCGTGTATGTGTTGATGCTCTTTTTTGCGGAGCACCCTTTCTAAAAGGCTGCCATGATTATCGACGGACATTATCATATCAACGGCCCCCCATCCCCGATTATCGCCGGCATGGATAAACTGGGAATTGACTGTACGGTATTGGTGGGCGTGAGCGTTCGTGATCTCAATATCGTAACCATCCGCGACAGTCTGGTCTTCCGCGTTCCTTGGTTGCTCAAAACTTTCGGCGTTTGGAAATCCCGGGGCATCATCAATTCACGCCGTTTCCAGGAATCGCTGCTGCCGCAGCCGGACAACGACCGTGTCGAAGCCGCCATTCGCGAATATCCCAAACGGTTTCGCGGGTTTATCTTTGTCAATCCCGCCCGCCCGGGAACACTCGATGAAGTCGAGCGCCGGTTGTCCGCCGGCTTCTGCGGCATCAAAATGGCGCTGGTGCAATATCCGGCGGCGTTGGATGGCCCGCAAATATCCGCTCTTTGCGAAATTGCCAATGCGCGGCGCATCCCGGTGTTCTTCCACCAGGGCCTGACGGCAGCCACCTCAGACCCGACGGCGATGTTCAAACGATTTCCCAAAGTCAATTTCATCATCGCCCACGCCGGCGTCCAATACTTCGAGCAGGCCATCGAACTGGCGCGCGAATATCGCAATGTGTGGCTGGATACGTCGAGTTACTTCGTCACTCCGCATAAGTTGCGCCGCCTGATGCGGGAAGTGGGCGCATACAAACTCGTCTTCGGCTCGGACGTGCCGGTTATGGCGAGTGATGCGGCGCAAGCGTTGAACAAAATTATGGCGCTCAAAATCTCTGATCAGGAACGAGCCGCCATTCTGGGACAAAACCTGCTGCAAATTCTGGAGTCGGCAAACCAAACATGAGCACAATTCAAAAAGAGGGCACCCGGCGCGAGGTGGCGACCCGAAGGGCCTCCTGGGCCATGGCCATCGCAAGGAACCTTGCCCGAATCGGCTTGCGGCCCAACACGATTTCGGGCGCCAGTGTTTTGTTTGCGGCATTGGCGGGCGGGTGTCTGTTTTTTTCGGCAGACCAACGCGGTTGGGCCGGAACGGCATTGTTTGTTGGCGCTGTTTTTTTCATGCAACTGCGTTTGCTCTGCAATCTCTTCGATGGAATGGTCGCGGTCGAATGCGGGCTCAAAACCAAGTCAGGCGAGGTGTTCAACGATTTTCCCGATCGAATCGCCGATCCCCTGATCTTGCTGGGCGCAGGCTATGCCGCGCGCTCAGTTCCCCATGCCGTTGAACTCGCCTGGCTTGCCGCCCTGCTTGCGGTGGCAACGGCGTACGTCCGCTTGCTCGGCAGCTCTGCCGGCGCGAAACAGTATTTTCTGGGCCCGATGGCCAAACAACATCGCATGGCCGTCATGACCGTCGCCGCACTGGTCTCAGCGATCGTTCCAGTTCATGCCCCGGTAATTTTATCGGGAACGCTGGCTCTGATTGCCGCCGGCTGCGTCCTTACGATAATACGACGGTTGACAGCCATCGTGCGCGAGTTGGAGGCATCGTGAGCGCCCTGATTCACGACCTTGTCAGTCGGTCCCTTTGTGGCTTGGTCAACGTGCTCTGCGGCACCGCCTCCCGCTGGGTCGATTGCCAACCCTCCACGCGCCAGCGCATTTATTTTGGCAACCATACCAGCCATCTCGACATCCTCATTCTCTGGTCTGGTTTGCCGCTGAAAGTGAGGCGCGTGACCCGGCCCGCGGCAGCGCGCGATTACTGGGAAACCTCGCCGCTGCGCCGCTACCTGGTGCATCAAGTCTTTAACGCCATCATGATCGACCGCGCCCGACCGGGCGGCAGCGTCGCTGCGGCCGCCCAGTCTCTTGAAGCCATTCTCGACGGCATGGCGGACCGGTTTTCGTTAATCATTTTTCCCGAAGGCACTCGGGGAACAGGCGAGGTGATCGCTCCGTTTAAAAGCGGCATCTATCACATGGCAAAACGAAAACCAGGCGTTGAATTCGTGCCTGTCTTCATGGAAAACCTGAACCGGATTTTGCCCAAGGGAGAAATCCTTCCCGTGCCTCTGATCGGCAGCATCAGTTTTGGCAAACCGCTCACCCTGGCGCCGGATGAAAACAAAACAATGTTCCTTGAACGCGCGCGTCAAGCGATCCTCGACCTGGCAAAGGCATGAATCCAAATCTTTTCAACTGGTTTGCCAGGCTTCACCCGCAGCCGCCGACAGCCCGATTGTTCACCGGATTCGTGACGGTTCTTGCCCTGTTTTCTCTGGCCGGATGGCTCGCTGCACAACATGCCAAACCAGAGAGCCGCCTGGCAAAAGCTCTCCAGCAGTTAAACAAGCGCCTCCGAGGCATGTGGTCCATCGTTGTGGTTTTTAGCATCGCGATGCTCACCGGCGGGGTGGGATCGATCCTTGTTTTTGCCGGCTGTTCCTTCTTGCTGCTGCGCGAATTCATCACCATCACTCCGACGCGAAAAGCCGATCAACGGGCTCTATTTTGGGCCTTCTTCGCCATTCTCCCTCTGCAATACATTATCCTGGGCTGCAATTGGTATGGGTTGTTTGCCATCTTCATCCCTGTCTATGCGTTCCTGTTCCTCCCGATCCGGATCGCTGCCCAGGCGGATTCTGAAAAATTCCTCGAGCGCACCGCCAGGATTCAATGGGCGCTCATGATTTGCGTTTACTGCGTCAGCTACGCACCGGCTTTGATCAAGTTGACCATTCCCGGCCAGGAAGGCGCCGGCGCGCGGCTGCTTCTGTTCTTATGCATTGTCGTCGAAGCCAACGCCGCCGCCCACGAGTTTGTGGACACACTCCTCGGACGTCATTTTCTTATTCATAAAGCCGGAAACTCCAGGACAGCCGAGGGGCTTTTTGCAGGCGTGGCAGCCAGCGCCGGACTGGGCGCCATCATGTCAAGCGTTACGCCAATGACGGTTTTTCAAGCCACCTTCATAGCGGTCCTTGTCGGTCTGCTCGGTTCAGCCGGCCAGCTTTGCCTGGTCATGATTCGTGCCGAGCGGGGGCGGGAAGGGGTCGTGGTCGTGCATCGCGACAACGAAATGCTCGGCCGCACCATCTCCCTGTGCTTTGCCGCTCCCATCTTTTTCCACATAATCCGGCTCACATTCACTGGCAGCCAGCTCCTGCTGTTTTAACCGGGAGAAATCCCCTTGATTTGCCGGGAGAGCAGCACACTGTGGTTGACGAGTTCCTTGACCGTCTGCGTCAGGTATTGACTCTTCTTGAACTCGGCCACGTTGTTCTCCATGTCCTCGGCGATCCAACCCCGGCTCCAGCCCACGAAATTGAACGGCGGAAGGATGAAGCCGAGTTCGGTGAAAAACGTGTTCAATTGCCCGGCCACCTGCTGGATGTTGTCCTGCCCGCCCGTGACAATGAACGCGGCGACCTTCTTCTGGATGAGCACGCGGTTTTTGAGGGCGATCTGGTTTTGCACGCAGTTCAGGCGCTCGGCCATTTTGTAATAGAGCGACGACGCATTGCCCCAGCGGATTGGCGTGGCCAGCAATAACACGTCAGCCCACAAGACCAGGTCGCGATAAACCTGGTTCATCCCGTCCGCGGCATCCTGCTCCGAAATGGAACAGGGCCAGGTGCAGGCGGTGACCGAATGGCTGTAATAACCCTCGCAATGACGAAAGCCGAGGTCGCGCAGTTTGATGAGCCGTGTGGCCGCACCATGCTGCGCGGTGGCGTGCGCGAGCGCCTGTTCCAACGCGGCTTCGCTCGTCGAATAACGGGCGAGTTGCGCGCCCATGTTCGTGGTGGAAATGCCGAGCACATTGAGCGACGCCGGTGTGGTCTGGCCGGCAAGATTCCGCAGGTCGGCCAGCGGATCATCACGTTTCGGAGACAGAACCGCCGGGACCGATGGCGTGTCCGACACGAAGATAATGCCGTCCTGAATCTTTACATCATGCACCGCCTGCCGCACCCCGAGCTCCAGGGGCATGTTCCCGGTCACAATGTCGAATTTCCAGCCGTGCCATGGACACACGATGCGCAACACACCGTCGGCTCCGCGCTCGACTTTTCCTTCGGCCAGCGGGCCGCCCTCGTGGGGGCAGGTGCCGCAGAGAGCGGTGATTTTTCCGCCGTGATGAAACAGGGCGACATCCTGCCCCGCGACCATCACGGCCTTTTGCGTTCCTTCCGGAAGTTCGGAAACGGCGATGGTCTTCGTGTAGTTCATGACATTGTTGTTTTCCAGCGGTGCATCACGCCTTCGCGTAACCCTCTGCTCCTTTTTCCACAAATTCGCGAGCTTTTTGTTCCATCCCGGCTTTCAGCGCCCATTCCTCAGCCACGCCCTGTTCCCGACCGGCGGATTGAACGCCTGCTGGCCGAACGCAAAGACTGACCGGAGGCGGACCCGCCATTCAATTCTTCCGCGGATCGGGCAAACCCACCGTCAACCGGAAACGCGCGATGTCCATCGCCCCTTGAGTCCCGGGAATCAACGCGGCGAGGCCCGTGTCGGCTTCCTGGAAATAAAATCCTGCTCGCGATCAAGCCTGGTATTGTTCGTCGCTGACCTTTTCCATCCAGTCCACCGCTTTGCCGTCGAGCTGTTCCTGAATGGCGATGTGCGTCATGGCCGTTTTCGGCGAGGCACCATGCCAATGCTTCTCGCCCGGCGGGAACCAGATTACGTCCCCCGGACGAATTTCTTCAATCGGGCCGCCCCAGCGCTGCACGCGTCCGCTGCCGGCCGTCACGATCAGTGTCTGCCCCAGCGGATGGGTGTGCCATGCCGTTCGGGCGCCAGGCTCGAACGTGACGATTGCGCCGGTAACACGCGCGGGATCGCTTCCCTTAAACGGCGAGTCAATGCGCACCGTGCCGGTAAACCAGTCGGCCGGTCCTTGGTTGGAAGGCTGTGAGCCGCTTCGTTTGATTTCCATATTTGTTTTTTCAGATTATGGTGGTTATTCCGCCTTGAGCGAGGCCATGTCGATGACGAAGCGGTATTTCACGTCGCTCTTGAGCATGCGCTCGTAGGCGGTGTTGATCTGGTCCATGCGGATCATTTCGATGTCGCAAGTGATGTTGTGCTGGCCGCAAAAATCAAGCATCTCCTGCGTTTCGGGCAACCCGCCGATCAATGAGCCGGAGAAGGAGCGGCGGCGGAAAATCAGCGGAAAGGCCGCCACCGGCAGTGGCTTCTCAGGCGCGCCGACGAGCGTCAGGTTGCCGTCACGTTTCAGCAGGTTCAAATAGGCGTTGAGGTCGTGAGTCGCGGAAACCGCATCCAGGATGAAATCGAAGCTGTTGGCGTACGCCGCCATCTGTGCCTCGTCCTTGGAGATCACGACCTCGTGGGCGCCGAGGCGCTTGCCGTCCGCAACCTTGCCCGGCGACGTGGTGAACAGCACGACGTGCGCGCCAAAGGCTTTCGCGAATTTCACACCCATGTGACCGAGACCGCCGAGGCCCACGATGCCGACCTTCTGGCCGGGACCAACCTTCCAATGGCGCAGCGGGGAATAGGTGGTGATGCCCGCGCACAGGAGCGGCGCGGCGGCGGCGAGGTTAAGGTTGGCGGGCATGCGGAGCACGAAGTCCTCCGTCACGACGATGCTCTGCGAATAGCCGCCGAGCGTCGGGGCGTTGAGATGCTTGTCCATGCTGCCGTAGGTCATCGTCATGTCCGGACAGAATTGCTCCAGACCCGCGCGGCAGTCGGGGCAGGTGCGGCACGAATCCACGAGGCAGCCCACGCCGACGGTGTCGCCGACCTTGAACTTCTTCACGCCCCCGCCGACGGCCGTCACGCGACCGACGATCTCGTGGCCGGGCACCGCCGGATACTGCGTGAAGCCCCATTCGTTGCGGGCAAAGTGGAGGTCGGAGTGGCAAACGCCGCAATAGAGAATTTCAATTTGCACATCCGTCGGGCCGGGTTCGCGCCGGGCGATGCGGTGCGGAGCCAAGGCGGAGGCGGCGGTTTGGGCGGCGTAGGCTTTTACATTGGTTGTTTTCATAATCGTTTTGGAATCTAGCACAAAGTTGTTCAACGGCCAGTGAGTTGCTCCAGTTGTTCCGGATACCGCGCGCCTTCCACTTTGATTTTGGCCGCCGCGCTTTCGATGTCGCGCAAATCGTCCGGTGTCAGTTGCACGTTCGCCGCGCCGAGGTTTTCGTCCAGGCGATGCAGCTTCGTCGTGCCGGGGATGGGCACGATCCACGGCTTCTGCGCCAGCAACCACGCCAGCGCGATCTGCGCCGGCGTCGCATCTTTCCTTTTGGCGATCCGTCCGAGCAGATCAACCAGCGCCTGATTCGCCTTGAGCGCCTCCGGCGTGAAGCGCGGCAGCCGGCTGCGAAAATCCGCGCTGTCGAAGGTCGTGGCCGCGTCCATCGCGCCGGTGAGAAATCCCTTGCCCAACGGACTGTAGGGAACGAAGCCAATGCCGAGTTCTTCGAGCGTCGGTATCACTTCCGCCTCCGGCTTCCGCCACCACAACGAGTATTCGCTTTGGAGCGCCGTGACCGGCTGGACTTTGTGCGCACGCCGGATCGTCTGCACGCCGGCTTCGGACAAGCCGAAATGTTTCACCTTGCCGATCTGGATCAATTCCTTCACCGCGCCCGCCACGTCTTCAATGGGCACGTTCAGGTCCACGCGATGCTGATAAAACAGATCAATGACGTCCACCTTGAGCCGCTGGAGCGAGGCGTCGGCGACGTGCTTGATATTTTCCGGCCGGCTGTTCAAGCCCGCCGCCCCCGGCCGCTTGTCGCTGCCACTCAAGTCAAAACCGAACTTGGTGGCGATGACCACCTTCCCGCGGAACGGCGCGAGCGCTTCGCCCACAAGTTCTTCGTTGGTGAACGGGCCGTAAACCTCAGCGGTATCGAAGAACGTGACGCCGCGTTCCACGGCAGCCCGAAGCAGAGCGGTCATCTCCTGCTTGTCTTTGGGCGGGCCGTAGGAAAAGCTCATTCCCATGCAGCCCAACCCGACAGCCGAGACTTCCAGATTACTTTTTCCAAGTTTGCGCTTTTGCATAATTGAATCCTTTTGTTCAGTTCAATGTTGAAGTGACTTTACCTCACCTGGGCGCGGTTGTCGCATGGGTTCTTGCTACACCTGTTGTGAGATTGCTCAAAAACGCCAGCCAGATGAAGTCGGTCACGCATGAACACAGATTAACCTGGAGTCCGATTGACTTCAATTCCTCCATCCGGCAGAGAGATTCACTATTGTCAGCCAACACCGGCTGTGATAATTCGTGCAGCATGAGCACGAAGAAAATACTTCTTATCGCCTTGGGTTCACTCATCTGGGGCCTGCTGCCCGCTTCCGCCGGTGAATTTCCCGACAGTTGGACCTGGGACGAAAAAAAACCTGAGAACCGCGCCAGCCACGCCGCCCTCGAAGGCAAGCCCATGCCCGCCTTCCACGTCAGCGATTGGATCAATGGCGGCATCACCGCCGCCGACATCAAGGGCAAAGTCATCGTCGTGGATTTATACGCCACTTGGTGCGGCCCCTGCATGAGGGCCATTCCCCACAACAACGAACTCCTCAAAAAATACAAGGATAAAGGACTGGTCATCATCGGTGTCTGCACCTCCAGTCATGGTCAGGAGAAGTTTGTAGCCAACGCCCAGGAACATGGCATCCAATATCCGGCCGCCCGCGATCCCGAATTGAAAACCGAGAAAGCCTGGGAGGTGCACTATTATCCGACCTACGCCATCATTGACCGCAAAGGCATTATCCGCGCGATTGGCTTGCAACCTCAATACGTCGAAACCGTCGTCCAGAAATTGCTGGCGGAACCCGCGCCGTGAGGCGACAAGCCAGGCGGATGCCAGCTCTTCCATCTTCAGGATTGTGATGAAGCCTTTGATCTTCGCTCTCTGGGTTGTGTTTGCGTTTGGCGATCTGCGCGCGCAGACGAATGCCTGGCAGCCTTCGCCGGGACACACGCAAGTGCCGATATGGCCGGGGGCGGTGCCTGATGCGCAGCCTGTCCCGGGGCCGGAGTATGTTACGAACGTGTTGTCGCCAAGCGGCGTATCATGGATTGCGGCATGCAACGTCTCGCAGCCTACGATGACGGTCTATTCGCCAAAGGGAACGAATACGGGTGTTGCGGTAGTCGTGTTTCCCGGCGGAGGCTACAACTGTCTGGCCATGGATCTTGAAGGCACGGAGATTTGTAATTGGCTGACATCCCGGGGTATCACGGCGGTGCTTTTGAAATATCGTGTGCCGACCCGGAGCCCGGAGGGATATGGGGAATCGCTGCCGGCGTTGGAAGATGCGCAGCGGACGTTGGGCCTGGTCCGCTACCACGCCGCCGAGTGGCACATTGATCCGCACAAGATTGGAGTCATCGGATTCTCAGCCGGAGGGCATATGGTCGCCGCCACGAGCACGCATTACGCCAAGCGTTCGTATCGGGCGGTGGATGCGGCGGACAAGGTAAGCTGCCGCCCGGATTTCGCGATTGCGTGTTATCCGGGACATCTGTGGAACGAGGATGAGGGTTTTAAGTTGAATCCGAATGTTCCAGTGACCACCAAAACGCCGCCTACGTTTTTGTTAATGGCGGAAGATGACCACGTGGACCGCGTAGAGCAATCGCTGGTTTATTACATCGGGCTGAAGAACGCCGGGGTTCCCGTGGAGATGCATTTGTATGCGCAGGGCGGGCATGGGTTTGGACTACGGCCATCGAAGTTTCCGATTACGGAATGGCCTCAGTTGGTGGAGAAGTGGCTGGGGACGATCGGAATGATTCCGGAGTGATTCGTATCCTTTCGCGCCGTTTCACTAACTCCTTCCTGATGCAATGCAGGCGGATAGGAAAGATTTTTAGTTTGGGCAGAGCGGCAGCTCTGCCCTACCAAAACCTAATCACGGTAGGGCGGCGCTGCCGCGCCGCCCAAACTCCAAGTAACGCTACGCCCCTTCACGATCAACTTTTGGGCGGCCACTCCACGCCGGACAGTTCCTTGGGGAGTTGGGTGGGATCGACTGGATAAAATGGTGAGAGGTCGACTTTCGACTTTGAGCCTTGGAGAAATTCCAGTTCCTCCGGCGCGCCGATGATGAGCCAAAGCACCTCGGCGTCGGTGTCGTTGAACACCTGGCACAACTGGTCCGGCCCGACCAGCACGCCGCCGTAGCGCGGCACGGTCAACGTCTGGTCGCCCACGCGCAGGCGGCCCGTGCCTTCCAGCACGAAATAAAACTCCTCCGCCCGGATGTGCTTGTGCAGCGTGTTGGCGCTCCTGGGCGGCAACCGCCAGAGCCGCGCACCCAGGTTCTCGCTCCCGGTGCGCTCGAGATAATCCGCGTTAGGGATGCGCATCAGGTTGGAGGGCCGCCAGAAAAGGTCTTCCGGTTTGATGAGGTGGTAACCTTGGATGGGTTTCATGGAATCACTCATAACGCATCACTCAATGGTCGGCAAGCTGGACGGAAAATAGAATGGGCAGAGCGGCAGCTCTGCCCTGCCAAAATCTAATCATTGGTAGGGCGGCGCTGCCGCGCCGCCCCAATTCAAACCCTGAGCGAGCCCCGGAAACCCCCTGCCGCTATTCAAGCAGTCACAATTCAATCCGAACGCGCCCGATTTGGCAAAGCTGCTGCGGGTCACAGACCCGCGCTCTGTTAAAGCCGCAGCCTGCCGAACTCGTCGCGGAATCTCGCGCTGCTCCACGGCCAATCCTTCGGATCAAGCACCAGCTTCGCTTTGGCCGGATTGTTTTCAATGTAGTGAACTGTCTGCCGCTCGTGTTCGGCGTCGCGCATAAACACATCAAAATAATCTTCCGCCCAAAACGCGCCCTGTTTTCCGAGCAGTCTATTTGCCAGCCGTCCCGTGTGCTTTTTCCAAGCGCCAACAATTTCCGACATCGGCACAGTTCCCACCTTGAACAAGACATGGACGTGATTCGGCATCACCACCCACGCTCGCAGCTCGTAGCGCCCCGGAGCGTCCGGAGCGCGGCTCTGTGAGCCGCAGCCTTCCCGGGAATACTGACGAAAATTGTCCTCGACGAGTTGCGCAACTTCAGCGCGGCGCAGGTGACATTCGCCCCGGCCTTTATCGAGATACGCTTCAAGTTGTTTCCGCTGCTCTCGGTCGTCCTCAATCTTGGCGAAATGCTCCCACTCGGAACGCAGCGATGAGGGAAAGCTGTCGGCGAGATGAAAGGTGACGAACTGCGTCAGGCCCGACTCGTCGCGATGGGGGAGATAACCGCGCTCATGCCAGCCGCGAAAACCTTGCTTGGCGTCTGCGATCTTTGGTGGTGATGACCACCAACGCTTGCCCTCGACCAAATCGCGCACGCCCGGATTGCGCGGCGGCCCGGCGCGAAGCGGTTTGGTTGGCTGGCTCACGACGAAGATTGAAACGAAGTCGGAACACATCCGCAAGCCCCTGGAGCGCGAGTCTGCGACTCGCAGCAGTTCCGCCAGTCAGAAGGCATTCGAATGAATGGAGGCGTGTTGAAAAGTTTGGACATGCTGCGGGTCACAGACCCGCGCTCCGGGGGTGGGGATTTTTTTGGCGGTTGACCCAGGGTATTCCCGCGTGGCAGGCCAACCCTGGGCTGAAGGATCGAATCCCGTTG
>CAWDPX010000006.1:0-228583 GCA_963804345.1 uncultured Verrucomicrobiae bacterium | reverse complement strand
CGCCGATGGTCACGAAGAGCGACATGATTTTGGCGTCGCCGCCCAGGAAATATTTCGCGTAATACATCGCCACGGATCCGCGAATCACATAACCAATCGTGCCGATCACGCAAACTCCGGCCAGAATCATCCATTGATCATTTCTGAAGAGCAGGCCGACTGCTGTTTCAGCGGCTTTCGGTCACTTTTGTGCGTGACACGTTCCGTCGTTGTGAAGAAACACAAGATGAACAGCAGCGTGGCCGATCCCGGCCATCACCGCCATCGAGGATCTGGTAGCCGCGAGCGATATGTTCCGGCCCCCACTTCGCCGCGAAGAGCGGGACGAACGTCGTCACCATCAGCGCCGCGCCTTTGGCAAAAAACAGGCGGTAGCCATTGGCCGAAAGGCGTTCCTGTGGATAGAGCCGTCAACACGCCAGGCAGTGAAAATGTCCGGAATCGTCACCGCCGTGAACACGAGCATCATCAAGATGTAGGTGGCGTATGCCCAGATCAGTTTGCCGTTATAGGACAGTTCCGGCGTCGTGAACACCAGCATGACCGAAACTCCGAAAGGGATGGCAAAAACGAGAAAATACGGGCGGTAACGGCCCCAGCGTGTCGTGTGGCTGTCCGTATACATGCCCATCGCAACATCGGCAAACGCGTCAATCAGCCGAGGAAGAAGTCCCAGCATCGCAAGGTGGGCCAGATTCGACCGGAACACGTCGGTGTAAAAGAACGTGATGATGAGCGCGAGTGACGACCAAACCACGTTTACAGGCCTGCGTCGCCGCCGCCGAAGCCGATCTTTTCGAAGACGGTAAGTTTGGTTGTTTTCATTATTCTACAAACAATTCGCCAGTTGATTGCTGTTTACCCGTTATGAATCAAAATTGTTATGACACGACAATCAGATCTGCAACAGCGTTACTTGACCAATACGCTCCGGTATTCGTTTAAGGCCTTTTCATCTATGATCGGCCATTTATTCTCATCCCATTTGATTTCTGCAATCTGCAATTTCTGCAAACCGTTATCCGCCGCTTCATACGCATGAAAGACGAGGTAATCTTTTCCATCGAAGGTATAGGCGCTGGCTCCGCCACGGCCCGGCCAATCTTTGTTGCCGGCTAGCACCAAAGTGCCGCCGCCCTGGGCCATGTCGAGGCCATCCTTGTCCAAATAGGGGCCGGCGCTTCGCGTGACCGTCCCACGCCGATTTTGTAGGTGCTGTTTGTGCCACGACAACACAAGTCCCACGAGACGAACAAATAGTAGTAGTCACTTTTTTTGAAAATAAAGGGCCCTTCGACGGCGCCGTCTCCCGGCTCCCGGTCATCAACGAAAACCGAACGTTCCCTTTTGGCGAGGGAATACCATTCTTGCGGTTCCGCAACGGCCGTCCAGTTGGTGTCTAACTTCACGAGCTTGATGCCGGTCCAGAACGAACCAAAGTCCATCCACGGCGTACATCGGCATCCACGACATCCGGATCAATCGCATTCCAAAGGTCGCGGCCCGGTATGGATTTTAGCACAATGCCCTGATCCTCCCATTTGTAGTCGGGCGGAGTCCGGATCGAGTGTCTTGTTAATGGTCACCCCGATGGCCGAGCTGTTTTTTCCCGGGGAAGATACGGCATAATACAAATAGTACTTACCGTCGTACAGGGAAATGTCCGGGGCCCAAATATGGCCGTTAAATTTGCTCGTCACGCCTCTCGCCCAGAACGGCTCGCCGGGAAACACCCGCGTCCGAAACTTCCAATGCACCATGTCCGTGGAGCTGTAACATTTGATTCCGGGATCGGTGCTGAAGATATAATAGGTGTCACCCTCCTTAGCCATGCAAGGATCGTGGATGCTTACCTGTCCCGCTTGCAGCGCGAACAAACTCCCGGCGAGGAGCAAGCCGGCAGCCAACTGGACTTTGCGTTTCGCCGCCGCGTAAGTGTTGGAGAATTGCAAGATCATTTTCGATTTCATCTTTGGAGCCGGTAATAGGTTGCGGCGTTGGTAGTAGGAACGGTCAACGACCATTGATTGGCAGCACGTAACGGTGTTTGGGTGAGCGGTGTCCAGACACCACTTGTCAGGTCGGTCGCGGATTGCAGTGCGAAACCCACCGCCCAAGACGGCCAGGAAAGCGTGAGGCCGGAGACGGAATTTGACTGCGCCAGCGTGACGGACATCGCAAGGGCGTTGGGCCCATACTGGTCGTTCAGGGCAATTTGCTGCGGCGTCAGCACGCCATCGTAAAGCCGCAGTTCATCAACCGTCGCATTGAGCCAGGCATCCGCGCTGAACAGCGAACGTCCGATGAAGGACCAGGCTGAGCTGACCCCGTTCAAGGGCGGCAGCACCGTCGTCAACGAGCTTTGCAGCACGCCGTTGGTATAAATGGCGCAGTAATTGTTGGTGGGATCCAGGATGCAGACCACATGCACCGCACTGTTGTCCAGAATGCCGGGGGTGACAAAGTTTGCGGTGGAGACCGGCGTGGAAAGTGAGAGCTGCTGGCTGTTGGCGGAAGTGTGCGGACTGTAAAAAACGAAATTATATCCGCTGGTGCCGGTGTTGTTTCCAAAATCAAAAACACGCGCCCAGTTTCCGTTTGCACCAAACGTGGCCCAAAATTCCACCGTCAGCGCCGCGCTACCGGAAACCAGACCGCCGGGCAGGTTGACGTAGTCGCCGGGGTTGCCGGTGAGCTGGAGCGCATTGTTCGTAACCATGGCATTACCGGCAAGAGAGCCATGCGCCATGCCGATGGAATCCCACACATTCGTCGTGAAGCTATAGCGGTGGGCCAGCGCGGGATGCGCATAGGCCAGATCTTGGATTTCCGGGCCGCTTAAAGCCCGGCCGAAAACCCGGAATGAGCCTATCTCCCCATTGAACAATGGATCCGCCGGCCACTGGCTTTTGCTGACGTAATTGTTTTTTGCCAGGATTTGCCACGGACGAATCGTGAGGCTGGAATTGGTGGCGATGGGATGGCCATTCAAATACAGAAGTCCGGTCGTGCCGTCGAGCGTGACGGCGACGTGGCACCATGAACCGATCGGCAAGGCGCTGGCGGCATTAATCTGCTGCTCGCCGCCGTTGCTGGTGGTCGTGATGGCAAATCGCATAATGCCGGTGCTGGCTTTCGGCGTGAGGAAAAAATAATTGGTCGTGTCCGTGCCGAAATCAAAAACGCGTTGCCAGGCCGCGCCACCATTCCATTTCACCCAGGCCGCGATTGTGCTGCAATTGGCCACCGGATCGGCCAGCACAACATAATTGGTGGCACCATTGAGGTTCAACACACCGCCAAGCCCCGGGTCATTCGTGATGAAGATGCCGTTCATCAGCGTGCTGTTGTAAAGACCGAGGTGCTCGTGGGCATCGCGATTGAAGGGGTAAAATGCACTCCAGTCGTTGGTCAGCGAAGGCCAGCCGTCGGTGGTCCAGTTCAATTTCATCATCCCGACAGTGGCATTACCGTTATTGTTGCCATCGTAATAGTGAAACGTGAACCAGTTGGTGCCCTTGTCGTTCATGATGGCAGCATGGCCGGGACCGATATAGCGCGCGGTGCTTTCAAGCAACATAGTGCCACCGCCGTTGGTCATGTTGATGCCGTTCCTGTCGAAGTATGGCCCGGTGACGGTCGGGCTGCGACCCACGCGGATGTTGTAGGTGCTGTCCACACCGGCGCAGCAGCCGCCAAAGTTCACAAACAAATAGTAATAGCCGCCGTGCTGGTAAAGGCATGAGCCTTCCTCGGTATTGCTAAAAAATACCGGACCATTGTTGGAAACCCGGAAAATCGGAGAAGTGGATGAGATGCGTTTGCCGGTGGTTGGATCCAACTGCATGATCAGAATGCCGTCCGAATAGGAACCGAAGGACAACCACACCGAGCCGTTGGTGTCCACCATGACGCTTGGATCAATGCAATTGTAGGCGGTGAGGTCGGTGGTCGCGTTTGTCGCAAAATCGGGATTCGACTGGATGACTTTTCCCTGGTCCGTCCACACCGGCGAGACGAGCGACGGCGTCGTAACGAGTCCAATGGCAGAATTGATCGTGCCCCATTGCGAACAGGCATAGTAAAGGTTGTAGCGCCCGTTGAAGTAGGCATTGTCCGGTGCCCAAAAGTAGCCAGTGAAACCGGGCACCGAGTTGGACGTCCACGCGGGCGGGCCGCTAGAAAAAATGACGCTGGTGGTACTCCAGTTGCGCAAGTCAGTGCTTTTTATGCCGTCGATGCCCTGGCCGTCGCCATAAATAAAATAATTGGTGCCGTCCTTGATCATTGTGCCCGGATCATGCAAATAGTAATTGCCATAAAATGGATAAGGACCAACGGCTTGCCCGGAGCAGATCGTTGCCATTGCGAGCGCCACAAATAAAAACAGGCTGCGCGATGTCTTCTGCCAACCATACTGAATGCTCTGAATGGTTTTCTTCATCGGATGCCGTTCAATTCTATTTACCTTCCCAAGCAGCAGAATGGCCCTTGATGTGACATGCAAAGATTATTTTGAATTTTACAAAAACTTTATACAGTAAAGGGCGGAGATGCCATAAGACATCTCCGCCCAGTGTCTTGTTTTTTAATTATTACTGCAACCGGAAGAACAGCGTTCCGGTGGCTGGAACTATAACCTGATAATTGCCACCAACCACGGACAACGGGGCGGTCACATGCGTCCAAACCGCGCTGGCACCCAGTGTCGGCGAGGACAACAAGGTGACCAGCGCCGAGGTGGTCGGCCATTTGATGGTCACGTTGCCGCCTGATGCGGACGCTGAAAGCGAGGTATTGACGCTGGTGCCGAGGAGTTGATTCGGTCCCAAGGCATAATCTGCGGCTATTTGCGACGCTGTAATCGCATTGGTGTAAATACGGAACTCCTGGATTGAAGCATTGAGAGTGGGATCTGAACTATACAGCGAACAACCAATATAGTTGATAGGGTCGGAACCCAGCGTGTATGAAAGTATGCTTCCATTGTTAAAAGCAGGGTCAACGCTGGCTACCGGATCAATCAAGATGTTGAACATTGAGATACTGGCGGCTAACACTCCGTTCGTGTAGAACGCCTCATATCCGGCCAGCGGATGATAGACGGCAACGATTTGCATATTGGCCTGTCCATCGAGCGTATTGTTTATAACAGCATCACGCTCGCCTGAATTGCCTGGATCTCCCTGGCCGAAATTTAATGATGCGGTTCCACCACCGGTATGGGGCTGCATCGAAATATAATTCTCCCCATTGCCGGCAAGTTCAGAATTTCCAAAGGCAAATAAATCTGCCCACGTATTGACGGGAGAGCCAAACGTCACCCACGTTTCAATCGCCACTTCATTCACGCCGCTGAGAATGCCGGCGGGCAATGACACATAACCGGAAGAACCATCCAGATTGATTTGACCTCCACTTAACGTGTATCCACCAGCGAGTGTGCCATTCCAACTCACGCCACCAATCGAATCAGGAACGGTCGTTCCCGACGCACTGCCAAAGGAATAACGGTGAGCCAAGCCGGGGACAACTGGAGTCACGGTGATGGTTACCGAATTCGTGCTGTTCAACAAACCCACTCTGGCCGTCAATTTTGCCGTTCCCGCATTAACCGCCGTCACCATCCCATTGGTGTCCACGGTGGCAACATTAGGATTACTGGATGAATAGACCGGGGCTGCGAAGGTTGCCGGATCCACACCAGGTTCGTAGGAGCTTAACAACACCCCACCGACCGAAGGATAATCACCAACCAGCGTTGCCTGCTGAAAGGTGCCCACAGTAACACTGGGACGGATCAAGGGTTCGAAATACACACGCTGCAGGGTGCCACCCAGGGGAGGGACGGTAACGATGGTGTTGGTACCATTATCAGTAACAATCAATTCATTCGTGTCATACCCTTTGCCATAGGCCCGCAAAATACCCCGGGTTATCCAGTTGGTGACGGTTGAAGTGTTGAAGCCTTCGGGCAGCGTCAATGTGCCACCACCCACAACGAAGTCGGTTGTGCCATCATTATTGGCTTGTCCATTGTTTAAGTTGACATACCCGTTCACGAGAAAAGAAGCATTGTCATAGATGTTGATGTGGCCACCAGACCACAAACCAGCTCCCCCCAGGCTGCTGTAAGTGGAATTATTGTATAGATTTACCGTGCAATACGTTCCTTCGCAAATCGGCCACCAGCCGGAACCAAGATTCAATGACGCACCTGAGGTATACAGGTTGGCATTCCCAAACATATTGATTTTGCTGCGCTGGCCGGGAGTAGGGTCCGGTTGGTAAGGAGCCAATGTCCAATCCCAAGCCAACGTGCCGGAAACATTCAAAGTGCATCCGAATTCCGGACCAAAGATAGTATTATAATCTTCAACAGAATTGCCGACGCCGGGGGTTTCCACATCACTGGAGAGAATCGTTATCACCGTATCACCGTCAACGGGTGAGGGATCGAGCCATACATTTCCTGCATACCCTGTCGTCGGGTTTCCCGGCGGCGGCACGCCGACAGGGTTCCAGTTGGTGGCGACATCCCACAGCGTGTTACCCACTGTGCCGTTCCAGTGCGAATCCTGGGCCGAAACATATTGCCCTAAACACAGTGCCGAGACTGCTGCGCAGGCATATCCTAGTTGTTTTATTGTTTTGGTTTTCATAGCGGTTGTTTTGCTGTCTGTTCCATTTACTACATTTTTTTACTACATTTTTACTGGCCGGAATTGAAGTCACCACCAGAAATACACCCCGGTGATGTTAGAACGAATCTTGCTGATGGCCGGTTTTTGAACAGAGAATTTATTCCATTCAACATGACAATCCAACATGGCATGATTACCGCCAGCGGGTGTGTTTCCATTCAAATGCGAAGTTTGATTCTGGCTGGGCGCACCGCCCAGCCCGGCAACGCCGTCGAAACTGTCTGCACCTAGATTGATTTGGTCATCCGCAGAAAGAATCGCGCACGTAATCAGCGTGCGATCCGTTGGAGGAGGTGCATCGATTGTGTGTCCCACGCTGTCCGAGTGCAAAGACCGCGCGTTATAGTTGAAATTCACGTTTGAAATAATCATGTGGCTGCCAGTGTTGTAATACTGGGTCATGTCGGGGAAAGTCGGCACATAACCAGTGACACGCAATTGCGCCAAACTTCCACCTGCGATCAAGCCGAAATTCCAACGATCGTCTTGATCGGCTGTGCTGAATGACGGGTCATACATCATGTTCCGCTGGCTTCCGTTGGCCAACAGCAAATCCACCGTGTTTGTAGGCACGTCCCACAGCCAATTGGCCGGCGTGGGATTTGCGGCCGAATAAATATTGGGAAGATTGTCACTGGCATCGTTGCCATATATTCTCAACGCCAGCCCATACTGCCTCAAATTGTTCATGCAGGAGATGCGCTTGGCCCGTTCCTTGGCCTTGGCGAGTGCCGGCAACAGCATCGCGGCTAAAATCGCAATGATGGCAATGACCACCAATAACTCAATCAATGTGAACGCTTTGACAAAGGTCTTTTGGCAACTAGTGCGAGGAATCACAGGTAATACATATTGCATATTCTGGCTTGTACCAAGTAATGCGCCGTTCACCGGCCAAACCCGACAAAAAATCATAAGCCGCCGAATCCCGGAGACAGGATTTACTGATTCTTTGTGGTTCCTCGACGTTTTTAGTGGGTAAAGCGGGTGGAATTGGTTTTTCTGGTGGGGCGTATGATACCGGAAAAAGTGTTTCAACAGATATTGGCGCTGGGTGAAGCCTGGCGGGTGGTGCGTATGGATTACCAAGAAAAAGAACAGCGGGTGTTGATCCGGGTGGAGGAGCAGCCAGCCCTGTGGAAACAGGAAAGCTGTCCGCATTGCAACTCCAAGTCTGTGCGCGGCTACGATCACGCGCCGGAACGCCGGTGGCGGCATCTCAACGTGTGCCAGTTGCAGTCGGAGATTGTGTGTGCCCTGCCGCGTGGCGAATGTCAAAGCTGCCGGAAGATTTACACGGTGCGGGCGCCGTGGGAGGGACGCAGCCGGGGATTGACGCAGGAGTTTGAAGCGTTTGCGCTGACGCTGATGCGGGAGATGCCGGTCAAGAAGGCGGGGGAGATTTTGGGGGAAACGGATCAGAAATTATGGCGGGCGTTGTTCGCCCATGTGAATGCGGCGTGGCAAGATTTGAGCTGGGAAAATGTGATTTGGGTGGGAGCCGACGAGATGAACCGGAAGAAAGGGCATAATTACCTGACCGTGTTTGCGGACTTGCAGGCCAAGCGGGTGTTGCTGGCCGTTGAGGGCAAAGACGCGGGCGTCTGGGAGCGGTTTGCCGCTGAATTAGGCAATCACAACGGGCATCCCAAGGCGATTTCGATGGTGGCCATTGACATGAGTCCGGCGTATGCAAAGGGGGTGCGGGAGAACTTCGGGAACGCCCGGATTGTGTTCGACAAGTTTCATGTGGTCAGCCAGGTGGTCAAGGCGGTGGACGAAGTGCGGCGCAAAGAGGTGCGGGTGGACGCGCAGGCACGGGCGCAATTGGAACGCAGCAGTTGGTTGTGGCGCAAAAATCCCGAGGCGTGGACTGCCGGGGAAGAAAACCGCTGGGCGCAACTCAAAGACAAACCGCTGGTCACGGGACTGGCGTATGCGATGCGGTTGGAACTGCAACGGGCGTATGCCGCAACCACGGTCGAGCAGGCACGGAAACGCTTTGAATCCTGGAGCCGCTGGGTGCAAACCGAGGCGGCGGACTTGAAGAGCGGATTGCTGGAGCCAATGCGCAAAGCCGCCGACATGGTGGAAGGACATCTGGAAGGCATCTTGGCCCACTGGCGGCAAGGGTTGACGACGGCCTTCTTGGAAGGACTCAATAGTTTGTTCTCCGCGACCAAACGCAAGGCCCGAGGCTATCGCTCAATTGAATACCAGACCGCCATGCTCTACTTCGTCGCTGGCAAACTGGATATTCCTTACTATGGCTAACTACCCATTACAAACGTCGAGGAACCAGTTAAGAGGAAGATTTGCAAATTTCTCGTGTATTACTGCCCTCCGTAGCATGCATTTGCATCTTGGTATGGTGTTCACCGGCGGCATCACGAATTTCCAGCGCATGTCCTGCCGCATCCCGCCACTGCGGGACCAATCGCTCATGTTGAACGGCGGGTTGGCGAGACTGAAATCGGCCTTGAAGTCGAGCGCGGAACCATTGACAGTCTTGGAGTTTCCCTTTGCCATGATGGAAAGCGATTGTGCGCCGAAGATTTATCCGCGTCAATCCCGCCATCAAGGATTCAATTTTGACCTTGCTTGGGCGGCTTTGGCGACAATCGCCGGGATTGGCCGGAACTTGCGATCCAGTTTCTTTTTGAAGGCGCTTTGTTCCGCCGGGGTCAGGTCGTTAAAAACGGTTGATGGTTGAGAGTTGAGGGCGTAAAGCCGCGTAAAGCTGCGCCACGCGGCCGCACCCCTGTACGGGGTTGAGCGATGCAAAACACCAGGCGCGACGCGCGGGACACTCGCAGGCGGGACGCCTGCGCTACGTCGCGTTCAGTTTTTCGGGGGTCAGGTCACTTTCCCCCCTTTTTCATCCGCGATTCAGCGATTGATCCAGATGGGGATTTTCACATCCGATTCACGGGGCTTCAACCCCCTCAAGCGGTTTCAGGTTTTTCATCAAATTCCGTTTGGGATCGAACTCCACATTGCGCGAATTCGGAGTCGGGCTCAGGTAATAGGAAAATTGCATGAAATCGCCGTAGATTTTGCCATAGAGCGCGCTTTTGACGTTGCCGTTTTCATCGAGCACTGTGCGCACGCGAAAGAAATAGGCGCGGTTTTCGTCGTAGTCAAAAATGAGTTTTTGTCCTGGATGCGAAATATTTAGTCTTACGATTTGCGGTTGGTAGCCGTTTGTTGGTACTTCATGTGGCGATCTCAACGCGCTGCCTTCCATGTTTTTGTAAGGAACCGGAAATTCCTGAATTCCATCACCCGCTTTTGGAAAACTAACGGTCAGCTTGTAATCATAATCTTGAAGGGATTTTCGGCTGTATTCCCGTGTGAAAAGAATGTCGGGGTTGATACCCTTACCATAAGGAGCAACCCAATCGCCGACCATTAAATCATAGCCTATAGGCTTTCCGTTATCCGGTGGTTGAGCATTTATCCTTTTTGCATACATCGGAATCGGCTGGCTGATTTTTTTGAGAACAATCGTCTGGGTGGAATTCCATATAGCCGGATCATAATCGAATCCCATGTGGTATTGCATCCAAAATGGATAATAGCCTAACTTTTCAGCATGAAATGCTAAATTAACTGCATCCCCGATATGAGAAGCAGCAAATATGCCGTTGGTATCCGTCAGACCAATTATTCTATTCGTGAATATATCGTAGCTTACCCAAACTTCAGCTACTGCCACAGGATGGCCTGTTTCATCTATTGCTCTCAAAGTTGCTTTCCATTGATGCTCATGTGGAGCAGTCTGTGCCCGGACGCAGTTAATCATTAAACCGTAGAGAATCAGATAGATGATTTTTTTCATATTTTATTTTAAGTTTCCGCCGTTGACGATTTCGTTAAATAACTTATGTGTAAATGGATATGCAACATAGCCAAAGTCTGAATGATGCCATTTCTTACCTTCATTGCTTTGTAAGCGCGCTGTAGGCCAGCCATTCTCAAATTTTTCCTGCATATCGAAATTTCTATTGATTGCAGTTAGTGCAGCAACAGGATTTGCTCCCACTGGCAGCGTGAGTGCTGGAATGGCATCGGACAGAATTCGGTCGCGGTTGGCTTGGGCATACACGCTGCCATCAGAACCAAGCAGGGCCAAATCTGGAAACAGTCCAGCTACCTGATCAAAACGCGAACCAAAATCGAAAACTGGAGTTTGCCACAACGTTGAATCGGGCAAGTTATTGGCTATTGGTGCGGGTACAGGACTGGGATCGCCATATTCATTAACAGGAAAAAGCCAGCCGCCATGAGTGCTGCCGATGAACCAATCATGGAAACAGGTGCCTTTTCCCTTTTCCTGCCAGACCCAGGCATAAGCGCCAAACGGAACGCCGCCTCCCCAATGGCTATGATTCACTAATTCCGCAATCACGGCATGTTTTACGCACTCTGGCGGATCTTTATCGTCTTCACGAAGCACTTCTTCACCGCTGGAATAAAAATTGTATATGTCGATGTTCCGCAAATTTCCAAAGCGGTTGTTCCATGTCAATTTGCTACGGCTGTCATCGGCCAAAAACAACTTCCACCAATCGCTGGCCCAAAGCCGGTTGGCATACATATTCCAAGTGGAATACATCATGTGTGAATTATAATTCATTGCTTGAACGGCTTCCATTGCAACGGCTGCGTCAATCATGAAAAAGGCATTCACCTTGAAATTGATGTTAGTGCAATCATTTAGCGCGCTTAACATAACCATGTTGCCGAGGCTGTGAGCCGCCACCACCGTTTTACCGGACAGGTTGCCAAGAAACTCCGCAAGGGGCGGCGCGGTCAAGATCGCGTTAAAAACGTTGGTGTGATAGTTCGGCGTAAATTGCCATTCCAGTGGAAGATCGGAAGTGAGGTTTTTGGATACAGCGCCGTTCCATGTCACGCCGAAGAATTTCGCCCTTGAGCCGGACCAATACATGCGTTTGAACACTTCCGAAAGCACGCCGCGTGCCTCCTGCTGGTTGACGTTGTAACCGTGGAGAAATACAAAGTTTAAGTCTTGTTTGGCTTGTGGTTCGTTCGGCGCGTCGTAACGGCTGGGGTTTTCGGGATCTACCGTCCCGTTTCCATACGCGCACAAGTTCAAATGCCGGAACATTTGTTCCACGCCACTCAGGCTCAAGTATAGTGGAACTCCGGCCAACAATTTGCCATTAAACCAAATCTCCAACATCAACGGGTGAGATGTTGTTGCGCATCCCTCCACCAAAATTATCCCTGTCCCGCCATTATTTTGAACGTGAGCCAAAAAGTTTGTATCGAGCACAACATCATGGTTTACCGGAATGGTGTCTGCCTCAAATGCGGCTTTGTCAAAGTTGGTGCCATAGCCAAAACTGGCCGCATTGGTGAGGTAATCAAAAGCATTGGTTGGTGCCAGGCTGGTATAAACGAATTTGATTGCTCCACCAATTATCGCTTTATCAGCCTGGTAAAGGTGATATTCGTAACCGTTTGTTGGTGGCAACAAGCGCAAGATGTTGCCCAAGCGCAGTGCCACAGGAAAGTAATTCACCAAATCGCTGCGTCCCTGCACGCGAATATGACGGTAGTTTGGATAATTTGGTTGCAGGATGTTAGTGTATGCTATTCCTGGAATTTGGTCATCGGCGCCGACGGCTGATTCATCATCATCATGTTCTTGAGAGTCATTGATCCAGAAACGATAAGGATTGCCTACTGACGTGGCGTCGCTGGCATCGAATGTGATTTGCCCGTCCCGGTTATTATCCACTGCCATAGCCATCGGGACCAACAACACGGCGTGTTTCTCGCCCGCCGCATTTGCGGCGTGAGCCAGAATCACCCCGTCATTGTTGATGCCCACGGCTTGAATACCTCCAGCTCGGGTCCGTCAGCCGGTTGTTGAGATCGGTGATCTCCCAGAACGGGGCGTTGGTCGTGGACGATGCGCCGTTCGTGTTGTGATTGAGTTGCCAGAGCACCCCGACCGGCTGGCTGCTGGCAGTCATGGAAGCTCCCACGATTTGGTTGCTGTCGTTGATGGCGAAAGCGTCGCCATAACCGTACGGGGCTTGGCAACTTGCCGGATAGTTGGTCAGCCACTCCGGTGTCTGGTTGGTCAACCCCCAGAACACGGCGTGCGAATTGAGAGGGCCGTACGTGAGTCCACCCGTGTTCATCACATCAAAATCCGAGTAGCCGACGAGTTCCCCTGCCCGGTTCATCGCGCGCGGAAAACTGTGCAGGCCGCCGGGCAACACGCCCAGGTCGTTGGTCAGGATGATGGCAGTCCCATCGAATTCGCCGGACGCAGGCGCGCGGAAGGCGTGGGTGGGCCGGAGCGCATCGAAGGTTGGGTTGCCGGTATAAACTCCGCCGTATCCGGCCACCATCCCGGCATCATTCACCAATAACGCGACGGCCGTGCTGTAGCCCCAGCTCAGCGGCCCCAGCCAGCGCCAGTCGTTGATGTTGTTGAATTGCGCCGCCGTGGACAGCAACGCATAATAGTCTCAACTCTGTTACCGAGTTGATTCCCGGACCGGCATCCAGCCCGCGTTCGGACGGCTTGAACCAGTCCATCGTTCCATCCGCGCCGAACAATATCTGCTGCCAACTGAACGGCTCCTGCACGGAAACCGAACCGACCGCCACGCCGTTGCTGTTTATGTCCCACAGGTCGTGCAACGTCGGGTAGATGGTCACGTTCGTGAGAAATTGAGGCTGCCCGTCTATCAAGTTGGTCAATGAATAAGCCTTGCCGACGGGCGACAGAGGCGCGGCATTCGCCGGCCAGTGATATTCGTCCCGCGTCAGTGGAACGGGTTGATTGAGCGGGAAAGACCAATAAGCTCCCACGGAATGAGGGATTTGATTGCTCAATTCATCAAACGTGTTCGTCGCCGTCAGCGTTCCCACCACCACGCCTTGTCGGGTAAGCCGATGTGCCAGGAAATTGGTGCTATCAATCAGATATGAGTTGCCGTCTGGTGTCCACAACGCATAACGGCTCGTTCCCAACTTGAGCAGGCATCTAACATCATCTGACATCCACAACGGTTCTGCTTTCTCAATATCCCACGGCGTTAAATCCTTGGGGCCGGATGATGCGGGGATGGAATCCGCCATGGCGCTGTAGTTGTCGAACAGGATTTCCGCGCCGGGTACGCCGGTAAACAGCCTCAAGTAACTGGTGCCGGCGCTTTGGTCTGAACTGATGGCGAAGGCCAGGTCAATGGGCGTGCCTTCCACAAAACCGGTCCCGGGCTGAATCTGGAACACGGCGGCGTTCGCACCCGACCCGCCCTGTGGAATGTCCGAATACGTCGAGAGATTTTGCAGCACGGTCACGCCCGGCACGGCGGTCGCAAGCTGGCCGGAGACGTGCGTGGCCGTTGCGTCACCCTGATTGCGGACATGAATCAGCAAACTGTTGTTGACGCCAAGCTGAACCGCATTGGTGCCCTGAATTTCCACCTGCTCGACCGCGAGCGCGGGCATGAGGTCGTGCGATTCCTGCGCGCCCGAAGTCGTGTAGCTTTCCGGCGCTTTGGCGTTGAAACCGAGGCCGCGTTTGGCAAAGGCGCTCCAGATTTCCGCCGAGTTCGTTCCGCCGGACCACATGCGCTCGGCCAGCAGGATGGCGTCGCGTGCCTGCACGAAGTTCGGATTGGGCGGCGACAGCTTCAATCCGTCGGTCACGAGCTGGAGAGCGAGGTTGTTCCCGGCTTCGGGACCGAGTTTGCGGATGAGGTTGGCCCGCATTTCCCAAAGCATCAGGCACCAGACTTCGCCCTGCGAATGTACTTCACCGGCCTGGTCCGCGCGGAACGGGCCGAGCAGCGGATTGCGCGGCACGCCGTCGTGCGCGGAAGCCGTTGCTGGATCAATGTCCGCGAACATGAGCGGATTTTTGTTGGTGTCCGTGCAGTACGGATAACGGCGGATGCCGAAGTAATAATTCTGATCAAATTGGCTGCCGAAACCTTGGTAGGCGACGTAGCTGCCCATGGGATAAACGCCGTCTACGTCATCGGCGGGCAGAGGACTGCCCGCCCTACCTGACGAAGCGAGCAGGGCCAGCGCGTAGAAATCCGACCAGCCTTCGCCCATGCCGGCGGTCTGCAATGCGTCAATGCCCGCGCCGCCGCCGATGAGCCGGGTGCTGAGACCATGCGTGTATTCGTGCAAAACAATCTGCGCGTCCAGCGAACCATCCCGGGCCGGCGACGCGCCATCGAACACATACATTTGCATCCGCGGCGCGCAACCATCCGGCGGGGTGGACATGTTGGCGTTGTTGGCGTGGCTGCCGTCGTTCAGGCCCAGGCCGTCCTGGGCGTCGGCTTGGAGGGCGTCGTTGCCCAAGCCGCCGCGACCGAAGTTGTCGGACTGGAAATTGCCGGCGGCTTCGGTGAACCCAAACTCATACAAGGCGTCGTGCATCCAGTTGTCCCAATAAAACAATTGGACGGTGGCGGCTTGGCCGTAATTCGCGGGAGCGGCGGTCAAATCCAGCGGGAAATCGAACACGCGCGGCGGATTGCCGGTGGGGCGCGGCAGGTCGGCGAGGTTGTCGTCATTGCGATCCAGATGCGCGTCCACGTTGTTGCCGCGCGTTTCGTTGTCGCCATCGGCGATCCAGCCATAGGGCGATGCGAAGTCGTCCAACGCCGTGAGCGTCACCAGTCCGCGGTCCACCGTGGCCGGCTGGGCGTTGCCGGGCGCGGACAAACCCGGCAGGAGCGGTGACGGGCTGGCGTTGGTATAGACGCGGTAGGTTGCCTCCTGGCTTTCGGCGGTGAGATTACGGCGATACAGAATTTCGCCGGTGTCGGCGGCCACGAGAGTCAAATACATTTCATCGCGCCATTGGCTGGTACACAGGACCTGCCAGCACAGTTTCAATTGCGCGCGGCTGGCGGGGAACCAAGTGAGTTCCGCCTGCGCCTCGCCTTTGATGCCGGTGCTGGCAGTGAAAGTTTGCCGGCGGATGACGCCATCAGCGTCGGTTCCCGCTGTGACGACAGCGTCAGCAAATCGGTTACCGGCGTTCGTCACGGCGGCCGCCAAGGCCTGGGGACTGGACAACGGCAGGTCGGCGCCGGATTGCACGAGGGCGAGCATGGCGGGATCGGCGGCTTGGGCCGGAGCCGGAATGAATTCGCTGGAAAGGCAGGCCAGTTCTCCCGCCGACGTGATGTGGCCGATGAGCAGGGCGTTGAAGACCGGCACGCCGGCCACTTGTTGCTGCCAGACCAAGGTGCGCGCGCCGTTCCCGGCGGACACATCATCGCGCTGGACGGTTGCGTTGGTGATGGCTTCGGGGCCGAACCCGAACAGGGTTTGATATTCCTGCAGGAACGCCTTCACGGGCCGGTCGGGATCGTTGGGGTCGAACATCTGTGCCGTGGCTTCGGACACGGTCACGCCTGCGCCGCCGGGGCCGGTGAGATAGCCGAGGCGCGGCAGGACGGATTTGGGCGACAACAGGACCGGGTCGTAATCAAGCTGGATTTGCGGCCATTGCTCCTTGAACCGGGCGACGGCCAGTTTCAGCGCCGTGGCATTGGTTCCGAGCACGGAGTCGGCATGACTGGCATCCAGGGAAACGGTGCGGCGCGAGTCGAAGTGATTGAGGCCGGAGTTGGTGAGGATGTTTGCGCCGGTTCCGTGGCCGGTCAGCGACGCAATGAGCGATTCAGTCAAATCAATCACCGAATAATTTGGCACCACCGTCCGGGTGGTTGCCTGGGCTTCCGCCGAATAAGCGGAGCGATGGATTTGGTTGTCCGTGGTGGCGGCGCGGTAGCGATAGCTGGTTTCCGGGTTAAGATTCGGGTCGGCATAATTGGTATCAGCAATCGAAACCTTGCCAATTTCGATCCAGGCGGACAGGTCGGGGTTCCATCTTTCCACGAGAACGCTGCTCGCCGGTGTGTTGGTGGGCAATGGCAGCCAGGTCAGTTGGATTTCCGTGGCGGAAGCAGCTTGGGCAACGAATTGTGCCGGGACCTGCAGGCTGGCGTCTACGCTGCGTTCGATGAAGAAGCTGACTGCGGTGGAGGCGGTTGTGAGACCGTCGTTGTCGGTTGCCCGGGCCAGGACCGAATGCCAGCCGCCGAGAATATTGGTGACGGACAATTCCAGGGTTGTTCCATTGGTTTCTCCCAACACCACGCCATCCAATTCGAGAGTAAGGTTGGTGATAATGCCGTCCGAATCGATCGCTGCCGCGGCCAGCGGCGGCAGAGTTTCGACGGTGTAATGGATTCCGTCGGCGGGAGAAGTGATTGTCACTGTGGGCGGATGCATTTCAACCACCGCCACATTGACCGGTGCGGACGTGACCTGGTTGCCATTCCAATCCGCGGCCACAACGGTCAATTGGTGGCTGCCGATTGAACTTGGGGTCCAAGGTATGTACGAATCGAGGGAAGCAGTTGCTTGGAACCCGTCCACCAAAAGTTCAATATTGGTGACGGCTTGAGCGGGATCATTTACGTCCACCGCCACAAGGGTTTCCTGCCCCAGCGCCAGCCGGTCCCCGTCTTTTGGCGAGGTGATGACGATTTCAGGCGGCGGGGGCGTCAACACATGAACGAGCACTGGATCGCTGGGAGTTGAAGCGTTGCCTTGATGATCGTAGGCAACAGCAGTGAGGGAATAATCATTGGTTTGTTGTGGCACCCAGTCGAACCAGGAGTTGGTTGTCTGCCCCAGACTGACTCCGTTGGTGAAGATTTCCGCATGGTGGAAGTCACCCGTGGGGTCTTCAAACGCGAGATAAATTGGCGCGGGGCTTCCGACGTAGAGCGAATCACCGTCATTGGGGCTGACGATGGAAACTCCGTCGTTAAGGAACGCAAAGTTGGCATTGACAGAAAGAGTTTCTGTATAAAACGGGGAGTTGATTCCCCAGATTCGGTCAAGGGCGCGTGCGCTGAGTTGATAATTTCCAGGCGAAGGGGGTTGCCAGAAAACGGCATCGCTATTTGTGGTTTCAATGAGCAATTGTCCATTGACGTAGTAATCAAAGGTTTGCAGAAGATGTCCCGGATCATCCACCGAAAGCTGGATGGTCACCGGCACGCCCACGGCGACCGGTTTATTGGCGACCGGCGCAGCAAAGGCAATGGAAACTTTTCGGTAATGCCACACCCACTCCGAAGTCTCCCCGATGGCACCCGAGTCCGCCTCGGCGATGACGGTGATTAAATATTCACCCGCATCTTGGTCGGTCCATACGATCTGATAGGGTGGTTCCGATAATGAAGCAACCGTACCACTCTGGCCACCCCAGGAACCCGTGACATAGAACGTGACGTTAGTGATGTGGCATGGCCCTGACATCCAAACATCCGCTGCCAGACAAGCTGGCACGCCGATGAAAACTGCAACACAAGGATTGCCATATCTATTGGTAGCATTATGAATGAGCGCGACGGACGGAAAGTCACCGGTCACCGTCACCGAAACACCATCGGAAGTGGTGGTCAACCCCAAGTCATCGGCGGCAACGGCGGTCAGAGTGTAATTTCCCTGACGCCGTGGGAACCAGGTTTCGGTGACATCCGATCCGGCTGAAGTTCCCAGCAGATCGCCGTTGGCATAAATGGAAATGGAAGCGATGGTTCCATCCGGATCACTCGCTGTGGCATGAACAAGCACATTTGTCGGCACCGTCAACACCACGCCATTGCCCGGACTATCAATCAAGACTTGGGGAGGACAGTCCACCTGGATCGTGCCGAAGCCGAAAGAATTCGAACCACCAAGGTTGTCAAAGGCAACGGCGCGGATTTGGAACCAGCCGTTCGTGGAGGGAGTCCAATTGATACTATAACTCGTCCCCCAATCCGGAGTGGGAACCGTGCCAATCAAACTATCGTTGGCATAAAATTCCACACGGTCAATTTCGCCATCATCATCCCAGGCATCCACCGCCAGTGGGATGGACGAACCCACGGGGGCAAGGGAAGGAAGCCCGCTGGAACTCCCTGCTATTTCCGGCGGATCATCCACCAGCACTTCCACCAGAGCATGGCTGCTGAATTGGGTGTCATCGGCGGAAAATTCAAATTGGTATCGTCCGGATTCGGAGCAAAAGGCGCGGGTCACAGGTTGGGTGGCATTTTGGAACTGCACGTCAGCCGGTCCATCAAGCAGGAGCCATTGGGTGTGGAGACCGCCGCCAGCAGGACGGCCGTCGTCAGCCACCGTTCCCACCAGTTGAATCGTCTGGCTGAATTGCAGCGGCGGCGTGTCGGCGGTGGAAACAACCGGAGGCGTGTTGTCCGAGCCGGCAATCCAGGTGTTGGTTACGGACTGCTCCAAATCCACCAAGGTTGCTGTAATCACATCCATCCCGGCATTGGTGCCAGCGTAGGAAAACATTACTTCACCAAAGTGTGCAATTGTGGCGCGACCCGACGTGGTGTTAGCACCGGACACGGAAAAACTTACTTCCATATCGGGGATGGGCAGTCCACGTCCGTTGGTAACGCGCGCGATCACGGTTTTTTCACTGCCCACGGCGGCGAACGGCGTTGTCTGGGTCAATTCCAATTGGGTGTCCGATTCGGCAGTCTCGGAGTAAATGCCGCTCCAAAAAGCATAGGCATCGCACCACGCCCAACCGTAAATACAGGCCCCGAAAGGCACCGGCGCGGAAAGATGATGCGTGCCGGGATTAAGCGGCAGTTGCGCCCCCGCGTAACCGGAATTGCTAATAATCTGGAATTGACTCGCAGGCACACAAACGCCGTCGAGCTGGATCAGCCCCACCCCATTTGTCCGGACGATGAGATTGAGATAGTCCGTATAAATATCTTCAACATCGCCATACATATAATACGAAAAGGACGGGGTTGAGAGTGTGCAATTGCCGCCAAACTGCTCGACCGACGGCACCAGCGTCATGGACGGATCTCCGAGGCTGCCGTCGTACACTGTGCCATTGGCATACTGCGCCACCAGGATGGGCTGGCTGGCGAGAATCTCCGCCGGGCCATCGATGATCTGCTCGTAGAATTGGCCGCGATCCAGGGACGCCACGATTTTGCCGTTGATCGCCACGCGCGTGCCATTGGTGGCGGCGAGGAAACGGAACGTGTCTCCGTTCAGCCGGGCGGCGAACGGCATGGTAACGAAGTGACGTCCCCACGTGTTCACAGGCGTAAGCTGTTCAACCAGATGATTGGCATACCCGACACCCGTGGGCACATAGGCGCACAGGTGGCCGCCAAAAACCGCAATCGGCTTGTCCGCCGTGATCGTGGTTCCCGTGAGATCGGCCTCAACATCATCGTAGTTGATCAAACGATAAATCTCACCCTGTTGCAGAACGATCTGGTAAGGGACGCCGGCAACCCGCGCGTCAACCGTGACGGAAGGCGTGATGGTAATGCTGGTTTCATTCTCCGAAGCAATCACCGCGAACTGCGTTCCGCCGTCAATATGATTCGTGTCATACCAGGATGGAGCATTGCGATATGAAAGGACGATGTAGTCAGTTCCCAACATCGCCGTCGGCAAGGCCAGATAGCCGTCGGTGGAGGAATCAATGTAATTCAGCCCGTGAACGGTCACAGGATGTTCGGCCGTGACGTGAATGGCCTTGGTTTGAACGGAATCCGAGACATCCAGTCCAAATTGCCAGGCCGAAACATTCATTGTGGAACCGGCACGAACTTGGAAGCGCTGTTCCGGGTTTCCATCGAAAAAGTCCGCTTTGCCCCCGGTATCCACATCGGCGCTGATGTAAAGGTCCATGCCACGATATTCCGGTTCGTAGTAGGTCGAAGCATTGGCCAGGAAGGTCAGCCAGAAATCGGTGCCTCGATTTGATCGGGCGGCCTTGAGCCGGTTCGGCGGCAGCGGCAGCACATCCACTTTGAGCAAGTCACTGCGCGTGCCGCCGGCATACGCGACCTGCAGCTTAAAGGTATAACCTCCCGGTTCGCTGAATTGAACCGGCGTGGTCAACGCATTGGGTTCGGAAAATTGCACGCCGTCCGGCCCGTCGAGTTTTACCCAGGTCACATTGGTCTGGCTGCCGGCAACCGGCGGCTGGATTTCGACTGTCCCGGCCAGGAATGCGGCACTGGGCAGGCTGATGATCTGGTCCGGCCCGGCCTCAACGAGGAAATCCCCGTTTTCATCTACCACCCAGATGGCAACGCCGGAAGAAATGGATGTATCTCCACGGTCATCGGTTGCCATTGCCGAAAGAACGTGCCGGCCCAAGGTGGCATTTGTCCACGCGATGGCAAAAGGTGATGCGGTGAACTCCGCCAGTTCCTGGCCGTCGGCCAGCAGGGTCACATGGGGCACCTGACCATCCATGTCCGTGGCGTTTGCTTCCACCGTGATGGTTTGCCCGAATTGGAATTGACTCGTATCCGCGGGAGCAACGATGGAAACCTTGGGCGGATTGTTCGGCGGCGCGATGACAGTTATCGGAATTGTTTTCGCATCCTTGAAATTTACGCCCAAATCGTTGTTGCCCAGGTCGTCCACCGTGATGCTGAGCAAATCAGCGCCGGAAAAGTTGGAGAAATTGAGATAGCTCAAACCAGCCAGGGCGGCGTTTAGGTCGGTGAGCGTTCCCCGAACAACCAGAGTGGATGTGCCGTTCGCCCCGGCCTGCCACTCGAGTCCAGCGGTCGAGCCCAAGGTGAGCGTGCCACCTGAAACCGACAAGGAAAGTTCCAGCACTCCGATGCCGGCGTCCTCATCCGAAATTGAGATTGACCGGCTGGCGCCAAACACCAGCGGCATGTTATGAGGCACGGTTTGTTCACCGGGCACATTCAGGTGCATCGGGGCATGCACCTCAACATAAACCGGCACTGAATTGCTGGACTGATGTGTGCCATCCCATGCCACAACCCTAAATGCTTCAACCTGGCCGATGGCATCGGAGGTTGGCGTCCAAACCACGCTTTCACCGGGAGAGATGAGGCTCGCTCCGTATTCCAATGAGTGTCCATCCTTGCTCAATGTGCCGCTGGTCAGCGATTCCACCCGGAAAGACACCCCGTAACCAATATCGGAATTCCAATACAGAGCGTCATACGTGATGACAAATGGAGCAGTTTGGACGGCACCGGTAAACGGATATACAAAGGTCAGAATAGGCAGCACCGTGATGGGCACAACCTTGGAATCCACCGATCCCGCGTCTCCCGGTTCTTCCACCGTCAAGACGATGGCATCAGTCCCCACAAAGTAGGGATTCCCGAGATAGATCAACCCGTCCAATGCTGTGTTCAGGTCGTTTTGGGAACCGGAAACGGCCAGACTGCTGGTTCCATCCGCTCCCGAAATCACAGCCAACCCGTTCGTCAAGCCAAGGGTCAAAGTCCCGTTCGTAACTAACAATGAAAGTGCGAGAGACTCTGAATCCGCCTTGCCGCCACGGATCGTGATCCGTCGTTCTCCTTCAAATGCCAGGGGCGCATCTTGAGGAGTTTCCTGGTCCCCAGGCACGCTCAATTGCAGCGCGTTCGTGGCCGCCCGCACGTCAATGGCAACCGTCGCCGGGGCTGAATCCAACCGGCCATCGTTCACCTTGAAGGCAAAGCTGTCGGGACCATTGTAATCCGTTGCGGGGGCGTAGATATATTGGTTGAGCGTCAAGGGTTGAAGGTTGAGGGTGCCATGCGCAGGCTGGCTCAGAAGCGTGTAGGTCAGGGATGCCCCCTCCGGATCAATGCCGGTAAGGGTGATCTTCAGCGCCGTGTCCCCGGGCACGGAGAGGGTTTGACTGTTGGCCACCGGCGGCTGGTTTGCCGGCAACACCGTCAGGATAATGTTGCCGCTGCCGGCCGCGACGGAGTCATTGGCAGTCAAGCTGAGGATATAAGTTCCGGCGGCATTGAAGCTCACCGTGGTGTTGGCCCCGGCTGGATTGCTGAACGCGGCCGTGCCGGAACCGCCAGCTTGATTCCACAAGCAGGTCAATGTTCCGTTCGGCAAGCCATCGTCAGAGACAATGCCGGTCAAGGTGACGGTGTCAGGCATTTCCACGGTATGTTTGTCCGCCGTCACGGATACGGTTGGCGCCTGATTGACAATCACCGTCACCTGCGCACTGCCGTTCGTCAGGCCATCATTGGCTGTCAACTGAAACACATACACGCCGCTTTGGCCGAAGTTCACCGTCGTGCTGGCGGAAGTGGGGTTGGCGAGCACAGCGCCCGCCGGGCCGCTGATCTGTGTCCAGAGCGTCGTTACCGTCGAACCAGGAATCCCGTCATCGGTGTAACTGCCCGCAAGCGCGACCAACATTCCCAAGGTGACAAGTTGATTGGTGCCCGCATTTACCACCGGGGTGGCGTTGACCCGGATTGTCACATCTGCATTGGTGGCCGCCAAAGTGTCACTGGCAGTCAGTCGTAGAATATAAGTGCCGGGCTGATCAAAGGTCACTGTGGTGTTGGTCAAGCTGGCGTCGGCAAAAGTCGCGTTGCCCGGCCCGCTCACTTCGGTCCAATCGCTGGTCAGTGTGTTATACGGCAATTGATCATCAGCGACCGTTCCCGCCAGCGTGACCGTTGTGCCGAAATTTACCGTTTGATCCGCGCCGGCACTGGCAACGGGCGGCAGGTTGAACGTGACAACCACATCGTTCGAGCTGGTCGCCGCGCCATCAAATGCCGTTAAAGTCAAAACATAAGTGCCGGATTGGCTGGCGGTGACCATTGTGTTGGTCGCCGATGCGTCGCTGATAGTTATGGTGCCCGGCTCGCTGGATTGCGACCACCGCGCTGACAGGAACGCCCCCGGCAAACCGTCATCGGCAACACTGCCGTTGAGCACCGCTTGGAGGCCGTTGGTCAGGAGGCTTGTACCGGCGTTGACGACTGGCGGTAAATTTTCAATTACCGTCACGTCGGAATGATTCGTGGCAATGCCGTCATCGGCGGTCAGGCGCAACACATAAACTCCGTTGGTGCTGAAGGTCGCCATGCTGTTGGTCGTTGCCGCGTTTCCAAACACCACTGTGCCTGGCCCGCTGATTTTGCTCCAAACAACCGTCAACGTGCCGTTGGCCGGCAATCCATCATCACTGACCGTCCCCGGCAGGGTGAGGGTGCCGGGGAAGGTATTGGTCTTGCCCGGATCGGCGTTGACCGCGGGCGGCGCATCCACCGTTACGAACAGTTCGCCGCTCGCGCTCAAGAATGAATCGCTGGCAAAAAGGCGAAGCCGGTAGATGCCTGCCTGGCTGAAAGTCGCCGTGGTCAGGGTGTTTGAAGGATTGCTGAAAGTGACGCCGCCCGGTCCGCTTATCTTGCTCCAAAGAACGCTGTCCACCGTTCCGGGAAAAACATCATAGATGACCGAGCCGGCAAGATTGACAGAGTTGGCCGGCATAATGATCAGTTGATCCGGCCCCGCGACCACCATCGGCGCATCGTCCACCGGCTGGTTGGCGATGCTGATGGTGGCGGGGAGGGAATTGGACACGACATCACCAACCCGAAACGTGAAAGCATCGTTGCCGAAATAATTCGTGGCCGGATGGTAGGCAAGATTGGGCGCTGTCCCGCTCAAGGTTCCATGAGCCGGCTGCGTCAACACGGAGAAGTTCAAGGCATAACCTTGCGGGTCATTGCCGGTCAGCGTCACGGGCAGCGCGGTATCTTCAAAATTCGTGAGCGACTGGGGAAAAGCGGCTGGCGGATAATAGACCTGTGTGATCGCCAGCGAAACTGTCGCCGGCAACGAGTCCGTGAGGCCATTGTTCACTTTGAACGTGAAGACGTCGCTGCCGAAATAATTGGTCGCCGGTTTGTAAGTCACACTGGGTGGCGTGCCGCTCACCGTTCCGTGTGTTGGCAGCGTCAACAACGAAAAGGTCAGCGTTCTCCCCTGCGGATCCGAACCGGTCAGGGGAAGGTTGGTCGAACTGTTTTCCGCCAGCGTAATGCTTTGTGACGTGGCCACCGGCGGCTGATTCGTCTGGGTGGACGAACCGCCCCAACGCACCAGGCCGCCGCCGTTTAAGATAAACTGGTCGCTGGCCGAAGTGCCAATCAGCGTGGAATTGCCGTTGACGATGACCGTTCCATTCGGCGCCAGCACCAGGCCATAGACCGTGCAGCCGCCGTTGAGCGTAAATCCGCCGCTGGCCACTTGAAGCTGCAACCACGCCGGATTATTTGACGCGCCAACCGTTCCGTTGGCGGTAAAGCCATTGGCCACGGTTAATATCACCGGCCCGACTATTTTCAAAGTGGAACTGCCGTTCAAATTCAGATTTTGCAGGTTGTAATTGACCGCCTGAAGCCCGCCCGCAACGCCCAGCACCACACCCGAACCGCCGTTCACGGTGAAGTTCCCATAAGTTCCCGGCGGCACGGTCACCTGACCGACATTGCCATTAAGCGTCAAATCGCGGAGCGTCGCCGGGTTGCCGATAGATTGGCTGGCGCTGGTGATGGCAACCGTGCGCGTGCCGGCGGGTTGCGGCGGGGCTGTCACCGCGGGCAGCGAGACCGGCGCCGTCTGCGTGCGCAGGTAACGGAGCGAACAATTGCCATTGAGCGTGATTTGATAGCCGGCAGGCGAAGAACTGCCGGCGCCAACCACCGTACCGGCAAAAGTGGGATTGCCATTGATGCGCAGTGTGGGCGTGCCGGGCACCAGCAAATCGCCGGTCATCGTGAATCCGCCGTTGAGTGTCGCGTTCTCGCCAAACAATTGCTGCAATGAACCTTGAATCAGTCCGTTGCCGTTCAGGCTGGGCGCGTGACGCACAGTCACCGCCAGATTGGTCTGCGCGGTTTGGGCTTGCGCAGTGGTTATTGCCAGCCAAAAGAAACAGCCGTGAAGAAACCCGGCCCTGATGGATTTCATAAATGTCCCGTTACGTTTGCCAGCGCGCATTATGTTGCCGGCCGCGCCAATGGGCAAAAGGCTTGGAGTGTGGCAAAAACCACTACACGCGGGAGGGGAAACGAATCACCGGAGGCGAACAGCCGGGGAACGCAGCGCGGTAATCCACACCCTGCTCGGCAGTTACCGTCGGCACGGCGTCAACCCGTTTGATTACCTGAAGGATTTGTTCACACGATTGCCAGCAGCAGAGATCACCGAAATCAAATTGTTTACGCCGGCGGCCTGGATCAAAGCTGCGGCCAAACCGAATCCGGTTGCTCGCGCCGCTTGAAATTGTTGGTTGGTCGTTAACGGTAACATCCTTCAAAAGCCAATCGAGTTCCAGGGTGTGAGAGCCGGGCGGTGGCATCCGGTCATTGGATTTTTGGCGCGTCAACGATCATGCCGCCTTGATGGAGCATGGCCTTGGTCACCTTGCCCGTGGCATCCTTCACAAAGGTGACTTGTGCATCCGCCACCTTCCCAAAATACTCGGTTTCGGACTTGGGAAAAATTTCGAACTTGGGCTGGCCGGTAAATTGCGCGAAGAGACGGTTTCCTTCGCGCGTCACCGTCAGTGCACCAACCGGACGGCCTCCGCCATCCACGACGCCGTCGCCGCAGTCGAATTTGCCGAGCAAGCTGTCGTAAACCGCCGGATCCACCTTCGCCCGCGGGGCGACCAGGTCGATGCCGCCGTATGTGCGGAAGATTAGTTTGACAGCCTTGCCGCTGCCGTCCTTCACGCAGGTGATTTGTGTGCCCGTTTTCGAAAAGAACTTGATGTCGGACTCGGGAAATATTTCCGCTTCCAACTCGTCGCCGACCCGCGCAAACAGGTGCGGGCCGCGTCTGCTGACAGTCATGATCGCTCCCGTGAGTTCGTAAGGACCCGTCAGGGCGTCATAAGACTTCGGCGAAATGTTCGTGTTAACGATGGGCAGGGGTGCGAGCTTGTCCGCCAGGAAAATTTCCACCAGTTGCCGCGCCAGGAGCTTGGGGTCGGCGTTCGGTCTGTCCGGCCCGGCGTTGGCCAGGATGGCCACGGTCAATTTTTCATCCGGCACCCGCAGCAGCATGCTGCGGAAACCAGGCAGGCCGCCCTCGTGCCAAATCACCCGCAACCCGCGGGCGTGCCGGACTTCCCAGCCGAACCCGTAGCCGCTGTCCGAATTGACCTGCTCTTCATACTCATTGACCGGAGTGAATGCCGCGTTGAGGCTGGCCGCGCCCAGCACCCGGCCGTTGAAGATGCCCTCGTTCCAGCGATATAGGTCCTCCACCGTGGAGTAGAGCGCGCCCGCGCCGCCGAACCACAACGGGTGCGAGTTCAACGCCGGCTCGAAGCCGTTCGTGCCCAGGCTGTAGCCCAGCGCTTCGCGCGGCAGATCAGTTTGCGCGCTGTAAACGCCGGTATTGGTCATGCCCAGTGGCTGGAAAAAATTCTCGCGCAGAAAATCCCCGTAACTTTGCCCGGAGACCTTCTCCACAATGTGACCGAGCACCAGGTAGCCCGAATTGACGTAACTCCATTTCGTCCCCGGATCGAAATCATAAGGTTCCTTCTTCATCGCCTCGATGAAGGCCTCGGTGGTGTCGTTGGTCGCACGGTCAAAGAATCCCGGGTCGTCGTTGTAATTGTGGATGCCGGAGGTGTGGGTCAGCAATTGGCGCAGGGTGACCACGTCCCCGCGCGGAAAATCCGGGATGTATTTGGACAATTTATCGTTGACGCTCAGTTTTCCCTCCTCCTGCAGTTTCAAAATCGCCGACGCCGTGAATTGCTTGGTAACTGAGCAGATGAGGAAGGTGGTTTGCGGGATGACGGGCACATCATGCTCCCGGTCGGCCAGGCCGCAGCCCTTTTCAAACAAGATTTTGCCGTCCTGCGCCACCAGGACCGCCAGGCCGGGGTCGTTGGTCTCAATCAATCCATCCAGCAACGCGGCGGCCTTTTCCGACGGCGTTTCCGCCGCCCAAATCGAGGGCAGGCAAAGTAATAACAGAAAGAATATCGTCGTGCGATGGAATTTTTTCATTGGCGCGAGCAAGAATTTATGCAGTCAAAGCGCACAAGGGCAAGCCTCAATGGGCACCAGATAATGTCGAGTCGTGAGCATAAAAAATGAGCAAATCCCTCGAAAATCACACCAACTCACAGATGTGCTTTGTCAGCCGGATACGCAACAGGACCGGGTCATAATCGAGCTGGATTCACGGCCATTGTTCCTTGACCCGGGCGACGGCCAGTTTCAGCGCGGTGGCATTTGTCCGCGTAACGCAGTCGTCCCGACTGCGGGTTGTGGCGGCGTCACGCCGCCAGCAAAAACATCCGGCGGGACGCCCGGGACACTCGCAGGCGGGACGCCTGCGCTACGTCGCGTTCGGTTCCCCGCCCTTGAATCACCTGGGAGCGCCGCATCTGAAAAAGCGTGAAAGTTTGCGGCGGTCTGCCGACGCGCCGCTACGGAGCAGGAGAATCGTTCGCATCCCCTTGAACAATCGCGCGCCGGGATGAGAAACGAATCACGGGGGCGGGTTGCTACAAGCCGCTTTCGGCCAGCCATTGCGCCGCGCGCTGGTAAAGTCCGGCGGCATTCTTGATTCCCAGCTTTTCCTTGATCCTGGCCCGGTAGCTGTCCACGGTGGTGGAGCCAAGGTTCAGTTGTCCGGCAATTTCCCGCGAATTCAGGCCGCGACCGACGAGCTGAAAGACTTCGATCTCACGATCGGAAAGCAGGTCCATCCCCGAGGGTTGCACCGCCTGGTCCGCGCGCCCGAGCCGTTGCAGGATGGCCTCATTGACGCGCGCGCTGACATAGATGTGCCCGTCGGTGACCTTGCGGATGGCTTGGACGACTTCCGCCGGCGATTCGTGCTTGGAAACATAACCCTTGGCCCCCGCGCGCAGGACGCGTTCCGCGTAAAGCCCTTCCGCGTGCATCGAGAGAACGAGCACGGGCAGCGCAAGGTTCCGCGCCTTTAATTCCTTGATCAATTCGAGTCCGCTGGATCCGTGCAAAGTGAGGTCCACGATGGCGGCGTCCGGATGCGAACGCTTGATGAGCGCCAGCGCATCCTTGATGTTGTCCGTTTCGCCGCACACGGTCATGCCCAGTTCCTGGCCGATGAGTTGAACGAGCATGGCGCGAAAGAGCGGATGGTCTTCCACAATGAGAATTTTCTTTTTGGGAACGCTCATGACGCGGGAGGGGCCGCGCGGTTTGAACCGTTGGGAATATCGCAGGACACGATGGTTCCTTCGCCCGGATTGGAATCTATGGTGAGTTCGCCACCGAGAACACGCGCACGGTATTTCATGGAATTCAACCCCATGCCCCGCGCGCCGCCGGGTGGGGAATCCATGCCTTTCCCGTCGTCGGCAACGGTCAGGCGCAATGAGTCTTGAATCTTGCTCAAGACAATCGTGATTTTCCGGGGAGCGCCGTGTTTGGCGGCATTGTTCACCGCCTCCTGGGCAATCCGGTAAAGATGCACCGCCGATTCCGGGTTCTCAACCAGTATGCCGCCCATGTCATAAAAGGAGACCGGGATGCCGGTCAGGCGCGAGGTGGTGCCGGCCAGTTCGTTCAGCGCCATCGCCAGACCGGCCCCATCCATCTGCACGGGGGAGATCCCGCGGGCCAGATCCCGCGCGAGCAAACCCGCGGCGCCAGTCAGTTCGCAGATATGCTCGGCCTTGGCCGATTCCGCGCACCCGTGCTGGCGCAGTTCATTGGCCAGAAGGGTCGCCGCATATCGGATGGCGGCGAGTTGCGGACCGAGACTGTCGTGCAGATCGCGCCCGATGCGCTGTTGTTCGCGCTCGCTCGTCCGCAGGATTTGCCGTTCCAATGACTGCGCGCGTTCGAGCGACTCGATGCGCATCCGATCCAGTTCCCGGCGGCCCTTTACGGCGGTGACCGCCACCACGAGAACAGAAAGATAAAAACACTCGCCGGCCACCGCCAGCATGAATCCCCAACGGGTTTGATACGGATTGCCGCCGTTATCCGCCACCCAATCGGTCGCGGCGCAGAGAAAGGCAAACACAAATCCCAGGGGCCGGCCCGTCTTCCATGCGACCAGGATGATGGGCGCCGCATACAGCACGAAGCAGTTCAATTCCCAGCCGGTCACGTGGTCCACCCACCCGATCAGCCCGACGAGAACCAGCGCCTCAAGCAACACGAGCCGCGTTGGCTGACGTTGAATTGATTCGCGGAAGAGCATCACCCAAAGAGTAACCATGCCAGCGAAAATGGACAAGGCTGACTGGCGGCAAATCACTTTCGCTCCGGTCTTGCAAGCCACTCAACCGCGTGTTTGGGGGTCAAGGAATAATTATTAACAATGGCGGGAGTGCGTAACCCGGCCCTCCGAAAGTTGCACTCAACGCTCAACATTCAACATTCAACATTGAATGAGGGCCGTCCCGGAAACGAGGGACGGGACTCCAAACGCGGAAGCTTGCCAACCGGCTTCGGATTTTGTTCTAATCCGCCCATGCTCAATCAGCAGACGCTCCATCGTCCCGCGAGTTTCTCCCCATCGTTATGAGCTATACCACCAATTACCTCCAATCCGAGTCGGTCGCCGCGCAGGGACCGGAAATCATCGTGCTGGTCAATTGCATGGTGCAGGACGCCATCAAACTCAGCGCCAGCGATCTGCACATCGAGCCGTGGGAAAAAGCCATCGAGGTGCGCGCCCGCGTCAACGGCGTGCTGACCGAGGTGGCGCATCTGCCGCTCGAGCTGATGGACAAAATCTCGATGCGTTTCAAGGTAATGTCCAACCTGGTCACCTACCAGGCCGGGATGCCGCAGGACGGCACGGCCATCGGCGGGCCGGAACTGGACGGCGTGCAGTTGCGCGTTTCCATTTTCCCCACGACGCGCGGCGAGAAAATTGTCGTGCGGCTGTTTGATCCGAGAGACCGGCGGTTTGATTTGAACACGCTCGGTTTTGAGGATTCGACGCTGCAAGGGCTGTTGCGCCTGCTCAAGCGGACGAGCGGCCTGCTCCTGTTCACCGGCCCCACCGGCTCGGGCAAAACGAGCACAATGTATTCGGCGCTTTGTTACATCATCCAACGCGACGGCATCAACATGAGCATCAGCACGGTGGAAGACCCGGTGGAATTCAATCTGCCGATGGTCAGCCAGACGCAGGTTCATCCCGCGCAGGATTTCACCTACGCCCTGGCGCTGAAAAGCATCCTGCGGCAGGACCCGCAGGTGGTCATGGTGGGCGAAATTCGCGACGCGGAAACGGCGGCCATCGCCGTGCAGGCCGGGCTGACGGGGCATCTGGTCCTCAGCACGATTCACTCCGGCACCTCGTCGGGCGCGTTCACGCGGCTCATCAACATGGAAATCGAGCCATTCATGCTGGCGTCGAGCGTGCTGGGCGTGATGGGGTTGCGGCTGGTGCGGGGCAACTGCCCGAGTTGCACACAGCCTTACGATCCGGAGCCGAGCCGGTTGAAGATTGTGCCGGAAGCGTTGATGCCCGAAGCACAATTCCGCCGGGGTGCGGGCTGCGACCAATGCAACAACACCGGTTACTCCAGCCGCATGCCGGTGACGGAACTGCTGGCGGTGACCGAGCCTTTCCGGGAAGCGGTGCTGAAGAAACTGCAGACATCCGCATTGGAACAGATTGCGATTCAGCAGGGCATGCGCACGCTGTGGCAAAACGGGCTGCAACGCGCCGTCACCGGCCAGACGACGCTGGAAGAAATCATCCGCGTGGTGGCGGTGGATATGATATAGAGGGTCCGGTAGGGCGGGCAGTCCCTTGCCCGCCGCGAATGCAATATGAGAACCAAATGGGTTTTGACCGTTAGCACGTTAGCGACAGTGCTTGCCGTCTTTTCCAGCTGCTCATCGTTGCAATCCCATGAACCGCGTTACGATGGCAAACGGCTGAGCGTTTGGATGGTCAAACTTTGCAAACAGACCAATAAGGGGGCATCAGATGAACAAGGTTGGGCGCGTGAAGCAACGTGGACGAATGTGGTGCAAGCGGTGGGAACAAACGGACTGCCTTATTATCTGAAATGGATGGCGGATTCCGACGATCAACTACGCAGATATTTTGCCGGCCATGCCATAGAAATTCTTGGGCCAGCCGCAGAGCCTGCCATTCCTACGCTGGCCGGTTTGTTGAATAAAGGCCGTACAGGTTATGTCGCCGCAAGATGCCTGGCGGCCATAGGGCCGGCGGCAATTCCCGCTGTGATGGAAGCCGTTGATACGCTAACGAATCGCCCGCGGGCGACGGCAATCGAAATTCTTGGCGAGTTCGGTCCGCTTGCCAGGCCGGCGGTTCCAGCTCTGATCCAAATCATCAAGAGCGATTCACCGCTGGCGTGGCCGGCCATGCAGTCGCTGGTGGAAATTGAAACAAATCCGGCGGTAGTACTGCCCTTGTTGGCGCTGCACGTAGCGGACACCAATACTGCCGTCGGCAATAGTGCCATCGGCGCCGCCTACGCGCTGGGGCGGCTGGGGAATACCGGTGTACCGATGCTGCTAATGATGCTGACCAACGAAACAAGGATTGTTCGTGGCAGTGCGGCCGGTGCGTTGGATCCGGAATTTCAAAAGTATTCCAAAGACAAGAATGTCACTAATGCCCCCTCGTTCCTGCGTCTGCGTATCGAATATGGCCTTGACGTAAGCCGCGTGGGAGTTCGTGCCCTCAAACAGGGGGATTTCGTTACCGCAGCGCAGACCGCCGCGCAATACACCAACAGCCCGGAGGCAAACATTCGTGAAGCAGCCAACAATGTGCTCAACATTCTGCGGCCTTTGGCGGAAACAAATATGCCGCTGCTCAAGCAGCTGGAGGGTGGTGGTTTCAAATACGAGCCAGAATAGTCTCGAAGGTAGGGCGGGCAGTCCTCTGCCCGCCGCGAATATCGCAGGATATCCGCGTGCCAGCTTGACGCCCAACGGCGCGCAACGGAGTGCGCGCCCTACCAACCGACTGCCTGCCACACAGGCTTTGATTCATCAACCAGTTTTATTATCATCGCCCAATGGATTTGCCTGTCCGAAAAAGGCTACCACACACCGTCCCACAATGGGTAGCCGAGGGAAGCTGGTTTTTTATTACCATTAAATGTGTGCCGCCCGGGAAAAATCAACTCTGCCGGACGGATGTCGGTGATGGTGTACTTGCTGCCATGTCGTATAATCACGACAAACAGGTCTGGCATTGCCGGCTCGGCCTGCTGATGCCCGATCATCTGCACGCCATTATGGCCTTTCCGCGTGATCCGGGTATGAAAACAGTCGTTTCACATTGGAAGAAATTTGTAGCTGGCAAGTTGGGTGTAGACTGGCAGCGAGACTTTTTTGATCACCGGTTGCGTGATGATCATGAGCTTCAGGAAAAAACGAGCTACATCCTGATGAATCCGGTTCGCAAAGGACTCTGCGTACGTGCGGAAGATTGGGTTTGGGTTTATCGACCGGAAGATCGGATGCCACCCCGGCTCACATAAGGTAGGGCGGGCAGTCCTCTGCCCGCCGCACACACGCGTACATTCGTACAGCCTGATAAGACCAAGTTGCCTTTGTTTCCGATTTACCCGCTGGCAATTGCAAACTGATCAAAAATCTCCAATTTGACATACAACGGCGCGCACGGAGTGACGCGCCCTACCTGCACACGACCCGCCAAACACAATCTTGCCAAGCGCCCGCGCGTTTTGTCTAATCTGCCTGTGCTCAACCAGCAGACTCTCAATCGGCCCGCGAGTTTTTCCGGCACCGGCTTGCACAGCGGCAACCGGGTGAACATGACCATCCTGCCCGCGCCCGCCAACAGCGGCGTGCGGTTCCGCCGCGTGGACCTCGAAGGCAAACCGGAAATCGAGGCGCGCGTGGAAAATGTCAGCGAGACGAGCCGCTCCACGACGCTCGCCAAGGGCAATGTGAAAGTCCACACCGTCGAGCACGTGCTCGCGGCACTGGCGGGTTACGGCATTGACAACGCGATTGTGGAACTGGACGCGAACGAACCGCCCATTGCCGACGGCAGTTCGCGCGAGTTTTGCAAAATCATCCAGTCCGCCGGCATCGTGCCGCTGGCGGAAAATCGCGAGCCTTACACGCCCACCGCGCCGATTGAGTTGCAGGTGGGCGAGACGACGATGACGTTGTTTCCGGACGAGGCTTTCAAAATCACCTGCACCAGCGCGGACAAGCAGGGACGGTTCACGCAATTTTACAGCACGGAAGTCACGCCCAAAACCTGGGAAAAGGAACTGGCCCACGCCCGGACATTTTGTTTTTACGAGGAAATCGAATATCTCATCAAAAACGGCCTCATCAAGGGCGGCAGCCTGGAGAATGCCATTGTCATCCGCGACGACGCGGTGCTCACGACCGAGCCGCTGCGCTATCCCGAGGAGTTCGTGCGGCACAAGATGCTCGACATCGTGGGCGACCTGTCGCTGCTGGGCCGGCCGATTCACGGGCATCTGATTGCCGTGAAGCCGAGCCATGCGGCGAATTGCGAAATGGTCCGGCACATCGTCACGCAAATGCAAAAGCCGTTGCGCGCCGCGCAGACGTTCGCGCCGCCGCCCGCGAAGGGCGCCCCGCCCGAACCGCTGATACCCGCGGACGGAGCCATGAATATCGAGGAGGTCATGAATTTGCTGCCGCATCGCCCGCCGTTTTTGCTGGTGGACCGGATTTTGAAGATCGAAGGCAACAAAATCGTCGGCGTGAAAAACGTCACGATGAATGAGGATTTCTTTCGCGGCCACTTCCCCGGCCATCCCATCATGCCGGGCGTGTTGCAACTCGAGGCGATGGCGCAGGTCGCGGGAATTCTGCTGCTCAAACGCATCGGAGTTGGCAAACCAAATCGCGTATTTCATGTCCGCCGAGGAAGTGAAATGGCGCAAGCCGGTCGTGCCCGGCGACACGCTCATCATCGAAGTCGAGTTGACGAAAATCCGCGGCAAAATCGGCAAGGCCAAGGGCGTTTGCAAGGTCGGCGGCGAAACGGTGAGCGAGGCGGAAGTGACCTTCATGCTGCGTGACAAATGATTCACTCCTCGGCCATCATTCATCCCAAGGCGCAAATCGGCGCCGGTTGCGAAATCGGGCCGTATTGCGTCATCGGCGAACATGTCACGCTCGGTGACGGCTGCAAGCTGCATTCGCACGTCGTCATTGACGGCCACACGAAACTCGGAAAGGAAAACGACATTTTCCCGTTCGCGAGCATCGGATTGAAGTCGCAGGATTTGAAATGGAAGGGCGGCGTGACGCGACTGGAGATCGGCGACCGGAATACCATCCGGGAATGCGCCACCATTCACTCCGCGACCGGAGACGGCGACGCCACGATCATCGGCTCCAATAACGTCCTGTTGACCTACGTTCACATCGCGCATGACTGCCGGCTGGGTAATGGCATTATCATGTCCAGTTTCGCCGGATTGGCCGGCCATGTAGTCATCGAGGACAATGTCGTTTTGGGTGGCTACGTGGCGGTGCATCAATTCTGCCGCATTGGCAAGCTGTCCATGGTCGGCGGCTGCTCCAAATTGCGCCAGGACCTTGCGCCGTTCATGCTGGCTGACGGCAGTCCCGCGGAAACCCACACCATCAACAAGATCGGCCTCGAACGCCACGGCGTTTCCGAGGAGGCGCATAACGCGTTGCGCCAGGCGTATAAAATCATCTTCCGGGAAGGCCTGACCATTCCCAACGCGCTGGCAAAAATTGAAAAGGAACTGCCGCCGCTGCCGGAAGTTCAATACCTCGCTCAATTCGTCCGCACCAGCGAGCGCGGCATCAGCAAGTAAGCCGCGTTGGAGTTCACGCTTCAGCGTGTTTCACCTACACCGAAGAATGCCGAAGAACAAGCTGAAGCTTGAACTCCAACATTAAGAATAGCGCAAGCGCAGGTTCCACTCGTTCAACAAATCGCGCGGGATTTCCGAAAGAAACCGCGAAGGCTGCTGCATCGAATCGCCGCCGGATTTGCTGAAGCTGGCGCGCTCCAGCGGGTAACAAAGGTAAAGCTCGTTCTTCGCCCGCGTGATGGCCACGTAAAACAGCCGCCGTTCCTCCTCCTCGCCTTCGTCGGTCTCCATCGAACGTCCGGATGGAAACAGGCCGTCGCACAGCATGATCACAAACACCACGTCGAACTCCAAGCCCTTCGCCTGATGAATCGTTGAGAGCCGGATTTGTTCGGCGTCGCGGTTCGCGGGATCGCCGTCCTCGGCCTCGACATTGGTGAGCAGAGCAAGTTGGGTGAGAAAATCCTCAACCGACCCGAATTGATACGCGAACACGGCGAGTTGTTCGAGGTCCTCCAGCCGGTTGCGATAATTGGCAAAGTTTTCCTTGAGATAATCGTCGTAACCGGCGTCCATCACAATGCGCAGCATCTTCGCCGCGCTGTTGCGGATGGTTTCGTCTTCGAGCTGCGAAACGGTCTCGACAAATTGCTTCCAAGCCGTCGCCGCCTTGGCGGGGACGGATTTGGAACAGGCTTGGAGGGCAGCGCTTCGTCGCTGCCCTAAAATATTGGGCACTGACGAAGCAGTGCCCTCCAATGAAACGGCGCCCTCCATCTTCGCTGAAAATATCTTCCAGATTTTTTCCGCCCCCTTCGCGCCGATGCCCGGCAACAGTTGCGCGACGCGTTTGAAGGCGAGTTCATCCTGCGGGTTGGCGACCAGCTTGAGATAGGCCGTGGCGTCCTTGATGTGCGCCTGCTCGAAAAACCGGATGCCGCTGGTGATGGAAAACGGGATGTTCCGCTTCGTAAGTTCGAGCTGCAATTCCAGCGCGTGAAAATGCGAGCGGTAAAGCACGGCCACCCGGTTCAGGTCCACGCCTTCCTCGGGCAGTTCCGCCACGCGTTGCGCGATGAACGCCGCCTGTTGCGCGGCGTCGCTGCACGCGACGAGCGCGGGTTTCAGACCGGACTTGCGCGCGGGCGCGAGTTCCTTGGTGAATTGCTGCGTATTGGCGGCGATGGCGGCGTTGGCCACCCTGAGGATTTCCGGCGTGCTGCGGTAGTTGGTCTCGATTTTGAAAACCTTCGCGCCGGGATGGCGTTTGGGGAATTGGAAGATGTTCAGGAAATTCGCGCCGCGCCAGGCATAAATGCTCTGCGCGTCGTCGCCCACAACGGTGACGTTGTGATGCCGTTCGGCGAGCAGGTCAATCAGGTCGCTCTGGAGCTTGTTCGTGTCCTGGTATTCGTCCACGAGGATGAACTGGAAGCGCCGCTGGTAATGTTCGCACACGTCGGCGTGTTCCTGCAACAGCCGGAGCCAGAGCGCGAGCAGGTCGTCGAAATCCATCGCGTTGGTCGCGCGTTTGCGGGCGGTGTAACGCTTCTGCACGTCGGCGACCTGCCGGGTGATTTGCTCGAAATACTCGAATTGCTCCTTGAGCATTTCTGTGGTGCTCTTGTGCGTGTTGACCGACAGCGAAAAAATTTCGCAGAGCACATCGGGTTTCGGGAAATGCGTGCCCTTTTTGGTTTCAATGCCGGCGTCGGCGATGCAAGCCTTGATCAAATCCTTCGCGTCATCGCGGTCGAGGATCGTGAAATCGCGCCGGTACCCAAGCAAGTCGGCGTGCTGGCGGAGCACGCGCGCGCCGATGGAATGGAACGTGCCGCCCCAGAGCGACGGTAGCTGCCGTCCGAGCAGATCGGCGACGCGCCGCATCATTTCGCCGGCGGCCTTATTGGTGAACGTGAGCAGCAAAATTCTGTCCGGCGGGATCCCCTGCTCCAGCAGATAAGCGACGCGATAAGTGAGCGTGCGCGTCTTGCCCGAGCCGGCACCGGCGATGACGAGCGCCGGGCCGGGCGGCGAGGTGACAGCCGCCAGTTGCTGCGGATTCAATTCCTGCGCGTAATCAATCTGCAAATTGATCCCGGAACGGAACGGCTCGATGACGTAATCGCGCGACATGGCGCGGAATTGAAAGGGCAAACGGGCAAAGGCGAAAGGAAAATATCGTTGGAGTTCAAGCTTCAGCTTGTAACGGGCGGCGGACACGCTGAAGCGTGAACTCCAACGCGACCAGCGCAATGGCCGGAATATGCCGCCCCTACGCCGCTTTTTTCGCGCGTGAAGCTCGCCGATCCTGCCAGTCGAGAACCAGCAACGTCAACAAGACAAGGGACGTGATGCCGACGCACACCGGCGCCAGCCACCGGTCCAGCGGGAGTGAGCCTCGCACCGGCAACCGCAGTTGCGCCGAGAGAATGTCCACACTGCCGGGAAAAGAGGTTTGCGCGATGACCTTTCCTTCGCCCGTAATGGCCTGAGAAATGCCGGAACTGGCCAGGCGGAAAATCGGGATGCCGTATTCCGCCGCGCGCACGGGCGCGACCCGTGAGTGAAGCTCGTGCTGGTGCCGGCCCCACTCTTCAACATCCATTGTCGGCACGATGAGCAATTGCGCGCCCTGCTCCACCAGCCGGTCAGTGACGCGCGTGTAGCTCAAGTCGTAGCAGATGCAGATGCCGATCTTGCCCCAGGGCGAATTCCAGACCTCCTGTTTGGGCGCGGAAAGGCCGTCCTTGAAAAACTGGATCGGTACGCTCTTAACCTGCTTGAAGACAATCTCGCCGTTCGTGCTGACGACAAAGGCGGTGTTGTAATAATCGTTGGTGCCCGCGGGGTCCTTGCCGCCGACGACCAAAAAGCGTTCGTGCTCACGGCACCATTGTTTCAACGAATCCGGCACCGGGCCGTCGAGGGTGTATTCGCTCAAAACAAGAATTTGCGCATCGGGATATTTGCCCAGGGCCTTGTCGAGAGCCTTGGGCAGAACATTGGGCGAAGGGAATTCCATCTGGACGCCGGCAATGCAAGGTTGTGACACAGGCCGGGCATAAGAAATCCGGAGTCCTTTGTTGATTTGAATGAAACACGCGCCGAGAACAACCAAAACCAGGAAAACCACAAACCAACCCATGACAACTCGTTTGATGTGCGGCCGGCAGAAGAAAAGTGCCCCTCCGGCAAAAACGAAAAATCCCGCACCATACATTCCATAGCTCATAAATGGCATGATTGAGAAATTCTGGAACACATACCCTATGTTCAGCCACGAAAATTTAAGGTAGTAGAGTTCGCTGCGGAAATATTCAATTCCAGTCCAGATCACCGGTATCAGCCACGCCGCCCTGACTTTTCCCCAGCGCCGGATGCTGCCACAGACAATCGCCGCAAACAGTCCGATCCAAAACGCGAGCACCAGCCAGAGCACAATCGCAGCGGCGTTGAAGATGCGCCAGAAGAAAAACAGTTGCGCCGCATAGCAGAGAAATCCCGTCGCCAGACCAAAATAAAACGCGCGGCGGACGGTTGGCTGGTCGGTGAGACGGACGAGGCCCAAGGCGTAGCCGAATATCAACAGGCCCGCTGCTGGAAATTTACTGGACGTGTAGGCCAGATGAAAACACGCCACGGCCAGCATCAGCCACAGAAAAGATTTTCCCCAGCCAAGTGGTTTCGCCAATGGATTCTGGATGTTCATCGTGCCCGGTGAATTGACCTGTTCATTTATACCGTTCGATAAAAAATGCCATGCAAAAACAAACCCTGCCCGCTTCTCGAATGATTTTATGAAGACTTGCAGCTTGTAAATTTCCCCATTGCAACCTGCCTGTCCTTAAGGACGATATTGACGTTGATTCTCCGGCTATTCACAAAAGAGGAGATTCTTGTTTCACAATTGTCACCGGGAGCAGCCATTTTTTGCTTGCATTTAGACAATTTAATGCCGAGTATAAGCAAGTTGCTAAAAACAAGGCTATGAAACTTCATTTTCCGCGATGGGTGGCGGCTTGTCTGGCGCTTCTGGCATTTAATACTTCCGCCGCCGTCCTTTACGTGGATGCGAATGGCGCCAACCCCACCCCGCCCTACACCAACTGGGCCACGGCCGCGACGAACATTCAGAATGCGGTGGATGCCGCGAACGATGGCGATCAGATTCTGGTCAAGGATGGAGTTTATGACAGCGGCAGCCGACAGCTGAACGGGCCCAACCGGGTCGCGGTCAACAAGGCAGTGACGGTGCAAAGCGTTAATGGTCCGGCGGTGACGGTCATTGATGGGTCCCAGGCGATGCGATGCATGTATCTGGCCAACAACAGTTCGCTGATCGGGTTCACCCTGACCAACGGAATCTCCTCGGCGAGCGGCGGCGGAACATATTGTGAATCCACGAACGTCCTGGTCTCGAATTGCTTCTTCCTGGGCAACCTGACATACGGCGACGGGGGAGGATCTTTCCAAGGGACGCTGAATGGCTGCACGCTGGTTGGCAATTACGTTGCCTGGGGGAGTTACGGCAGCGGCGGTGGCGCAATCGGAGCCGTCTTGAACAACTGCACCCTGACCGGCAATGTATCGAGTCTTTTTGGCCAGGGCGGCGGCGCCCATTCCTCCACCCTGAATCACTGTATCCTCACCGCCAATGGCTCCTTTCAAGGCGGAGGCGGCGCAGAATCCTGTATCCTGAGCCATTGCACGCTTTCGGGAAACTCCATTGTCTATTTGGGAAACGGCGGCGGCGCGGAGTCGAGCACCCTGGATGGTTGTGTTTTGACGGGCAATTCAGCGAATTACGGCGGCGGCGCGGCGAATTGCACGTTGAACAACTGCACGTTGTCCGGAAATACATCCGGTGGTAACGGCGGTGGCGCGGGTTCCAGCATACTGAACAACTGCACCCTGATAGCCAACTTGGTGCCGGGAACCGGCGGCGGTGCAGCCGACAGCACTTTGAACAATTGCATTGTTTACTACAATCAAGCCCCCACGTTGCCCAACTATTCCGGCGGCACTTTGAATTTCTGCTGCACGCTGCCATTGCCGTTCAACGGCTCGAACAACATCACCACCGAACCGCAACTGGCCGATGCTGCGCATATCAGCGCCAACTCGCCCTGTATCGGCACGGGCAGCACGAATTATTCGACCAGCGTGGACATCGATGGCGAGCCGTGGCGGAATCCGCCATCCATCGGCTGCGACGAATATTATTCCGGCGCAATCACCGGAGCATTGAGCGTTGCCATTCAGGCGGACTACACGAATGTGGCATCGGGTTTTGCGGTAAATTTTACCGGACAGATCAGCGGGCATGCCAGTTTGAACACCTGGGATTTTGGCGACGGCACGGTGGTCAGCAACCGGTTTGTCACGGCACATGGCTGGACGTCTCCGGGCGTTTATCACGTGACCTTGACTGTGTTTAACGACAGCCATCCCGGTGGCGTAAGCACGACGGTGACGGTTTATGTTGCCGAAGGAACCAATTATGTTTCCCTCGACAGCACGCATCCGGTGGCTCCCTACACTTCCTGGTCCACTGCAGCGACAAATATTCAGGACGCCGTGGATGCGGCTGCGGTCGGGGCAACGGTGCTGGTCAGCAATGGCGTTTATCAAACCGGCGGCAAAGGCCTGACCAGCCTGACCAACCGCGTTGAAGTCACCAACCTGCTCGCGTTGAAGAGCGTCAACGGACCGGCGGTGACCTTTATTGTGGGCAATCAGGTTCCCGGAACCATCAATGATTTTGGCGCCGTACGGTGCGTTTATCTGGTCGGCGGCGCAACCTTGAGCGGCTTCACGCTTACCAACGGAGCCACGGAACCCGGTAATGACGATGGTATTTACGAATCCTACGGCGGCGGGGTTGAGTGCGGATCGGTTTATTCGACGGTTACAAACTGCGTTTTTATCAACAACTCCGCCGGAGATGCGGGCGGTGGTGTTGCGGGTGGCATTTTGAACAACTGCACGTTCGTCGGCAACCAATCGGGTTATGGCGGTGGAGCTTACAACGCTTTGTTGAACAATTGTGTTCTGACCGGCAATCCGGCCGGGGTCCAAGGCGGTGGCGCGGAGTATTGCACTCTGAACAACTGCACCTTGACCGGCAATTCAGCAGGGAGCGGTGGCGGCGCAGATTCCAGCACGCTGAACAATTGCATCGTTTGCTACAACATCGGCCCGGGCGGCTCGAACTATTCCAACTGTACTCTGAATTACTGTTGCACCGCGCCCCTGCCCGACAGCGGCACCAATAACATCACGGACGACCCGCAACTGTCTGATTTTTCCCATATCACCGCCGGATCGCCCTGCCGCGCCGCTGGCAGCACCAACTATTCAACGGGCCTGGACATTGACAACGAGGCTTGGGCCAGCCCGCCGTCCATTGGTTGCGATGAATTTCTTCCGGGTGAAATCACCGGACCATTGACGGTCGCCCTGCAGGCTTCCTACACCAACGTGGCCAGGGGGTTCATCGTAAATTTTACCGCGCAGATCAGCGGACATGCCAGCTCGAACATCTGGGATTTCGGTGACGGAACTGGAGTGAGCAATCAGCCGTACACTTCGCATGGTTGGGCGGCATTGGGTGACTACCCGGTGATCTTGCTGGTATATAACGAGAGCAGTCCAGGTGGTGTCTCGACCACCCAGATGGTTCATGTGCTCGAAGCGATTCATTATGTCGCTCCCGGCAATGCCAGCCCGGTGTCGCCGTACATTTCCTGGGCTGCGGCGGCGACTAACATTCAGGATGCGGTGGACGCGGCCTTCCCCGGCGGCACGATTCTGGTGACCAACGGTGTCTATGGCATCGGCGGACGGGTGGTCTTTGGATCGCTCACGAATCGCGTGGTCATCAACCGGCTGACGGCTGTGTCCGTGGAAAGCGTCAACGGTCCGGCGGTGACCGTGATTCAAGGCTATCAAGATCCGGTTACGACTAATGGCGACGATGCGGTGCGATGTGTGTTTCTGAGCAATGGCTCGCAGTTATTGGGGTTCACCCTGACCGGGGGCGCCACCCGGAACGATGGGGATGGGGTTACAGAACAAAGCGGCGGCGGATTGTTGTGTGATTCCACTGGCGGAGTCGCGTCCAATTGTGTGGTTATGGGCAACTGGGCCGCCTGGACTGGCGGTGGGGCATCTGGCGGCACGCTGAATAATTGTGCCTTCATCGGCAACTTGGCTTCCTCTGGCGGGGGCGTCTATCAAAACACACTGAACAACTGCACTCTCTCCAGCAATTCGGCCGCTTACTACGGCGGTGCGGCCTACAATAGCGTGCTCACCAATTGCGGGTTGTCCGGCAACTCTGCCGGTGGCGTTGGCGGTGCGATATGCTATGGCAGCGCGAACAACTGCACCCTGGCGGGCAACCTCACTGGCGACAGCGGCGGCGCGGCATACGGAGCCACATTGAACGACTGTCTGCTGGCGTCAAACTCGGCATTCTACAATGGTGGTGGCGCCTACTCCTGTTTTTTGACCAACTGCGCTTTGTCCGGCAATTCTGGCTACAACGGCGGAGGTGCGGAATCCAGCACACTGCAATCCTGCGTGCTTTCGAGCAATGCTGTTGCTCTCAATGGCGGCGGGGCGGATTCGAGCATCTTGAATCAATGCACGCTGACCGGCAATTCCGGATCGTTTGGCGGGGGCGCCAGCGGCAGCACTTTGAACACCTGCACGCTGTCCAATAATTCCGCCGTTCTGTTCCACGGTGAAGGCGGTCAGGGAGGCGGGGCGGACTACTGCAACCTTGCCAACTGCCTGCTCACGGGTAATTCAGCCGATTTTATCGGCGGTGGGGTTGACAGCAGCACGCTCAACAATTGCACGCTCGCCGACAATTCGGCAGGCGGCTCCGGCGGCGGAGCGTCCCAAAGCCTCTTGAACAATTGCATTGTTTATTTCAACACCGCCCCGGATGGACCCAACTTCGCCCCAACCACGGAATATTATCCCGGCTGCACCTTGAACTATTGTTGCACGACGCCAATGCCCGATAATGGCGATTACAACTTCACCAATGCACCGCTTGTCGTGGACCCCATCGGTGGCGACTTCCACCTCCAGTCCAACTCGCCTTGCATTAATTCCGGCAACAATTCGTTTGTTGCCGCCACCAATGATCTCGACGGCAACCCGCGCATCCAGGGCGGCACGGTGGACGCCGGGGCCTACGAATATCAAACCCCTACCTCCGTCATCTCCTACGCCTGGCTCCAGCAATATGGATTGACGAACAACGGCTCGGCGGATTTCGCGGATACCGACGGCGACGGCATGAACAACTGGCAGGAGTGGATTACTGGGACAGATCCCACTGATCCCTCGTCCTTGCTGAAAATGACGGCCATCACCAACGATGTTTCCGGCATTACCGTCACCTGGCAAAGCGTCAGTAGCGTCACTTATTTCCTCGACCGCAGCACCAGCCTTGCAGCGCAGCCGGCGTTCTCGACCATTCAAACCGGTATCATCGGCCAACCCGGCACAACCAGTTACACCGACACCGATGCCACCGGCGCCGGACCGTACTTCTATCGCGTCGGCGTGCAATAGTGAACTGTAGCGGCGGTCTATGACCGCCGCATCTTTCCGGAAATTCAAAAAGCGCGACGCTCACAGAGCGCCGCTACAGCACGTTGTATATGAGGCCCAACCGGCGATAGCTGATGCAAAATCATCTCCTGCCTTCCTGTTTTCCTTATTGAATTTTTGCGGCGTTCCCCTACCCTATCTGCATGGAACAGTCGCAATTTGCCCAGTATCTCGCGGTGCTGATGCTGCTCGGCCTGGCCATCGCCGCGCCGTTCGGGATGATTTTGGTGTCCATGCTGGTTGGCAAACGCGGCAAACGCAGCCAGATCAAGGATACCGCCTACGAATGCGGCATGATCCCCATCGGCGAAGGCAATCCGCGGATGTCGGTCAAGTTCCACCTCGTGGCGATGCTGTTCATCCTGTTCGACATCGAGGTCGTGTTCCTTTTTCCGTGGGCGGTGGTTTACAAGGACATGCTCAAAGACCCGGCCACGCGGAATTTGATCCTCGGTTCCATGCTTTCGTTCCTCGCGATTTTATTCGCCGGCTATCTCTACGCCGTGAAGAAAAAGGCGTTTGATTGGAAAAGTTGAGTTGGAGTTCAAGCTTCAGCTTGTTCGGATGACGCAACCATTACTTTTAACAAGGAAAAGGCACGCTAAAGCGTGAACTCCAACATGATAAAATTCGGCACGAGCGGCTGGCGCGGCATCATCGCCCGTGATTTTACCTTCCTCAACGTCCGCCTCGCCACCCAAGGCATCGCGGAATATCTAAACTCGTCACTCGACACCCGTCACTCGTCACTCGTCATTCTTGGCTACGACACGCGGTTTCTGGGACGCGAATTTTCACTGGCCGCCGCCGAGGTGCTCGCCGCCAACGGCCTGGAACCCTTGCTTTGCAATCGCGACACGCCCACGCCGGTCATCACCCACAACATCCGCCATCGCAAAGCCATCGGCGGCATCAACATGACCGCCAGTCACAATCCGCCGGAATATCAGGGCCTGAAATTTTCCACGAGCAACGGCGCGCCCGCCACGCCGGAAGTCACCGGGCAAATTGAGGCAAACATCGCCAAGCTTCAGGCAGCCGGCTGGTCGTTCAAAAGCGCGGTCATCGGCACTTTCCAATGCAAAACGTTTGATCCGCAGCCCACGTATTTCAAACAGCTTCACAAGCTCATTGAGTTTGCAGTGATCAAAAAAGCGAAGCTCAAGGTGGCCGTGGACCTGAGCTACGGCACCGGCCACGGTTACCTCGACACGTTGCTCGAACAAGCCGGCGCGAAAGTCACGCTGTTTCACAACGAACTGAATCCGCTGTTCGGCGGCCATCATCCCGAGCCGAACGCCGAGAACATGGCCGGCGTCAGCAAATTCGTCCGCAGCGGCAAGGCCCACCTCGGCCTCGGCCTCGACGGCGACGCCGACCGTTTTGGCATCGTGGACAAGGACGGCACCTGGCTGACACCCAATCAGGTTTTGGCGCTGGCACTGTATCACCTGAAGAAGAATCGAGGCTGGACGGGCGCGGTCGTGCGCACCGTGCCGTCGAGCCATCAGGTGGACGCCGTGGCGGCGCTCTTCGGCGTGAAAGTTTATGAAACGCCGGTCGGTTTCAAATACATCGGCGCGCTGATGGAAAGCGAACCCATCATCGTCGGCGGCGAGGAATCCGGCGGCTTGAGCGTCAAGGGCCACGTGCCGGAAAAGGACGGTATTCTCGCGTGCCTGCTGATGGCGGAGCTGGTCGCCACCGAAAAGAAATCGTTGGGACAAATTTTGAAGGAACTTTCAAAGCAGAACGGCAATTTTTACACCGACCGCATCAACGTCAGCTTTGCGCCGGAGAAAAAAGACGCGTTGCTGGCGAAGCTGGGCGGTGGCTTGCAAAACATCGGGCCGTTCAAGGTGGAAAAATTCATCACCACCGACGGCTTTAAATTTCTGCTGCCGAATCACGAATTGGTTGCGTTCCGCGCCAGCGGCACCGAGCCATTGATTCGTTGCTACATCGAGGCGAAGTCAAAGGCCGGCTTGAAGAAGCTCCAAATCGCCTGCCGCGAGTTGTTGAAGGTGTAATTCATTTTGGGATGGACGATTGGACAGACGAGCGAATGTGCCGGGCTTGCCAGCCGGTTGAAACCCATTAATCTCCCGTCATGCCAGAATTAAGCCGGTTTTACGGGATCATCATCCGTATGTTTTATGGCGATCACGCGCCGCCACATTTTCACGCGGTTTATCAAGGCGAGGGTATCAAGGTCAACATCAACACGCTGGAGGTCATTGAAGGCGACATGAGCCGGCGCGCGCGGGCGTTGGTCCTCGAATGGGCGGCGTTGCATCGCGCGGAATTGCGGCAGGCGTGGGACCTGGCGAGCCGCAATCAAGAGCCTTCCAAAATCGCGCCATTGGAGTAGAATAAAGACATGATTCGGATCATTTCCGCCGAACCGCTGCCGCAATGCCGGTTGAAAGTCACCTTCAACGACGGTGTCAACGGGATATTCCCCGTTGAACCCGAACGGCGCGGCGGCGTGTTTCTGAAATTGCTGGAAGCGCGCGTTTTCAACGCCGTCACCGTCAATCCCGATTTCGGCTGCGTGGAATGGCCCGGTGGTATTGACCTTTGCCCGGACACGATGCATCAGTCCATGAACCGTGCGGAAGTGGAAGCGGAACTCAATTCGCCGGTGGCACTGCGCGAAGAAAAGAAAAAACCATAGCCGTCGGCGTAGCGGCGTCTCGGCAGAGCGCCGCAAATTTCCGCAGGAATTTCAAATGGCGGCTTTCTCCCGAAAGCCGCTACGTCGGAAGGCGGACTTGTCGCGTCGAAGCGACTCGCCGCGTCGTAACGCAGTGAAGACGGGAGCGAAGACGGACTCGTCGCGCCGAAACCGGATGAAGGCGGAAGGGAAATCATTTCCTGAATTCATTTTGGGGATGGACGACTGGACTTGCTTGCAGTTGGAAACCAATTATTCTCGCGCAATGGCAAAGAAATCATGGATCAAGCTCGTCTCCTTTGCGTTTAATGTGGCTGTTATCTTTCTTTGTTCAAGCTTGCCCGCATTATCCCAGACGACAAATTCTTTTTTTCAATTCGTCAACGACCAAAGCGAACGGCACTACACGCAAGTTCCGCATGAAGTGCTGGCATTTTATTACGGTTGGTATGGCTTGTCTCCCGAACGAAATCCTTGGGGTGATGCTGACACGAATAAACATGTGCTGACAAGGGCTGCACGCTATCCCGTCAAAGGCGCTTACAATTCCCATAATCCGGCGGTGATAGATTGGCAGATTGATCAAGCCAAAACGCATGGCATCACTGGCTTTGTCATAAGTTGGTGGGGGACGAGTGATTGGGATGCATGGCATGATCAGTCCTTGTCGCTTTTGCTTGAACACGCGGAAAAGAAAAATTTCAAGATTTCAATTTACTGGGAACAAGCTCCCGGCGATGACCAAGGCCAGATTGATCGCGCAGTCAATGAAGTATCATATGTTTTGAAAAAATATGGGAAAAGCCCGGCCTTTCTGAAAGTGGACGGCAAACCGGTCATCTTTGCTTACAACCGCGTGGTCATGTTTCAAGTGACGGTGTCGTCATGGCCAGCAATCATCGAAGGGATTCGAGCACGCGCCGGTGATTTTGTACTGCTTGGTGATGGTCAGCAAAGCAGCTGTGCATATCTTTTCGATGGCATTCATTCATACGGTTTAAACGGTTTGCCTGAGGAATTTGAAAAATATCTCACGATAAATAATCTTGGCGATTTTCGTGCATGGGCTGCACATTTCTATGCCAATGGCGTGAAGCTGGCGCGACAACGGAATCGAATCAGTTGCCTCGTGGTAGTGCCCGGTTCAGATGCAAGAAAAGCTTACAAATTCGATTGGCAAACCGACCGACTGGATGGACAGATGTATCGAACACTTTGGGAAGAAGCCATCGAGGCAAAACCGGATTGGGTAATCATCACATCGTGGAACGAATGGCCGGAAGGGTCGGAGATTGAACCCAGCCTGGAATATGGCGATAAGTATCTTCAAATCACTGCCGAATATTCCCAACTCTTTCTTAATAGTGCGCTGGTCAATGCACCGCTTCCAATTCCCTTGCCCCGATTTGTTCCCAGCACGACCAATCACCTGAACACAATATTACTGAATCGGAAAGTCGGTGTGTTGGCACAGGATTCAGTGAACGATACGGAATTCTGGCTCGCCTACTGTGGCGCAACAATCCAGCCATTAACGTGGGCGGATTTGATTGATCCGAAAATTTTTAGTGCCACTAATCTGCCGGTTTTCATCCATATCGCCAGCGAGCATTACATTAGCAGCATCAAAGTGACAGATGACGTGACACGGTCTCTTATTCGTTATTTGCATGAAGGCGGATTTCTAGTCAGTCTGCCACCAGCTTCACCTTGGCCGCTCACTTACGACGATAGCCGCAAGGGGATTCCGTTCTGCATTACAGATAAACTCGCGTTAGGAGTGGACACCGGTTTTGAACAACTTCCCACCAGAACAGAGCTTAAATTTCATGTCAACAAGAGTGGTTTGTTCGGATTGCCGCCCACAGCACCATTTCCCACAAACGGCGATGTTCGTTTCAGACCGGCAAATCGCTCGCGAGTTCCTTCTACTGATTATTATTTGCCGCTCGTTCAATTGTGGGACGCGCAAATGCACTTTCAAGGAGATGCGGCGGTTTACATTCAGCACAGAACCGCATCCTTGTCGCCCGGAAAAACCATTTACGTCTCGATGCAAACTCCCGGAGCGCTAGGTTCGGATGAATTTTTCCCGTCGCTGTATCAATTCATTTCCACGAAGTTAAAACCGCAGTAGTTAAGACATAAATGACCCGCGCTATTTTCAAATCAGCGTGCCGGCGCAGCCGGGCAATTCGGGCGGCGCGCTGGTGGATGACCGGGGCAACGTCATCGGCATCGTGTCGGCCAAGCTGAATGCGTCGGCGGCGCTGGCGGCGAGCGGGGCATTGCCGGAGAATGTCAATTACGCGGTCAAGAGCAGTCTGCTGTTGAGCTTCCTTGAATCCGTGCCGACCGTTTCGGCCAAGCTCAAAGCGCCGGTCACGGCTGACCGGAAGTTTGAGGATGTCGTGAAGTCGGCGCAGGCTGCGGCGGTTCTCGTCCTCGTTTATTGAATGACGACCGGATTTAACGCAAAGACGCCAAGTCGCAAAGAAAAGACGATATTGGCCTTGCGGCTTTGCGCCTTTGCAGTGCTATCTCATAACTTCGTCGCGTACTGCGAAGATTTTTCCGGAGCGCGGAATTTATTCCGCTTCCCCAGCCGCATGTGCTTCAACGTTGGTTTACACGCATTGGCCCGAAGCGGAATGAATTCCGCGCTCCTTTGGTTGCGGCTCCGCCGCGCTATGCCTTTGCGTTAATATTTCTTCCGCAGCGGGGCTGGTTTTGGTTTATTTTGGTTTATTGAGAACGGTGGGGACGCGCTGCCGCGCGTCCGGCTGACCGGCAGGTCAGCCCTACCAGAATCCGTGTCCGTCCGCGTATAGCGGCGTGGCCGCCACGCGGCTTTACGCCGTGTTCATCCGTGGTTGAAATTCTTTGTTTTCACGAATTGCCAATCAAAATTCCCGCCAGGAAGACCAGCGCGCCGCCCAGCGCCACCTGGAACAAGGCCGACGCCCACGGCGTGTCCATGAACCGGTGGCGTATCCATGAGATGATGCCCAGCTCCACCAGCACCACGCCCACGGCGACGGCGACGGCGGTATTCAAATTCGGAATCAAAAATGGCAGCGTGTGGCCGAGGCCGCCCAGCGTGGTCATCAACCCGCACACGAAACCGCGCGCCCACGGATGGCCGCGGCCGGTGAGGCTGCCGTCGTCGGAACACGCCTCCGCAAAACCCATGCTGATGCCCGCGCCACTGCTGGCGGCCAGGCCGACCAGAAACGTTTCCCAACTGTTGTGCGTGGCGAACGCGGCGGCAAACAACGGTGCCAGCGTCGAGATCGAGCCGTCCATCAAACCGGCCAGTCCCGGCTGAATGACCTGCAGCAGGAAGAGCCGTTTCTGCTGCGACTTTTCGTCTTCGCTGAGTTTGGTGAGGGTGATGCGTTCGGCGGTGTGCGCGTGGTTGCGTTCCTCCTCCGCGAGGTCGCCGAGCAATTGCCGGATGCCCGTGTCAGTCGCGCGCCGCCCGGCAACTTCGTAAAAACGTTTTGTTTCCAATTCCATGCTTTCGGCGGTTTTCTGGACAGTTTTCAATCCGAGCGGGCGCACGAGCCAGACCGGACGACGATCCACAAAACCGCGCACATCCTGCCGGCGGATGAGCGGCACGTGGTCGCCGAAACGGCTTTTGTAAAGTTCGAGCAGGCGGTGGCGATGGCCGTCCTCTTCGCGGCGCATGATGCGAAATTTCTCGGCCTGTTCGGGATAATTTTCCTGCAGGCCGGCGGCGAAATCTTCATAGACGCGCGCGTCCTCCTCTTCGAGCGAGATGGCCAGCGCGAGAATTTCCTGTTCGGTAAGACTGTCAAAGGTTTTCATACGCAATGAATCGTTGGTTGTTCAAAATGAGCGCCCCTCGCCCCGTCCGGCCATGAACCCAAAAACCTTGCTCTGTCGCGGCAGCGTCTTGGACTGCGGTGGCCCTCCACCGCTTTGGCAATGTCGGCGTCCACCAAAAGCGCCAGAGGGCTGGCGCAGTCCAAAACCTGGCGGCAGTTCGGACGGTCCACGTTTGGCGGCGGGATGGCTGCCGGTCGGGCGAATGAATTGTGGGGCTCGTGGAACTCGCCCCTCCGAATCAAACGCTTTCATAAAAATGGGGAAAACAATCGCGCGGCGGCGTCGCACACTTTTACCGGGAGAATCCGTCCGTCCACCTCCGCCTTGGTCACCTGGCGCGCGCCGCGAAGTTTTTTCTGAAGGACCGCCGTCATCTCGTGCGCAAGCTCGCGGCCGTAACATTCGACGTTCAACTCAAAATTCAGCCGCAAACTGCGCGCGTCCCAGTTGGCCGAGCCGAGCAGAACCCAGTGGCCGTCCACAATCATCAGTTTGGAGTGATCAAACGGCGGCGGGGTGAGCCAGACATGGCAGCCGCGTTCGAGCACCTGCCACCACATGGCGCGTGACGCCCAATGGACGTAGGGCAGATTGCTTTTGCCCGGCAAAACGATGTCCACCTGCACACCGCGCAGCGCCGCGAGGTTCAAGGCGGTGATGAGCGCCGGGTCCGGCAGAAAATATGGCGTGAGAATTTGCACGGAAGTTTGCGCCTCGCCCAGCGCGGCCAGCAGCGTCCAGCGCAATTTGTCGTAATCCGCATCCGGCCCGTCGGTGATGACCCGCGCGATGACCCCCGAATGGGAGGGTCGCGGTTCCGGAAACCAGATTTCGCCGTCCAGCACCTCGCCGGTGGTGAACGCCCAATCGTTGGCGAAGGCCTCCTGCAATCGCGTCACCACCGGACCTTCGACCCGAAAATGCAGGTCCTGAACGGGGCTTTTGGGGTTGCTGCCGAGCACGTTGCCCTGGCGGATGTTCATGCCCCCGGTGAAGGCCGTCTGGCCGTCCACCACGAGAATTTTGCGGTGATTGCGCAGATTGACGGTGGCCACGCGCCACGGCGTGAGCAGGGACGCCGGCAGAAATTTTGCGAACGGAACCTGCGCGCGTCTCAAATTGTGGGTGATGGGCGGCCACGAGTAGCGCGTGCCGGCGGCGTCAATCAAAACGCGCACGGCAACCCCGCGTTTGGCGGCCCGGCCGAGCGCGGCGGCAAATTGCTTTCCGCTGGCGTCGTTGTCGAAAATATAACTGGCCAGCGAGATGGATTGGGTTGCGGATTCAATCGCCGCCAGCATGGCGGGAAACGCCTCGTCGCCGTTGACGAGCGGCTGGACGTGGTTGCCGGGTGTGAGCGGTTGCGCGACGACGCGGCCAACGACGCGCGCGAGCATTTTCAGGTGTTCCGCGCCGTCAGGTTGCGGTTCGCCGAGGTCTTTGGGAATCCGGCCCTGGCTGGTTTTATGCACGCCGAGCAAAACGGCGCGGCGGCGGATGCGGTTCACGCCCAATATCAGGTAAAGGATCGGGCCGAATGCCGGCAGAAACCAGATGAGTCCGAGCCAGAGCGTTGCGGCGCGGGAATCACGTTTGTGGAGCAGGGCATGAACCGAGGCCAGCAGCGCGGCCAGAAAATCAAAGCCCGCGGCCAGGTGCGGCCAGTAGCGGCAGATTAGATTCAGCCAGTAGTCCATCGTTTGCCAACTTTACGAATGAAGATTGGCCGGTGGCAAGCGTTGTCCGAATGTGCTCTCACCACAACGACCTGCTGTTTGCCGCGCCGAACGATCAATCGGCTTGAATCCTAGATTTGATCCATTTCCCGGATGGGGTGAGATCCGAATCCCGCCAGGGCCCCTCCATCTTCACCATCGGCTTGACCGCGGCGCTGGCTTCATCCGCGTTGCTGAAAGACCAGCTTGCCCAACTGATCTTGTGTTCGTTCATCCAGTCAACCCACCTTTGCGCTTCGTCCAGATAAAGTCCGCCCTTCCCGGTGCAATCGGTCAATCCCCATTCTGAAACAAAAAGGGGCAAATTCCCGGACAGGGCAAAATCCGCGTTGCGGCGCAATTCGTCGCGCTGCGTTCCCGCGTAAAAATGCAGGGCATACAGGACGTTCGTAAAATTCAGTGGCGCCGCCGCCGCCGCACGCACGTCCTGACACCAGGTGCCGGTCCCGACAATGATGACGCGGTCCGGATCAAGGGCGCGAATGGCCGGGATGATGAAATCAGCGTAGGTTTTAATCTCCTTCCAAGTCACATTGGTCCCGTTGGGTTCATTGCAGATTTCATAAATCACGTTGGGCGAACCACGATATGTCTCCGCCATCTCCTGGAAGAATTTCTTCGCCTGCTCTTTATAGCGGTTGGGATTGCCGTCCTCGAGAACATGCCAATCCACGATAACATAAACATCATTGCGGATTGCCTCATCCACGATGAGTTCGACGGTTTGTTTCACCTGGGGATCCCGAATATAACTCGAACCGTAGCTGTCCGTGTACATCGCCGCGCGGACCACCGAGACATGCCAGCCGTTCACCAGATTGCTCACCGTGTTCCGGGTGAACGGGAACTGTTTCAGATCGTGAGAACTCATTCCCCGGAGTTGAACCGGATTGCCGCTGTGGTCGCACAACCGGCCGTTTTTCACCTGGAGCTGGCCGTAACGGTGGACAACCCCCGGGGCGGCAAGTCCTCCATCAGCGGCATGATTAGGGAAGGCGGCAAGAAAAAATAAAAACATCCCCCCAAGCAAACCGGGGACAATTCTCCGCATTCCCGCACGGCCACCGTTCCGGTTGGGCGTATTGCCCAAATCATTTTGGAGGCGGTGGAGCGCGGCTGTCTCAGCCGCAGCACATTCGACAACACTAAAACCTGTGGAATGACGTGCGCTCATTGGCAATCCTGGCTGCTGCGGGTGGGACACCCGCGCTCCGTTCCATTTGGGCAACACATCCGGTTGCCAGCGCGGAATTGCCCCGTGACACGGCGGGTAAGGAGATTAACTACAAGGCTCATTGTGGACGACTTTAGCAGACCGCAAAATGGCGTCAAACGCGCAATCCGGTAGTTGGGAATACACAGACCGGAGGTCTATGCCATAAAAAAAAATTCAATACCGGATTTTGTCCGGCTTCCGTTTCCATTCCGCAAACACCTTCAGCGCTTCCCCGCGAAGCAGTTGTTTCATTGGAAGCTTGCGCCGGGAAACCGGCCGGGCAACCTCGCGGTAGAGAAAATTATCATCGAATCCAATGGCCGCCGCGTCGCGCCGTGTGTTGGCGTAAAAGATCTTCCCCATCCGCGCCCAGTAAATCGCGGCCAAACACATCGGACACGGCTCGCAACTGGTGTAAAGCTCGCAATCATCGAGCCGGAACGTCTTGAGCCGGTGGCACGCCTCGCGGATGGCGACGATTTCCGCGTGCGCCGTCGGGTCGTTGGCCGAAGTAACCTGATTCCATCCGCGCCCGACGATTTTGCCGTGGCGCACCACGACGGCGCCAAACGGCCCGCCGTGATTGCCGCGCATTTTTTGGAGCGAGAGACGAATGGCCTCGCGCATGAATTTTGTTTTCATCAGAAAAGTCCGGCGGGATTTTTTGAACGCGACAAGAATTTTCCGCGCTTCAACACATTGATCAGCCGGCCGCGGGTCCATTGGCGGAGCCGGTAAATCGTCGCAAACGTGAAATCCGGCGCCGCCCCGCCCTGCCCGCCCGCCCCTTCCGCGCCGCGCCGCACGTTGTCCATCATCCACGCCGGCAACCGCGCGTGATACGGATTGCGCCGTACTTCGCCGGCGTGACACGCCAGCGCCGCCACGAGATCGCCCACGTCCTCGACGCCCGATTCGACGAGCAGATTGGGATCGGTCATTTGCCCCCAAAATTCCGTTTCGACGACATGGCACTCGAAACGGGGGGATAATTGTTTAAGCGCATCCAGAACCAAAAAATGGGTGCCGATGTGCGCCGGGTGCCGGTCGTTTTCGTGCGGAACAAAAATCGCGCGCGGCTGCTGTTCCGCCAGGATTTCGGCGACGATTTCGACCGCCGCCCGCCACGACGGGCGGTTTTCCCGGCGCGCAACCGGATTGATATCGTCCCAATCCGCCACCGCCAGGCCGAAGCCGAGGAAATCGCACGCGCCCCGCAATTCAGACAACCGCGCCGTGCGCCGCGCGATTTTGCCGCCCAGCGTCACGGCAACGTTGATGACGTTCCACTCCGCTTCCCGCAACAGCCGCAACGCCAGTCCGCCGACGATGCACTCGTCGTCCGGATGCGGCGAGAAAATCAACGCCTTCGGCGCGTCGTCCGGCACCTTCCGATGCCGCGGGAATTTTTGCGGACGGCCCAGCGGCAATTTTTTTCCGCTTTGGAAAAGCCGCGCGTGTTCTGAAACAAATTTTAGAAACGGGTTCACAAATTCAACTGGCACTGATTAAACACGGTCAAGACGCGGATGAACAGAAAAGATTCCCCTCTCCCGCCTGCGTGGATGGAGCCGCTTCGGCGGGGCGAGGGAATACGTTCGCGCGACCTCCGATTATCTCCCTCTCCCCGCCAAACGGGGAGAGGGCTGGGGCGAGGGGGCGCGATTTTTTCGTGTTCAACCCAATTTTCATCCTTATCTGAACTAGTTCTGCTTTGTCGTTGCACCGCCGAAAAGCAATCGCAAACTGTTCATCACCACGACCACGGTGCTGCCTTCGTGGCCGACCACACCAATCGTCAGTGGAATTTTCCCGAGCAGCGCGAACGACACCAGCACCACCACCGTGCCGAGCGAAAGGACCAGATTCTGGCGAATGATGAGGCGCGTGCGCTGGCTCAGGCGAAACGCGGCGAGAAAATTTTCCAGCCGGTCGTGCATCAGCACCACGTCGGCCTGCTCCAAGGCCGCGTCCGACCCGCGTGCGCCCATCGCCACGCCGATGTGCGCGGCGGCCAAACTCGGCGCGTCGTTCACGCCGTCGCCGATCATGGCGACCTTCCTCCCCTGCCCGCTCAACTCACGTACCGCCTCGACTTTTTGCTCCGGCTTCAATTCGGCGCGCACATCATCCAACTTCAACTTGTCGCGCAAAAATTCGGCGGTCGCCCGGCGGTCACCGGTCAAAACCACGGTGCGCAAGCCTTCACGGCGCAATTCTTCCACGACCGATGCGGCCTGGGGACGGATGTCATCGCGCAAAATGACGCGGCCCAGCAAATCGCCGTGCGCAACCCAGACTTCGGAGAGCCCGGCATCGGTTTGGGTTCCCGTTGAGTTTGGGCTGCGCGGCAGCGCAGCCCTACCATCGTCGGTAGGGCGGAGCTGCTGCTCCGCCCAATCTGTTTGTGCGTCTTCAACCCACTCGCGTTTGCCCAGGAAAACATCCTGACCGTCAAGCTTCGCCTTCAATCCCTGCCCTGTCACCGATTCAAATTGCTCCAAGGCGACCGGTTCGAGTTGTTGTTGTTTGCCATGGCGTGTGATGGCGCGGGCGAGCGGGTGCGCGGAAAGTTTTTCCAGTGAGTAAGCCAGCCGCGCAACTTCGGCTTCGCGGCCGGCCGGGAAACTTTCGACCTTTTCAAGGCGCAATTCACCGGTCGTGAGCGTGCCGGTTTTGTCGAGCGCGACGACGTTGACCCCGGCTAGTTTTTCCACCGCCGCGCCGCCTCGGAACAGGATGCCGTGGCGCGCGCCCCAGGCGATGGCCGCGAGCACCGCCGAGGGAATGGAAAGGACCAGCGCGCACGGCGACGCGACCACGAGCAGCGTCATGGTGCGGTAAAACGCGCTTTGCGATTCGATGGCGGACGCAAACGGCGCGAGCCGGAGGCCAAGCCACCAGACAAAAAACATGGCCAACGAAAGTCCCAAAACGGCGTAAGTGTAGTAAGTGCTGACTTGATCGGTGAATTGTTGCGCGGGCGCCTTGCGCTGCTGCGCGTCCTTGATAAGCGTGACGATTTTTTGCAGCGAACTTTCCGCCGCGGGCCGCGCAACGACGACTTCAACCGCGCCCCAAAGATTGATGGTGCCGGCGAGCGCGATGTCGCCGATGTTCTTCCCGACGGGCGTGGCTTCGCCGGTGAGATTCGATTCGTCCGCGGCGGTGCTCCCCCTGGCAATTTCGGCATCCACGGGAAATTGCGCGCCGGGTTTGATGAGCAAACGCATTCCGCGCGCGAGCTGCTCGACTTTGACCTCGCGCTCGCCGCCCCGGCCATCCAGCACGGTGGCGACTTTCGGCGCGTCGCGGAAGAGCGAACGGATTTCCTTCTGCGTCCGGCCGAGCGCGTAATGTTCGAGCGCGCCGGAAAACGAAAACAAAAAAAGCAGAATCGCGCCTTCGGCCCACGCTCCGATGGAGGCAGCACCGGCGGCGACGAAGATCATGAGAAAATGCACGTCAATCGTGCGTTTTCGGAGCCGTTCCCAGACTTCCACCGCCGGATAAAAACCGCCCGCGAGATAGGCAAAAATGTAAGCCGCCACCGGCCATTGGCCGGGCAACAGAAAACGCGCGGTCAAGCCAAGAACGCCGCAAAGCATCGCGGCGGCAAGCTGCGTTTTCCATTCATTGATGTGCTCGTCAATGTGCTCGGCGCTTTCGAGAAACTCGACGTCGCGCTGGACGACCTTGGGAAACGGAATGTCGCGCCAGCGCCAGAATTTCGGCGCGGTCGGACAAGTCATGCGGGCAATGGTGGTGGTTGGGCCGTCGTTGTGGATGGTGATTTTGTTTTGCTCGGCCTCGGACAATGGCCGGTGGCAGGAAAGGCAGTCGCCCCGGCCGCTGAGCAACGAACACACGTGGCCGGCGTCGGCGGCCTGGGCCTCCTGGAATTTGGCCGTGATGCGTTCGGTCAGCCGGGCAACATCCGTGCGGCCCATCGTGGCGACGGAAATTTTTTGCTGCGCGCGGTCAATGGTCACCGCTTCGAGCGCCGGTTCCTCGGCGAGCGTGTCCACGACCGAGCGCGCGAGGCACTGCACGGCCTCGGGGCCAGGCTCAGAATGTTTTTTTTGCGATGAACTCATGTCTTGAACCGCAGTTAGCATACCGCCGTACGTATCGCGAATCCACGTGATAATATTCCACGCCCGCCGGTCTTTGCAGACGGCCACCGCTGCCGGCGACCCGGTGGCCAGTCCGGCACGGACCGTCCCGCCGAGCGCCGCTTCTAAAAATTACAGCGAAATATAATGGCCGAAACACGGCTCCCGGAATTAGACTCGGTTCATGGCCCAGATGTCCAACCGAGGCGCGCAGCTTTTTTGTTCCTTGTTCATTGTCATCGGTCTTGTCGCCGTGGGCATCGGGATTTGGACCCTCGCAAAAAGCATCCGCTCGGAACACTGGCCCGTGACCGACGGCATCATCCAGTCGGCGGAGATGACATCCCATGAGGGCAGCAAGGGCGGCAAGACTTACTCGGCGGATGTCACCTACACTTATCAGGTGGCAGGCACGAGTTACACGGGCGACAAGGTCGCCATCAATCAGATGTCGTCTTCATTGGAATATGCGCGGGGAATCCTCAACCGTTATCCCGTCGGCAAAAAAGTTTCCGTGCATTACCCGCCGGGCGACCCGTCGGACGCCGTGCTGGAAACGGGCATCCACGGCGGCACCTGGATTTGTTTGGGCGTGGGAACGGCCTTCACGTTGTTCGGCATACTGTTCCTGCAAATCTGCCGGGCCGCCGCGCGGGCGCAAATACCGGGTGCGGCAGAATCGTCATCGGTCACGGTGCAACCGGATGGCAGCGTGACGATGGACAAGCCGCCGGTGCTGATGGGCGTGATCTTTCTGCTGGCGGGCATCGGCCTCTGCTTCGTGCCGCCGGACAGCGGCAAGCCGGGCTGGCTGATGTATGCGGTGGGTGCCGTGTTTTTCTGCGGCGGCGTCATGGCCCTGCTGTATCGGCTGGAAAATAAGTTGTATGGTAAAATTGCCAGCCTCGCGTTTGTAATTCCCTTCCTGGCCATCTTCCATTGGGTGTCCTTTGGCCCGGGCGAACGCAATGGCACCGTGAGCACGCCGTTTTCCGTGACCCAAGGCGTGAGTGTGCGGACACCGTTTGCCATCTTCACCATCCTGCTGGACCTGGCGATTCTGGCGGGATTGATTCATTGGCTGCTCAAAAGGCCGGCGGCAGTGACAAGCTCGCGTCCCATCTCCGGGCAGCCCATGACACAAAATAAATTGAAATTGCCGCTGGTGGCGGGGCTGGTTTTATTGGTGGCGATAACCGCAATCTTTTTTGTGCTTCATAGAAGCCCGACACCGAATAAAAGCCTCACGGCGACGGAGAAACCTTTTGTTTCCACGCCGATTGACGACGCGTTCTGGCTTAATCTTGCCCGCCATTCCAACAAATATCGCGCACAACTCAAGACCGTGCCGCCGGTGCTCGTGGTGCGTGAAAGTCATTATGCCTTCAAGAACGGCGGCATGAGCAGGTATTACCGCTGGATTGATGGCCGGCAGGCGAACCTGCACATCACCTTCTCCGAACTCGTGGCGGACGCCTACGGCAAGGATTATACGCACACGGAATTTCCCGAGGAGTATACGCACGGCAGTTGGACCAATTGCTATGACGTGATCTGCACCGTCACCAATCAGCCCCAGGAAGCCCTGCAATCGGCGGCGAAGACATTTCTCCGGCAGCAGTATGGACTGGCGTGGCATCTGGAGACCCGGGACACCGATGTGCTGGTGCTCCGCGCAAAAGACAAGCAGTTGTTGGAATCCAAGGCCACCCGGGATTTTGCCCGCAGCAAGTCCATTCCCGAATTCACCAGCGAACTGGAGAATTATTTCAGCCGGCCCGTGATTGACGAAACCGGGGCGACCAACCGCTACGACAAAACGATTGGGGATGTCCCTTCGCGCTGGGTCAACGGACGTTCCACCGATTTGGACTTCAATAATCAGTTTTTGGCAACCGTCGGGCTGGAGCTGGTTGCCACCAGCCGGCCACAGGAATGGCTGCTCATGGACCGGTGAATCGGATGTGGTTTCACCCAACTCCCAACTCCCGTCCGCCAAATCCCATTTTCATAGCCAGCAGGGACACCACGATGGCGGGGGATTTGCAGACGGCCAGCATCGGCGGTCACAGACCGCCGCACAATAAGATTTTAATCAGCCTTGGCCGATGGTGGCCAGTCCGGCACGGACCCGGGAAGCCATTCCGTGTGCTGGTCCCGGTGCGGCCCAGCGTGGCGAAAGCCGTCTGACTGCGGCAGGCTCCCGGCTTGGCGGCCTTGCTGAATCCCTCAACTCCTTGTCGCGTCGAAACAACTCTCAGACGGATCAACCTTCAACCCTCAACTTCCAACTCTCAACCAACCCGCAACCCTCAACCATTTCATTTGCCTCCACCCCGGCCCCGGCGTAGCATCGCCCCATAACTTCAAACGGGAAAAGTGGATATGAAAGATTACGTTTTGAAAAATGCTAACCAGCCCCCTGCCGGCAAGGATACCTTTCTCAACGGTCTCGTCTTTGGCTTCGATGTCGGCACCGGCTCCATTGGCTACGCCGTGCGCCACGGCAGTGAGTTCAAAGATGTCGGCGTGCTAATTTGCGACAGCGAAGGCAGCGACTTGAGCAAACGCCGCGATTTGCGCCGCCAGCGCCGCACGCTCCGCAGTAAAAAATTCCGGCGGCAATGGTTTTCCAAAGAACTGGTGAAGCTCGGCCTGCCAAAATCTGAAACGGCGTTGGACAATCCAATCTCACTCCGCCTCCGTGCGCTCAACGGCGAAATTTTAAAGCCGGAAGAACTTCACGCCGCGCTGACGCATCTTTTCAAACGACGCGGTTACAGCAAAGTGCCTTGGGCGAATGTTGAGAAGGCGGTTAAGGAAAACGCCAAGCCGAAGAAAGACGACGAGGAAGGCGTCATCAAGGAAAAGGTAAAAGAGATTAAGGCGGAACTGGGTGACAAGCATCCGTGTCAATTGCTGGCAGAACGCCGCGTGGAAGCTGGAAAAAGTCCGACGAAGGAATGGGCGCGCAAAATTTACTGGCCGCGTGAAGTGTTGCGGGATGAATTTCTCGCCATCGTCAAAGCGCAGAAGAAAAACTTCCCGGAACTTGAAAGGAAAACCGACTGGTTGCTCTACGGCGATTCGCAGTCGAAAGAAAAAAATGGCGAAACTTTCCACGTTTTTTTCAAAACCACCGAGGCGCGGAATCCCGGCGTGCTGGGTCTGCGCTGGCCGCGTTTTGACAATCGCGGCCCGGCTCTGGATTCTTTGCAGCCCGTGGATGAGCAAGGCCGTCCGTTGCACGTCGTTCGTAAAAACAAAGAAGCTTTCACAAAAGCGCAATGGGAACTGGCGTTGATAAATTTTCGGGTGATTGATCGCGTCACGGGAAAGCTGACTTCCCCGGATAATAAAAGCCTTGTTCGCTTGCGAGAAATTTGGGAAAGCAGTAAACGTAAAAAGAAAAAAGAACAACCCGAGGCTGGTGAGCCTGAAAGCATTAAGATTTCAGAAAAGATTTTGCAAAGGTGGGAAAAAGATTTCTCCACACAATACAAGTTGGTCGAAGGCCAGCAACCGCTCACGCCGCAGACCGGCGCCGGTCGTGCCCGTTATTCTTCACTGACGCTGGAAAGGATTGTTGCAGGCGAGCGTTTCAATCCACCGCAACCAATTTTGCGACGCCAAGGTGAAAATGCGGAGCAGGCGTTGAACCGTTATCTGGCGGACGTTAAGCATCCGCTGGTGCGGCATCGTTTGATTTTGTTCCGTGGAATTTTGACGCAGTTGGTTAAGGATTATGGCCAGCCAAGCATGATTGTGCTTGAAGCCGTCCGCAGTCTTGCCCTCGGCCAGAAGGCCAAGAATGAATTAAACAAACGCAACGAACAGTTCCGCAAGGAACGGGAAAACGCGCGGGAAAATCTTTCTTCAAACAACGAATCCTTTTCGCGCAAAGCTATCCAGCGCTATCGGCTCTGGCAGGAAGCCAAAGGCCGCTGTCCGTTCTGCCTGCAAACGATTGAGCGGACAGATTTGGGTCACGGCGCAGACATTGAACATCTGGTTCCGCGTTCGATTGTTGATTGCAATGAGTTTTATAATCTCACCGTTGCCCATATCAAATGTAACCGGGAATTGAAGGGGGACCGCACTCCACTAGCCGCTTTTGGTGGCACGTCGCAATGGGAAGGAATAAAATCCAACGCCGAAACCTGTTTCAGCGGACGCAAGCTGGAAATCTTCTTAAGCCCGAACGCCGAAGAATTGATTGAGCAAAAATCCGACCTCCAGCACACGGCTTACATCGCGCGGGTCATCCGCCATATTTCGCTAATTCAACTCGGCTGGTTGAATGACGAAGGCCGCGACCCAACCGTTGACGAGGGCAATAAGCCATCAGTCGCTTTTCAAGTCACCAACGGCCAACTTACAAGCCGGTTGCGGAAGGCTTGGGGCTTGAACCGGATTTTGCATCCAATCCCGCCGGACAAACGTTGGGATGAACTTACCGAAGCAGAACAAAACCTGTTCACCGAAAAGAATCGCGGCGACCTGCGGCATCACGCGCTCGACGCGGTGGTAATTGCCTGCACCCTGCCCTGGCTGGCGCATCGGACCCACGGCGCAACGGATGAATTCGGCAGACACGGCTGGTGGACGCAGGACGAGAAACAGCGCAGTAAAGCCGCCAATCCCATTTTCCCGAACGATGGCCAGATGCACGACGTGGTGAAAAAGGAGATTGAAAAAGTCGTCGTGCGTCATCACGTCTCACGAAGTAATCACCAGCAGGCTTATGCCACGACACTTTACGCCAAGAAAGCCAAAGACACCTACGTTGCGCGGGAAGTATTCACTTCACTCACACCAAAGAATCTCGGCAGCATCTGGCCAGAAACTTTCGCGTCATATTGCGAGGCGGCATGGCGGCGTTACTCTGATGAATCGGCAGACCTCGCAGCGGAATTAAAAAAGACCAAGGGAACCGTGCCGGAGAACTTCACCAAGAAACTTTGCTTTGCTCATTTCCAAAAATGGCGGGCGGATGATTGCCCGGAATTTTATTGGCCAAAAGAAATCAAAATCCCCGTCCGCAATGTCCGGCTGATTTCGGTGAAGGACGATACGGCGGTGGTTCCGTTCAGCTCCGGCACACATGCCTTTGTCAAACGCACCGGCTTCAAGGAAGTGCAGGTTTTTCTGGCGAAGGATGAAAAATCATTTGTGCCGGTGTTCATTCCTTACTGGAAGGGAGACAAACTGGTTTGCGAAACGCCAATAAAAGAAAACACAAAGCCAGTTGTTGTCATAAGGCGTGGAATGGTGGTGGAAACTAAAAAGGCTTTTTCTGCGGGACAGCCGCCGGGGAAATATCGCGTGTTGGTCACGGGACAAATGCAGCTAAAATTGCTGCCTCATCACGTCGCGAACAAGGAAGAAGCGATTATCTCATTCGGCCTCGGAAAAAAAGGCATCCAACCCATGTGGGCGGATTTCATTCGTGTTTTAGGCCATGAGCTACCACATCCTCCATCTGTTAAGCCACAATCTGAAAGTCCGCATCAAGCTTGACCAGCTTTACATTACGGACTTGGATAGCGGCACGGACAAATCCGTGCCGCTGGCGGATGTGGCGGTCATCGTCTGCGCGGCGCGGGACACGGAGTTTTCCAGCAGTTCGCTCCGGCGCATGGCGGAATTGAATGTCCTGCTGCTCATCTGCAATGAGAAGTTTGAGCCATGCGCCATCACCCTGCCCTATTATCGCCCCACAAACACGGAATTGCTCCGCCGCCAGATCGAATGGACGCCGGAATGGAAAACGGCCATGTGGCGGCAGATCATCACCGCCAAAGTCCGCAATCAGGCCGCCAATCTCGCGCACTTGAAACGGGCGCATACGGTGTTGAGTGAGATTGCGAAGCGTTGCGAAAACCCTGCTCCCGTAACGGCATCTCGGCAGAGTGCCGGCGATGAAGAAGTGCGGCGTTCTTCCGAATCGCCACTACGCCCATCCCTGGCCACCCTCACCGCCTCCAAACGTGCCGCATTTCTTTCCGATACGCCGGATGCCTGCGAATCTCGCGCCGCACGGCATTACTGGAAACATTTGCTGCCGCGCTTGAGCGAATGGCAGGAGACGGACGAGAAACGCCGCATTCCCGGCACGCGCGAAGGTGTGAATGGAATGTTGGATTATGGCTATGCCATTTTGCGGACGGCGGTTTTGCGTTCGCTCGCCGCGCATGGATTCATCGCCGCCATCGGCATCGCGCACACGGCCAAGGCCGGAAGTTTTGCGCTGGCGGATGATGTGATGGAACCATTGCGACCGTGGATTGACCGGGAGTTGCGCCAGTTTGTGCAAGGCGGCAAAAGGCCGATGCAGGAATGGATGCGGCAGGCTGTTTCTGTTTTGCAACTGGAGGTTTCCATCAACCGGAACAAAATGCGGCTGCTGAATGCCATTGATGTTTATGTGCAAAGTTTTGCCGATGCCGCGATGACGCGGATGCCCTTGCCGTTAAAAATTCCGATGCTGCCGTGAGCGACGAACCCAACAATTTGCCCGACGAGGAAGAATTGTTGCCGGACGAACGCCCGCGCCGTTCCAAATACGATGAATCCGGCACGGCTGGCAAAGCGTGGGAAAAATCTTCGCTCCAATTAAACCAGCCGTTCCAACTTCAACCCTCAACCGCTGCCGATCCACCGGCCCGCCGCCGCTCCCGTGGCAAACAAGGACGCGACCCGGTATGCAGCAAATATCGTATGGCCTGGGTGCTTGTATTTTTTGACCTCCCCGTCGGCACGCCGGATGAACGGCGCGACGCCAACAACTTCCGCAAAGACTTGATCAAGGACGGTTATTTCATGGTGCAGTTCAGCGTTTATGCCCGGCCTTGCGGAACGGCCGACCGTGTGGAGACACAGGTGCGGCGGTTGAAATCAAAAATTCCGGCGCATGGCGAAGTGCGCGGCCTGATGATTTCCGACGCGCAATGGGGACGGATGATCATCATGCGGAGCCAGCAGAAAACTGAGGCGGAAAAAATGCCAGCACAGATGCAGTTCTTCTAAAAGAAAGAACGGCACTGACTTTCATCAGTGCCGTTCAAGACCTCGTATCCTGCGGGTGCTCGCCGTGTTGCCACGACTACTTCAGTGCCGCAGGCTGGTCAACATATTTGAGATGATGCCCCCCGTCCAAAGGATGATATCGTCTCGCCCATTGTTCTACCGCAACCGACTTCCGCCGTCAATCTAGTTTGGCATCCCTTGGACGGGGGGCAATCCCAAACGCATCGTGACGATGCTCGACATGCGCGATCGTAGTTTGGCATCCCTTGGACGGGGGGCAATCCCAAACGCAAGCGATCGAAGCGTGCACGGCAATCGTGCAGTTTGGCATCCCTTGGACGGGGGGCAATCCCAAACCAGTCGAGCATGCGCGCGCATGAGCCGACTGAAGTTTGGCATCCCTTGGACGGGGGGCAATCCCAAACGCCGTGTCGACGATGCGCTGCTCGACGCATAGTTTGGCATCCCTTGGACGGGGGGCAATCCCAAACGACGTCGCGAGCGCAGTGCAGGCATTGACGATAGTTTGGCATCCCTTGGACGGGGGGCAATCCCAAACAGTCGAGCGCGCATCGCCGAGCTGCCAGCAGTTTGGCATCCCTTGGACGGGGGGCAATCCCAAACGATGCATGCGACCGATGCACGATTGCGTCAGCGAGTTTGGCATCCCTTGGACGGGGGGCAATCCCAAACCAGGCTGCGCATGCGCCAGCGCTGCCGGCGAGTTTGGCATCCCTTGGACGGGGGGCAATCCCAAACTGCAATCGGCGATGCACAGTCGATATGCGACTAGTTTGGCATCCCTTGGACGGGGGGCAATCCCAAACGCAACCGTGCACCGCGATGCGACTGCTCGCTAGTTTGGCATCCCTTGGACGGGGGGCAATCCCAAACAGAACTGCGTACGTCCACGTGCCTATGGCATAGTTTGGCATCCCTTGGACGGGGGGCAATCCCAAACCGACGGCGATGGCTCGTCGATCATGCGACGAGTTTGGCATCCCTTGGACGGGGGGCAATCCCAAACGCAGCTGAACCAGGTCGCAATCATCACGAGTTTGGCATCCCTTGGACGGGGGGCAAAACCAAACTAGCGGCGGGTTGGCGTGTGTGGCTCGATCCATAGCCATCGCCAGTTTCTTGCCTTCGACCGCCACACACGCCAACCCGCCGCAAATTCGGCTTCGCCTCCTCCAAATTGCTTCTGATTTCAGTTCAGCCTTTTTGGCAACGTTGGCAAAACGCAAATTTGGCCTGTTCAAACCGTCAGGCTTCTGGCATTTCTCTGGTTATCATTTGGCATAAATGACGCACAATATGACAAGCACAACAAACAACGCGCCAACTTCAAACCAAAAGGTTCTCACTTGGGTCAAGCGAATGGCCGAACTTTGCCAGCCGGAGCGCATTCACTGGTGCGACGGTTCGGACGCGGAAAATCAGGCGCTCTGCGACCTGATGGTGAAGAGCGGCACCTTCATCAAACTCGACGCCAAAAAACGTCCGGGCTGTTACCTGGCCCGCTCGCATCCCAGCGACGTGGCACGCGTCGAAGACCGGACCTTTATCTGTTCCAAGACCAAGGACGAGGCCGGACCCACGAACAATTGGGCCGACCCCGCCGAGATGAAGCAAAAACTTCTGGGCCTGTTCAACGGGTGCATGAAGGGACGAACCCTGTATGTTATACCGTTTGCCATGGGACCCTTCGACTCGCCCATTTGCAAAATCGGCATCGAGATTTCCGATTCACCTTATGTGGTCGTCAACATGCGCATCATGACGCGCATGGGCCGGGCCGTGCTCGACAAGCTCGGCGCGAATGGTCCGTTCATTCCGTGCCTGCACTCCGTGGGAGCGCCGCTCAAGCCGGGCCAGGCCGACGTTCCGTGGCCATGCGAGCCGGACCCGAAAAACAAATACATCGTTCATTTCCCCGATGAGCCTTTAATCTGGTCTTACGGTTCCGGTTATGGCGGCAACGCGTTGCTCGGCAAAAAGTGCCTCGCGCTCCGCATCGCCTCCACTGTCGCCAAAAAAGAAGGCTGGATGGCGGAACACATGCTCATCCTCTGCCTCACTTCGCCGCAGGGCAAAAAGCATTACCTCGCCGCCGCCTTCCCGAGCGCCTGCGGCAAAACCAATCTGGCGATGATGCAACCGGCGTTGCCCGGCTGGAAAGTCACGGTGCTCGGCGACGACATTGCCTGGATTCGCGTCGGCAAGGATGGACGGCTTTACGCAATGAATCCGGAAAGCGGCTTCTTCGGTGTCGCGCCCGGCACTTCGATGAAATCGAATCCGAACGCGATGATTACCATCGCCCAAAACACCATTTTCACCAACGTCGCGCTGACACCGGACGGCGACGTTTGGTGGGAAGACATGGGTGTGCCCGCACCCGCAAAAGCGATTGATTGGGAGGGCCAGGAATGGACGCCGGATTCCGGACGCAAGGCCGCGCACCCGAATTCGCGCTTCACCACGCCTGCGGCGCAATGTCCGGTTATTGATCCCGACTGGCAAAATCCCGAAGGCGTGCCGCTCACGGCGATTCTATTCGGCGGACGCCGCCCCGGCACGATTCCGCTGGTGAACGAAGCGTTTGACTGGGAACACGGTGTGTTCATGGGTTCAACCTGCGGTTCGGAAACCACCGCTGCCGCGCTTGGCCAGGCCGGCGTGCTGCGCCACGATCCGTTCGCCATGCTGCCGTTCTGCGGTTACAACATGAGCGAATATTTCGCGCACTGGCTTTCGTTCGCACAACGCACCGACCGCGCCCGACTGCCCGGGATTTATTTTGTGAACTGGTTCCACAAGGACGCCAACGGCAGATTTCTCTGGCCCGGTTACGGCGAAAACAGCCGCGTGCTCAAATGGATTTGCGAACGCGCCGAAGGCACGGGCAAGGCGCAGAAAACCCCCATCGGGAATCTGCCGACCGCCGACGCGCTTGATTTATCCGGCCTGAACCTTTCCGCCGACAGCCTCAAGCAACTGCTGGCGGTGGACATTGCGGGCTGGAAAAAAGAGGCTGAAGGCGTGGCGGCAAATTACGCCCGGCTGGGCGGTCGTTTGCCGAAAGCGCTGAACGACCAGCTTGACGGCTTGCGGAAGCGGCTCGGCTGATCCGCGCATCATCTCAAAAAGTTTTCGCGCCCCCAAGGCACGAGGCTTTCCAATTTTAGGGATTGGCTGGACAAAATCTGGCTGCCTTTTCCAGTTTCAATCTTCCGTTTCAGTGCTAGATTCAATCAAGTTTCTGAGAACCATAAACTTTACAATTTCGGGTCTTTTGAGGCGTGGCCCCGGGTCGGCGTCACAGTTGAGTTTTTTTTGTGGCTAAATACTGTGTGTCTTGCTTCCGATATCATCCCCAACCCGGCCGCACGATGAATTCCCCGGCCCTGAAATCCCGACACTTTGAGCGGCGTTTTCGTGGTTTTGGCGCCGGCCAAAATTTTATTTTGCCCGCAGGGCTGGGTTTGTTGGCCGCCGTTGCAATGTTTTTTGCCCCGGCTGCCCGGGCGGCGGACACGACGGATGCAACAACTTCGATCCTGGTCGTGGAACAGGGGGATCAGCGGCCAATTTTTTTGGACTTCATGTCCCGCTTGCGCCAGGTTTTGACCACCAACCTGTCAAGCCACGTGGTGTTTTACGAGGAGAATTTGGATCTGGCGCGTTTCGAGGGAACCAGCTATCGCGCCGATCTCGAAGACTGGCTGCGCAACAAATATCACGGGCACAAGATGGATGCCATCGTGGCTTCCGGCGAAACGTCCATTGATTTCGTATTGAAGGTTCGCCCGAAAGTGTGGCCGGGGGTGCCGGTCATTGCCATTGGAACGAAAGGAGTGGAAACCGCATTGTTGGCGGGCCAGACCAATGTAACCGGCGTCACGGTTGATATTGACGTGCCGGATACTTTGAACGTGGCATTGCGACTGTTCCCGGACACCCGGCGGATTGCATTCATTTCGTCAGAACAAAGCGATCTTCCGGAATTTCACGGACAAGACCTCAAAACGGTGGCGGATTTTTGCACGAACCGGTTTGAGTTGATCAAACTCGTGGGGCTGACGATGGCACAGACCAAGCAACGTCTGGCGGCCCTGCCGCCGGATACCATTGTGTTTTATGACGATATCTGGAAGGACGCGGCCGGGCAGTTTTTCGTCCCTGGCGACGCGCTGGAGGAGTTGAGTTCGGTCTCCCGCGCACCCATTTTCAGCCATACGGAGAGCTACCTTGGATACGGCATGTTGGGAGGCTCGTGCATTATCGGCCGGAGATTGGTCCCGGAACTGGCCGGCCAGATTGCCGCCGTCCTCCGCGCCGGCAGCGCGAACTCCGTGCCGGTGATACCGAGCCAGAGCAGCCAACTGGTCTTCGATGCGCGGCAGTTGCAAAAATACGGTGCGAGCGAAAGCCTGATTCCGCCGGGCAGCCGGGTGCGATTCCGCACGCTCACCTTGTGGCAGGCCTATCACCAACTCGTGATCGTGATCGTGGCGGCACTGGTCGTGCAAACCGGTTTGATTGCGATACTGCTGTTGCAACGCCGCCGCAAGGAGCAAGCCGAAACGGAACTGTTCAATTCCCGGCAGATGCTCCGGACCGTGCTGGACACGATTCCCCAGCGGGTTTTCTGGAAGGATCGCAATTCAATGTTCCTTGGTTGCAACCAGCCGCTGGCCGAAGACTGCGGTTATTCCCATCCCGGCGAATTGGTCGGCAAAACCGATTATGCGACCATTGCCAAATCCGAGGCGGACCGTTATCGCGCCGATGATCATGAGGTGATGGAAACCGACCGGCCCAAACTCAACTACGAAGAACTGCAAACCCGGAAGGACGGCAGTTCCGGCTGGTTGAGGACGAACAAGGTGCCCTTGCATGACAAAAAAGGCCGGGTGATCGGGGTGTTGGGAACCTACGAAGACATCACCGAGCGCAAACGGGCGGCGGAAACCATCGCCAATGAACGCGAACTGCTCCGCACGCTGTTGGATTTGCTGCCGGACAGTGTTTATATCAAAGACTTGGACAGCCGCTTTCTCATGGCCAACAAAACCCTCGCCAAACGCTTTGGCAAAGATAGTCCCTCCCAAATTCTCGGACTGTCGGACAAGGATTTTTTCCCGGCGCAACAGGCGGCGGCTTTACGCGCCGAGGAGGAACAGGTGATTGCCGGCGAAACCATCAATGAGAAGGAGAAAACTTTTGTTTTACCCGATGGCCAGAAACGCACGCTGCTGATCACCAAGGTGCCGTTCCGAAACAACCAGGGACAGATTAGCGGCCTGGTGGGAACCGGGCGTGACATCACGGAACGCAAGCAACTTGAGGAACAACTTCGCCAGTCCCAAAAAATGGAGGCGTTTGGCCAGTTGGCGGGTGGTGTGGCTCATGATTTCAACAACCTTCTCACCATCATTCTGGGCCACATCGCCCTGCTCCAGCTCCAGGAATCCCTGAACCCCGATCAGACTGCGGGCCTGGTCGAAATCGCCAAGGCCGCGGAACGCGCCGCCAATCTCACCCGCCAACTGCTCACCTTCAGCCGGCGCCAGCTCTTTCAGCCCAAACCGCTCGACCTCAATGAAGTTGTCGCCAACACCAGCAAAATGCTGCAGCGGCTCATTGGCGAACACATCGGCTTGGAAACCCACTTTGCACCCGGCGGCGCTCCCGTCATGGCCGACCGCACCATGATGGAGCAAATTCTCATCAACCTGGCCGTCAATTCACGCGACGCCATGCCCAAGGGCGGCCGTCTTATCATTCAGACCGCCGCCATCGTCATCAGCCAAGCCGACGCGCTGGTCGACCCCAAGGCCCGGCCCGGCGCGTTCATCCGGCTGAAGGTCACCGACACCGGCTGCGGCATCGCGCCGAAGGAAATAGCGCACATCTTTGAACCGTTTTTTACCACCAAGGAGGTCGGCAAAGGCACCGGCCTGGGTCTGGCCACCGTCTTTGGCATCGTGGCGCAGCATCACGGCTGGATCGAAGTCGAAAGCAAGGTCAACGCCGGCGCCGCGTTTTATATTTACCTGCCCCGCCTGCCGGAAAACGAAAAATCCCAGACCGAATTCACCCGCGCCCCTGAAGTCCGCGGCGGAAAGGAAACCATTCTGCTGGTCGAAGACGAGGCTCCCGTGCGTTCACTGGCGCGAACCTTGCTGGAACGCAAAGGTTATCACGTCATCGAGGCCGATTCCGGCCTGAGCGCCCTGGAAATCTGGCAGGAACAGCGCGGCGCGATTGATCTTCTGTTCACTGACATGGTCATGCCCGAGGGCATTTCCGGCCGCGAACTGGCGGCGCGGCTGCTGGCGGAAAAGCCCGGGCTCAAGGTCATTTACACCAGCGGTTACACCGATGACATGCTTGGCGAAAATTCCCCCCTCCGCAACAACCCGAACTTTTTGGAAAAACCGTTCGATTCGCACAAACTCCTGAAACGAGTCCGCGATTGTCTGGATGGAGTGACCGGCAGTTGAACGGATGCATTTCGACTTGTCTTTGGAGGAAGATTCGTCCATTTAGTCCGCAAAAACAATTCCAACCATGAAAAATCATTTCTCAATTCTGGCTTCGGCCATCATTTGTCTGGGACTCCTTCCGGCGTATTCGCAACCCGGCGCTCCGGGCGGACCGCATCTGGGCGGCGCCATGAGCAAACTGTTTGGCGACAACCAGGCCTTTTCCGCCGGACTCGAAATGCAAGTCGCCGACAAATCCGGGCAACCCATAACCATGCCCGGCAAACTCTCCTTTGACACAGGCAAGTCGCGCTTCGAGGTCAATATGGCCGACATGAAGGGCGGCCAGATGCCCCCCAACGCCGCCGCGCAAATGAAATCCATGGGGATGGACCAGATGGTGACCATCGCGCGCCCGGACAAAAAGGCCGCCTATCTCATTTATCCGGGAATGCAGAGTTACACCGAAATTCACCTGTCGAACGCCGACAGCGCCCCGACCAACGGCGATTACAAGGTGGAAATCACCGAAATCGGCAAGGAGACCGTGGACGGCCATCCGTGCGTGAAAAACAAGTACGTGGTCACCGACAGCGAAGGCGTCAAGCATGAATCCACCGTCTGGAACGCGACGGACTTGAAAAATTTCCCGGTCAAAATCCAAACCCTCGAGCAGGGCGACGATGTGACCATGCTGTTCAAAAACGTCTCGCTCACCAAACCCGCCGCCAGCCAGTTTGATCCGCCCGCCGGCTTTAAGAAATACGACAATATCCAGCAGTTGATGCAGCAGGAAATGATGAAACGCATGGGCGGCGGCATGGGCATGCCCCCGGGCCATTAACCAACCCGATTCCAAAATCCGCAGGTGCAACTGTGTTACAATAATTGAAATACCTATTACACTAATTGTACTGATATGAAAGCCTTCGCAAAATCCAATGACTGGCTCGGCCTGTTCCTGTGGGGGCTTGACATTCTCATGAATCCGAACTCTCAAAACCTTCTGGATTCGTTTGAATCCTGGAATTCCAGAAATCATCTGCGTCTCGACCTGCTGCAGCTTCGACGCAGTGGAATGATAGAATGCCAGGATGCGCGCGACAGGTCGCATTGGCGGCTTACGGAACAGGGACGTCTTGCGGCTGCCGGAGGGATTGACCCGGCGTCCCAATGGTCACGCAAGTGGGATGGCCGATGGCGTCTGTTTTTGTTTGATCTACCGGCCCGCCAGCAAAAACTACGCTTGTCCCTTTGGCGTTGGCTGCGACGGCAACGTTTCGGTTATTTACAGCAAAGCGTGTGGATTGTTCCAGATCCGATAAACGAGACCGGCATTCCGTTGCGTCAGCTCAAGCTCACACCGGAGTCCTTGACAGTCATCGAAGGCGCACCTGCGCCACCCGACACGAATGAAGGCCTTGTTCGAAGCGCATGGGATTTTGCCCTTATTAACCGCCATTACCGGGCAGCCATCGAAGTTGCGGTTGCCGGGCGAAGATTTGTCCACGGAGGCAAGCCGGCTGAAATGCGAAATTGGCTTGCGATTGAGCGCATCGCATGGATGGAAGCCATCACAAACGACCCCCTATTGCCGGCGGTACTGTTGCCTGAAAATTATCTTGGGCAGAAAGCCTTTCGCGAACGGCAAACCACCTTTTCAATTTTGGGCAAGTTGCTGGTCAAACAGAACAATAAGTGAAATAGCTATTTCATTTATTGTATCACTGTATCACTTCCACCAGAAGGACTTGGAGTGATTAAAACAATTGCCGGGCTTTGGCCAGCGCCTCGTCCAACTTGCCCGCATTCTTGCCGCCGCCACGGGCATTGTCCGGTTTCCCGCCGCCTTTGCCGCCGACGATGGGCGCAATTTGCTGGATAATTTTTCCGGCCTGAAATTTCGCCGTGAAATCCGGTGAGACGGCAGCGATCAGCGCAACCATGCCGTTTGCCACGCCGCCGAGAACCATCACGCCTTTGAACCGGCCTTTCAATGAGTCGGCAATGCATTGCAGGAAGTCGCCATCGGCGGAACCGAGATTGTGGATGATCGCCGGCACGCCGTTGATGGTCTTGATTTCTTCGAGCAGGTTGCTGGCGGCATTGGAGGCTTCGCGCTGTTGCGCAATCCTGGCCTGCTTCTCCATCGCCTTCTGGTGTTCCAGCAGAGACTCGATTTTCTTTTCCAGCTCATGCACCGGTGAATTCACCTTGCCCGCCAGCAACTTGATGAGCGCCACTTCGTCCGTGGCTTTGCGATACGCTTCGAGGCCGGCAACGGCTTCGATACGCCGCACACCGGCGGCAATCGCATTTTCACCCACGATGCGGAACAGGCCGATCTCGCCCGTCGCGCGCGTGTGCGTGCCGCCGCACAGTTCCATCGAATAACCGTCCAGTTTGGCCGCGTGGCCGCCAATCTGGACGACACGGACGGTGTCGCCGTATTTGTCGCCGAAGAATTGCATCACGTCCTTGCGCGATTTCACGTCGGCATGCGGAAGTTCCGTCCATGACACACCCGCATTTTCGAGAATGCGTTCGTTGACGAGCTTCTCGACATCGGCGACCTGCTGCGGTGTGAGCGGTGCATTGTTGAAATCGAAGGTCAATTTGTCCGGGCCGACGAAGGAACCTTTTTGCGAAGCTTCCTTGCTTACGACTTCGTGCAATGCCCAGTGCAGCAAGTGCGTGACGGTGTGGTGACGCTGGATGGCGTTGCGACGCGGGGCTTCGACGCGGAGAAATACTTCGTCGCCGATGGCCGGGATGCTCTCGCCGTCCACGTAATGGAGCCAAGTATTGCCAGACTTCTGCGTGTTCGTGATCCATAGCCGCGGACGTGAGTCCGCGCCTTTCTCCGAAGATGGCCAAACAACATCCAGGACCGGGACGATTTCTCCGGTGTCGCCGACCTGTCCGCCCATCTCGGCATAACAGGCGCTTTCATCGAGAATGATGGCCGTCTTGTCCTTGAGCGACACAACTTCGAGAACCTTTGCCGGTGTCTCAAGCTTCTCAAAACCGACAAACTTCGTGGGCGTGGTGGTCTCGATTTGTGAAAGCGAAATAACTTCCTTCTTCTGCGCGGCCCGGGCGCGGGCACGCTGTTCGTCCATCAACTTTTCAAAGCCCGCGGTATCCACGGTCAACCCCCGTTCGCGCGCCATCAACTCAGTGAGGTCGAGCGGGAAACCGTAAGTGTCGTAGAGTTTGAAGGCGAAGTCACCAGTAATTTGGGGAGCGCGCCCGCCCCGGGCGCTGTTTCCCGCGCCCTCGCGGGAAACCTCGTGCGACGTTGTCTGTTCTGGTTCCGTCGGCGTCCACAACCACTGATAATTGTTCGTAAGAGGCACAACTCCGCTGTCCCAAGGATTGCGGCAGATGTAGTGAAACTTTTCTTCCAAATCAGAGTTGCCGCGCATCAGACGGTCAAAAGATTCTTCCTCCCAAACATGAATACCGGTCACCTTCGCCGCTTTATTGATTTTGTGCGCGGTGGTGGACTTGATGCCGTGAAGAATTTCACCAACCGAAAAAAATACCGGCTTGCCATCTTTATCCTGTTCTTTGATTTGTGGCTCAAAGAGCAGATGAACGTGGTCGGGCATCACGCAAGCAGCGAATAATTGATACTGGCCGTGTTCGTGCGCATAGAGGATGCTTTGTAGCACGATGTCGCGTTCAGCGGGAGTAAGTTGACGTTTCTCGCGTGTGGAGAATGTCACCATGTATTTGCCCCATGGACGTTCGAAATGAGGGAGGTGTCTTTTGGAATACCTGGCTCCCTGATTACCGGACGACTCACTGCCAACCGCGAGGGCGCGGTTGGCCGCGCCCGGGGCGGGCGCGCTCCCCTGCAATTTCGCAATCTCTGCGTTGAACAATTCAATTCCCCGATCCAACGTCTTGTTAAACGCCTCTTCCTCGGTGCGGATGACTTCCTGCACGTGTTTTTTCCGGGCGCGGATTTCGGGGAAGACGTCGCCCATCGTGTCGGCGAGCACGTCCACGAGCTTGTAAAAGAACGGCTCGTGGAATCCGAGCGTGCGACCGTAACGCACGGCGCGGCGCAGGATGCGGCGCAAAACGTAGTTGCGGTCGTTGTTGCCGGGCTGGATGCCGTCGGCAATCGCAAACGAAAGCGTGCGGATGTGGTCGGCGATGACGCGGAAAGCGATGTCAATTTGGATTTGATCTTCGGAAGGAGCGCGGGCCTTTAGGCCGCTTCGCGTCGGTTCGCCTTCGGACGTAGGAATTGCAGCGGACGTTGAAGCGGGCTGAAGCCCCGCGCTCCCAGGCAGCGTGCTACCGTACTTCTTCCCGCTCAACTCCTCCAGCTTGTCGAAAATCGGGCGAAAGATGTCGGTCTCGTAGTTCGAAATAATGCCACCGAAATCCGTGAAATTCTTCGTGCATTGAATGATGCTCGTGGCGCGCTCGAAACCCATGCCGGTGTCCACGTGCTTCGCCGGCAGCGGCGAAAACGTGCCATCCGGGTTCGCATTGAACTGGATGAAGACGTGGTTCCAAATCTCGATGCAGCGGGCGTCGCCTTTGTTGACGAGGCTGCCCTGGGTGTCGCCGGCCGGCGTGAGGTCCACGTGGATTTCGCTGCACGGGCCGCACGGGCCGGTCTCGCCCATCATCCAGAAATTGTCCTTTTTGTTTCCGAAGACGATGTGCGTTTTCGGGTCGAGTCCTTCTTTGCGGAAAATTTCGGCCCAGATGTCGTAGGCTTCCTGGTCAAAATCCGATGGCTCGCCGGGACCGGGTTTATAAACGGTGGCATACAGGCGGTCGGCGGGAAATTTCCAGACCTTCGTCAACAGTTCCCATCCCCAGCCGATGGATTCCTTTTTGAAGTAATCGCCAAAGCTCCAGTTGCCGAGCATCTCGAAAAACGTGTGGTGATAGGTGTCGAGGCCGACGTCGTCGAGGTCGTTGTGTTTGCCACCGGCGCGGATGCATTTCTGGGTGTCGGCGGCGCGGCGTAGCTGCGGACGTGAGTCCGCAGACTGACTTTCCAACCCTTTGGTCTGGCCGAGGAAAATCGGGACGAACTGGTTCATGCCGGCGTTGGTGAACAGCAGGTTGGGGCTGTCCGGCATGAGGCTGGAAGACGGCACAATGGTGTGCTGCTTCGACTTGAAGAAGTCGAGAAACGACTGGCGGATTTGCGTGCTGGTCATCATTAAATATCAGGCAGGAGATTAGCCGCAATGGCCAGTCAAGGCGAGTTGGAAGTTTGTGGGTAACCACATCCTGATTTGGTGGCGGCGGTGCTGCCGCACCGCTGTGCGCCGCGGCAGCGGCGCACCCACCAAGTTCAAATCGGAACATGAGTTGGAAGTTTATTGGTTGCGGTAGGGCGCTTCCGGTCGTTGAAGCGAAGGGAGGAAATGGCCCGGTCGGGTATTGAATTGAATCTCATGGGGTGTTCACCCCATTGCGATTGGCGTTAACAGAGGTCAAATTTAAAGCGAATCGCCCAGTGTCAGACGGTGAAAAAAATCGAATTACAAAGCGATAACCACCAATGGTGCTTGGTAAATGCAGGCGTTTGACCCAATATACGACCGTTCAGCAAAGGAAAGTGCGCCGTCTGGCACCGGACAAAGTTTCATGCAGCAACCATCGGACATCCGCAAGATCGCGTTTCTCGGCGATTATCTGCCCAGGAAATGCGGCATTGCCACGTTCACGACGGATTTGCGCTGCGCCGTGGCGGCGGAATTTCCAGCCATGCAATGCCTGGTCGTCCCGGTCAATGATCTGGCGGGCGGCTACGATTACCCGGCGGAGGTGCGGTTCGAAATTGCGGAGCAGGACCTGCCGTCCTACCTGCGCGCGGCGGATTTCCTGAACATCACGGACGTGGACGTGGTTTGCGTGGAGCATGAGTTCGGCATTTTCGGCGGGCCGGCGGGCAGTCATGTGCTGGCGTTGCTGCGCGAGCTGCAGATGCCCATCGTCACCACGCTGCACACGGTGCTGCGCGAGCCGAACACGGAGCAGCGGCGCGTGATGCGCGAACTGATCCGGCTTTCGACGCGGCTGGTGACCATGACCGAACGCGGCCAGCAGTTCCTCCGCGAAGTTTATCAGGCGCCACCGGCCAAAATTGACCTCATCCCGCACGGCATTCCCGACATGCCGTTCGCCGACCCGAATTATTTCAAGGACGAGTTTGGCGTGGCGGGCAAGCAGGTGTTGCTCACCTTCGGCCTGCTCTCGCCGAACAAGGGCATCGAGTATGCGTTGCGCGCGCTGCCGGACATCATCCGGGAATATCCCAACATCGTCTATATCGTGCTGGGCCAGACGCATCCGAATCTGCTGCGCAACGAGGGCGAAGCCTACCGCCTGAGCCTGGAACGGCTGGCCAAGGACCTTGGCGTGCAGAAGCACGTCGTGTTTTTTAATCGCTTCGTCGAACTGGAGGAATTGATGCGGTTCATCGGCGCGGCGGACATTTATCTCACCCCGTACCTGACCGAGGCGCAAATCACCTCGGGCACGCTGGCCTACGCGTTTGGCGCGGGCAACGCGGTGGTGTCCACGCCCTACTGGCACGCGGCGGAATTGCTGACGGCCGAACGCGGCAAACTGGTGCCGTTCCGCGATGCGAAGGCCATCGCCGTCGCCGTGGTGGAATTATTGCGCGACGAACCGTTGCGCCACTTGATGCGCAAGAACGCCTACAAGCTGGGACGCGACATGGTGTGGAGCCGCGTGGCAAAGCTTTATGTGAAGTCCTTCGAGCAGGCGCGCCAGGACCACAGCTTCGTGGGCCGAAAATCCTCGCCCATCAAGACGCTCGACGAACAGCCCGGCCAGTTGCCGGAGATGAAGCTCGATCACCTGTTTCGGATGAGCGATTCGACCGGGATTTTCCAGCACGCGAGCTTCACGGTGCCGAATTTCGCCGAAGGCTATTGCACGGACGACAACGCGCGCGCGCTGGTGCTGGCGCTGATGTTGCGAAAGCTGGGCCACGGCTCGCCGCGCCTCGGCGCGCAGGCCGCCACCTACGCCGCGTTCCTGAACCACGCCTTCGACCGCAAGCGCGGACGCTTCCGCAACTTCATGAGCTTCGACCGGCACTGGCTGGAGGAGGTCGGCTCGGAGGATTGTCAGGGCCACGCGCTGTGGGCGCTGGGACTCTGCGTGGCGCAGGCGGGCCAGGGCAGTTTTCAAATGCTGGCGGCGGAATTGTTCGAACAGGCCCTGCCCGTGGCCGCCGACTTCATGTCGCCGCGCGCGGTGGCGTTCACGCTCATCGGCATTGACGAATATCTGCGGCGGTTCAGCGGCGACCGGCGCGCGAACCAGATCCGCGAATCGCTCACGGCGAAGCTCATGCAGCGCCACACCGACGCCGCCACCGACGGGTGGCAGTGGTTCGAAGAAGTGGTTTCCTATTCCAACGCCAAGCTGCCGCACGCGATGATTCTCAGCGGACGCTGCCTGAACAACACACCGATGCTGGAACTCGGTCTCAAGACCCTGCGGTGGCTGATAAAAATTCAGACTTCGGATGCCGGCTCTTTTCGGCCCATCGGCTCGAACGGATTTTTTCCGCGCGGCAAGGAACGCGCGCAGTTTGACCAGCAACCCATCGAAGCCCAGGTGACGATTTCCGCCTGCATCGAGGCGTACCAGGCGACGGGCGACATGTTCTGGGTCACGGAAGCGCGGCGCGCGTTCGAGTGGTTTCTCGGTCGAAACGATCTGGGCCTGGCCCTCTACGATTCGACCACCGGCGGCTGCCGGGACGGATTGCACGTGGACCGTTTGAGCCAGAACCAGGGCGCCGAATCCACGCTCGCCTTCCTGCTGGCGCTGGCGGAAATGCAGGCGTTGCAGAACACCATCACCAGTTTCAAGGAACCCATCGGCAAATAGGGCGAGCGTCACGGCTAATGCCGGACACGGGAGAACATCGAACATCCAACACCCAACATCGAACAACGAATGATTCAGCCCACCCCCACCCGGCCTTCCGTTCACGCCAAACGCATTGGACCCACGCTGGTGCCCAACCGGTCGCGCGTGCTCATGCGTCCGTTCCGTCCGACCACCGACGACATCGCGCGGCGGATCGTGACGCAGGTGATGGCCTTGTCCGACGCAGAAGTGGCGCGGCTGCTGGACAGCGTGATGGCCGAGTTCGGAGACCGGCACCCGGCGGTGGAGAAGTTTTTCCAAAACCGGTTCACCCAGGTCCGCCATCTCATCACCGGCCGGCGAAAGATTTCGTCAAAACGCCAGTTGCTCATCGGCTCGTACTTCACCCACGAGTACTCGCCCGAATCGGCGGCGCTGTTTAATCCATCCATCGTGCCGCATCCGGACCAGACAGGGCTGTCGAAAGGCGCGCTCCGTTTCATCATGAGTTTGCGCGCCACGGGCGAAGGGCACATCTCCTCCATCACGTTTCGCGCCGGCTTTGTGAGTGCGCGGCATGAAATCACGCTCACCCCGCCGGTGCCGTTTGCGACGGAGCCGGACCGCGTGCCGAACGCCGCGTACGAAAAGCATCTGTTTGCGCGCAAACTTCAGGAACTGGGCATCGAGAACAAGTTTTGCCGGCAGGTGCTGGAGCAGCTTAACGATTCTTTCACAATGAAAGAGCTGCGGCGCGTGCTGCCTGCGGAACGCCTGCACACGGAAGCTTCCGACGCCGCGGCGGACCGCGCCGCGCGTGGCATCCTGCTGCTCGCCGAATCGAACTACGAAGTGCGTTTTGCCCCCGACACCCAGATTTCCCAGCGCGTCCTTTTTCCATCCACGGCCAGCCAGAGCAACGGCATCGAGGATGCGCGCTTCGTCCGGTTTCAGAACGACGACGGCAGCTTTACCTATTACGCGACCTACACCGCCTACGACGGAAAAATCATCCTGCCGCAATTGCTGGAAACGCCGGACTTTCTCCACTTCAAGTTCATCACGCTCAATGGTCCCGCCGTGCAGAACAAGGGCATGGCGCTGTTCCCGCGCAAAATCAACGGCCATTACGCCATGCTCTCGCGCCAGGACGACGAGAACATTTTAATCATGTTCTCCGACAATATTCATTTTTGGGCCGAGCCGAAACTGCTGCTCTCGCCCGCGCAGCCGTGGGAATTCATCAAAATGGGCAACTGCGGCTCGCCGATTGAAACCGAGGCCGGCTGGCTGGTGTTAAACCACGGCGTCGGCGCGATGCGGAAGTATTGCATCGGGGCATTCCTGCTCGACCGGGAGGATCCCGCCAAAGTCATCGGACGCCTGCGCGAACCGTTGCTGTCCCCGAACGCGGCGGAGCGCGAAGGCTATGTCCCGAACGTCGTGTACACTTGCGGCGCGCTGCTGCACGGGCGCGAACTCGTCATCCCTTACGCGATGAGCGACTCCGCCACCAGCTTCGCCACCGTGCCGCTCGACGAAGTGCTGGCCGCGATGGAGTGAAACGCGGCGCGCTGCTTTCACCGGCCCGTGGCAACTTCGTGTAATGGTCACCCGGTGGCTTCTGAAGCTGTGTTCCACCGCTCGATGAGCGGCACCTCGGGGTGGCTGGGTTCGTAGCCGAGAATGCTGATCGACGCCGTACCGAGCAGGAAATGCTGTCCTTCGATCACCGGCAATCCGATCCAGCGCACAGCCAGGACGCACCCGAAATGGCCGTGCGAGAAGAGTGCGATGTTCCCGTCCAGCGCGCGGAGCCGGGCGATGAGCCGGTCAGCGCGGTCGGAAACCTGGGCGGGCATTTCACCGTGCGGACAACCGTCCCGAAAGAGATTCCAATCCGGCCGCCCTTTGTGAATGTCCACGGAGTGCTGTCCTTCGTAATCGCCATAGTCCCACTCCGCCAGGTCCGGTTCGATTTTGGCCACCGGACCCAGCCCGGCCAGTTCACAGGTTCGCCGCGCGCGCTGTCGCGAACTGGTGAACACCTGGCTGAACCGTGAAATCGCGCAGCCGTTCTGCCAGCTTGCGCGCTTCCTGCTCGCCCTGTTCGGTCAACGGAATGTCCGTGCGGCTGGTATGCCGGCTGGCGAGCGACCACTCGGTTTCGCCGTGCCGAATGAGATAAATGCGCGGGCGCATGCCTTTAAATTACCTGGTCGCGCCCCATTTCCAATGCCGAATCGCCGGAAGCTATCTATTCGATGCAGAGAAGCAGAGAACGCAACGAGTTTAACCGCTGATTGACCCTGATTCACAGGGCAGAAAGCCCGAAAGATAATAGCCCAGGGCAACGCCCTGGGAATGGGCGCAGGAATTTCGTGATCTCTCGCAAGAATTCAACGGCACATTTCCAGAGTTGCCTCAAATACGTTCGCTTCACGTCACGGGCAAAATGGCGAGCTCGGAACGCGACGCAATTCTTCGCCAGTTCCGGGTGTATTCCCCTTCGCTTGTAACGAATGCCCGGTGTCTCACAGAAGGCGTTGACATCCCTGAAATTGATTGCGTCATGTTTGTAGATCCAAAGTCCAGCACCGTGGACATTCACAAGTTGGAACTGTGGCGATTCCGTCCGCAGGGAGGCGGACAATTGTCGTGGAAGGAATACTGCGCCGGAAGAATTCCAAGTTTGCCACCGCGTCCAGAGAATGACATTCCAACCGCTCCAGATCAGGTTTATGCAGATTCAGGGTGGAATGGCTTTCATGATTGGGTTGGAGGTCCGCAGGCGAAATAAATTTTAGCGTTGAATTCGACTCCTCACCCCGGCCCTCTCCTCGTTTGGCGAGGAGAGGGAGAATTATTTTATGGAACGTAAACCCCCAGGGCGGCACTCGCTTCACTTCGCTTGCCCTGGGCTATTATCTTTCGGGCCTACAGCCCTTTCATTTTAGCGCCCATTTCCAGTTCCGGATTTCCGGCAGGTCCTCGCCGTTTTTATCAATGTATTGCTTGTGCTCAATCAGCTTGTCCTTGAGCTGCTGCTTCAAGTAAATGCCTTTCTCGCCGGTTTGCGGCAGGCGGTCAATGGTGTCCATCACGAGATGAAAACGGTCCAGCTCGTTCAGCACCGTCATGTCAAAGGGCGTGGTGATGGTGCCTTCTTCCTTGTAGCCGCGGACATGGATGTTGTCGTGGTTCGTGCGGCGGTAAGTCAACCGGTGGATCAGCCACGGATAGGCATGGAAGGCGAAGATGACCGGCTTGTCTTTGGTGAAGAGGTCGTCGAAATCCCTGTCGCTCAATCCGTGCGGGTGCTCGGTTTGCGGCTGCAGCCTCATCAGGTCCACCACGTTGACCACCCGGATTTTTAGCTCGGGCAAACGCTCGCGCAGAATGGAGACGGCGGCGAGCGTCTCCAGCGTGGGCACGTCGCCACAGCAGGCCATGACCACGTCGGGCGCAGCACCCTGGTCGTTGCTGGCCCATTGCCAGATGCCGATGCCCTCGGTGCAGTGCTTGACGGCGGCGTCCATCGTCAGCCATTGCGGCGCCGGGTGTTTGCCCGCGATCACAAGGTTGACGTAGTGGCGGCTGCGCAGGCAGTGGTCCATCACCGACAGCAGGCAGTTGGCATCCGGCGGCAGATAGACCCGCACGACCTCGGCCTTCTTGTTCATGACGTGATCAACGAAACCGGGGTCCTGGTGCGTGAAACCATTGTGATCCTGGCGCCAGACATGCGAGGCCAGCAGGTAGTTCAGCGAGGCGATCTTCCGCCGCCACGGCAGGTGCGCCGTGATCTTCAGCCACTTCGCGTGCTGGTTGAACATCGAATCAATGATGTGAATAAAAGCTTCGTAGCAGTTGAAGAGACCATGCCGCCCGGTGAGCAGGTAGCCTTCGAGCCAGCCTTCGCATTGATGTTCGCTGAGCATCGAGTCCAGCACGCGTCCGGCCGGCGCGAGAAACTCGTCGTTCGGCACGGTCGCGGCGTCCCATTGGCGCTGGGTCACCTGAAAGAGGGCTTCCAGGCCGTTGGAGAGCGTCTCGTCAGGACCAAAGACGCGGAAGTTCCGCTGCTCACTGTTCAACTTCGCCACGTCGCGTAAAAACGGCCCGAGCACATGCGTGTCGCCAATGCCGCGCACGCCCGGCGTGGGCACGGCTTCCGCGTAGTCGCGAAAGTCCGGCATCCGCAGGTCGCGGAGCAGCATGCCGCCGTTGGCGTGGGGATTTGCGCCCATGCGCCGTTCGCCCTTGGGCGCCAGTTCGGCCAGCTCCGGTTTCAGGCGGCCCTGTTTATCGAAAAGTTCCTCCGGTCGGTAGCTCTTTAGCCAGTCTTCCAGCAGCTTCAAATGTTCGGGATGCGTGGCCGGGTCGGAGAGCGGCACCTGATGCGCGCGGAATGTGCCTTCAACCTGCAAACCGTCCACGATCTTCGGCCCCGTCCAGCCTTTGGGCGAATTGAGGACAATCATCGGCCAGCGCGGACGCGTGAGATTGCCGTTCACGCGGGCGTCCTGCTGGATTTTTTTGATCTGCTCCACCGCCGTGTCGAGCGCGGCGGCCATGGCCTCGTGCATCAATGCCGGTTCATGGCCCTCAACAAAGATGGGCTTCCACCCGTAGCCGTGGAACAACTGCTCCAATTCCTCGCGGGTGATGCGCGCGAGGATCGTCGGGTTGGAAATCTTGTAACCGTTGAGATGCAGAATCGGCAGGACCGCGCCGTCGGTGGCCGGATCGAGAAATTTGTTGGAATGCCACGCCGTGGCCAGCGGTCCGGTTTCCGCCTCGCCATCGCCGACCACGCAGGCGACAATGAGATCAGGATTGTCGAACACCGCCCCGAACGAATGGCTGAGCGAATAGCCCAGCTCGCCGCCCTCGTGAATGGAGCCTGGCGTCTCCGGCGAGGCGTGGCTGGGGATTCCTCCGGGAAATGAAAATTGAATGAAGAGCTTCCGCAGCCCGGCCTCGTCCTGGCTGATGTTGGGATAAACCTCGCTGTAAGTGCCTTCGAGATAAGTGTTGCCCACAACCGCCGGGCCGCCATGTCCGGGGCCGGAAACGTAAATCATGTCGAGGTCATATTTTTTGATGACCCGGTTCAGGTGCACGTAGATGAAGTTCTGCCCGGGAGTCGTGCCCCAGTGTCCCAGCAGCATGTGCTTTACATCCGCGAGCGTCAGCGGCCGTTTCAGCAGCGGATTGTCGTAAAGATAAATCTGGCCGACCGACAGATAGTTGGCGGCGCGCCAGTAGGCATCCATCTTGTGAAGCAATCCCGGCGTGAGGGTGTTGGTTTTCATGGTCCTGTCCTTTTGTGTTCGTCTATTTCAATTTTCACTTTGATCCGCCCCGAAACTATATTTTCTGGACGCGGATAAATGAATGGGGTGAACACCCCATAAAATTCAAACCCGCGAAATTCCGGGGCGCTTCCGCAAAATCCCGTGCCGTCGCGACAGGCAAAGGACTGCGCCCGGTCAGTGATTAAAAGTTTTTTGGGCGGCTCCGAATCAAGTCTTCCCTGAACCGGCCAGTGCGTTGTTCACGATCTTCTGCGCCTCGCTCACGATGGTTTGCAAATGCCGTTCGTCGCGAAAACTCTCCGCGTATATCTTGTAAATGTTTTCCGTGCCGGAGGGACGCGCCGCAAACCAGCCGTTCGCCGTCACCACTTTCAACCCTCCGATGGCGGCGTTGTTGCCCGGAGCGCGCGTCAGCTTCGCGGTGATCGGATCACCGGCCAGTTTCGATTCCTTCACCGCTTCGGGCGAAAGTTTGGCGAGGCTCGCCTTTTGTTCCGGCGTCGCTGCCGCGTCAATGCGCGTGTAATACGGCGTGCCAAACTCCGCCGTCAATTCGCGGAAATGTTCGCCCGGATCCTTGCCGGTGACAGCGGTGATTTCCGCCGCCAGCAGGTTCATGATCGGACCGTCCTTGTCCGTTGTCCACACCGTGCCGTCGCGCCGCAGAAAACTGGCGCCGGCGCTTTCTTCGCCGCCAAAACCGAACGAACCGTCGAACAGTCCGGGCGCGAACCATTTGAAACCCACCGGCGTTTCGCACAACCGACGGCCCAGCTTGTTCACCACGCGATCAATCATGCTGCTGCTCACAAGCGTCTTGCCGATCGCCGCGTTCGCCGGCCACTGCGGACGATGCGTGAGCAGATAACCAATGGCCACCGCGAGATAATGATTCGGGTTCATCAACCCCGCCGACGGCGTGACAATGCCGTGCCGGTCCGCGTCCGGATCGTTGGCGAACGCGACGCGGAATTTATCCTTGAGGCTGACGAGGCTGGCCATCGCATACGGGCTGGAGCAGTCCATGCGGATTTTCCCGTCGTGGTCCACTGTCATGAACGAGAATGTCGGGTCGAGCTTCGGATTCACGACCGTGATGTCCAGTTTGTAAATCGAATTGACCGGCTCCCAATACGGCAGCGCCGCGCCGCCCAGCGGGTCCGCGCCGAGCTTGAGTCCGGCAGCGCGGATGGCATCCATGTCCACCACGTTCCGCAGGTCGTTGATGTAGGGCAGAATGAAATCGTCCTGATGCGTGGTCGCCGCCTTGAGCGCGGTGATATAGGACATGCGCTTCATGCCGGCATTATTGTCGCGCAGCAATTCGTTGGCGCGATCCTGCACCCAGCGCGTCACGTCGGTGTCGGCGGGACCGCCGTTGGTTGGATTGTATTTGAAGCCGCCGTCTTCCGGCGGATTGTGCGACGGCGTGATGACAATGCCGTCGGCGAGACCGGTTTTGCGTCCGCGATTATACACGATGATGGCGCGGGAGATGACCGGCGTCGGCGTCACGCCATCGTCGCGCTGGATGACCGTCTCGACATTGTTGGCCGCCAGAACTTCGAGCGCGGTGCGCTGCGCGGGAGCGGACAACGCATGCGTGTCCTTGCCCATTTGCAGCGGACCGTTGGTGTTCTGGCCGCGGCGGTAATCGCAAATGGCCTGCGTGATGGCGAGGATGTGCGCCTCGGTGAACGTGCCATTTAGCGACGAGCCGCGATGCCCGCTCGTGCCGAAGCTGACCATTTGATTCGGGTCGGACGGATCCGGTCGCCGCTCGTAATACTCGCGTTCGAGCCGCGCCAAATCCACCAGCATTTCTTGGGGAGCCGGCTTGCCTGCAAGTGGTGAAATTGCCATACCTGATAAAAATGTTCTTTATGCTACCGGACACGGCTTCGTGTTCCAAATATCTTTTGCATATTCGGCGGTGGCGTGGCTTGGTTGGTCACAGGCATAATCCCGCAAAATCGCCTTGCGCGCCCAGGCATCTTGATTGGCATGCAATTCAACGAACTTCCGGTCCGCGTCGAGATAAGATTTAAACCGAATTCCGAAGTTGGGGAGCACGCCCGCCACGGGCGTAGCGGGACGCGCCTCGCGTCCCGCACTTCGCACGACGTCATCCAGCCTGCGGGTCTGGAACTTTTTTGAACGATCCACGGTTTTCCGCGAGGCGCGGAAAACAGCGCCCGGGGCGGGCGCGCTCCCTTTTCTGTTTCGGAGTTCGGGTTAAACTTCACGGGTTGCGGCATGCCGCTTCGGATCCGAGAATGCGGCATACCGAGCGCGCAATCATCAGTTCTTCGTCCGTGCGAATGACGCGAACCGTGGCGCGGCTGGAGTCCGTGGAAATCACTGCCGCATTCCTGGCATTTTTCGCCTTGTTCAGTCCAATGCCGAGAAAACCAAGTTCGTCACAGATGCGCGTGCGGACGATTGGCGCATTTTCACCAATGCCACCGGCGAAAACGAGCGTGTCCAACCCGCCGAGCGCGGCGGCGAAGGAGCCAATCCATTTTTTCGCCTGGTAGCAAAACAGCGCCACGGCTTCCGCCGCCCGCACGTCCTGCTTTTCGCGAGCGAGCAGGTCACGCATGTCGGAACTGGTTTCCGAGACGCCGAGCAGCCCGGACTCGTGATTGACCATTTCGTAAAATTGTTTGGTGGTCATCTGTTCGGTTCGCGCCAGATACGGCGCCAGGCCCGGATCCAAATCGCCGGAGCGGGTGCTCATCACCAAGCCCGCCGTCGGCGTGAAGCCCATGCTGGTGTCCATGCTTTTGCCGTCGCGCACGGCGGCCAGACTCGCGCCGTTGCCGAGATGCGCGAGGATCACCCGGCCCTTCGTTGCGGCCGGGTCGCCGAGGCGCGCGAGTTCTTCCATGAGATAGGCATAGGACAAACCGTGGAAACCGTAGCGTTGAACTCCCCTGGCGTCGAAGCGGCGCGGAAGCGGCAGCAGCTTGGCCACGCGCGGCATGGTCTGGTGAAACGCCGTGTCGAAACAGGCGACCTGGGGCAGTTTTGGATGACGCTGGCGGAACGCCTCGATCAGTTCAATCTCGCGCGGCAGATGATCCGGGTCGTAGGGCCTGATGCGATGCAGTTCATCCAGCAATTCCTGGGTGACAATCTCGGGCTGGATGTGCTTCATCCCATGAACCACCCGATGTCCCACCGCCCGGACCGATTCAAAACCATTCTGCTTTTCCAGCCAATCAATCAGGGAATTCGCCGCTGATTTGTGATCGGCGGCGGCGATGCTGAGACTCCCCTGCCCTTTCCCCGCCGGATCATGGAACGTCAGATTCGTCCCGCTCAGGCCAATGCGGTCAACCTTTCCATAAAGCCCTCGCTTCAGCGGTTCGCGCGTTTGATAGAGCGCGAACTTGATGCTCGACGAGCCGCCATTGATGGTCAGGACAGATTGCATTGATTCTTTGGGCAATGGCCGCCGCGTGGTTCTTGTCGGTTTATTTATGGGCTTCATTTTTCCGAATCTCGCGCTCCGCCTCAAGCCAATCTTGACCCGCCAAACCATCACGACGGCCGTGCTGCTCGTACAGTTCATAGGCTCGTTTGGCGATCTGCGGTGTCAAATCGGACGGAGCTTGGCTTTGATTGGATCAAAAATACGATAAGCGAGCAGTTTCACGCGATCGTTGACAAGAAACCATGCAAGTGAGTAACCCCACACCATGGCCTGCCCAACCCCAGCCGATAGGCGGCATGAACAATCCATAAACCGCGACCAGCGTCGCCACGATTTGCGTGCCGAACACCGCCACCAGCAGAATCCGCGCGGGACGAATGGACCAGAACGGGCCGCGCGTGCGCGTGATGAAAATTTTGAAATGTCCCGCCACCGAAAGCTTTAAATACATCAGCGTCTGGATGAGTGCGCGGTCAAGGTGAAAGACCCGTTCCCCGATATAAAACAGGCCGAACGAATCCATCACTCCGACGATGCTCACCACGATGGCGACGCCCATCACCAGGCGCATGTTCCAGGTCTCGGGCTTGTTCGAGTAATGAACATTGTCATATGCAATGGACAGGATCGCGCCGTCGTTGAGCAGCGCCAGCATCACGATCATCACCGCCGTCAATGGATAAAAGTTAAAAATCAGGATCGCCAGCGTCATGAACATCAGCACGCCCAGCGTCTCGGCGATGCGGTAAATGGCGTAACTGGTCATCCGCTGGAAAATTCTCCGGCTCTCCTTGATCGCATCAATAATCACCGACAGGCCGGGCGTCGTCAGGACGATGGCTGCCGCCGCGCGCGCCGCGTCCGTCGCGCCCGAAACAGCGATGCCGCAGTCCGCTTTCTTCAGTGCGGGCGCATCATTCACCCCGTCACCTGTCATGCCGACGATGTGGCCGCGTTTTTGCAGGACATCCACAATGTGGAATTTGTGTTCGGGGAACACCTGGGCGAAACCATCGGCCTTCTCGATGGACTCGGCCACCTCCGTGGTCTCTTGCTTTTTCGAGTCGCCGAGACTGCTGGCATCCAAAATATTTGTACCCAAGTCCAATTTTTTCGCGGTTTCCTGGGCAATGGCGAGGGCATCGCCCGTCACCATCTTGATCTTTACGCCCATCGCCAACGCGGTCGCGATTGTTGCCTTGGCATCTTCACGCGGCGGATCGAACAAGCGGCAGCACACCCAGAAACTGCCATTGCCCGTCGCCCTCGGCCCGCGCCACGCCCAGCGAACGAAAGCCGCGCGCCGCAAATTCGTTGACCGCTTTCTCGACGGCGGGCTTCACCTGCCCGGCGTTGGCGGACAATTCCAAAATCACCTGCGGCGCACCCTTCGTCACCTTGAACGTCTTTCCGTCCTTGGATTTGACGGTGGCCTCGGTGCGTTTGTGCACCGGGTCGAATGGCTGGAAGTGGACTACCTCATAAGCTTTCAATGCCTCTTTGTCTTTCAGACCGCCCAGAACGGCAAGGTCAATGGTGTCGTTATTTTCCGCGCGCGACGCCAGCGCACCATTGAGAATGACTTGTTCGGCGGGGACATTGTTCACGCTGAACGGATCGCCCAGCGTCAGTTTGTTTTGGGTCAGGGTGCCGGTTTTGTCCGCGCACAGCACATCTACACCCGCCAATTCCTCGATGGCCACCAACCGGCTTACAATTGCCTGTTTCTTCGAGAGCAGGCGCGCGCCGACCGCCATCGTCACCGACAGCACTGTTGGCATCGCCACGGGGATCGCCGCTACCGTCAGCACCAGGGCAAACTGCAACGTCGTGAGAATCGCGTCGCCGCGATAGATGGCGAAACCAATGATCACGACCACCAACGCCACCGCGAGAATGATCAGGTAATTGCCGATTTTCAAAACCGCCTTTTGAAAATGGCTGACGGTGTGCGCCTCCTGCACGAGTTGACGCCGTCTTGCCAAAGTAGGTTTTCCCGCCCGTGGCATAGACCAGTGCGCTCGATTTCGCCCTGGCGGATGATTGAACCGGAAAACACCGCGTCGCCCGATTTGCGATCGGCGGGCAACGATTCGCCCGTCAGCGCGGATTGATCCACCTCCACCGGGTCACCGGCCAGCAGGCGCGCATCCGCCGGCACAATGTCGCCCAGCCGTATGCGGATGACATCGCCCGGCACCAGCTCGCGTGCCGGCGGGTTGATCCACTTGCCATCGCGTTTCACCCGGGCCTTGATGGCAAGCTTGGCTTTCAGGGCGGCAATGGCGTTGCCCGCCTCGCGTTCCTCCCAGAATCCGACCACGGCATTGGCCACCAGCAGCAGGAGGATGATGAAAAAATCCGGCCAGTGTCCGACCACGCCCGACAGGATCACCGCAATCTCGATCATCCACGGGATGGGTCCCCAAAAATACGAGAGGAATTTCAGGAAGAGATTTGTCTTCTTCTCGGTAAGTTCATTCGGCCCATATTGAGTCAGCCGTTTCTGCGCTTCGGCTTGAGTGAGGCCATCCGGCGATGTGCCCAATTTTTTCTCCACCTCCGGCAGCGGCAGCGTTTTCAAATCGTCCTGCGCAACCGGGGCGGGCGGCCTGGCTTTGGTTTCAGTTTTCACACGAGTTAATTATGGAAACCATAACTCTTGGACGCGGAAAAATGAATGGGGTGAACACCCCATACGATTCTAAAGACCGAAGTCAGATCGTTCTCGTCCTCGAAACCGGCCCGGAAAAAAGCGATTACGAGAATGAGGACAAAGAGGACAAAACAAGCGAGGAGGTTATTGTAATTGGATGAACGTCCGCCCTCATCCCGGCCTTCTCCCCCAGGAGAAGGAGAATCGTTCGCCGTCAGCTTGAAAATTCGCGCAACTGGATTTGCCGGACGGTCATCCGCAAAACCAAAACCGGACGACAGCCATTTCCTCTCCCCGGGGGAGAGGATAAAAGGTGAGGGCGGGCTAAAAATCCAACTTTTTAGTTTTATCTCCATTTCCTGAATTCGCGTCACGCCCTTTCCATCGCGGCTGTGTATTCGCCTCGGCGGGCGGCGCGGTTGCATCTGGCCCGATGAAGCAGAGCCTGCTGCGCAGCTTTTACGTTGGACTCCTTGCCCTGCCAGATTTCCAAGGCCGGTTGCTGGATGGCGCGGGCAAACGAAAACGCCAGCGCCCAGGGCAGTTGCGACTTGAATCGAAGATTCATGGCATTCAATCGGGCCGAGGCCAGTTCGGGGGATTGGCCGCCGGACAAAAATGCGATCCCCGGAACCGCGGCGGGGACAGTTCGCCATAGACTTTTCACCGTGATGTTGGCCACCTCGTCCACATCTTCCACCTCGTCCGGCTGGCGGTCGGTCAATCGCACTTGAAACTGTTGTTCGCCGATGGCCGCTTCTTCCACTTCTTGATGCGGAGGACAGGTGAAGCCCGGCAGCACCATGTTGGGTTTGAGAATCATGCCTTCCAGCATCACGCGCTGGGAATTCAGTTGGTTGAAAACGGTTCGCAGGACTTCCTCCGTCACCGCGCGGCACCGCTCCAGGGTATGGTCGCCATCCATGAGCACTTCCGGCTCAACGACGGGGACCATTCCGGCTTCCTGGCACAACGCGGCGTAGCGCGCCAGCGCGTGCGCGTTGGCCTCGATGCAACTGCGGCTCGGAATGCCATCGCCGATGGCAATCACCGCGCGCCATTTCGCAAATCGCGCGCCCATTTGAAAATATTCCTTCAGTCGCTCGCGCAATCCGTCCAGGCCTTCGGTGATTTTCTCTCCGGGATGAGCGGCCAGGTCCCTGGCTCCGGTATCAACCTTGATGCCGGGAATGATTCCCGCATCGGTTAGGATTTTGAGAAACGGTGTGCCGTCTTTCTTTTGCTGGCGGATGGTCTCGTCGAAGAGAATCGCGCCGCTGATGCTCTCGCCGAGACCGGGCGCGGTCACAATCATCTCCCGATAGGCGCGCCGGGCATCCACCGTCTGCGGAATGCCCAGCTTGGCGAACCGTTTGTTGCAGGTGGGATGACTTTCGTCCATCGCCAGCAATCCCTTGTCGCCGGCGACCAGCGCCCTCGCGGTGTCCATTAAATTTTGCGCATTCATATACGATGATTCTTCATTTGTGAACTTCGGCGGAATAACTGCTATTTCGCGATGGTGCCGGGAACCGGTGGCTGGGGCTGGACGTGAATCCGCCACCGCAAGTCACCGCTCATCAAATAGACCGCCATGGCGGCCAGCATCAAAATCACGCAGAACCAGATGCGCCAGTCACGATGGGCATGTTTCCAATAAGGAGGATGGGGATGGTGAAGCTCTTCACCATTTGGATTTTCAAACCGGTGGTGTTCGTGCTTTGGCTCATTCATTTGGGTGCATACTACGCCCAAGGCCGGCGCTGTTCCATGGGGTGAAACCCTACTGTGCATGGACGATCGGCTTCATCATGGCCTGGTACATCATTTCCTCGCTGAGGAACGGTGAGCCATAGAGTTCGTACCCGGCGTTTAATTTTTCGTTCACTTTTCGCGCCAGCTCGTCATGGGTGTCGGCATCGGCGTGAAAAGGCACCGCGACGATGATGTATTCGATCGGTGGTTTCATTTTATCTGGAGTCCTTTCGTCATAAAATCATCGTTGCCAGAGGATTCGCGGGTCTTCCAGCGGGATGGCAACGCCGTCGCAGCGCGGCATCACTCGCGCCGTATAGTCCGCTGGTGGCCGTGACGCAGACACAATCGCGCTGTAAACGTAACCGCCGGATTCGTCGGCCAGCGGGTGAAGGCAGGTCATCTCCTGTCGCACCGGAGGGCTGCCTTTGATTCCATCGGCATAAAGCTCCACCCGCACCGCCTTGGGGTCGAGGCCATGGAGACCGACTTGAACTTCAATGACGTGTTGCCCGCCGCGAGTCTCCACCTTCACCGCGCCGAAATGCAGCGCGGCCCATTGCGCTTCCAAGGTGTGCCGCCAATCCACCATTTGCCTGCCGACTGCGCCTTTGTTGGCCACACGCGATTGGTAGGCGGCAGCCGCCGGGAGATAATGTTGCTCGGTGTATTCGCGCACGGTGCGGTCGGCGGAAAAGCGCGGGGTCAACCGCGCCATGCTTTCCCGCATTCGCGCGACCCAGGCTGTGGGAACACCTTTTTCGTTGCGGTTATAAAACTCGGGAATCACCTCGCGTTCGAGCCGTTCGTAAAGCGCCCCGGCTTCCGCCGCGTCCCAGGCCGGATCGTCGCCGTGTTCCTGGCCGTCGCCCAGCGCCCAGCCCAAGTCGGGGACAAAGGCTTCGGCCCACCAGCCGTCCAATTCCGAAAGATTGATGCCGCCATTGACCAGCACTTTCATGCCACTCGTGCCGCAGGCTTCCCAGGGCCGCTGTGGCGTGTTGAGCCAGACATCCACGCCCTGCACCAGGCGCTCGGTCAATTGCATGTCGTAGTCGCTGAGGAAAATCGCATGCGGACGAACCTCCGGCCGGCGAATGAACTGTATCCATTTCTGAATCAGGGCTTGTCCCGCCTTATCCGCCGGATGAGCCTTGCCCGCAATGATGAGTTGCACCGGGCGCTGCGGATTGGACAATAAACGCAGCAGTCGCTCCGGGTCATGCAGCAGAAGATTGGGTCTTTTGTAGGCCGCAAAGCGCCGCGCAAAACCCAGTGTCAATGCGTTGGGGTCAAACAGATGTTTCGCGTCTTCAACCGTCTCGGATGATGCGCCGGCGGCGGCATAGTGCCGGGCCAGACGTTCGCGGGCGTATTCCACCAGCGACTTGCTGGTGGCGAGGCGAAATTGCCAAAGGCTGTCGTCGGAGACGCGCCGAATGTCCCGCTCCAAATTTTCCGCCATCCCGAGCCAGCGGTCTTTGCCACAGGCCTTCGTCCAAAGGTCGTCGGCGGCCGCCGAGTCCCACGTCGGCATGTGAACTCCGTTGGTCACGTGGCCGACGGGCACTTCGTCCGCCGGCCAGTGGGGAAACAGCGGCTCAAAAAGATGCCGGCTGACTTTCCCGTGCAGGCGGCTCACGCCATTCACCGACCCGCTGCCGCGGATGGCCAGATAAGCCATGTTGAAACTTTCCGAAGCGTCGTCCGGGTTCTGCCGACCCAAGGCCAGCAAATCATGGAGGGTGATGCCGAGCTTTTGCGTGGCATAACCACCGAGGTATTGCTCGATGAGCGCCGGAGTGAAACGGTCAAACCCGGCGGCCACCGCCGTGTGAGTCGTGAAGAGATTCCCCGCGCGCGTGGCGGCCAGCGCCACTTCAAAAAGCTGCGCGTTCTCTTGCATGAAACTGCGGGCGCGCTCCAACACCGCAAAGGCCGCATGACCTTCATTCAAGTGACAGACATCCGGTTTGATGCCCAGTGCGGCGAGCAGCCGCCAGCCACCAATCCCGAGCAGCATTTCCTGCACGAGGCGCAACTCCGGTCCGCCGCCATACAACTCGCTGGTAATCCCGCGATGCGCGGGAAAGTTCGCCGCATCATTGCTGTCCAGCAGGTAAAGTTTCACCCGGCCCACCTGCACCTGCCAGGCGCGCAGCCAGACCGAATAGCCCGGCAAGGTGATTTCCAATCGCAACCACTCGCCGTTCGCCTGCCGTAACGGTGTAATCGGCAATTGTCCGGGATCGTTATAAGGATAAAGAGCCTGTTGCGCTCCGTCCTTGTCAATCACCTGGCGAAAATAGCCTTGCTGGTAGAGCAATCCCACGCCGACCACCGGCACGCCGAGGTCGCTGGCAGCTTTGAGCTGGTCGCCGGCCACATTGCCCAGCCCGCCGGAGTAAATGGGCAGCGCTTCGCTCAACATGTATTCCATGCTGAAATACGCGACACACTTCAAGGGCGACTGCGGATGCTTTTTCTGAAACCAAGCGGGCGTCTCCGCCGCCTGCCGCTCGGCCCGCAGCAGGTCATCAATATTCTTGCGAAAGGCGGGATCGGCCAGCACGCGCTGTAGTTTGTCCTTCGCGACCGTCTGCAGGACCACCCAGGGGTTTTGCGTTAACTCCCATAGTTCGGGATCAAGCCGCCGCCATGCTTCGTCGGCGCAATGATTCCATGACCAGCGCAGGTCCAGCGCCAGCTCCGCCAAAGAATCGAAGCCCTCGATTTCCCCTGGCAGACAATGATCGGTCGGGTTCCTGTCCGGTGATTGTTTGTTTGTCATAAATATTTCCTGTGTTCAAAGTTTGTTTTCCAGAATGGCCACCTTCGCCAGCCGGCGACGATGACGCTCCGCTCCGGTGAAAAATCAGGCCTGTTCATTTCCTTGCCATAAAGACACTGTCGCTTTTGACCGCTGCGAACAATGGGGTGTTCACCCCATAAATTCAAAAAAACGAAGCCGGATCGTCCTCCTCCTCGAAACGAGCCTGGCGAAAAGCGATTACGAGAACGAGGACGACGACGAGGATGAAATAAGTCAGATCAAGCCGATGGAATCAAACCACTGCGGCAAATGTGCCCCACGCGAGCAGCAATCTCGTCCCGGGCTACGTCAGACGCGGCCGAAGTCTATGAAACCGCGTTGGACGTCGGTGTGGATGAGTTTGACGCGAACGTGATCGCCCACTTCGAGTCCTTGAAAACCGAGCGTGAGCCGGCCTTCGGTCGGCGGCTGGAGGAGCCGAACCCAGGTGCCTTTGTCCGCTGCGCCGGTGACGATGGCGTCGAATTGTTGTCCGATCTTTCCAGACAGCAGCAGCGCGGCGGCGGACTTGCCGACCCGGCGCTCAACCTTGGTGGCGGCGTCTTCCTGATCGGTGCAGTGTTTCGCAAGTTCCGTCAGTTCCGGGATGATGTAGGGCAGCGGCGCACCGGCCAGCGCGGCTTTCAAGAGTCGTTGCGTGATGAGATCCGGAAAGCGACGGTTCGGAGCGGTGGAATGCGTGTAATCCTTTACCGCCAGCGCAAAATGTCCGGGGGCCTCGCCGCCGGGGAGATCCAGCGCATATTCCCCGCGGCCAATGAGCTTGATGACGGACAGGGAAAGGTCGGCGAACTTCTCCGGAGCAGCCGTGCGGCGGCGGGTCAGAAAACCTTCAAGCGCGACAGCATCCGGTGCGGGGGGAAGTTGTTCCTTGAGTCCAGCCGCGAGTTCGACAATGCGTGCCCAGCGTTCGGGATCACGCAGGACGCGGCGGAGGGATGGAAATTTTTTCGCGGCTAGGTAAATCGCAGCCACCGCATTTGCCGCCACCATGAATTCCTCGATCAACTGCGTCGCCCGGTTGGTCCGGTCCAGTTCGAGTGAGGAAAGGGTATCACCGGTGAAAACCGCCTGGGCTTCGAGCGTCTCCAGACTCAGCGCGCCGTGGTGGTGGCGCAGTCCCGTGAGCCGTTGCGCGACGCGATCCTGTAGGCGCAGATTTTCATCGAGTCCAGGAACTTCAGCGATTCGTTTGGGAGCCGGACCCGTGCTGGTCAGCCACGCGGCGACGCTGTTGTAAGCCAGTTTTGCGCGGTTGCGTACCTGCGCCCGGTAAAGTTCTGACGTGGCGAGCGAACCGTCTTCCTTGAAAATCATGTCCGCCACGATGGCGATGCGGTCCTGATCCTCGTTCAACGATGTCAGGTTGGTGGACAACGCCTCCGGCAGCATGGGAAAAATCGCAGCCGGTGTATAAACGGAAGTTGTGTTGCGCGCGGCATGAAGGTCCAGCGCCGAGGCTTTAGGCACCAGGGCGTCCACGTCTGCAACTGCCACGAGAATTCGGATCTGCCCGCCCGCGAGCGATTCGGCGACGGTGAGTTGGTCGAGGTCGCGGGAGTCGTCGTTGTCAATTGATGCCCAGAGCCGGTCTCGCAGGTCGCGGACATTGTCCGTCGCCTTGGCCGGTCCAACGATGGCGGCCAACTCTTGTTGTGCCGCCGCCGGGAAGTCGGGTTCCAAGCCGCGCTCAATCATGGCCTGACGCGCAATGGCGGCCAAGGTGGCCCGGTCGGTGGCTTTGCCTTGGAGAACTGGCTTGAGTTGGTTGCGCGCGTCGGTTGTGGCCATGCCGGTTGGTTTCATAAAAGATTAAACAACCTGGCTTTCGAATCAAGCGGTCTTTCTCGGATTGAAGGTGGCCTGGGTCGCCAGCTGTTTCCACAAAAGCTCATCCTCCTTGCTGATGTGGGGCGGGACTTGAATGAAGGCCTCGACGTAAAGATCGCCGCGCTTGCCCGCCCCGGCGGGCAACCCTTTGCCCCGCACACGCAGTTTTTGTCCCTGCTGAAAGCCGGCGGGGACTTTGACGGAAACGCTGCCTTCCAATGTTCGCACGGGAACCGTCGCTCCCAAGACCGCCTCCCACGGAGCCAGTTCCAGATGGCCCATCAGATCGGAACCGCGCGCCTGCCAGTCAGGATGCTGGGCATAGCGCACCCGCAAATAGATGTCGCCGGCGCTGCCACCATTCAATCCCTCGCCGCCTTTGCCGGTCACGCGGATGGACTGGCCGGCCTGGACGCCTTTGGGAATGCGCACCTGGTAGGTTTCCGTTTCTTCCCGGCCAGTGCGGGCATTGGCGCGCCGCACCGAAATGGCGCGCATGGCGCCCTTGAGCACTTCATCGAGCGTGATGAGAATGTCGCCCTGGATGTCCTGGCCCCGCGCCGCCTCCGGTTCCTCGTGGCTGTTGGCAAACTCTTGCGCGTCGAACGGCGAAGCTCCGCGGGACCGTCCAGCGCGTCCGCCAAAAAACTGTTCAAAGAAATCACTGAAACCCGTGCCCTCGAATTGGAACTCATCTTCTCCGCCACGCGCCGCCCGTCCGGCGGATTGACCTCCGCCCCACCCCGGCGGCGGCCGCGATTGCGCGCCAGTTTTCCAGTCGGCGCCAAGTTGATCAAATTTCCTGCGACTCTCCGGATTGCTCAAGACCTCGTTGGCCTCGTTGACCTCCTTGAATTTTTCCTCCGCCGATTTTTTGTCCCTGGCGACATCGGGATGATACTTCCGGGCGAGCGTGCGGAAAGCCTTCTTGATTTCGTCGTCCGTCGCCTTGGGCGTAACGCCGAGAACCTGGTAATAATCTTTGAATTCAACGGCCATGGCGGGCGGGCTTGGAAAGCGTCAGGTCGTTCACCACCACTTTTGCCGGGCGAATGATCTTCGCACCTCGCCGATAACCACGCTGAACCACTTCAAGGATCGCGTGATCGGGTTGGGCCGGATCATGGCCTTGCGAAAGCGCTTCCTGCCGGTGCGGGTCGAACGGCTGGCCGGCGATCTCCTCACTTTCGATGCCGTGCTGTCGAAGCAACTGTTGCAGTTGTTTCAACGTCATCTCCACGCCCTGATGAAACTGCGCGGAGTCCCGCAATGCGCCGGCGGCCAAAGCCCGTTCGAGATTGTCAATGACCGGCAACAGTTCAACGATGAACGATTCCTTTTGCGCCACCGCGCGAGCCTCGACTTCCTGCCGGCTGCGCTTCTTGAAATTCTCGAAGTCGGCGGCCAAGCGCAGATGCAAATCTTTTTGTTCGGCAAGATCCCTGACGAGCGCTTCGGACTCGGTGACAGCGGTCTCGACCGTGTTGGCGTTGGCGTCCAGTTCAGCCGCGGGCGGATTGGGTGATTCAGTTTTCATGGGATAATGTTTTGAAACGGCGGTGGCCCATTTCAATTTGGCTGACTCGACGGCTTTTCTTCACCTGATGAATAAAGCCAAAATCCCGGCCATGGGCAATGGGGTGAACACCCCATGAAACTATTAACCGCGGATGAACGCTGAATTGACGCTGATAAATTTCCCGCGCAAACCTCGCGCATAGGAAAGAAACCAGACGCGAAACCAGCCGTTGCCGCTCCACGTCAAAAATCCTCCGCGCCGGTGGACACGCGCGTCATTTACTGCGGCGACAATCTGGACCAGGCATGATGGTGGTGGTGCGGCTCTCGGCGTTCATCATGTTATGCATCGGTGTGGGGATCACTTGGAACGGCGTCAAGGCGTTGCTGGCGGGAATCGGCATTCCGGGCTGAACAGCGTTCAATCCCTTCACTTTCTTGTTATTTCCGTCCGCTCTCTTTGACCCGCACACCCAACTTTCGTTGAAGTGCCGTAACTATCACCTCCGCCGCCGCCTCGACGCTGAGCGCGGCGGTGTTGATGATCAAGTCGTGGCTCAAAGGGTCGGTCACGTCGTGGCCAAAATGGCGACGGACCGATTTCACCCGCTCGCGATCGGTTCTTTCAACCTCAACCCGGGCGGCTTTCAGACTCAAGCGCGCCTTGTCGGCGATCCGCCGGGTGCGCACCTCAATCGGCGCAACCATCCGCACACTCAAACCGAACTGAGCGGGCAAAATGAACCGCGCGGCGTGGCCGACGATGACCACGTTCCCCTGATGACCCAGCGTGAGAACTACCTGCTTCAAATAGACCAGGTAGTCTGATGTGCCGATCTCCTCGGGGTTCAGCAATTGGCCAATAATGTCCTGGATCGTTGCCTGATCCCGCTCATCCAAACTCTCGATTAATTGGCGGCGAATGTGCGCCTTTTTTGCGATTTCATCCACGATTTCGTTGTCGAACACCTGCCAGCCCAATCGTTTTCCGACCAGTTTGGCAACGGCGTTCCCGCCAGCGCCCTTCTCACGGGAAACAGTCAAGTAGGGTCCATAAAACAGGTCGCCCTCCTTGCCCCGCCCGGGCCGCTGCTCGCAATTTTCCAAGGCTTCGTTAGCTTGAAAAATGGCGATTTGGTCTTTGATATACTTTTCAACGTCAATCATACAATTTTTGGGATTCTTAATTGCCGCTGAATTTATATCCGGCCGGTCGCTCAATCCAACTATAATTCCGACAACCGTTTCCAAGTTGTGTATTACGTTGCCAATCGCGGATACAATCGCGCGCCGATGATGACCAGTATGGTCGTGGTCAGGAGATTCAAAAGACCGAAGCCGGATCGTCCTCGAAACCGGCCGGAGAAAAGCGATTACGAGAACGAGGACGACGACGAGGACGAAATCAGCCGGAAAGTTACTGTGATTCGAGAAACACCAACCCTGAGAAAAAGGCAACTGTCCGCAAGGAGCAAAACCGGCTTGCTCCAAACCGATTTTCCGGCTAACGTATCCTGCATGAGCACGGTTGAACTTGCTGTAAGAAAAGTCAAAAAGCTGTCTGCAGGCCAGGCCCGGGAATTGTTGGGTTGGCTGACCGCTCGGCAGCCCAATGGGACTTCTCTGAAACAACCGGCCCGGACATCGTGTCGCAAAACCACGGCCCGCCGTTCCATGCAAAAGCTCAAGGCGTGGCAGGACTCGGTTCGCGGAACGACTGATTGGGAGCCGCCCCGGATGCCTGACGATCTGGTTAAACCAGTCCGGCTGTGAACTTCGTGCTCGACACGAATGCGGTCAGCGAAACAAGAAAGCCGCGGCCCAATTCCGGATTGCTCGACTGGTTGTACGCCCAGGACCCGGCCCATCTTTTCATCACCACCATCACGCTGGCCGAAGTGTGGCATGGCTTTCACTGTTTGTCGCCGAACCACCCGGACTACAACAGCATTAAAAGATTCGCCACCGACCCGCCCCGGAAATATCGCGTATTAAACTTCGATACCCGCGCGGCGGCGTTTGGGGAGAAATGACCGCCCAGGCAAATGGGCCGCTGCCCCTGCGCGATTCACTCATCGCCGCCATCGTCCGCTCACGCGGCCATCGAATCGTCACGCGCGACACCAAGCCATTCGAGCGCCTGGGCTGCAAAGTGGTTGATCCGTGGAAGTGAACCCGTCGTCGCGCGCTGGCCGCGCCGAAACGAAGTGAAGGCGGCCTGTCGCGTCGAAGCAACTTGCCTCGTCAAAGTGAAACGACGACGGGAGCATAGACGGAAATTGACGCCGCCAAATTTCCCGCGCAAAATCGCGGCATGGCGAAAAAGGCTGCTGCTCAAAACGGTAGGGCTGACCTGCCGGTCAGCCAGGACGCGCGGCAGCGCGTCTGCGACTGGCACGTCAGCCACTACGTCAAGGTCATGCTCGACCAGATTTTAGTAAATGGATTCGTTGCAAACTAGAATATGAGACCAAGTTTATGTGAAGACGGAACTAATGTTGCCACAGGCACAAAGTTCCTTACGGAGTCCCACCGGGACGGCTGAACGAATGGCACAGGATTTCCGTCATTGACCATCGTTTCGATTAGAAACCTCGGTCGTCCCTCCGGGACTTGTAATCATTTCACGACCGACCCGGCGTTAAAACGCCGGGCTATTCTCATCCGTCGCTCCGCGACATTCCCCACGAAGCCGGAGCATCGTCCCTGTCCCCTTGAAAATTCGCGCGCCGGGAGTTTGCCGGGCGGGCATTTATTTTCCGGAGAGTGAAGTTTTTGGCGAAGGCAAATGGAGCGTCCGGCCCGCCACCATGAACCCGCCTTCGCCCTGGTGATGAATCGTCCGCGGCCGTTTCCGCGCCGGGTCAACCCACGCTTGCACGACTTCCAGGATGATTTTGACCGGAGGCTACAGAGATGTCGCGCCGAAGGCCTCGCGGACGTTGCTGTTGTAGCAGCGGACGTGAGTCCGCTCCATCTTATCCAAGGCAATGTCAGAGCCGACTCACGTCGGCTGCTACGGTTCAAGAGTTTTTAACTGTCCCGCTTCAGGCTGGCTTGACGCATTTGATCTTGCTCTGCTCCGGCGACGCCTTCATCCGTCAGTCTCTCATTGTCGCTCCGCCCCTCGTCGTCCTCATCGGCACTGGGAGCCGCCGACATTTTGCCGCCTTCTGAACCCGGCACCGGGTCCCAGCGTTCGGATTCGGGTGCCGATTCGAGGACGGCCTCTTTCGGATCCGTGTCCGGTTCGCCCGTCAATTCCCGTCGGGCCTGGTCCCAATCGGATTTCGACACGTCCCGGGCAGCACGACCGTTGATGACCGCCAGTTCAATCGCGCGCTCCCGCACCATCTTGCGTGTCACTGTGCCGATGCCGGCGGAATTTTCGGTCAGAATTCCCTGCTTCAATGGATTTTTATTCATAGGCTGATCATTACCGTCCGTGCGGAAACGTTTGTGCGTTGTGCGTTGTTTTCATTTCGCGCTGGCCCCGATCCTCGCGCGTGTCGCGGGATTGGGAGAAGGTGTTATCCCGCTTATGGGACTTTGGATTTAAGGCGGATTCCTTGAGGTTCGACCGCAGCCGGTGAAGGGTTTGTGGGAAAACGGGGGGGGTTGTTCATATTTTACGTGTGGTTATGAAACCCATGAACCCGGGTGAGTTTGCGTTCTGCGATCAATTCCGCCTCAGCCTTCAGCCAATGCTGCACATGGCGCCCGGGCAGCGAACCCTCGTTCACATAACTGAAGTATGCCCTTCTGGCCACTTCGTCCGGTGACGGGGCAAAATCAATTTCGTTTTGGTTTAGGCCCGCAACCGCCGACATTGATGCGCCGGCTGGCTTTGGGTTTTGGTTCTGGGAGGAGTCTTTGTGTTTCATAAAGCGGGAATCGGCTGGGCGAGGTCAATCGGCCACACCGACCGGAACCAGATGGTATTCGGGATTTTGCTCGACGGCTTCCCTGGTCATATTCACGAACACCGTGGAATCGTCGAAACTGATCCGGTCAACTTTACTCACTGGCATGAGCACCTCTTTGCCGGAGAGCCGGTGGCCGGTTTTGATGACCAGTTCGTGGATCGCCCAGCTTTTATCGTCCATCATAAAATCGCAGACGTGGCCGATGATTCCATCGGTGGCCTGCAGGTGGTAGCCGTTCACGGCTTGCGTGTTGCGCAGATGGGCATCGGCTCGTTCGGGTTGCGGGCCAATGGCAGCGGCCGGCTCGCCCGGAAGCGGTTTTAGCGGCAGCTCCAAAATCGGAAAACCGCTCATGCCCCACACCCCGCCACCCTGCCAATAATAGGGCCAGCCGAAATACCGGAAATACTCCTCTTCGTATTGTCGCGACACCGGCTTGTGCGACTCGATTGCCGGGCTGTCCTCAATCTGTTTCCGGGTCAGGTTCACGCGCAGGACCTTTCCGGTCTGATCAAGATTGCCAATGGCATGGGGCGAGATGAGCACCTGTCGCCCCGGCAACCAGTTTCCCGTGTCCGCGACCAGATAGCGCACCACCCAGCTCTGATCGTCAAAATAAAAGTCCTTCACGTGGCCGATGTCGCCATCGGACGCACCGAGTTTGTCTCCGTACAACTGTTTAATGCTTCGCAACATAATTTTGTCTTTCGTTTAGATTTGGCCGGAGCGCGGTTTGTCCCAAACCACAGCCCGTCGCCAGACCAACCCGCCTTAAAATGATCCGAACCGTCGCCGGCCCCGCCACGCGCTGCGAGCTGAGACAGCTCGCGCTCCGGCAAGGCTCAGGCTTTCAAATTCTGCCCAGCAAAAGCAGGGCAACCAGAACAACCAAAAGCACGCCCAGACCGCCGCTGGGGTAATAACCCCAATTCTTGCTGTGTGGCCATGTAGGGAATGCGCCGACCAACATCAGAATGAGTACAATCAATAGAATAGTTCCTAACATAATGTTCCTTTCACTGTGCGAACGTGGTTCGCCTGGTTACCCGGAGCACAGCAGCCAACACGAATCCGGCTTTGTCGGATTTGAAGAAAAGCCTTTTGTTATTCATAAGATAAGAATAGTCCTGTCCCACTTCCGGCCGCTATGGGGTGTAACCCTACCTGCGGCTTATACGAATTTAACTCCGTCCCGACCCCGTCCCGGTGAGCGGATCGCCTGCCAGACGGTGGAAATCAGCCCGGTGCCTTTGAGAAGGGGTTGCAGCCAGGAAGGTTTCTCGTCCGCGGGCGCGGACTTATTGCGCCGGAAAGACGCCAGACCCGCAATCAAGGAGGCGGCCGTTGAAGCGATGGAACTGATGGTTCTGGCCCGGTCGGCGACCGAGTGAACTCCGTCGGCCATCGCCTGCCATTCCTGAACCAGTTGGGCGCGATTGAGTTCGCTTTCCGCGATCAACAATTGCTTCCGCAATTCCAGCGGGTTCAAACGAGATTTTTTTCCAAACATGCGCGGTCCTTTCGGAGTTGATCGAGGGTGGCGGAAAGTGTCTGCCAGTTGCACAGCAGTCCGGTGAGTCGCCGGTAAAGACAAATCCCGGCTGTTCCATAGAGGCAGGCCAGGGCCAGGAGGACGGCCACGTGTGACCAAGACCACAACCAAACCACGATGGCGGCAGTGAGCGCAAGGCCGGCGACCAAACCGAACGCCGCCACGCCGAGGGCCAGCAGGATGGCGTGCAGGAGACGCTCGCGCTCCTCCTGCACTTCCACCGTGAACAGTTCGAGCCGGTTTTCCCCGATGGTCAACAGCCGTCGCGCAAATTGTTTCGAGGCCGCGGCCAGTTGCCGGAACCCGACAGTGGATTCTTCCATAACGAAATCAATCGCGGTTGCCAGCGCACCGGCGGGCGACCAGAAAGCCAATGAGCGCCCCGACACCGACTCCAATGGCGATGGCTTGATATGGATGTTCATGCACGGCTTCGTCGGCCGCTTTCGCGCCAGCGACCGCCTTGTCGCGAACACAGCCGCCGATTTCCCTGGCGCGATCCAGCGCGGCGGCGAGACGTTTGCGGGCTTCCCCGACTTTTTCTCCGGCCACGTCGGCGGTGGCGGCCATCAACGCGCGGGCGTCTTCGGCCAGTTGTCCGATGTCATTGCTAACGGCTTGTGTTTCTTTATTCATATTTTTTGTATTTTCCGTTTGTTTGCGTTTTTCAATGGTAAATTTGTCGCGTCGTCGCGATGGGCTGCTTCCGGCGAACTGGCCACCTTCAAAATCGAGTTTCTCCCGCCAAACGGGTTGGGCACGGATTCTTTGGCCAGCGGATCGGGCATCCATTTGCCGTCCACGACGAGACAGTATTCGTAGGTGCCGGGCGCCAAAGCCGTTTCCTTCCACCAGTTGCCGCAACCGGTGGAATGCAGGGTTTTGGCTTCAGGCTGCCACTGGTTGAAAGTGCCCGCAATGCAAACGGTGGTGGCCGTCGGATCAGTGAATTCAAAGCGAACCGGCACGAGCAGGGCGCCGGCGCTGCGGAGGTTGTCATGGTTATGGTTGTGTTTCATAACGGGTGATTCATCGGGACGTTTGACTTTCGATTTCGGGAAAATGTTTCATTGCACATCCCCATAATGCACCGGAAGACGTTGCCGCCGCTATGGGGTGTTACCCTACCGACTCAGGTTGGAAACATCCAACATTCAACATCCAACATCGAACACCCATTTGTTCCGCCATTGGATGTTGGGCGTTGAATGTTCAATGTTGGATGTTCTTAATGTTTGTATGGCACCTTTTTGAAGGGTTCGCCGAAAATCAGATGGATGTTCAGGCCGGCTTGCGCTGAAGGCGCACAATCAGCGGCTCAGTCAGATTTGGGATCGGGCGGCTTCATCGGCGTCAGCGCCGCCAGAATGGACTTTTGCACCGTCAGATTGGAAAGATTTCCCAAGTGACCGCCTATCGGGAAGACCGTCAATTGTTCCGGCGCAAACGTGGCGTGGAGCCAGGCCAGGTCCTCGTCGGTGAGAAGAAAATCGTTTTGATTGACGATGACGCGGATGTCGGGGTTGGCGCGCAGACCGGCGTCGTACGTCCGTAAATCGCCGTCTTTTTCCAGAGTTTCCGCCGTCGGCTCGCCCCGTGAAATAACCTCTGCTCTCCGAGCCATAGGTTGCTCCGAGCCGGAGGCCGCCCAACCCTTGCCCCGAGGAACAACCTCTGCGGGGTGCCCCGCACCACCGGACGCGTATTCCACGGGGCGAACCTCCGCGCCGCCTATTTCATGGGGCGAGGCCAGGCCCCGGCCCTGATAATATGGAATCACAAATTTGTCAAAATAATCCTGGTAGGAATACTGGAGGATTTCCTGATACACCGGGTCGCGCCGGAAATTCCGGATCGGGTGTTGCAGGACGCCCTGATTATTTCGCCGCTGACTGCTGTAAATCATGTCCCGCAGGATGAGCCGAAACGTCAGGCCGATGAGGAACTTGGATTCCACGGCACTAAACGGCAGGGAGGAGCGCGGAGTGAGGGTGAGTTTGCTCAAGGCGGCCACCTTGAGAAAAGTGTTTTCAAGATCGTCGGTTCGTTCCGCCGCCGGCCAGCCCAGGGGCGCCCGGTAAAATTCGTCCAGCTTGGAAATCCCCTGCGCCAATCGAACGGGTGTGTTGATGGCGACGTAGCGGTCAAATTGAATCAACGGCAATTGATTCGTGACGGGGTCAATTCTCACTTCCTTCACGCCCTGTTTCCCTTGAAGAAAACGCAGAACCGACCCCTCCGTCCTGACGGAATACTGATTCGTCGGTCCGGTGGCCGCGACGAACAAAGATTCGAATGCGCCCATGGAGTAGCCCATCAGCGCCCGATTGCCCAACCGGTTCGGATACAGCGCATGCAAGTTTTGATTAATCTCGGTTAGTGCGACGTGCAAGTCGTGGCCATCCACCGGCAGATAAGCCGGCATGGCCGCCGTCGAGGCGTTCTCCATGAACTCGTAGTTGAAAGGGCTGCTGATGCACACGGCGGAGAATCCATGATTGTAAACCAGCTCGGCCAGCGCCAGGGAGGTTTCGGCCAGACGATGCGAGCCCAGCCCCGGAACGATATAGACCACGTTTGCCTTTCCCGGTTGCAGCCAAAACGTAAATTTTAATTTCCGGCCCGTCGCCGGAATCAGAACCGACCGGGTCTTGCCGTGGCTTGGGAATTCCGGGTCTTTGAAGGTGAAGAAGACGGATTCGAGGGTTTCCAGCGAGGCTTCGTCCTGTTTTCCCTTCACCTGGAAATTCGCCACCCGGTTCGCGCGCACAAAAGTCCAGGCATACTGAACCTCCGAATACGGATCCATTTCGGCCTGGCTGAAGCGCACATATTCACCCACGGTGTCGGCCATATCGTTATACATGTCCAGATAAGTGAACCAGGAGTAGGGGCCAAGATAAGTCAGCGGATTGTTCGCCTTAAAATCATACGGAGCGATGTAGAGCAGCGGGTTGGCCGCCGTGTCGCAAGCCAGGCCGAGGGTGTCCCGTTCATTGCTCGGTCCGTAAACCGGCAGCATTATAAAACATTGCGGTTTCCAGCCCCATTGTCCGAACGTCTGGCCAAAATCCGCGTCCGATTTTGGTATCTTCCATTTGGTCGCCGGGTCGAAGAAGCCGGCCACCCCGACGGTGGTATTGCAGGCGAACCGGTAGGATTCATCGCGGGCGCCGCTCCACTTTCCCTGGAGCAGATTGTTGATCAATCGTCCCGGGTAAGTGAGGTTCTTGCCGAAATTTCCAATTCCGGTTCGAACCGGTTTCACGACGACGAACCGGTAAACCCGGCTGGTCGGCTTGATGACGCCGGTCATAAGCCCCTTGTTGAAGCCCCACATCACCCGATTGAACGGTTCGATGGGGTCGGGGACGGATTTGGGAAGAACAACAGTCTCCACTGCCGTTGGCCGGGTAAAGCCAACGGCTGGTTCCTGGCCGTGGGCGAACAGCGAGAGGCACAGCAACAGGCCCACCAGCACCGAACTTCGAATTCTCCAGCCTGGTGGGATTTTCAAGCCGGGCGCCTTTCTGGCCTTGAAACGAAAATCTTTGGGGCATTCAACACAAGCTTCGCGTCGCGTCCCTGCCAACAACCCGGTCCCGCGCCTGCGGGATTGAGGCCGCAATACTTCGTGGCCATCCCGTTATGATAACGCCGAATCTCCATTGTTTCGGCCACCGCTTCCCTCCAATTGATTTCGATTCTGGTTCGGTTCGGGTTGGACGGCACCGGTTGGGCCACAGCTGACCGCTGGCTGTGGAGGAATCGCTGTTCTCTCATGGCCAGAGGTAAGCACGAAAAACCGGCGGGGGCTATGGGGTGTTACCCTACCCGCGGTTTTTTTGAATCAAATCCCGGCGCGGCAGCCACACCCGCAGGCGACCGGAAAATCAGTCGGCGTTCACGCTTCAACATGTGAGTGCGGATACAATCCCGCTGGGCGGGATTGACCTCCAACCTTCCCGACTCACGCTTCCAAACGGAGCCAAGGGTTTTCCCAGTGGCGCCAAGGAACACCCTAGTCGCAGCCAGACCTCGCAGGGGGTAACGATAATTATGAACATTATTCACGAACGCAAAGTGGATCGAACGGGAACACCCCAGCCGTATATTGGCATTGCCTTCGCCCATATTCATCGCCCGTTTCGCAGGCAGCACGATTCCGGCGAACTCCAATTGCACTGCGCTGGTAATGCCATGCGCTGGCCTTTCAAAATCAGCGGATTGGTGAAATTCCTGGGTGAATTTTTGATCCTCATGACTCTTATTGCATCCGTTCAAGCAACCGGAAGCGTCACTTTGGCGTGGAACGCAAGCACGGATCCAAGCGTCGCGGGTTACAACGTTTATTACGGAGGAGCCAGCGGCGCCTACACCAACGAGATTTCTGTTGGCAACGCAACGAATGAAACCATTTCCGGCCTGATCGAGGGGATCACCTACTATTTTGCGGCGACAACGTATACTGCTTCGGGCATGGAAAGTCCGTTCTCAGGCGAGGTGTCCTGCCTGGTTCCCTTGAATGCTCCGATTATGAATTATACAAACACCTATACCGCAGTTGTGACTACAAATGCGCTTGGATTATATACAAACCACATTTTCAATGGTTTTTGGATTTATTACCCGCCATCGGGGGTGTGGACACTTCAATCAAGCTCGAACCTGCTGACCTGGTTTGATTATGCGACCGGCACCAATGCCGTATTTGTCCCCAAAACCGGCGGAAATTGGTTTTTCCGGTTCAAATCACCTTAACTTGGTTCGCATGACTTGCAAAAGTGGGATGCTGTAAACACGAAACAAAGGCAACTCGCCAACACCAACTTTGTTCTGGTAAAAACACGACGATTGCCTGATGGCAAAAAACCGATTTAATAGAACAGGCATTGAATGAGCCGAACCATCCGCCATCGCCGTGGAGGATTCGTTCAGGGTCATCCTCGTGTGCGATAGAAGCGCTTCGAAAAACTCGCCGCGTTCGTGTCGGTAAAATTCAAAGTGCCGCTGGCCCCCACCGTCACACTGCCGATGACGGTCCAGGTCTCTAAATCCTGCGTCGCCTGAATGTCATACGTGTGGCCAACCGTGCCGGTCACGGTCAGATCAAACTTCCCCGCCAGCTTGGCCATGATCTGCACCCCCTGGGGTTGCGCCGGCACGGTGTAGGGCACTTCGCTTGAAAAGAGGCTCTCCGTTCCCGCGGCATTATAGGCCGTGGCCACAAAATAATAGGTCACTCCGACCGACAGTCCGGATGTGACGGCATTGGTAGCCAGCCCGACCGATACTTTGTTGGTATAGGTGCCGCTGGTTCCGCCGAAATAGAAGTTGTAACCCGTAACGGTTTGATCCGGGCATAGATGCCAGGCCAAAGTGACACTGGCTGCTTGAACGGCTGGGCTGAGAGCGGTGACGATCAAAAGCCCTCCCAGAAACTTCGTCAGTCCGGTGACTTTGAAAGACCAGCGCAAAATATCGTTCGCGCGTTGTGCTCTGCGTTTGTAAATAATGTTCATACATATCGTTACCCCCTGCGAGGTCTGGCCGCGACTAGGGTGTTCCTTGGTGCCACCGGGAAAACCCTTGTTCTCGGTTTGGGGAGGCGCCAGCCGGGGGGTTTTGGAGTTCTAGCTTCGGCTGGTTTCCCTTTGCGGTGGCCCGACTCTAGCCCGCAACCAGTTTTTCCTGCGGAAGCAATCCGGCCTGCATGGCAAAACGCACCAAGCCGGGCACATCATGAATGTTCAGGCCGTTCATCAGCTTCATGCGATGGTATTCGACGGTTTTGGGACTGACCTTCAGGATTTCGGCTATCTGTTTGGTGTTCTGGCCTTCGGCAATCAGTTGCAGGATCTCGCGCTGACGCCCCGTCAATTCTTCGAGCGGGCCTTTTTGGTCGGTAATCGCTGGCAGGGGAATTTTTTTGAGGAACCGGGTGGAGATTCCCGGGCTCAGGTTGATTTCTTTGTTGACCACACGTTGCAGGATCGTCTCAACTTGCTCGGTTCGGATTTCGGCTTTTTCCGTCCGCGTCTTGGCCAATTCGGTCCGGGTTTCGGCCTGCTCCGTCCGCGTCTCCGCCAATTCAATCCGGGTCTTGGCCTGCTCCGTGCGCGTTTCCGCCCGCTCCGTCCGGGCTTCGGCCCGTTCCGTCCGGGCTTCGGCCTGTTCCGTCCGGGCCTCCGCCTGCTCGATCCGCGTCTTATTGCCGGTTACGTCCGCATGTTGATCTATTTTCCCCATTTCGCCTGCATTACAAATCACGGTTTAAAGAAATGATTGAGTTGTTCCTCCAAGGCGCCCGCCGGCGATGTGCCGGATGACAGCTTATGGAGAATGACTTCGAATACTTTTAACTTCATGGTTTATGTCGGTCCACAGGTCGCTCAATCCGCGACCGACGCTTCGAAAGCGGATTTGTTTCAGCGTTGGCAGGTTCATCGCCATTGACCACGAGAATGCGCTGGAACGGATTCGCCCGATTTCGGGTTGTTCCGACCGCGGTTGGTCACCACCGGTTTCAATGGAGGCATTCACAACTTCGCATGGGTCCATAAGATTGATGATTTGCCCGTGGCCTGCCGCGTGAGGCCGCAAGGCCTTTTACGCGGGCTACCCAATCCGGGGTACGCGAATGTCGCCCGAGTGATTGAGAATGCCGAAGGCAAACAACAGCCACACGACGACGCAAATCACCACGACGACGTTGAGAATTTTTTTGATTTTTCCGTCCATCGGAATATAGGTGTTGACCAGCCAGAGCAACACGCCGATGACAATCAAAGTGACCGCGAGAGAAATCAGTGACATGGATTGCCTCCATTTTGGATGAGTGTTTTATGATTCATGCCGTGAGTCTAAGCCGAAGCGTGGGTGGTCGCTATGGGGTGTTACCCTACCAAGAATTTCGAATTAAATCGCGGTGCGGCAGCGACGCCCGCATCCGACCGGGCACGTAGGACAGGCGTCGCGCCTGTCTCCATCTTTATAAATCTTGCTCACTGATTGGTGGGAATTCGTGGCCACAACCCTTCATCTAAAAACTGAGGTTTCATGAATTGTAGAGACAGGCGCGACGCCTGTCCTACTGCATGGATACGGCTGAAGCTTGAACTCCAGCTTGCCCGGCTTGCACCTCCTCAAACCGGGACCAAGGGTTTTCCTGGTGGCGGCAAGGAACACCCTAGTCGCGGCCAGACCTTTCGGAGGGTAACAGTAATTATGAACATTACCCGGACACGAGACAAAGCACCGGCTGGAGGCCGGGGCGCAATGGTTCGCGGAACACAACCCCGCCCGGGTTCACAGTTTCCATAACCGGACCCAAAACACATTTTTTCGGCAAGCGCCGGAGAAAAAACAACACCTTGAACACTCCAAATCTTTTCACTCCCGTTCGTCTGGGCGCGGTCGAAGCGCCCAATCGCATCGTGATGGCTCCGCTCACGTGGATGCGCGCGGGTCCGGGCCGCGTGCCGACGCCGTTAATGGCTGAGTATTATGCCCAGCGGCCGGCGGCGGGCCTGATAATCACTGAAGCCACGGCGATTTCCCAGCAAGGCACGGGCTGTCCCAACTCGCCCGGCATCTACACCGATGAACAGGTCGCCGGCTGGCAGCGGGTCACCGGGGCGGTGCATCGCGCCAACGGCCGCATTTTTCTTCAACTTTCGCACATGGGCCGGATCTCTCATCCTAGCTATCAACCGGACGGCGGATTGCCGGTCGCGCCCAGCGCCATCGCCCCGCGATCCGGCCAGGTGCCCACGGAGATCGGAATGCAGCCTTGCCACGTCACGCCGCGCGCCCTGAAGCAAGAGGAGTTACCCGGCATTGTGGCGCAGTATGCCGCCGGTGCTCAACGCGCCAAGAACGCCGGCTTCGACGGCGTGGAAATTAACAATGCCAACGGTTGTCTGCTGGACCAGTTCCTCCGCGATGGCACGAACCATCGCACCGATGATTACGGCGGTTTCGTGCGGAACCGCGCCCGGCTCACGCTGGAAGTGACCGTGGCCGTCACCAAGGTGTGGGGGGCTGACCGCGTGGGCATCCGCTTCTCGCCGGGTGGCGTTTTCAACGACATGCACGATTCGGATTCACTGGCGACGTTCAGCCATGTGCTGCACGAGCATAATCGCTTCAACCTCGCCTACGCGCACTTGATCATGCCCACGGAAGATGATTTGCAGCACGGCGCGGCACCGGTGTCGCTGGTGGCACTGCGGCAGGAGTTTCATGGGCCGTTGATTGTCGCCAACGGCTTCACTTACACAACCGCAGCGCAGGTCCTGGAGGAGAACCTGGCCGATGCCGCAGCTTTTGAGCGATTGTTCAATGCGAATCCCGGCTTGCCCGGGCGATTCCGGTTGAACGCGCCGCTGAACCCGCCGAATCAAGGCGCGGCCGGTGGCAATGGGGGTGCCAAATTTTGATTCGGGTGGGCAGTCGCCTCTTCAATGGGATGCTTCATCCCCACAACTTGGCGGCTGTCGCCCGAATCATAGCCGGCGTAATTTCTTCCACGCGGCCCGGTCATGTGCGTCCAGCCCTGCGTTTGGTGCCGACACCGCAAATGGGCGCTGTTGAATCACGGAACGTCCGTCCGTCTTCCGGACTTTCATGGTATCAAAACAATTGAGGAACCCGTGCGGGCGCCATGGGGTGTTTGCCCCAATGCCAGAATTGCTGAATTCAGCCCCGACATGGCGGGTCTGAGGTGGCGGCAGCCGTCTTGCCTGCCGCCACAGATCGGGGCAGTGTCATGCTGCGTCCATGGAATCATCGCAGCCGCAAACCGCCGGCTGACGGCTGGCTTTGCCGGTCTGGCGGCGCGATCTGCTCGCGGGGACTGTCGGTCGCGCGCAAGACCGCTTGTACCGTTTGCAACAACTGAACCGGGGAGACGGGTTTTAGCAGCGCGCCGGAAAGGTGGAACCACGGATTCCGGTTTAACTCCTGCGGCGTCATTATTCCCGAGGCCAGGATGACCGGCAGCGCCAGGCGCGCGTCACGCAGCCGCTTCACCAGCTTCAAGCCGGACAACCTCGGCATATCGAGGTCGGTAATTAGAAGATCGTAGGCGTGGGTCTGAAGCGCTTTCCAGCCGGCGATGTGATCTTCAGCAGCGTCCACGTGATAGCCGTGGCGAATCAACACTTCCGTTCCGAGCTGGCGGATGCCCGGGTCGTCATCCACCACGAGGATGCGTTGGAGCCGGCGCGTTGCGCCTGGAGTTGGTGCGGCAGCGGCCTTGGCGCCGCGAATATTGAGGGGTTTATTCATAGGATAAAAAGTTTTTGTAGAACCCGGCTCAAGAATCACGATGCGATCGTGTCCTCGAAACTCAACCAGGTGCGCGTTGACGGCGAGCCGCACAATCCCTTCGGCTTTTTGTCTGCCGCAGGCGTCGTAAGCGGCCATGATGAACTCACCAAACGTCAGGTGTCCCTTCCTGCAATTGGTTTTCATGATGCGAGATTAGGACAGCAACCGCGCGGGCGATATGGGGTGTTCACCCCATGCCAGACTTGATGAATCCGGCCATGGCACGGCAGGTCTGAGGCAGCGGCAGCCGACGGTGTCGCGCACCGCCTCATCATCTTCCACCAGCAGAATGGTTTCGTGACCGGGATGGTCATGAGCCAGCTTACGCAAGGCCCGGCTCGCACGGGATTTTCCGGCGGGTGGCGGCGATGGCGGTCCGGCGCAGGTCAGCAACTGTTGGGTCAACTCCGCCGCGTGCCGGCCGGCGCGCTGGATTTCCTCCACGTAGCGGCGGTGCGGGTCGCACTCGGACATCACGCCCAACAACAACTCGCTGAAGCCGGTGATGACTGTGAGGGTGTTGTTCAAACCATGCGCTACCAGCGCGGCTGGGACGACGCCGGCTTTGGATTGGCGTTCCCTGGCCGGAGACAAAGTGCGTGACGAACATGATTTCATAGTGTGCCGTTACGACCACATGTTTCTCAGTGCCAGCGGCGATTGCGGTCGCCGGGACTGCGGTTTTGCAACCGCAGCTACGAGTCTGGAAAGGGGCGTCAACGTGTGGTTAATGCACACGGGTCGGCTTCGCGGCGAATCGTGGAAGCAGATGCTGAGGCGGTGGCGGGAGGGAGGGTTCATTCGTTAAGTCCCCAGCGGTTGTAGGAATCAACTGGCCCCGGGAAGGAGAGCTCAGGGCGGAAAGGGACGCGCGCGGCCAAGGGCAGGACTTCGGCCACCGTTTCCAACAACGCGGCGCTGGTGAAAGGCTTGGGCAGCACCTTGGCCGGCTGAAGCCATTGGTTTTGGATCAAATCTCTCTCGTCAATCCCGCCCGATGCCATGATGACCGGCAACGCCAATTGCGCGGATCGCAGCTTCCTGACCAGCTCGAGACCCGTCATTTCAGGCATCTGATTGTCGGTAATCAACAGGTCATAACTGAGCGACTGAAGGGCCTCCCAAGCGGCTTGAGAGCCCTCGACCGCGTTCACCTGGTAACCGGCGCGAACCAGGAACATGGCGCTGGCTTGGCGAACCGCGCTGTCGTCCTCCACCAGGAGTATCCGATGCGCCGGACGGGCCGGCCCCCGGCTCGATGCCTCGGCCGGCGAGGGTTTCGCTGCTGGGTGTAGGACATCAAACATCTTGCGGAACCGGCTCGATGCCTCGTCCAGCGGGGGTCTCGCTGCGTGTGGCGTGGGCGCGAAGAAATCGAGCCCGGCGGCTTCCGCTGCGTTCCTCAGGAACTGGACCCGCGGGGAATCCGGGGCGTCCGTATCGTCCGCCGGGCCGAGGAGGGCGACCACGACGGCGGCGTGCCCCTGCATCTGGCTGAGGCACGACCGGATCCATTCCTGGACTGCGGCGGGCAGATCCCCTTTGCTGCTGGTCGAGATGATGAGCAAGTTGGCCCGCTGGGTGTCGTTAGTCGCCTCCGCGCGCCAGCCCGGATTCTCCAGGATATCGAACCGCCAAAGCAGCGGACACAGCTTCAATGTCCCGCCCGCCGCGTGATCCACGTGGTCGAGGATGTGCATCGTGCGCTGGCCCGCGGGAACATCATCATAAGCAATGACCACAGGCCAACCCGCGTCCGTGTCTGGGTCGGGGTGGGAAGCCATCGTTGAATCCACCGCATCGTTGGTAATCATAGGCAGAGACGATCTTGGGCTGTGGCCGTAGTCTTTAACACAGCCGTCATTTGAGGCCCGCCCCGCCGGCTACACAATGGCGGAGAGGCTGAAAGAATTGTAAGCGGAGGCTTACAAAGGTGCGACGGGTGACAGGTGACGAGTGACGGGAACGGCCAGCGCGCCCGAGCGCTGAATGATCCTCGTCACCCGTCACGCATTCCGTGTTTCTGCGCGTAGCGGATCAGTTCCACGTCGCTGCGCACCCGGAGTTTCTCCCAGATGCGCGTGTGGAAGGTGCTGACGGTTTTCGGGCTGAGAGATAATTCCGCCGCAATCTCCTTGAGCGAACGGCCCGCCAGCAGCAGTTGCATGACCTCAAATTCGCGGTCCGAGAGTGTCTCATGCGGCGGCCGTCCGTCTTTGCTTAACTCGGAAGCCAGACTCTCGGCCAGCGCGGCGCTCACGTATTTGCCGCCCGCCAGGACTTTCATGACCGCCAGGACCAGGTTCTCCGGCGCAGCCTGTTTGTTCAGATACCCGCTGGCGCCCGCCTTCAACACCCGCACCGCCAACTGATCCTCCGGCGCGCTGCTCAGCACCAGCACGGGCAGGTTCGGATGGTGGCACCGCACTTCGTGCAACACTTCCAAGCCCGTGCGGCCCGGCATGAAGATATCCAACACCAGCGCGTCCCACCGGTGCCGGGACAGGCACGCCAACGTTTCCGGCGTCGTGGACGCTTCGCCGAAATGGGCGTCGGGATATTCCTCGGCCAGGATTTGCACCAGCCCCCTCCGCAATACCGCATGATCATCCGCAATCAAAATCTTCATGGCTTGCCCTCCGGCGGATTTGCGTTCTTCGAAAGCGGGAACCGCATTTCGATGGTTGTCCCCGATTCCGGCTGGCTCCGGATCTCTAGTTGGCCATCCAGCCATGTCTTTTCCTCCGGCGGGTTTGCGTTCTTCCAAAACGGGAACTGCATTTCGATGGTTGTCCCCGATTCCGGCTGGCTCCGGATCTCCAGTTGGCCATCCAGCAATAACGCCCGTTCCCGCATGCCCGCCAGCCCGATGGACATGGGGTGGCTCAGCGTCTCTGGTCGAATGCCGCAACCATTGTCCTGGATTCGAAGAACAAGCTGGCCAGCCTCCGGCCGCAAAAGAATATCCACCCGGGTGGCCTTGGCGTGCCGCAGCACGTTGGTCAGGCTCTCCTGCAAGATGCGGAACATCGCGGTGGAACGGTCCCGATCCAGTGGCACATCCTGCTCCGGCACCGTCGCCGTGCAAGCAATGCCGGTGCGGGCCTGAAAATCCCGGGCCTGCCATTCCACGGCGGCACACAGCCCCAGGCTGTCCAGCACTACGGGCCGCAGTTCGGTCGCTATCTTCTGCACGGATTGAATCGCCGTGTCCGTCACGGCGGTCATCACCGTCAGCTTTTCCCGGACGGCCTTTTGTTTATCCGCGTCAAGGGGCAGGGCCAGATGGCGGTTCAGCCAGACCACGTCCAGCTTCAGCCGGGTCAATTCCTGGGCCAGCACGTCATGGATTTCGCGGGCGACGCGGGTGCGCTCATCTTCGCGCACGGCCTGCAAGCGGGCGGCCAGGGCGCGAAGTTGTTCGTGGGAGGCGCGAAGTTCCTCCTCCGTTCGTTTGCGCACGGTGATGTCGCGCACGGTGGCGATGGCGCCAATGATCTCACCTTGGGCGTTCCGCAGCGCGGCACAGTTATCCGACGCCCAACCCGAGCGACCGGTCTGCGGAACGTGGTACTGAAAATCAAGGGAGGGCAACGCTTCCCCCGCCAGCGCCCGTTCGAGCTTCTCCATCACCCCCGCCTCGCGCAGGAAGGGAAAGACCTCCAACGGCGGACGGCCCAGAACCTGCGAGGCCGGAACCCCGGTGAGGTGCTCCATGTACGGATTCCACACCTGATACCGCTGGTCGCGCCCATAGACGATGATGCCCTCGCGTGCGCTGTGGACGATCTGCTGGTTGAACAAGCCCGCCTCCCGCAGCTCCAGCTCCGCCTGCTGGCGCGCGGTGAAGTCCGTCAGTATGACCCGGCACTCCTGCCCATCCCCCGAAACCCAGGCTCGGAGTTGGACCGTGAGCGGCGGTCGGCCTTCGATCGAGAGCCGCACCTCGCCGACCTCCGTGGCCCTGGTCTCAAAGGCCCTGGTCAAAATGGCCTCGAAAGTGGAACGGGTTCCGGTGGCAACAAACCGCGAAAAGCGCCGGTTCAACAAGTGCGAGCGTTCGATTCCCAGCCAACTGGCCACGGTGAGGTTCACCTGGCGAATGGTGCCGTCCAGTTGGAGGGTCAGGTTGCCCACCGGGGCGAAATCACAGAGTTCAGTGTACCGCTCCAGCGCCGTTTCGAGTTCATGCCGGATCCGGCACAGCGACTCGTTCTGCATCTCCAGCTCGATCTGGTGCACCGCATGTTCGTGGACGAGCCGCGCGGTATCTTCCGCCGTGCCCGGATCGCCGGCTTCCGACTTCTGACTCTTCCACTGTTCGCCCAGCCGCTCTTCAGCGCGGTGGCGCAGCTCAACGTCGTCCGCGGGCGGGTGCGGGTTCTTTTTCATGGCGCGGTCTCTTTCTGGGTGTGCTCGGTTATTGCATCCAACTTATCGCGGACGGTTTGCGCGAGCTTGTCCGCCCCGAATGGTTTGGGGAGAAAATTGACACCTTCCTCCAATGGAAAATCCCTGCCGGCCAATTCGACGCTGTAGCCGCTGGTGTAAATCACTTTCAATTTCGGATTTTCATGCAACAGCCTTTCGGCCAAATCCTTTCCCGTCACACCGCCGGGCATGACCATGTCCGTCACCAACAGATCAATTCTATTGCGGTGCTGTTCCCAGACTTTCTGAGCTTCGCCGCCGCTGACCGATTCGAGCACGTGATAGCCAAGTTGCAACAGGGCTTTGCGCATGGAAGAGCGCAGTGCCCCCTCGTCTTCAACGAGCAGAATCGTTTCCTTGCCGCCACGCACGGCGGTCAACTCGGGTTGCCCGGATTCCTGGCCTGACTTCACGTCCAGACGTGGAAGATAAACGCGGAAGATCGTCCCGCGGCCGACTTCGCTGTAAACATTGATCCAGCCCTGGTGCTGTTGCACAATGCCAAAAACGGTGGCCAGCCCGAGGCCGGTGCCTTTGCCGACATCCTTGGTGGTAAAGAACGGCTCGAAAATTCGCGGCAGATTTTCCGGCGGGATGCCGCAACCGGTATCACCCACGCTCAAACACACGAACGAACCGGGACGGGCAAGCGGTGATTGCGCGCAGACCGATTCATCAAACTCCACGGCGGAAGTCTCAATGACCAGTTGTCCGCCTTTGGGCATGGCATCGTGGGCGTTCACCGCGAGGTTCATCAGCACTTGATCCAGCATGCCCGCGTCGGCGTGGATGAGGAGCGGTTCCATGGCAAATTTGAACTGCATCTGGATGGCTTCGCCAAGGGTGCGCCGCAACATTTTGGTCATGTCGTTGATGGATTGGTTCAAATCCAGGTCGCGCGGCTGCATCGTCTGCTTCCGGCTGAACAGCAGCAATTGGCGGGTGAGATTGGCCGCTCGTTCCGTGGCCTTTTCAATCTCGCTGGCGGACTCCAGTTGTTGAGAAGACAGGCCTTCCTCGGCCTTCAGCAGACTTGCCTGCAGTTGGATCACTGCCAGCATGTTGTTGAAGTCATGCGCCACCCCGGCGGCCAACTGGCCGACGGCCTCCATTTTTTGAATTTGGCGGAATTGTTCCTCTAATTTCCGGCGTTCGGTGATGTCCAGCACCACGGCGCGACATTCCTGCCCATCGGCGGAGCGCATGCCCTCGATCTGCACAACGAGTGGCTGGGAACTTTCGTGCAGCAGCGTCACTTCGCAGCTTTCTTTGGCCTGGCTCGCGAAGACTTTCTCCAGGAAATCGCTGAAGGTGCGCCGGTCGCCATCGGCGCCGAACAGACCGAAGCGCCGGTTCACCAGTCGGGAGCGTTCGACGCCGAGCAGGCGCGCGCCGGTCAGGTTCACCTGCCGGATCGCCCCCTCGCGGTCGAGGGTCAGGTAGCCCGCCGGGGCAAAGTCGTAGAGGTCGGTGTATTGGGCCAGGAGCGTCTCCACTTGCGTGTGCGCCTGCTGGAGTTCCTCGTTCTGCATCTCCAGCTCGATCTGGTGGACCTGCAGTTCGTGGACGAGCCGTGCGGCATCTTCCGCCGTGCCCGGATCTCCGGCTTCCGACTTCTCGCCCAGCCGCTCTTCGGCGCGGCGGCGCAACTCGGCGGTGTCCGCGGACTGGTCGTGGTTCTTTTTCATGGCGCGGTCTTTTTCGTTTCGTCAGGCCCGAAGTTGTTGCGGCGGGATTTTCTCCGCCGGCGTGCCCGTGGTGGCTGGTCGGGAAGCGCGATTCTCAAATTCCGGATAGAGCTTGTGGAAGCACTCGGGACACAAACCGTGAGTAAAGGTGGCATCGGAATGGCTCGAAATATACGCCTCGATTTGTTTCCAATAACCCTCGTCATCCCGGATTTTTTTGCAACTGGCGCAGATCGGCAACAGGCCGCTCAACGACTTCACGCTGTCCAGGGCTTGCTGCAACTCCTGGATGAGTTGGTCGCGTTCGGCTTCGGTCTGGTAGCGGTCGGTGACATCCAGCACGGCGGCGCGGCACTCCCGCCGGCCCTCGGAAACCACGGCCTCGACGTGAACAAAGAGCGGCGCGGCCTCCGCTTTCTGGAGCGCCACCTCGCAACATTCCCGTTCCATTCCCGCAAAGGTCTTTGCGAGGAAGGCGTTGAACCCGGGCCGGTCGCCCTCGGAAACCAGAACTCCAAGGCGCCGGTTCAGGAGCTGGGCGCGCTCGATGCCGAGGAGCCGGGCGCCGGTGAGATTGACGGCGAGGATGGCTCCGTCAGCGGCGAGGGTGAAGTAGCCCGCCGGGGCAAAGTCGTAGAGATCGGTGTATTGTGCCAGGAGCGCCTCCGCCTTGGCGCGCGTCTGTTGGAGTTCCTCGTTCTGCATCTCCAGCTCGATCTGGTGGACTTCCAGTTCGTGGACGAGCCGCGCGGTATCTTCCGCCGTCCTCAGATCTCTGGCTTCCGACCTCCGAACCTTCCGCTTCTCGGTCAGGTGCTCTTCGGCGCGGCGGCGCAACTCGGCGTCCGCGGTTTGGTCTTGGTTTTTTTTCATGGCTTGGTCCTTTGACGGTTTACTGTTCACTGCTCCCTGTTTTGCATTTTATTTTCGCCGGCATCACCCCCCCCGAGTTGCTCCAGCTTCACGTCTTGTTCCGCAATGTGTTTTTCCAGGCCGGCCTGCGTGGCCCGCAACTTCCCCTCCAACGTTTTGGAAGCGGTGATGTCCGTAACGGTGATGACCACGCCGTCAATCATGTTCTCGAACGTGCGGTAGGGCATGATGTGCAGCAGGAACCAGCGCCCGTTGCGCGCGGGGACCTGTTGCTCGTGAACGGCCAGCGTCCGCAGCACCTCGCGCGCGTGGTCGGCCAGTTCCGGGTAGTCCAGTTCCGAGTTGATATCGGTGATCGGCCGGCCCATGTCGCCCGGGATGAGCCGGAAAACCCGGTTCGACCCCGCCGTGAACAGCCGCACGCGCAGCGCGGGGTCCAGGAACACGGTGGCCAGTTCCGTGCTGTCGAGCAGGTTTTTCATGTCGTTGTTGACCCGGGACAGGTCTTCCACCTTGTGTTGCAGTTCGGCGTTGAGCGTCTGCAGTTCCTCGTTCATGGACTGCATCTCTTCCTTGGAGGTGGTCAGCTCCTCGTTGGTGGACTGCATTTCCTCGTTGGCGGACTGCAATTCCTCGTTGGCGGATTTGGCTTCTTCCTGGGAGGTCTGCATCTCCTCGCGGGTGGTCTGCAACTCCTGGCGGTTTTGCTCGAGGTCCCGCTCCAGTGCCGCCATCCGGGCGCTGCTGGCGGAGTGACCTTTTTGGGCCGGCCCTTTCGTTTCCGGGAGCGTCGCCACGTCCGTAAAGACGACCATCACCAGGCCGCGCAGCGTCTCCGGCTCGGCGATGGCCTGAACGGTGAGGTCCACGGTCTGCACGCCGCCGGCATCGGTCCCCACCTTCACGTTCTTGCGGATGACCGCGTCTTTTTGCCGGAGCGCCTTCCGGAAGGCATCGGTCAACTCATAACCCAGGCCCTCGCGGGCCATGGCAAAAAGGTTCAAGTTGGCTTTGCCCGCCGCCGGCTCCAGGTATTTGCCCGTGTGCCCGTTGATGAAAATGATGTCGCCCTTGTCGGTGGCCAGCACGGCCGCCGGGGAATAGTGCGACAAGAGCAGTTGCTCCGCCTGCGCCTGGAGGCTGGCCGTCGGTTTCAACGGCTTCAGTGGCGGTGGCACACCCTTCCGGGCGAGCATGAACGAGGCGGGAAACTCAATCGGCTCCGCCCGCAGGCCGGATTCGAGCCGCCGGTAAAGCTGCGTCTTGCCCGCCAGCGGCGCGAAGAGGTCGGTAAATTCGCCGACGGTCTCGGCGCTCCCCAGCACCAGCACGCCGCCGGGATTCAGGCTGTAGTGAAAGAGCGGAAAGAGTTGTTTCTGCAACTCCGGCGTCAGGTAGATGAGCAGGTTCCGGCAGCTCACCAGGTCGAGCCGGGTGAAGGGCGGGTCCATGATGACGTTTTGCGGCGCAAAGATCACCAGCTCCCGGATGGACTTGGCGACCTGGTATCTGTGGTCCAACTGGACGAAGAACCGGCTCAACCGCTCCGGCGACACATCCGTGGCAATGTTGGCCGGGTAAAGGCCCCCGCGGGCTTTCTCGATGGCGTCCCGGTCCAGGTCGGTCGCGAAGATCTGGAGCGTGTGACTTCTGGCCGGCTTGAGTTGCGCCAGCGCCTCTTTGAAGACGATGGCCAGGGAATAGGCTTCCTCCCCGGTCGCGCAGGCGGGCACCCAAACCCGCAGCGCCTGGCTGAGCGGACGGTCTTTCAACAGCGCCGGGATGACCTCCTCTTTCAACTGCGCCCACGCCGCCGGGTCGCGGAAAAAGTTCGTGACGCCGATCAGGAGTTCCTTGAACAGCAGCTCCAGCTCCTGGGGATTCTCCTGCAAGAACCGGACGTAGGAGGCGATCCGGTCAATCTGGTGGATGCTCATGCGCCGCTCGATCCGGCGATACACGGTGTTCTTCTTGTAGAGGGAAAAGTCGTGGCCCGTCTGCGACCGCAACAGGATCACAATCTTTTCGAAGGCGCTATGGCCTTTGTCCTCCCCGGCCAGTCCGGGCCTGGCGATGACGGGCGTGTGGCGGAGAAAGGCGATGATCCTGCCGGGCAACGCTTCCACCGGGGCGACGATGTCCGCCAACCCGGCCTCCACGGCGCTGCGGGGCATGCCGTCGAACTTGGCCGAGGCCGGGTCTTGCACAAAGACCACGCCCGCCTTCTCCTTGATGGCCTTGAGACCCAGCGTGCCGTCGCTGCCCATGCCCGACAGAATGACGCCGATGCTGCGATCCTCCGAGTCAGCGGCCAGGGAGCGGAAGAAGAAATCAATCGGCAGGCGCAGCCCGCGCGGGGCCACCGGATCGAGCAGGTGCAGAACCCCGTGCAGGAGAGACATGTCCTTGTTCGGCGGGATGACATAGACGCGGTCCGGCCGGACGCGGGTGCGGTTCTTGACCTGGCTGACCTTCATGGCGGTAACGCGCTGGAGCAGTTCCGCCAGGATGCCCTTGTGCGTGGGGTCCAGGTGCTGGACGATGACAAAGGCCAGGCCGCTGCCCACCGGCACATTTTTCAGGAACAGTTCCAAGACCTCGAGTCCCCCGGCGGAAGCGCCGATGCCGACGATGGGGAATGTACTGTAGCCCGCGCTGTGTGCGTCGTCCGCCGGTGGGGACGGCTTCTTCGTAGGGATTGCAACGGCAGGTTGCTTCTTCCGGTGGGTGGGCTTGGTGGGCTTTTTCATGGTTTCGTTCTCTTTACGCTTCACGCTTCACACCGTCGCTGAGAAACTGGCTCGCCTTGAGTTCCGTGAAAATTTTGAGATGGTTCTCAACGTCCTGACGCATGAGCCGTTTTAGGACGCGATGGAAAGAAACACTTCCTGAAAGCAGTGCCAGCACAACCACCGCCAGAACGACTTCCAGCCAGCCTGAGAAAAAGTTCATGGCAATCCCCGATGAGCAACATTAAACCATATCACACACCGGCCATTTTTAAAATATAATACCTATTAATAGTAATTGTGATATTGTTAAGTTACGCTAATTATAGTTTGGAAATGAGCCTTAAAGCAGTCCAAAGACTGGCCGGAAAGCAAAGCCGTCGGAGATCTCATAACCCGATGATTTTAGCAGGGAACCCGTGCGGGCGATATGGGGTGTTTACCCCATGTCCCTTCCCGCACGAACGGCCGGACCCGGCGAATTTGATGATATTGGCGATCCGGCTGGCAAACGGACCGAAAATGGCCGCCCAAGTGACCGCCCACGTCCCGCGGTGGTGGCAGACGGTATCGGGCGTGGCATCGGTGCTGAGTAATTCCCGGCCCACTTGTCTCCACATGGCCTTGGCTCAAGTGTAATGAAAAACCTTTTGAGACAGTTTCAGGATGCCCGCCGCTACCGATCAAGGGCAGCGCCCTGAATGCACCCGGCAGCGGACTTGTGTTTCACTGCCGGTGCGGGTAAAACACCGCGCACATGACGGGAAACGGCGAAGCAACCAGTCCGGATTCATCCTCCAAGCGGGCGGCGCGGCTCAGGATGATTGGCCTCATCGTCCTGCTGCTGGGAATTGGCAGCGCGGGCGTGGTTTATTGGCTGGGGACGCGCTCTCCGGATGTGTCGGATGACCTTTCCATGCTGGGGTACAACAAGGCTCAGACGCGGCAGATGGGAATGCTTTACGGCAAAATGGGCCCGGTAATTGAGGAGTGGTTCGAGGACCTGAAACAGCCCGGCACGCAGGCGGAAATCATCGCAGCGGTTTCAATCCTCGTGGCGGCCGGGTGTTTTTACTTCGCCCGGTTGTTGGGCCAGGACGACGAACCCCGGTGACTGAGTTGTGCAGATTCATTTTCAACGCCGGGGCGCAAAGTCGCCGGGACACAGAGAAGCGCGGTGTTGAATTGCAGCTTTGCTCCTTGGCGGCTTGGCATTAAAACCGGGTTGCTCCTGTTGCCATATGGGGTGTTTACCCCATAGACGAAGCGAACCGGTTTCGCACATTTTCTCCAAGCACACAACTAAAAGCCGAACAACATAGAAAAACAGATGCCATGAACACAAAAAAAACGTCGTACGAACCCAAGTACGTTGCCAGGAATGGGGCGACAATTAAAACGGTGAGCCTGCAAGTTGCCGTCACGGAGCCCAATCTGCAAAATGCAGTCCAGGAAGCTTTCGCCCTGGCAAAAAGCGGGGGACGGGAACTCAACCTCGCTTTCAGTCTCCAGACTCTCCCGCAAAGCATTCCAAAACAGTCCGACATCAGGGCGGCGCATCTTGGATCGCCTCGAGTGGATTGCTGACGCTTTTGATGGCCGCCAAGGACGGGATGCCCTTCTCCTCAGGGAAAGGGCATTCCCGATTTACACGTCCGGCGGCGCCGGCGTGTGGCCATTCATGGTTGGCGATTGTTTGGCCAAGGCAATGGCTTTTGCCACGTCATCCCTGCTCATGAGTTCAGTGTAGCTTTGCTGCTCCACTTCGGCTTTCTCAATGTTCTTTCTGAGGGATTCCAGTTCACGCGAGAGGGTGGTTTGTTCATTGGCCAGATGCTCGGCCAGTTGTGCGATATACACCGGCAACTTTTGGCCCCTTGGATCGCGCGCCATGAAGTCACCCAGATCCTTCACGTGTTCGCGTATCAGGGCACCGACATGGACGACATTGGAGATCTTGGATTGCTTCACCTGGTCGGAAACCATGCTGGCGGAGACATCGGCGTTCTTGAGACTATTGCCCACGTTGCGCAGCACCCCGGCGGCAATCTCCACCATCCCCGCCTGGCGGGAAGCGGCGAGAAGCTCCTTCTGCGTCTTCTCGATCTCCGCCTCCATTCGTTTGCGTCCGTCAATTTCCAGTTGCAATTCCTCAATGGCCCGGCTCAGGTACGCCGTTTTCTTTTTGACTTCGGATTCCAAATTAGCCCGCAAACGTTGTTCCTCGCGCTCCAGCCGCAAACGCTCTTTGAGCAGGGTTTCGATGTGGACCATGCCGGTTAACAGCAGCAGTGAAATGAGCGAATACATCACTTCAATCTCGATCCCCAACGGTGCGCCAGAATTGAACGACGAAATGGATTGAAACAAATGGAGCAGTGCCAGAAGCGCAAAGGCCCAGAACAACGACCAGCCGACGCGCGCCGTCCCGAAGATCCGGTTTAGTCGCAGGGCGTAACCGGCAACGGCGAATTGCAGCGCACCGGTGATGTATCCCATGACTTGCGGGAAACTGAAACTCATGCAGACCCCTTTTGCGAGATGGCGACAGTGCCGCCTGCTGAAGCCTGGCCATGTCCAGAATTCAGACATTTCCTGCCATGATCTTGTCCAATCCGTCTTTTATCGTCGGTTCGCATAATGAACTCAATCGGGATAAAGCATTTGCAGAGCCAAGAGTAACCAAAAGTATACTGCTGACGCGGACGCTTCGACGTTCTAGCGCCGGCGCTGGGCGCCGATTTTATCTGAAGGATTTATCGAGCCACAGGCTCAATGCCATATCCTCGTGTTTTTTTGCTTTTCTTCCATGAAGGTCGGAAGGATTATCGCGCCGCCATGAAACGAATTTTTATTTCCCTGGCGCTGGTTTGCGCCACGGGTGCGAGGGCCGATCTGATCACGCAACAGCAAATCGTCACCCCAAACTATACCGGGGTGGCCGCGATAATGATCAAGAGCACCAAGATCCGCATGGACACGTATGTCGGCCAGCCGCAGGCCTTGAGCACCATCACGGATTTGAACACAGGCGAAACCATCACGCTGTTGCACACCCAGAAGCTGTATTTAAAATCATCCGGCCAGCTGATGAAGCAAGCCAGGCCGGCGGGCACCACTTCCCGGGCGCCCGTGCCGCAGCCTACGGGCAAAACCCAGAAGGTGGGCAACTACGATACGGAGCTTTATATGTGGACCAATTCCCGTGGCATTACCGGGACGGTCTGGGTGGCCAAAAATTATCCGGATTACGTCCGGATCCGGGCCGACTACGCCGTGCTGGACAAAACCGCCGGTGCGGACACGGATATGACTCCCGCGTTGAGCACGTTGCCGGGCATGGTGGTAAGGTCGCAGGTCTCCGGCGGTGGTCAGACAATCACGCTGGCCCTGATTTCGGCCAAGGAAGGGCCACTGGACGCTTCGCTGTTTGGAATCCCGCGCGACTACAAGGAAGTGCTCCGGCCAACGCCGCTCAAGCAGGTCATCGCCCAGCCCGCCCCCTCCAAGGTGTCCGGCGGTTCCACCCCAAAAACGCCTGGCACTGCCACTCAAACCACCACCCAAAAGTTGCCCAACTGGTAGGCCACCGGCATATTCCCCCAAGAATTTGCGCTCCTCCAATCACCGCCACCGGACACTCCCACCGTGACGGCAGCCATCCGGGCCTGCCGCCCGGCCCAAATCCGCCCAATGCCCATGCTCTCGTTTTCACCAATTGCACTGCACTTCTGGTGAAACGTTTGACTCGCAAACGTTTTTTCAACTTTTTGCATTAAAACAAGGCTTGCAACCTGTCGCCTGGATGGCTAGTCTGCGTGCTCTTTTGACAAATTTATGGCAGTAAAAATTCGCATGAAGCGCGTCGGAGCCAAAAACGCTCCGGTGTTTCGCATTGTGGTGGCTGACGGTCGCAGTCCGCGCGACGGCAAGTTCATCGAGGAAATCGGCACGTATCAACCGTTGAAGAAGGGCGATAATTTCACGCTCAAACTCGACCGCGCCCAATACTGGGTCAGCCAGGGCGCGCAGCCGAGCGATACCGTCGCCAGCCTGATCAAAAAGGCCGGCAAGGCGGTTCCTACGGCGGCCTGATTTTAAATTTCTAATTTTAAGCCATGCAGGCGTTTCTGGAATACGTCGTCAAAGGCCTCGTGCAGCACACCGACGCAGTGAGCATCACGCCGGTGGAGCGCGGTGGCATGACGGTCTATGAACTGCGGCTGGACCCGTCGGACGTGGGCAAGATCATTGGCCGCCAGGGCATAACGATCAATGCGATCCGCTCGTTGTTGCTGGCCGGCAGCGCAAAGAAAGGCCAGCGTTGTTCGGTGGAAATTGTCGAGGAGAAACCGGCGGGTTGATCTGTAGCGGCGGTCTGCGACCGCCGGGTGACACGGGATCGACGCTCATAGAGCGCCGCTACAAAATGAAAATTGACGTGCTCACTTTGTTCCCGGCAATGTTCGCCGGGCCGCTCGACGAAAGCATCGTCAAACGCGCGCGTGATGCCGGTCTGCTGGACCTGAAAATCCACAACCTGCGCGATTGGACGCATGACCGGCACAAGACGGTGGATGACCGGCCGTTCGGCGGCGGACCGGGAATGTTGCTGAAGCCGGAACCGCTCTTTGAAGCGATTGAAAGTTTGCAGCGTGAAAAAACGCGCGTGATTTTATTGTCGCCCGCCGGACGGCAATTTAATCAGGCCATCGCGCGCGAACTGGCCCAAGCGGAAGACTTGCTGCTCATCACCGGGCATTATGAAGGCTTTGACGAGCGCGTGCGCGAAGGGCTGGCCGACGACGAATTGTCCATCGGTGATTACGTGCTGACGAACGGCGCGCTGCCCGCGATGGTGGTGATTGACGCGGTGACGCGGTTGCTGCCCGGAGCGCTGGGCGACGACGAAAGTTCGCACGATGAATCTTTCAGCCACGGGCTGTTGGAATATCCGCAATACACGCGGCCGGCGGAATTTCGCGGGATGAAAGTGCCGGACATTTTGGTTTCCGGCCACCACGCCGAGATTGAAAAATGGCGGCGCGAACAGGCGAAGTTGCGGACCGAAGAACGAAGGCCGGATTTGATGAAATGAAACGGTAGGGACGAGCGGCTGCTCGTCCGGCGGCGCGGCAGCGCCGCCCTACCAGGAAAGAAAAATTTATGAACCAGGCATTACAAGAAAAAATTGAATCGGAACAGTATCGCAAAGACGATGCGAAATTCACGGTCGGCGACAGCGTGCGGGTGCATACCAAGGTCGTTGAAGGCGACAAGGAGCGCATCCAGATATTCTCCGGCGTCGTCATGGGCAAACGCGGACACGGTCTGAATGAGACGTTCACCGTGCGCCGCATCAGCTACGGCGAAGGCGTGGAACGCATATTCCCGCTGCATTCGCCGCGCGTGGATAAGATTGAAGTCGAACGCCAGGGCTCGGTGCGCCGCGCGAAACTCACCTACCTGCGCAAACGCCTCGGCAAGGGCGCAACGCTGGTCAATGAAAAACAGGAAAAAGCCGTGGCGGCGCCGGCGAAGTGATTCCACGAATCCATTTCACCAGGCGGGGCTTCGGCCCCCGCCTTTTTTGCTTCAATTCGGAAACGGGATTTATTTGTTTGAATCGCGAGCTGCCGCCAGGGCCGCGAGCTGTTCTTTGACGAACTGGCCGAAGTCCGTCGGCTCATACTGCCAGTTTTTAATCAACGTCGGCCCGGCGGTGGTGTGAAAATTCCACGCCGTCCAATGGAGTTCGTGTTTTTTGACGTATTGCATCAGATTTTGGGCGTATTCCAAACCGTTCGTGTCGCGGCGGCCAAAACCCCATTCACCCACATATACCGGATATTCCCGACTGGCATCGCCGAATTTTTTGTCCCAGCTGGGTGGTTTGTTTGGGTAAGGATGGGTTTCATACATCAAATTTGAGCCTTTGATCTCATAACCTTGCAACACGCCGCTCAAATCATAAGCCCAATCCAGCCCCCCGACCGCCACAACGTTGGTTGCGCCGGTCGCACGCACCGTGTCGTAAAGTTGTTGCAACCCCACTGCTTCGTAGACTTTTACCGGGCCGGGCTTCTTGTGCTCCGATTTGTCCGTGACCGTTCCACCATCGCGCCAAATGGCAAAGGTCACGTCGTGCGGCTCGTTGTATAGATCGAAAATGACATTCGGCTGATTTTTGTAGCGTGTCGCCAGATCCTGCCAGAACGTGATTGAATTTTTGTCCGGCAAGCTGTGCTGGCCAAGCTTGCCGCCTTCGTTGACCCACTGGCCGCAATCCGACCAGTGCAAATCCAGATTAATGTAAACGCGCCCCGTCGCGCAGGTGTCCACCAGCTTGTCCACGAGCGCGCGATATGCCGCGCCCCCGTCCGTTCGATTCGTCATTTTGCCGAACCAGCGGTCCTGGGCCAGCGGCAGGCGGATCAGGTTCACCTTCCAGTCGTTGATGGCGCGGTTCACCGATTCCGCGACGTGTTCGCCGCCATTGGTCCATTCGAGCGAGGCGATGTTGACGCCGTAGAGCCAGATCGGTTTCCCGCTGGCATCCAGCACCTTGTTTCCCTCCGTGTGCAGGCGCATCGGCTCAAGTTTGGAATCAACCGGGCGGGTTTGGCTCGCCACCAGTCCATTCCGGCCGGGTTCGCCAACCTTGATCGAACTGCACGATGCGGTCAACACCAGCGCCACCGGCGCCAATTTGAGAAGATTCAGCCTTTGCACAAAAAGAAATTAACAAGCCGTCGCCGCCGCCACAAACTCAAACTTCCCGCAACGCCGCCTGATGAGTTTCCAGGGCGCTCGCACCGAAGCAAACCAATATCACCTGCTCCACCGATTGGTTCCGTTCCAAATTATTTCTTCTTGCGTCTTGAGAAACCTGCTCGCACGCTTAAATAAAATTTATCCCAGATGATTCGCTACGCCAGCCATGCCGCCGCCGATTTTTTTCTTCAGCGATAAACTTCACGGCGATGCCGGATACGATTGACGCGCACAATCCGGATTGCATCGGCAATTTCGTAAATTACGCGATAATCACCCACGCGGATACGCCAGTCGTTCTTGCTGCCTACCAGCTTGCGACAGCCAGCCGGGCGTGGGTTGTTGCCCAGCGCACGAATCGCCGTGATGACCCGGCCATGAATCTCGGATGAAAGCCGATTGAGATCCCTTTCGGCGCCGCGTTCAAGGAAAACCCGATACATGGTCAATTGCGGCGGCGCTCGGCCTGATATTCTTCGAGCGGGCGATAGTGCAATGGTTTCTGGCGGGCGCGCTTCAACCAGGCAACGTCTGTCGCATCTTCGGCACGTTCCAACAGTTCCTCATAATCCTTGATCGGAAGAATTACGGAAACTGCCTTGCCTTTGCGGGTGACAATCTCAGGTTCAAGCACGGTCGTCTTCATGGCTTGTAATCTATCAGCCGGATGGGTTTTCTGCAAACCAAGTATTCCTTCATCCCAAATGGTTCGCCACGTCAAACGCGCCGGTGACGACTTCCTCGCGCGACTTCAGATTGCGGATGCGCACGTAGGAATCGCTCTCGAACTTCGCGGTGTAAACGGCCTTCAATTCCTGCGCGCGTTTGAATTGTTTGTCCGGTTTGGCGGTCGTGATTGAATACTCGACGGCGTATCCCGCCGCGCGCAGGTCCTGCACCAGCTTGAGCGAGGATGCGCGGAGATTTTCGTCTTCGATCAAAATGAAAACGTCCACGTTCGCGTCGAATTTCGGCAGCAGCCCGCGCGCTTTGAGCAGTTCCAGCAACACCACGTCGCCCATGCCAAAACCGAGCGCGGGCAGGTTCACCTTGCCGCCGCTGATGAGCTTGACCAGGTTGTCATAGCGTCCGCCGCCCGCGATGGCGCGGAACTCGCCCTTGCGGTCGAACGCCTCGAACACCGTGCCGGTGTAATACGCCAGCCCGCGGATGACCCGGTAATCCACCTTCACGAAGTCGCGCAGGCCGCGCGCGGCGAGATTGTCCAGGATGCTCTGCAACTCCACCGTCGGTTTGCCCGACTTGATGAACGTGTTCACCGCATCGAGCGGGAAACCCAGGGCCGTGAGTTTCTGTTCGTTCTCCTCCGGCGACGTGCGCTCCAGTTTGTCAATCGCCTGGTAAAATTCATATTCGCGCGCGGCATCTCCCCTGCCCTGCCTGAAGAAATCCGACCACGCATTCCGGCTGCTCAGGCGGATGATAAAATCCGATTCGGTCAGTCCGAACGACCGCAGCGTGTCAATGAGCAGCGCAATCAACTCGGCATCCGCCGCCGGGTCGGTCTCGCCGATGAGGTCGGCATTGAATTGGAAATGTTCGCGCAGCCGGCCTTTCTGCTGGCGTTCGTAGCGGAAGAGTTGCGGGATGGCGAACCACTTGATGGGTTTTTTGTAATTGCGTTCGTGCGCGGCGACCATGCGCGCGAGCGTGGGCGTCATTTCCGGCCGCAACGCCACGGCGCGTTCGCCCTTGTCGGTGAAGTTGTAGAGCTGGCCGACGATTTCCCCGCCGCTTTTGGTGGTAAAAAGTTCGAGCGGTTCCAGCGGCGGGCCGTCGTACTCGCGAAAACCGTAGCGGCGGGCGGTCGCGCGCCATTTGTCGAAGATGAACTGGCGGGCATCGGCGCTCCCCACATCGGAATGCGGAAGCGGTTCGGGATAAAAATCGCGAAATCCGGGCAATCGTTCCATGCCCGGAGCATAAAGAAGATTTTCAATTAGGAAATCAGGAAATCAAGAAATCCTATTCCCGCATTCCCGCTTGCTTCATTTTGGCGCCACACCCGCGGCGCCAAGTGGCGCCGATTTCTGGGGCGTGAGCTTGAGCACGTCAGCCCGCATTTCCTTGCCGGCCTTGAACTTTACCATCGCCCGCGCGGGAATCGGCACGTCGGTTTCCGGCGCGTTGGGATTGCGGCCGACCCGGGCCTTGCGGATTTTGATTTCGAAGACGCCGAAGTTTCGCAATTCCACCTTGTCGCCCTTGGCGAGCGCCCCGGCAATGTAGTCGAGCGTTTTTTGCACCACGTCGAACACCTGCTGCTGGACGAGGCCGGTTTCATTGCTGATGCGAACAACCAAGTCACGTTTTGTGAGAGTCATATTTTTTTATAGGGTTTTTATCAGGTTAAATTAAAAATTAATTATCATTGCACCACACGGATTGTCCAGAAGTCGCTGGCCAGATTATCGTCGGTCAGATACGCGTAAGGCAAGGTGAAATATCCCTTCATGCCCCATTGGCCGCCCCAGGAGTTGCGGACGATGAACCACTGCCGGACATCGTCGTAACCGACGCCGGCAACGGCATGGCCGCCGATGGCCCGCTCGCCGGATTTGGGCAGCGACGCGTGGCCGGTCCGGGCCACCTGCGCGCTTTCAAAACTTTCATAGACTGTGAATCCGAACACAAACGGATAGCCCGACGCAAGGCAGCCCTTGAGCTGGCTGAGAATCGGCGTCAGGCGCTGATACAAAATGGCCCGGTATTTCAGAGCGTCCGCGTAGCATTTCGCCGCCGGCCGGGTTTTGAACCGGGCGATGACATACGGCCATTCGGTTTCGGGGCAATCGCCCTGCCGGCCCACGCTCTTGATGCCGTCGCGAATTTGCGCGCCGCTGTCGGAATCAATCGTGTGTTCGATGGCGCGCTCGTTGTAATAAATGAACAGACGTGACGGCGTAAAGTCGGACAACATCTGCTTCATCCGGTCAAACTCAATGGCCCCGGCAATGGCGTTGGCCGTGCAACTGCCGAGCTGGCCCTGGTCATAAACCGGCGGGCATTGCGGACGAAGGTCAACTTTGGCCGGCAATACCCCCGCCAGTTCCACCGGTGCGGCGTAAAAATGATCGCGCTGATCCGGCAAATCAGGCAGCCAGCCGTAACGAGCAATCTTGTAGCCCATAAGTTTTATTGCCGCTTTGAAAGCAAACGCTGTCCTTGAATTATTGAAGTTGACCGGACTTGTCCACAACAAAAACGAAGGCGGTTGAACAACAGAACACCCCCCTACCGCATTGAGCACTTAAAACTTTACAGTCCGGGTCCGAATTTGCAGAGTGGGCGTGTGATTGAAAATGCTTCCCGGGTTCAACCAGCGCGGTTGTCTTTGGCAACCTGCCGGCAAACGGATCTTGCCTTTGATTTGGAAGCCGTCATCCTGCGGACGCGGGAAAATCCGTCCCCGGTGCAACGATCGGAAAGTCATCCCGACCCATGAAAATCAGCCCGCTCATTCCCGGCTTCTGCGCCGCCGTCCTTCTCCTCCCGCTGACTTCGGCCACCGTGCGCGCGGAGGACAACACGCCGGTGATGCCATTGTCGGACATCAAGCCGGGCATGACGGGAGAATGGCACACCGTCGTCTCCGGAACCCGCATTGACAGCTTCCCAATGCAAGTGGTGGGCATCGTGGAAAATTTCATCGGCCCGCAACGGCCCGTCATCATCTGCAAGGCGCTCGACCCAACCAACCTCCTCACTGGCCCGGTGGCCGGCATGAGCGGCAGCCCGGTTTTTATCGGGGGAAAACTCATCGGCGCCTACGCCTACGGATTTCTCTGGCCGAAGGATCAGGCGTTGATCGGCGTCACCCCCATCGAAGCCATGCTCGAAGTGGAAAACGGCTATCCTCCGGCTGCCCCGTCCCCGGGAACAAACGGCCGGGTGCGGGTTGAAGCCGGCGCCGACCCGCAATGGCTGACGGCTCCGGCGAGTGCGGCAAATCTGCCTTCCCTGGCAACATTGCAATCCGCCATGAAACCGCTCCCGACGCCGTTGTTCGTCTCCGGCGTTTCGGAACGCACGCTGAAAAAATTCAGCCCGCAACTGGGCGCACTGGGCCTCGACGTGATGCAGGCCCCCTCCGGCACGGTCACCCACAACATTGACAACGATCTGAAGCCGGGGTCGCCGCTGGCTGGCGTATTGATGAGCGGGGATTTTCATTTTGCCGGCACCGGCACGGTCACCTGGCGCAACGGCAACCGCATTCTGGCCTTTGGCCATCCCTTCCTGCAAAGCGGACCTACGGAAATGCCCATGGCTTCCGCGGAAATCCTCACGGTGGTGCAGTCCTATGCGCGGTCATTCAAATTATCCAACACCGGCCCGGTCATCGGCTCGATTTACCAGGACCGCCTGACGGCCATCGCCGGCGAAATCGGACGCCAGGCGCCCACCACACATTTCGATGTGCAGTTGCAGGCGCCGGGCGGCCGGGAACGTCATTTCCAAGCGGAGATGTTCCAAAACCAGATGCTCACGCCCATCCTCTCCGCCATCGGGCTTCTCGAATCGCTTTACGACACGATGGAATCGGAGGAAAAACAGACAATTTTCATGGAGACCACCATGGAAATTGAAGGCCATGCTCCAGTCAAACTGTCGGAAGCCGCCAGCGGTGAAGACGCCGCGTTTCCGCTGGCCTTCCGCCAGCTCATGCTCTACGAATCCCTGCTCGACAATCCCTGCGAATTCCCGAACGTGAAGTCGCTGGCCTTCCACGTCCGCCTGGTGGACGGCTGGAAGTTGAGCCGGCTGGACTCGCTTGAAATGGACCAAAACGAAATCAAGCCTGGAGACACCCTGCACGCAATGGTGGGCCTGCGCAATTACCGTGGCGAAGCGTCCATCGTTCCCGTGTCGGTCCCCATCCCGGCGGACCTGCGCACCCCGGAAGTGCAACTCTTCGTCGGCGACGCCGATGCGGCGTTGCGGATGGACGAACCGCCCCGGGTGCCGCCGCAAACACTGGACCAGGTGCTCGACCGCCTCCGCCAGTCCCGTTCGCACCGGAACATCTGCGTGAAGCTGTTGCAAACGGCGCGCGGCCTTTCCCTGGAAGGCCGGAACCTGCCCGACCTGCCGCCTTCGGCCATCGCCCAACTGGAATCTCCCAATTCCAACGTCCAGCAGGCAACCCTCAACCGGATTACACTTTGGGAAACGAATTTTCCCGTGGCAGGAACCTTCAGCGGACAACTAACACTACCAGTGAGGATTAAATGAAACGACTCCCCTTGATTCTGTTCGCGGGATCAGCGCTGCTCGCGTTGAGTTCCGTCCCGGTCGCGCAGGCGGTGAATACGGCCCCGGTGGACCAGGACACGTTCGCCGAATTCAGCCCCGGCGAATTTGACAACGTCTCGCTCACCAGCGAGGGCCATCTGGAACTCGCGCCGGCCATGACCAATTCCGCCGATGTCTCCGACCCGGTCATCTGGGCCGCCGTGCAGGATGCGCAGGGCAATGTGTTCTTCGGCACCGGCAACCAGGGCAAAGTTTACAAGCTCACGCCCAAGGGCGAACTTGCGGTCTTCTTCGCGCCCAATGAGGTCATGGTCCACGCGCTGGCCTTCGACGGCAAGGGACGGCTTTACGCCGCGACTTCGCCCAACGGCCGCGTGTATCGCCTCGAAGCCGACGGCCGGGCCGAGGTCTTTTGCGCTCCCGGCGAAACCTACATCTGGGCCATGACCTTCGGCAAGGACGGGGCGCTTTATCTGGCCACGGGCAATCATGGAAAAATTTTGCGCGTATCGCCGACCAATTCCACCCCCGCCCAAGCCACAACCTACCTCGAAACCGAGGAAACCCACATCAACGCGCTGGCGTGGACCCGGGACGGGAACTTGCTGGCCGGCACCAGCCCGCACGGTTATCTCTACTGCATTGACAAGACCAATCATGGCTTTGTCCTGTTCAACTCCGGCGACACCGAGATCAAACAGATTGCGGTTGCCTCCAATGGAATCATCTACGTTTCCACCTTTGCGGGAAATTCCAAGCCGGAAGCGGCGCCAGGCTCCGGTTCGCCGAGCCTGAATATTTCCACCACGGGCACCGGCACCACCAGCGAGAATCTCTCCAAAGTCGGCGCGTCTTCCAATAACCCGCCATCTGCACCCACACCGGCGGACGGCGGTCCGCAGGGTGCGCCGGGGATGGCGGCCATGGCCGGCGGTTCCAGCCCGGCCGGAATGCCGGGCGGGGGCGGACCATCGCAAGGCGGCATTTATCGCATTGACACCAACGGCTTTCACGAGCGCTATTGGACCGCGCCGGACGAGGCCATTTACTCGATGATCCTGTTGCCCGACGGAGATCTCCTGGCCGGCACGGGTGACAAGGGACGGATCTACTCCATTTCCAGTCCGAACCATTGGAAACTGTTGCAAAAAAACAGCGACGGCGCCCAAGTGTCCGCGTTGCTGCCCGATACCGCCGCAGCGAAACAATACTACGCCGCGACCAGCCATCCGGGCAAACTTTACCGGCTCAACTTCACCCTGGCGACCAACGGCACCTACACGTCCAAGGCGTTTGATGCGAAACAAAAAAGTTTCTGGGGCAAAATTCATCCCGCCGGTGACGTTCCCGATGGCACCGGACTGGAATTTTCCACCCGTTCCGGCAACACGGACAAACCGGAAAAAACCTGGAGCGATTGGTCCAAGCCGGAGCCCTTGGGCTTGGAAATCAGCATTTCCAGTCCGCCCGCCCGCTATCTCCAGTATCGAGTGTCGTTCAAGCGCGATGCCAAATCCCCCAGCGCAACGGCCCGGTTGCAGCGCGTGCGGTATTATTATCAAAACCAGAATGCCGCCCCCGTCATCTCGCGCATCAAGGTTTACACGGAGGGCTTTGGCGTTTCCAAAATGCCGGCGCCCCAGATGGATCAACCGGTCAATCTGGACCAGCTTCTGGGCGGCAGTGCCGGCAGCGGCGCCGCCACGGCCAATCCCCTGTCGGCCCTGACCATGCGCCCGCCTTTGAAGCTGACGAAAAGTTCCGGCCTTTGCACGGTAGTCTGGGCAGCCAGCGATCCCAACCAGGACAAACTCACCTACTCCGTCGCCATCCGCTCCGAAGCCGAAACCCAATGGACCGTGCTGACAGACAAAACCGAGGACACCTTCCTTTCCTTTGACACCACCGGCTTCCGCGAAGGCTTTTATTTTGTAAAAGTGACCGCCTCGGACGCAGCTTCCAACACGCCGGAAACCGCCCGGATCACGGAGGAAACCAGCGAGGCATTTTTGATTGATAACACGCCGCCGGTGCTCACCGTTAAAAACCAACAGGTGGAAAAAGACCGCGTCCGCATCGTCGTCGCAGCGGTGGACAGCGCCAGCGTGATCAGTTCCGCCGCCTATTCGCTCGATGGCAAGGACGAGGTGGCCCTGCGCCCGGACACCCTGATGTTTGATTCGACCAATGAAATGTTTACCGTTGAACTGACTGATTTGGGCCAGGGCGCGCACAGTCTGCTGTTGCGCGTGCAAAACGACGTGAAAAACACGTCCGTTCTCAAGCTGAACTTTGAAGTGAAATAAAACCGAACTCAGAAACAGAAAAGGGAGCGCGCCCGCCCCGGGCGCTGTTTTCCGCGCCTCGCGGAAAGCCGTGGGTCGGTCAAAATGGTTCCAGACCAGCAAACTGGATGACGTCGCGCGAAGCGCGGGACGCGAGGCGCGTCCCGCCACGCCCGAGGCAGGCGTGCTCCCCAACTTCGGAGTTCAGGATGAATTTTTCGTTTCCCGGAGCGCGGATCGCTGAGTCCGCGATTCTCCAATCGGTGTTAAAATCCCATGTTTGCCGGGGATCAGCCTCATATGGACGGCTGACCGCAGCGGCAGGCAGGAGAAGGCTGTCTCAAACCATTCTCTCATCGTAGCAGCCGACGTGAGTCGGCTCACTTTTCACAGGACATTAGATGAGATTGGGGCGGACTTACGTCCGCCGCTACAGCGCGCGTGTCCGGCAAGCACCCCCGGATTGGCACTTAAACCTTTACAATTCGGGCGCAAATTCGCAGAGTATGAGCGTGATTGAAAGCAGTTCAAGGGTTCAACCGGCGCAGTCGTCTTCGGTCGCCCGTCTGCCAGCGGATTTTGCCCGGGACCTGGAAACCGCCACTCTGCGGGCGCAGAAAAATCTGCTCCATTTGCAGCGACCGGAAGGCTACTGGATCGGCGAATTGATGGTGGATTCCACGATTGTCTCGGACACAGTGGCCTATCATCATTGGAACGGCAAGGTGGACAAGGAATGGCAGCGCAAGGCGGTCAACCACATCTTCTCCATGCAATTGTCCGACGGCGGCTGGAACATTTATTACGGCGGCCCGTCGGAAGTGAACGCCACCATCAAGGCCTATCTCGCGCTCAAACTCGCCGGCGTCCCCGTCACCGACCCGCGCCTGCTGAAGGCGCGCGAAATGGCCCTTAACCTCGGCGGCGTGCCGCGCATGAACACGTTTTCAAAATTGTATCTGGCGCTGCTCGGGCTTTTTTCGTGGGAATACGTCCCGACGATTCCGTGCGAGGTCATTCTCATCGGCAAATGGTTTCATGTGAATTTCTGGGAGATGAGCAACTGGTCGCGCGCCATGCTCGTGCCGCTGGCCATCATCAACCACTTCAAACCCACCCGACCGGTGGCGGTGGACCTGGACGAGCTTTATCCCGAAGGCATTCACGAACGCGACCTCGCGCTCGCGCCCGACCCGGAAAAACTTTCGTTGCGCAATTTTTTCCTGTGGCTCGACCGCCTGCACAAATTCGCGGAATGGTTCGCCGAGCACAAAATTCATCCCTTCCGCAGACGCGCGCTCCGCAACGCCGAACAATGGATGCTGGAGCGATTTGAAGGTTCGGACGGGCTGGCGGCGATTTTTCCCGCCATGCTTAATTCGCTCATCGCGCTCAAGGCGCTCGGTTATCCGGACGACCATCCACAGGTTGTCCGCGCCGCGTGCGAACTGAAAAAATTGGAACACGAAACCGCCGACAGCGTGCGCATTGAGCCGTGCTTCTCGCCGGTCTGGGACACGGCCATCGTCGCCATCTGCCTGCACGAATCCGGCATCCCGGAAAACCATCCGGCGTTGAAACGGTCCATGGAATGGTTGATGGCAAAGGAAATCCGTTTTCGCGGCGACTGGATCCACAAAAATCCGGCGGACGTCGAACCGAGCGGCTGGGTCTTCGAATTCAACAACCAATGGAATCCCGACGTGGACGACACGGCGATGGTGCTGCTCGCGTTGCGCAAAATCCCGACGGACAACCCGAAAAAGCGCGACGAATGTTTCCAGCGCGGGCTGAAGTGGATGATGACGTTCCAGTGCCGGGATGGCGGCTGGGCGGCATTCGACAAGGATTGCACAAAAAACATCTTGGAAAAGGTTCCGTTCGCCGATCATAACGCCATGCTCGACCCCGAATGCGCCGACATCACCGCGCGCATTTTGGAATTGCTCGGCTACGAAGGCTGGAACCCGGACCATCACCAGATTCGCGACGCGCTGGATTACCTCCGCGAGCAGCAGGAAGAGGATGGCTCCTGGTATGGCCGCTGGGGCGTGAATTACATTTACGGCACCTGGCAGGTGCTGCGCGGGTTGCGCGCAATGAACATTGACATGCAACAACCGTGGCTGCTCAAGGCACGCACCTGGCTGGAAAGCGTCCAGCACAAGGACGGCGGCTGGGGCGAACGTTGCAACACCTACGACGATCCCGTCTTCAAGGGCCGCGGTCCCAGCACCGCGTCGCAAACCGCGTGGGCTGTCATGGGGTTGTGCGCCTTCGACGACCCGGACAATCCCGCGCTCAAACGCGGCCTCGAGTATTTGATCCGCCGGCAAAATCCCGACGGTTCCTGGACGGAAAAAGAAATCACCGGCACGGGTTTCCCGAAGGTGTTCTATTTGAAATACGACATCTATCGCAACGCCTGGCCGCTGCTCGCCTTCGCCACCTATCGCAAAATCCGCGAACGGATCGCCGCCCGGCGCAACGACGGCATCAACGGCCAGCCGTATCCCGGCATGGAAGGGTCGCCCGACGCCACGAAGGATACCGGCCACGCCAACTTGTCTCTCCGAAATCAGATGAAGGCGGAAGCATAGCGCCGGCGGGTGAACGCTGATAACGTAGGACAGTGCTTCCAGCCTGTCTGGTCAAGGGGGGAATAACCGGTGCAAGCTGTTCCAACGGGCAGGCAAGATGCCCGCCCTGCTTTTCCAACTGCGAACAATACGAACCGGTTTTTACCGCAAAGACGCAAAGCCGCAAAGAATTTCAAATGGATGACGAACTTTTGATGCACCTGCATCAAAGTTTTGCATATCTTCGGGCAGGCCAGTTCAACGTGTCGTCATGCAGGGCCGATGGGAGCGCCGATTTCCAAATCGGCCCGGCACGGTGGACCCAAATTCATTTTCAACGCAGAGACGCCGAGAACGCAGAGGGTCGCAAAGATTTTTGACCGCTGATAAACGCTGATGGACGCTAATAACGTAGGCCAGCGCTTCCAGCCTGTCTGGGCAAGGGGGGAATAACCGGCGCAAGCCGTTCCAACGGGCAGGCAAGATGCCCGCCCTGCTTTTCCAACTGCGAACCATACGAACCGGTTTTTAACGCAAAGACGCCAAGGCGCAAAGCCGCAAAGATTTTACCTGCGTCCCTTCGCACCTCAACGTTGACAGGTTTGCCGCTCCCGACCACGCTGGCAGTGCCAATGCTGGAGCAATGGCCACCAGAAAGTGTAGGATGTAGCCATGACGATCACGAAACAGACTGTCGCCGACAAAATTGCCGCGTATCTCCACCACGAGATCACGCTGGCGCAGTTGGTTGACTGGGCGGAGCGCGCCCTCATGGACGGCGAGTTTGCCGAGCGCGACGCCAAGACACTTTCGTCCGTCATCGCCCGTCTCGGAGTCGCCGATGTGCGCGTATTCGGCCTCGCATGGGAAGATTGCGAAGAACTTCTCCGCAAACTTGGTTTTTCTCTGCGCGTGGAAGTGGTCGCGGCGTAATGCCCGTTTGCACCTCAAAGTTGACAGGTTTGCCGCTGCCGACCATGCTGGCAGCGCCAATGCTTGAGCAAACTGTCCAGATCGTCTCCAACGAGCGCGAGACGGATTCTTATTTTCGCCTCGTGCTGTGCGCGTCGAAAATCGCGCCACTGATTCAGCCGGGACAGTTTGCCCACATCCGCGTGCTGCCGTTGAAGGATGCCTTATTACGACGGCCGTTCAGCATCTTTCAAGTTTCCGGCGACACGTTTTCCATCCTCTACAAAACCGTCGGCAAGGGCACCGAAGTTCTCTCGCGAATGCAGGCCGGCGAGGAACTCAGCGTCATCGCACCGCTCGGCCACGGATTCACCCTGCCGAAACGCGGCGGCGAGACCCCCCTGCTCGTCGCCGGCGGTTACGGCATGGCGGCGATGTATCTGCTCGCGCAACGCTCGCCGCAACGCGGCATCGTCTTCGTCGGCGGCCGACGGCGCGTGGACATCCTGTGCGAAAAAGAATTCCAGGCGCTCGGCTGGGACGTGCGGGTGACCACCGAAGACGGCAGTCATGGCAAAAAAGGTCTCGTGACGAAACTGTTGCAGGCCGAACTGAAACGCCGCACGAAAGGCCGCAAGCTGTTCGCGTGCGGGCCAACGGGGATGTTGCAGGCCGTCGGCAAAATCGCCGATGATTTCAAAGTACCGGCGGAACTTTCGATGGACGAACACATGTGCTGCGGCGTGGGCGTCTGCCTGACGTGCGTGATTCCGGTCAAGACCGGCGACGGCCCGAGGCGCGCCGAAGCGCATGAGCGCGAAGGCGGCTGGGAATACCAGCGCACCTGCACCGAGGGGCCGGTGTTTGATGCGAAAGGGATTGTTTGGGAGGTGACGAAGTGAAATTTCAATTTATGCGGGGGAAACATTCAACATTCAACATTCAACGTCCAATGTCCAACCAACCGGAGACGTTCGGTTCATTCGATGTTGGATGTTCAATGTTGAATGTTGAATGTTGGTTTGATCTCCTGCTCCACCCTCAGGAGGTGCAACCATGAATCTCTCGGTTCAAATCGGCAAATTGACATTGCAAAACCCGGTCACGGTCGCCTCGGGCACCTTTGGCTACGGCGTCGAATACGCACAACTCCTCGACCTGAACCAGCTTGGCGCCGTTGTGGTGAAAGGCATCCGGCTACACCCGGTCCGCGGCAACCCGACGCCACGCACCGCCGAAGTCACCAGTGGCATGCTTAACGCCATCGGTCTGCAAGGGCCGGGTGTGGATGGGTTCATAAAAAAATACTGGCCGTTTCTCAAAAAGCTGAAAGTGCCGACGATCATCAACATCTGGGGCACGACCGTTGACGAATATGCCGAGGTGGCGCGGCGCTTCGACGCGCTGGGCGGCGTTGGTGCGTTGGAGATCAATGTTTCCTGCCCGAACATCAAGGAAGGCGGCGCGCAGTTCGGGACGGACGTGAAACTGCTCGCGCAGGTCGTAACGGCGTGCCGGAAGGTGACGGAGCTTCCATTAATTACCAAGCTGAGTCCGAACGTGGTAAGCATCGCGCCTTACGCCCGGGCGGCGGAGGAAGCCGGCAGCGACGCATTGGCGGTTACAAACAGTTACCCGGCCATGGCCATTGACATCGAGACGTGCAAACCGAAGCTGGCCAACGTCACCGGCGGTCTGACCGGCCCGTGCATCAAGCCAATTGCCATCAAGCTGGTCTGGGAAGCGGCGAAGGTGGTGAAGATTCCCATCATCGGCATGGGGGGCATCCAGAACGCGGCGGATGCGATCGAGTTCATGATGGCTGGCGCGACGGCGGTGGCGGTGGGCACGGCAAATTTCTACGAACCACAGACGACGTTGCAGGTCATTGCCGGCCTCCGCGAATTCATGCAGAAGCATGGCATCAAGGACGTGCGGGAAATCACCGGCAGCGTCCAGACGGCGAAATGATATTATTCTCGATGACAACCGGAACCATCCCGGGTAGGGCGCGTCACTCCGTGCGCGCCGCTCGCACGCGTGCCAAAAACGGCGCGCACGGAGTGTCGCGCCCTACCAATGCCTGATTATATGTTCGAGCATCGCTCAAAACCTTTATTGCCGCGCCGGCAGTTTTACGCGCGCATGGCGCGCAGCGCGGCAGTGGCCCTGCTGGTGGTCGCGGTCGCGCTTGGCATTGGCATGGTTGGCTACCGCGCCTTTGAACCCATGTCATGGGTGGACGCCTTCGTCAATGCGGCGATGATTCTGTCCGGGATGGGGCCGGTGTCGTCACTGCAAACCGATGGCGGCAAGATTTTTGCCGGCTGCTATGCGCTGTTCAGCGGTCTGGCGTTCATCACGAGCATTGGAATCGTTTTTGCCCCCGCATTTCACCGCTTCCTCCACAAATTTCATGTGGACGAAGCGAAACGCGACGCAAAATTGCCGGACAAGCCTTGATTCCTGCTTCCCCCGTCGTTTTCAATGGAATGAGTGTTAACGCCCGCCCTCACCTTTAACCCGAATTCCGAAATTGGCCGGTGGGTAGCTACGACGCCCCGTCGCAGAAAGGTGTGGGCGACGCCATCGTCGCCCGTTGGCTCGGCGTCTTTCCCGAAGGTGTGAAAAAGTGCGACGAGGGCGTCGCTGCCACCGTTTGGTGACGAGGCGTCACCGCTACTTGCGAAGAAGTAACTTCGGAGTTCGGGTTTAATCCTCTCCCCCGGGAGAGGAAATAGCTTTCGGTTGTTTCTGGTTTTGCGGATGAGCGTCCGGCCAATCCAGTCGTATATATTTTCAAATGAACGGCGAACAATTCTCCCTCTCCCGGGGGAGAGGGCGTAAAGCCCCGTGGGGGCCACGCCCCTTTACGGGGCCGGGGCGAGGGCGGATGTCATCTTCATATCCATAATCCCGCGGTTGCGCCCGAAGAATTCGATTCTGTTTTGCGCTTCGCGCGCGACGCGCTATGCTGCGGTCATGCTTTGGGCCTACACCAAATATCACGCGCTGGGCAATGACTACATTGTCATTGACCCGAAAAACCTGCCGTCGCCGCTGACGGCCGCGCAGGTCAAAACGATCTGCCATCGCAATTATGGCATCGGCTCGGACGGCATTCTGCTCGGTCCCCTGCCCTCCAAAAAAGCAAAGTTCGCGCTCCGCATTTTCAATCCCGACGGCAGCGAGGCCGAGAAAAGCGGCAATGGTCTGCGGATTTTTTCGCGTTACCTGTGGGACAAGAAACTGGTCAGCAAGGATGAGTTCGAGGTCGAAACGCCCGGCGGCGTGGTGAAAGCCACGGTCCTGGAACGCGGCAAAATCGTGCGCGTCGAGATGGGCAAGGTCAGTTTCTGGAGCGATGAAATTCCCGTGGCTGGTCCGCGCCGCGAAGTCATCAACGAACCCATCCACCTGCGCGGGGAGAGATTCAATTTTTGCGCGGCCACCGTGGGCAATCCGCATTGCGTGCTGCCGCTGCCGAAAATCAGCGCCGACCTGGCCCGGCAGATCGGCCCGCTGCTGGAAACGCACCTGCGTTTTCCGAAACGCACCAACGTGCAATTCATGAAGGTGCTCGACCGGAAAAACATCCAGATTGAAATCTGGGAGCGCGGCGCCGGCTACACCCTGGCGAGCGGCAGCAGCAGCAGCGCGGCGGCGGCGGTGGCGCACCGGCTTGGCCTGTGCGACCGCGAGATTTCCGTCCACATGCCCGGCGGAACCATTGAAATCAAGATCGGCGACGGTTACGCGATTGAAATGACCGGTTCGGTGACGAAGGTGGCCGACGGGGTGATTGCGAAGGAAATGTTCAGCGCTTCCGTCGTGGCTGGATGACACACGGCCTGAACTGGCGGCAGCTTTTGGACTGCGCTGGCAGCCTGCCGGGGCGAAACTCAGCGAAGACTGGAGCGCAGCGGCGACAGCGCTTTTGTGGGAACAACCCAGGCAGCGGCCCAATCCAAAGCGGCGTGGCGCTCCGCTTCCCGCCGCACTCCAAAACGCGAAATTTAGTTCCGGGAAATTCTCTCCCCAGCTTCTTTTCTCACGCGGCAAAGAAGCGACGGTGTCACCGCGTTTCCGATTGGGCCGTCTCAAACCATTTATCGTCCGCGAGCACCACCGAGGTTTCAACCTGACGATCGGGAATTGACCAGTACTTTTTGAGCAGCCGATCCTTTTCCGCCGGGGTCACCTTCCGAAAGCCGTGTTTCTCATAGAAGGCAATGGCCCAAATTGCCGCCGCCCAGGTTCCAATCAAAATCGGACGGGCCGTCGAGGCGCGCAGATGCTTCAACAAACTGCCACCGATGCCCTGATTCCGGAAGACCGTGCGCACATAAGCGTGCCGGATGAGCGTGACATCCTGGACCGGTTGAATTCCCATCACCCCTGCCAGTTTTCCGGCCAGTTCCATTCCCCAGAAAACCACGCCCGCTTCGATCTGCTCCTTCAATTCAGCCGACGACATGTAGGGTTCGTGCCAGCGGTCTTCGGGAATGACCCCTTGGTAGGCCTGGGCCGCATCGTTGATGATTTCCCCAATCACCCCAAATTCGTCAGGGCGACATGGGCGTATCATCCCATTTTCACTGGCTGGCACGGCTCAATCAATTACTCGACGGGCACTCCGAACGCACCGGCTGCCGACATGATGGCAATATTTTTTGCATTCTGTTCCAATTCCTCCCGTTTCCGGGCATCCTCCCCGGCCTGCCGCACCGCATTCTCAGCCGCATTCAAAAGGTCGTTGACGTTTTTGGCCAGTTCCGGCGTGAAGGCGGGATGAATCACAACCAGACAGCCTTCGGTCAGTTCCATGCCCACACCTTTTAACACCAACGACTGTTGTAACAAGCGCCGGATCTGTTCCAGCGTCGGCGCGTCAATCTGCGGTTCCGTGCGAAAAGCGACTTTGCGTTTGTCGGACAATTCCTTGTTAATGGATTTTATTTTCATAATCGTGCGAATGCGACTTGACGAAACAAGCATGAACCACGCCAGGTTGCTGGCGCAAGAACTAACATGTGTGCCCCCGGAAAACCAGGCGCATCTTGAGGGCGTGTTGCCCAAATCATTTTGGAGACGGTGGAGCGCGGCTGTCTCAGCCGCAGCACGTTCGACTACCCCTAAACCTGTGGAATTTCGTGCGCTCATTGGCAATTCTGGCTGCTGCGGGTGGGACACCCGCGCTCCGTTCCATTTGGGCAACACGCCCTTGACACCGCCACCAAGGAACACCGGCTTCAGCCGGCAGAGGCTCCCTTTCTGCCCTTCTGCCGCGTGAACGCGGCGTTCCTTTCCGAGACTTTCGCCGGGTTGGCGGTAGCGCGAAGTTGCGCACCCGGAAAACCGGGCTGGCGGAAGCCGGATGGCTTCCGGTCATTTGGCCGGCTGTAATTTGCCGCGCAGGACGTGGATGAGGGCCTTGACGGTAAGTTCGATGAAAAGAAACGGCTTGGCGATAAAGTCGTTGCCACCCGCCATCGTGGATTTGGTGCGGCTGTTAAAGTCGTCGAGCCGGGTGCAAAAAACAACCGGGGTTTTCTTGTGCATCGGCAGGCTGCGCAGCTTGTTGCAGAGTTCGTAGCCGGTCATGCCCGGCATGTCCACGTCGAGAAACACCAGGTCGTATTGATTTTCGGAAAGCAGCTTGAAGGCGGCGTTCGGATCTTCGACGCTGACGGACTGGAGCTTCACTTTTTTGAGCGCGTAGGTGATGGTGCGGCAGGCCAGGGCCTCGTCGTCCACGACCAGAATGCTGGCGGGGGGGAGTTCCCGTCTGTCAGGCCGGGTGCCGTGATCAAACAGGAAGTCAAAAAAATCCACGGCGGTGGCGACGGTGCGCAACGTTGAAGCGTTGATGTTTTTCGGTTTTTCGTTAAGCTCCTTGAGCAACGCTTCGAGCGCGGCGGCCATGTGCGCGATCGCGACGAGGCCGGCGAGGCCGGCATTGCTGCTGACCGCGTTGATGCGGGAATAGAGTTCGTGAATGTGTTCGAGCCGCGCCGCTTCGGTGTCGGCCTTGACGAGGCTTTGCAAAGCGGTACGCAGGACGGTGAGCGTGGCCGGCAGCCCGGCGATGAACGTTTTTCGGAATTCAGCCTGAAATTCAGCATCCGCCCCGCCGGCAACCTGGGCGGGTTTGGTTGCCGACTCGCCTTCGGTTTTCGGGCGGGCATGCGAAATCGCCTCTCCGCCACCGATGACGTTGCGCATCAGTTCCAACATTATCTTTGGCGAACAATTGATTTTGGAAATACATTTCGTCGCTCCGGCCTTCCAGGCATCCTGCATCAGGTTGGTCGAGTAGGTGTTGGAAAGAACGATGATCGGCAGTTTGGAAAATTCCGGTTCGCTGCGAATTTGCTTGATGACTTCGACGCCTGACATTTTGGGCAGCATGAGGTCAAGCACGATGGCATCGGGCTGGAACGTGCGCGTCATCTTCAGCCCGGCCTCGCCATCGGACGTGATCTCGGCCAGATAACCTTCCACGACGAGTTTGTTTCGATAAACATTCGCAATAATCTGGTCGTCTTCGATGATGAGGATTTTTTTCATTAAATTAGCATTCCGAAAACATAAGTTGGGAGTTGGCCGGCGGATGATTTCCGGTCATTGGGCCGGCTGTAATTTGCCGCGCAGGACGTGGATGAGGGCCTTGACGGTGAGTTCGATGAAAAGAAACGGCTTGGCGATGAAGTCGTTGCCACCGGCCATCATGGAGCTCGTGCGGTTATCGAAGTCGCTGAGGCCGGTAATGAAAACAACCGGAGTTTTCTTGTGCAAAGGCAGGCTGCGCAGCCTGGTGCAGAGTTCATAACCGGTCATGCCCGGCATGTCCACGTCCAGAAACACGAGGTCGAATTGCTTTTCGGAAAGCAGCTTGAAGGCGGCGCTCGGGTCTTCGACACTGACGGACTGGAGCTGCGCTTTTTCGAGCGCGTAAATGATGGCGCGGCGGGAAATGGCCTCGTCGTCCACGACCAGAATGCTGGCAGGGGGGATTTCCTGTTTGTCAGACCGCGTGCCGCGTTCAAACAGGAGGCCGAGAAAATCCACGGTGGCGGCGACGGTGCGCAGGGTTGAGGAGTTGATTTTTTTCGGATTTTCGTAAAGTTCCTTGAGCAAGGCCTCGAGCGCGGCGGCCAGGTGTGCGATCGGGATGAGGCCGGCGATGCCGGCGTTGCCGTTGACCGCGTGAACGCGGCGGTAAAGTTCGTGGATGTGCTTGAGCCGCGCCACTTCGGTGTCGGACTTGACGAGGCTTTGCAAACCGGCACGCAAGGCGACGAGCGTGGCGGGCAGGCTGGCGATCAGTGTTTTTCGGAGCTCGGCCTGAAATTCGGCATCCGTCTCGCTGACAACCGGCGCGGGTTTGGTTGCCGGCGCGCCTTCAGCCGCCGGGCGGGCAGGCGAAACCGCTCCGCCGCCAATGGTGCGGCGCATCAGGTCCAACAGATCCTTCGGCGGACAGTTGATTTTGGAGACACATTTCGTCGCGCCGGCCTTCCACGCATCCTGAATCAGGTTGGTCAAATAGGTGTTGGAAAAAACAATGATCGGCAGCTTGGAAAAATCCGCTTCGCTGCGAATTTGCCTGATCACTTCGACACCTGACATTTTGGGCAGCATGAGGTCAAGCACGATGGCATCAGGCTGAAACGTGCGCATCATCTTCAGGCCCGTCTCGCCGTCAAGCGCGACCTCGGCCTCATACCCTTCCATGGCGAGTTTGTTCCGATAAACATTCGAAACTATCCGGTCATCTTCGATGATGAGGATTTTTTTCATTAATGAGCCGCGCCCGGCGGCGGCGCAGCGGGATTCAACCGCACCGCCAGAAAATTTTGAATGAGTTTGAATTCGCGCGCGGCATCCTCGTAAACCTGCGCGGCGGTGGTCAGCGCGCCGGAAGCGCCTTGCTTTTCCAATTCCCGGAGCAGCGGCACGAACCGCGTCATGCCCAGCGTGGCGCTCGCGCCCGCGCAACTGTGCGCCACGCGGCGGACGTCGTCCGCTTTGTTCGCGCGCACGGCGGCTTCCAGTTGCTCCAATTGCTGGGTGGTCTGCTTGTAAAACAAGTCAACCAATTCGCGTATGCTGTTCGCGTCACCGTCGGTCAAATCATTCAAACGGTCCATCTCCACCGGCAGGACTTCAACGGCGGGTGCGGGCGCGTCCGTTTTGGGTGAGGGCGCAGTGGGTGCCGCCGGAGTCAATTCGTTGTCGGGGGTATTTTTCATAAATGAACTGTGGCCGCCGGCGGCGCGGCGGAATTTAAGTGTGCCGCCAGAAAATGTTGAATGAGTTTGAATTCGCGCGCGGTATCTTCGTAAACCTGCGTGGCGCTGGTCAGCATGCCGGAGGCGCCTTGTCGTTCCAATTTACGGAGCAGCGGCACAAACCGCGTCATGCCCAGCGTGGCGCTCGCGCCCGCGCAACTGTGCGCCAGGCGGCGGACGTCTTCGGCTTTGTTTGCGCGCACCGCAGCTTCCAACTGCTCCAATTGCTGGCTGGTCTGCTTGAAAAACAAGTCAACCAATTCACGCAAACTGTCCGTGTTACCATCGGTCAAATCGTTCAAGATGTCCATCTCCACCGGCGATTCTTCAACGGCGGGCGCGGGCGTGTCGGCTGTGGGCGCCAGCACCGGTACGGGCACGTCGGCTTTGCGGGCCGGGGCCGTCACCGGCGCATCAACTTTGACCGCCGACACGGGCGCCGGCGAGGCGGCTATGGGAACTGCCGCGGGTGCGGGCGCGTCAACTTTTGGCGCCGGGGCCGGCGCATCAGTTTTGGCCGCCGGCGCAGGTGCGGGCACATCAGCTTTGGGCGCCGATACCGCCGGAGCCGCCGGAGTCGCTTGCGGACCCCAGCGTTCGACGATGGCGCGAACGTCCTTCGGAAGGACTGGTTTGGAAAGATAATCGTCCATGCCGGCGGCCAGGCATTTTTCGCGGTCACCTTGCATTGCCTGCGCCGTCATGGCAACAATGATGATGCGGGATTGGTAATTCGGATGCGCCACGCCATCTTTCTGTCGTTCGCGAATGGCGCACGTGGCCTCTAACCCGTCCATTTCCGGCATCATCACGTCCATGAAAATCAAATCGTACCGCTTTTTATCCAGCGCGTCGAGTGCTTCGCGTCCATTGCCGGCGAGATCGGGTTGATAGCCGATGGATTGCAAAATGCGGGAGGCGACTTTTTGGTTGATGGCGTTGTCGTCGCACAAAAGGATGCTCAAGGGCAGTCGTTCCGTGAGGGGTTGCCCCGGTTTCGATGTCGGTTGCTGACGCGTGGCGGCTTTCGGACTGAGCAGGGCACGAATGAGCACGTCGCAAAGCTGCGCTGGTTTGACAGGCTTGTTGACCGTGTGGGCGAACACGATGTGCGTGCTGCCGGGCGCATCCGAATGCAGGCCCAACGGCATGAGCAGCACCAGCGGCATCATTGCCGCGCCGGGCAATTTGTGAATTTCCATGGCCAGCGCAAGGCCGTCCATGCCGGGCATTTGCAAATCCATGACGCCCAGATCATATTGTTCCCCCTTTTTAAGCCATTCGAGGGCCTGCTGCGGACTTTCGGCGCTGTACGGAACCATTCCCCATTTGGCCGCCTGCTCGGCAACCACCCGGCGGACCGTGGCGTTGTCGTCCACAATCAAAAGCCGCAAATCAGCGAGTTTGGGTTGGGGGCCCACCAGGGCAAACGGGGCCGACTGCATTTCGGCCTGAAAATTGATGGTGAAATGGAATGTTGAGCCCGCGCCGGGCGAACTCTCGGCCCACATTTTGCCGCCCATCAATTCGACGAGTTGTTTGCTGATGGCCAGACCCAGGCCCGTGCCGCCATAGTGCCGCGCGGTCGAAGCATCCCCCTGCGAGAATGGTTTGAACAGCCGCTCCAGCCGTTGCGGTTGAATGCCAATGCCCGTGTCGCGCACGGAAAAATTCAGGTGCAGCAGCGAATGCTTCTGCGTCTCATCCGGTTTTATCGAGAGCAATTTGACCTGAACGAGCACGTCGCCTTTTTCGGTGAACTTGATGGCGTTGCTCAGGAGATTGGCGAGCACCTGCCGCAACCGCAATGAATCGCCTTCGACGGTCACCGGAATCCCGTCGTCCATCTGATACGCCAGATCGAGATTTTTCCCAAAGGCGCGCGCGGCCTGTAGGTCGAGCGCATCCTCCATGCAGGTGCGCAGGTTAAAGGGCCGCGAGTCCAGTTCCAGTTTCCCCGCTTCGATTTTGGAAAAGTCAAGAATGTCGTTGACGATGGCCAGCAGCGATTCACTGCTGGTATGAATCGTTTCGAGGTAGCTGCGCTGCTCGGCGGTCAACGGCGTCTCGAGGAGCAGGCTGACCATGGCGATGACGCCGTTCATCGGCGTGCGAATCTCGTGGCTCATGGCGGCCAGAAAATCGGATTTGGCGCGCACGGCCGCTTCGGCGACGAGACGGGCCTCGGTCAAATTCTCGTTGTGCCGGCCCAGGTCATCGTGCCGGCGCTTCGTTTCCAGATGGGCGCGCAAACGTGCGCGAAACACCAGGGCTTCAAACGGCTTGCCCATGCAATCGCACACGCCCAGGTCGTACGCGCGCAATTTGTCCACCGTGTTATCCTCATCGGTAAGCGCGGTAACGAGCGTGAAGGTTGCCAGCGGACATTCCTGAAGCTGGCGCAGGAATTCAAAGCCCTCCTCATTTGACGACACCAAATCAACCAGTACCAGATCGACCGGACTGGCACGAAGAAATTGCAGCGCTTCACCGGCACGGCGTTCCAGGGCAAAGGCGATGTTGTCCGCGTGCAACACACTGGACAACGTCGCCAATAGTTTTGGGTCGTTGCTAACCAACAGGATCTGGAATGCCGGCTGACTCATGTCTCAAAATTCAACATTTTTGTAAAAAAGCAGCAGGAAGCATTCCTTAGTAGACAAGATTCCCTACATTTAGCCAATTCGATTTTTAATGCAAAAAACCCCTGAAGCGCCCCGACCCCCCCACCGGAACGGCGGATTGATCCGGCAGCAACACGCGCCAATGGCACTCCTGCCGGATGAATCCGGCGTTCCCCGCGGACGCGGCACCATGCACAAGTGGCAGTGTGCGGGCGTGCCCAAGGCCCTGGTTTGTAAAGAAACATTGCTGGCGCGCACCGGTGGCGATAAACTTCCGCCATGCTCCAAACGGTGCTCGACGCCGACCCCGTGGGTGACGCGACCTCTTCTCGCGACACGCACCTCACCGCGTATCGCTTCATGCTGCTGGCGCGCATGTTGGACGACAAATGCGCCGGCCTCTACCGCGCCGGCAAAATTCATGGCGGCGTTTTTATCGGCCGCGGGCAGGAAGCCTTGAGCGTGGCCATCGGTTTGTCGCTGAAAAAGGGCGACGTGTTCGCACCGTTGATCCGCGACACGGCGGGACGGCTGGCATTTGGCGAACCGGTGGTTGACGCCATGCGGACCTATCTGGGTTCCGTGCTCGGCCCGATGCGTGGCCGCGACGGCAACGTTCATCGCGGCCGGCCCAAGGAAGGCTATCTCCCGATGGTCAGCCATCTTGGCGCGATGATTTCCGTCGTCAACGGCGCGCTGTTCGCCCGCCGCATGAAAGGCGTCACCGGCACGGTGGGCGCGGCCTGCATCGGCGATGGCGGCACGGCCACCGGCTCGTTTCATGAGGCGCTCAATCAGGCCGCCATTGAAAAATTGCCGCTCGTGCTCATCGTCGCCAACAACCATTACGCCTACTCGACGCCGAACGACCGCGAATTTGCCTGCCGCGATCTGATGGACAAAGCCGCCGGCTATGGCGTCGAAGCGCACGCGGTGGATGGCACGGATTTGTCCGCGTGCCTGAAGGTTGTGGGTGACGCCGTGGCGCGTGCCCGCGCCGGTCGCGGCCCGCAAATGGTCGTCGCCACGCTGCTCCGGCTTTGCGGTCACGGCGAACACGACGACGCCAGTTACATTGATCCGAAATTGAAGGCGTCGCCGGCCGGGCGCGATTGTTTGAAAGTTGCCGAGGAACATCTGCTTCGCCAAAAATGGGCGGACGCCGCGGCGTTGGCCGCGTTGCGCGGCGAAATTGTCCGCGAAATCGAGGAGGTCGTCGCCCAAGTCCAGCGCGAACCCACACCCGATCCGTTTACCGAGGATTGGCGCGCGATTTCAACCGGACATCTGAATGAGGGGCATGAATAAAATGGTCTCAACATTCAACATTCAACATCCAACATCCAACGCCCAATTAGCCGGAGCCGTTGATGATTGGATGTTCGGCATTGGATGTTGGATGTTGGATGTTTCCCTTTCATCCCACGCATGAGCATCACCTATCTCGAAGCCATCCGCGAAGCGCAGGCTCATGCGTTGCGCGACGACCCGCGCGTGTTCATTTACGGGCAGGACATCGGCGTGTTCGGCGGGGCATTCAAGGCCACGAAAAATCTGGCGAAGGAATATCCCGGCCGCGTGATTGATTCGCCCATCAGCGAGGATGCGATGGTCGGTCTGGCCGTCGGCGCGGCAATTGAGGGCATGCGGCCGATCATCGAAATGCAGTTCGCGGATTTTTCCACCGTTGGTTTCAACCAGATTGTCAACCAGGCCGCGACGCTGTTCTGGCGCACGCAAGTCCCCTGCCCGATCACCGTGCGGCTGCCCTTCGGCGGCACGTCCGGCAGCGGGCCGTTTCACAGCCAGAGTCTGGAGACAATTTACGCGCATTATCCCGGACTGGTGGTGTTGACACCGGCGACCGTTGAAGACGCTTACAGCATGCTGCTCGAAGCGGTGGCGATTGACGATCCGGTGATTTTTTGCGAGCACAAATTTCTTTACTACCACCTCAAGGCCGAAAAATTGCCGAGCGAAGCGCTGCCCGTCGGCAAAGCCCGCATCGCGCGCGAAGGCCGGGACATGACCATCGTTGCCTACAGCGCCATGGTGCATGAAGCGCTCGCCGCCGCCGCCGAACTCGTCCCGGAAGGCTGGGAAATTGAAGTGGTGGATTTGCGCTCGGTGAAGCCACTCGACACGGACACCGTGATGGCCAGCGTCGCGCGCACGGGGCGTTTGCTTTGTGTGGGTGAAGCCTGGCCGTGGGGAGGAGTGACCGCGGAAGTCATCGCCCGGGTCACGAGCGAGGGATTCGGATTGCTCGACGTGCCGCCGCAACGGCTCAACGCCAAGGACACGCCGGTGCCGTATCATCCCAATTTGTGGACCGCGCACCGTCCCACCGCACACGCCATCGCCGGCGCCGCGCGAAAACTGCTCCGTTTGTAAAAATGATTGCGTTCAACAAAACGAGAATGGAAAATGGAAGCGGGAGAATGAAATTTCTTCACCATCTTCCATCTTCCATCTTCCATCTTCGCTTTTAAACATGCCCTCCATTCCCATCATCATGCCGCAACTGGGCGAGTCCATCGCCGAGGCCAACATCATCAACTTCCTCGTCCAGCCCGGCGACACCGTCGAAGCCGACCAGGATTTGATCGAAGTCGAGACCAACAAGGCCAACATGAACGTGACTTCGCCCTGCCGCGGGCGCATTGAAAAATTCACCGCGCAACTGAACGAAAGCTATGCCGTGGGCGCGGTGCTCGGCCACATCGAGGTGACCAAGGAGGAATCGGTGCGATTGGGGTTTGACGTTCCCGCGCCGGCGAAAACCGGCGACACCGACCGCATTTCCGCGCCGGACGTGAACGGCGGCAGGAATCGCGTTCAACCGACAGTGCGGGGATTGCCGGTGCCGGCAAACGCGGCGGGCGCCAGTTACCTTTCGCCGCGGCTCAAGGCGCGCATGAATGAACTTGGTTTGCACGCCGCCGATCTTGCGGGCGTGGCCGGCAGCGGCGCGGCGGGCCGGGTGACCGTTGAGGATTTCGAACGATTCATCGCGCATCTCGAAAAGCAAAAGATAACCCCGGCGTCGTCCATGCGCGTGACGGTGGCCGACGCGATGCGCCGAAGCTGGACGCGCCCCCTGGCGCACGTCGGTCTGCCGGTCTGCATCGATCCGCTGTTTGCCTATCGCAAAGTCACCCGGCCCAAACCCGGTCCGGCGCTTTGCTGCCTGCGCGCGCTGGCGGTGGCGCTGGCGGAAAACAGCGCTCCCGCCGGCCGGCTGGTGGGAAATAAAATTGTGCATCCCTCTTCCATTGACATCGCGTTCGCCGTTGAAGCCGAAGATGGCGTACTGGTTCCCGTCATCCGTCGCGCGGACAAACAGTCGCTGAAGGATTTGATCGGGCCTTACAACGAACTGGTCGAGCTGGCGCGGCAACGCAAGCTGCCGCCGGAAGTGACGGGCGGTTCCATTGCCACCGTGACGAACTTTGGCACGTTCGGGCTGACTTGGGCGACGCCCATCCCGTTGCCGGAACAATCGCTGGTGCTCGGCATCGGCGCCGCCCGGCGCGTACCCAGTTGGGACGCGAGCAAAGACCGGTTTGTACCGGTGATGGAAGCGAACCTCACGTTGAGCTTCGATCATCGCGTGATTGACGGCGGCGCGGCCGGGCGGTTGCTCATGCGCATCGCGGATTTGATAACGCATCCGGAACAGTTGTAATTTGAACCGCCAAGACGCCAAGGCGCAGAGGCACAGCTAAAGCGAGGATAGAAGATTGAAGATTCAGAATGGAATTGCATGGTAGGGCGCGATGTCCCTATCGCGCCGCTGAACGTCATCCACATATTTCCCCCATTCACAATCAAGAGACCAACTGTAAAAGGTTGGTCTCTTTCTATTTTGGGGTAATTTCTTTCTTTTCCTTAATCGGGAATCTTCTTCTCGGCTCTTAATTATTCTTAACTGGTTCGGTCATTTTAGAAATACCCTTTAGGCTTTAATGCTTTGACCAAAAGTTTCCTGTTTTTGATTTCGTCGGTTGAAAACAAGGCTTCATATATGTAAGTGGCGGGAATTATTACCGCCATGCCAGCATGTTCATTTACGAAGAGTGGAGTCATTGATGGCGGATTTGTTGGCGAAGTTTTCAATTCAACTCCTGACGGAAATTTAAAACCACCCTCTACAATCCCTGCTAATATAATTTTGTCATGCTCTCCCGATTTACTAGATAATAAGTTTACAACTTTTAGGATGGGAATACTTCTTTTAGTTCTAAAAAACGCTGGCGAACCGCTGTTTCCTTCATATGCCGCCGTTTCCATAAGCATCAATTTTTGGCTTGGCATACCAGCAACAGAAATTTCTTCGTCAGGAATCATAGCCAAATGCCCAAATCGGCAAACTGGGTAATTTCGATAAGAACCATAAAACTGAACGAACAACCCAATAAAAAACATATCGTAACCTTCCTTTATTTGATATTGAGCCATTTTTTCAGTTGTCAACAAAAGTGAAGAGTCAAATCCATCTAAACTAATATCATTTGGCCAAGAATAATTTGTAGAAACTGTTTTTGGCCAATTAGTAGGGAAATTTAGGGTAACAATAGCCATATCAACTGCCTTGTTCGTTGAAAGAATTACGCGAAAGAATCCGTTTGTTATTGCTGCACTCAGTGGAGCCCACGATATTCCATTGGTATTGTTATTAAACCGCAAATACACTTCTTGACGCAAATCGCCTTTTTCATCAAACAACACATGTTTGGCCGTGACAAAATAGTATGGACGCATAGCAATAACATTCTTCCCAACAAAAGGGATGGGAATATAGAAATGAGGATCGTGTTATGTCACGCCACCGCCATCCCTGAATCGCGTCAGGACGACTGGCGGGTGTTTGATGGATTGGAAAAATAGCGGTGGGGAAATCCGGTCAACTTTTTAAGAACGGTGTCGGTGTGCCAAAATTCAATGCGTTCACACTCCGCCGTTGCGGCCAGAATTCTGTCGGCGGGATCCTTGTGTTCCCAAGGCCATAAGACGGACAGCCGGGCAATGGGAACGGTCACGGGCAACACCGTCCACGAAGGCAATGCCAGGTCCAGCCACGAATCCGGGTGGTCGGGAATTTCCCCCTTCCGCCAGAGCCGGAAAAGCTCAATCACCGATACCGGCGACAGGCACCGCTCGGTTTTTTCGTCCGCCAACGTCCGCTCCACCTGCGCCGGCAGAGGCAGCCGGCGGCAAAATTTGATGAACAAATTCGTATCCGCCAGGACTCTCATTTCCAATCCTCCATCACCGGCGATTGCAAATCGCCATACCGCTTGGGATCGTCAGGTGTTTCCACCCGCCAGGGCGTTCCGGTTGTCGGATACGCGGAAAGGACCGCTTTGGGATGTCCGTGACTCGTTAAAACCACCCGCGCCCCGGCTTCCACCTTTTCCAAAAGTTTGCAGAGGTTGGTCCGTCCGACACCCACTGGCACGGTAATTGTGTTCATGGGCATAATTTTGCACATAATTCCACCGCCGTCAAGAACATTTCTTGGAGGAACTTCGTTTTTTCAGAGTTTGCCCATGCCGAGCCAGGAGGCGGGGACAATTCGATCCCGATCCCGACATTGAATCCGGTTTGTTTATTTATTCTCCGTCTCAAATTGTCGCCACAATGGGACGGTGGTCGGAGCCGACACCCCAATTCGGAATCGTCAGCGCGTATGTTTCATTCGTCACCCAATCGCGCGCCATGGCCGGACTGAGCAAGATGAAATCAATCCGGCTGTAAGTGTCCTCCACGCCGTAGTAATGCGTCCAGGTGACGTTGCGCGGCTCGAAACGCGGAATTTCGTTCGGTGTGTTGTCGCCGTTGCGCTCGGCCGGGCGCGTGTCGGTGAGCTTGAATTTTCCGCGTCCGATGATTTCTTTTGTGGAATCGGAATTTTTCACGTTGTTGAAATCGCCGAGCACAATCAGTCTGGCGTTCGCGTCGGCCTTGAAATGTTCATCCACGATGCCGCGCAGGATTTTCGCCTCCTGGAGACGTAATTGAGCCTCGTCGGCTTCGGGCACGGGCCGGCGCGATTTCAAGTGCGCGGCGATGAGGGTGAATGTGAAATTCGTCGCGGCCCGGATGTCCACCTCGGCAAAACCGCGGCTGACGGGAAAGCGGCGGCCATCGAGCAGGAAGTTGTCATTGGTGTGCGGGCGGCAGGCAACGATGGGCAGCCGGCTCAACACGGCCACGTGAATGTTCGTGTCCCAGCCCTGCACGTGTTCCCAGTAAGGGAAAATCCAGGCCCCTGGCTTTGAGTGAGTCGCGCAATTCCATGAGGGCATTGGTGCTGCCCATCTCTTCCAGGGCGATCACGTCGGGATTCAGCGCGCAGATGCTTTCGCAGACCCTGGCCCTGGCCCTGGCGGATTTCGGGTGCGGACGTGATTCGGTTGGCTGGTCGAGATAATTTTCGACGTTGTAAGTGGCGACGCGAAATGTTCCGGCGGCAAAGGAAACCGAACAAAACAACGCGAACGTCAGACTGGCAAACGGAAATGAAAAACGTTTAATCATGAATTGGTTTGGAAAAGGCTAAACTTTCATTTTTGCTTGTCCAGATTCGTTTAATTTTCATGAGATAGCGGTTTTGCCAATTTCCGCAAAGCGCCATCGTTTTCCGTGTTTCGAAGCAATAATGGCATCTTGACATTCATTGCCCCCAAGATAGTCTTCTGTCCCGCATGTATGCAAACAAGTACCGATTCCCAACTTCTTGCATGGCGTTAGTGGCAAGTTCTTTGACCAGGGTTTCGCGAAACGTTTCGGCAAGGCATTGCCAGCAGACTTTGCTAGCCTTCTTTCTCGCGGCCTTTACGATTTCATGTGACGACACGCACCGGTCGCAAAATCCGGAGCCGGAAACGAATGGTTTACAGACCGTCACCATCAACAATATCGATCCTCGACGCGATGTGACCGGGGAAATCATTGATGCCCACGACGGCTGCCTCCAGTTTTTCAATGGGCGTTATTATCTTTACGGAACGGCTTACGGAAAGACCGACGGTTTTACCAACAATAATTACCGGGTTTACAGTTCGCCCGACCTCGAACATTGGACTTTTGAAGGCGTACTGCTCCCGGAACGCCCGGCCGGCATTTATTGGCGACCCTATGTGGTTTTCAACCCGCACACGCGTCGGTATGTGCTTTGGTATAACTGGTACCCCAAACTGTGGAACGGCCAGGCGGGAGTTGCCACCAGCGACACGCCGGTGGGGCCTTTTAAAATTGCCAATCCAAACGTGCAGCTTTCCCATCCCGGCACCGGTGACGGCAGTTTATTTGTGGACGACGATGGAACCGGCTATTTCATCTACACTTCCATCAGTGATGGATTCACCGTCCGCGTAGAACGCCTGACGCCGGATTATCTGGATTCAACCGGTAAGACCAGTGACGTTCTGGCTGTGGGTGGCGAAGCTCCCGTAATGTTCCGGCGAAACAATTATTACTACGCCCTGCTGGGTCCCCGTTGCAACGCTTGTCCCGAGGGCAGCGAGGTGCAGGTCTTCATGTCTGCTTCGCCTCTGGGTCCCTTTGCTTCAAAACCTGACTGGGCCATCAATCGCCGTCCTGAAATTAACGCTCCGACTGCAATTACACAAAAAGCCTGGTCCGCAACAATTTTAACCCCGACAGGAATGGTCACCTATCATCCTGAAAAAAACACCCCGGTCATAGCTGCGGGCAGCTTTCCGTTCATATCAGCGCAAGAAACCTGGGTTGCAAAAATTCCAACAATCGGGGAACCGGCATTCATCTGGATGGCCGACCGCTGGAAATCCTGCCCCGATGGTGTCATGGGCCACAATTTCCAATACTGGAGTCCGCCTTTGAAATTCACACCGGATGGCAACATCCTGCCCATTAAAAACGTCGGGCGTTGGTATATTTCCTGGGGTCCGGGGAAGTGACGTGAGGGGCGGGCGGGTATGGCGGGAACTTTTTTGCCAAATTCCGCAAAGCTGTTATTGTTCCGCCATGTCACGAAAGGTCAGCAACACCGTAAAATTCCGCGCGGCAAAAAAAAATCCCGCCGCGCATTTGCATGACATGCAGAGCCGGCCCGATCACCGCGAGCTGCGGATTGACAAGGTGGGCGTGCGCGGGCTGCGGTTTCCCATCCAGGTGCGCGACAAGGCTTTCAGCACCCAAAACACGGTGGCGACCATCGGCATGTTCGTGGATTTGCCGAAGGAGTTCAAAGGCACGCACATGAGCCGGTTTGTTGAGGCGCTTAACGCGCATGGCAGCGTCATCCACGTGGAAAACATCATGGACATTTTGCGTTCGCTGCAAAAACGGCTGCACTCGGCCACGTCGCACCTGGAAATCGAGTTCCCGTATTTCATGTCCAAAAAATCGCCGGTGTCGCGCAAGCAAAGCCAGATGGATTACCTGGCGCGGTTCGACGCGGCGGCGTGCGGCGATGAAATTGATTTTGTACTGACGGTGAAGGTAAACGTGACGACGCTGTGTCCGTGCTCGAAGGCGATTGCGAAACATGGCGCGCACAACCAGCGCGGGCTGGTGACGGTGGCGCTGCGGTTCACGAAGCCGGTCTGGATCGAGGACGTGGTGGCAATGGTCGAAAGCTCGGCCAGTTCGGAGCTTTACGCATTGCTCAAGCGGCAGGACGAAAAGTTTGTGACGGAGCGCGCCTATGAAAACCCGGTGTTCGTGGAGGATTTGGTGCGCAACGTGGCGCTCAAGCTCAACGCCCACCCGCGCGTGACGTGGTACAAGGTGGAGGCGGAGAATTTCGAGAGCATCCACAATCACAACGCCTACGCCTGCATTGAAAAGAGGGCCGAAAATTTCTAAATATTTTTGTGGCGTATTTGTTTTGCTCTGCTACATTCCCGCGCCCTTGACTAACCGAAACTGATTATTGATTTGTGACCATAAAGAAGAAAACAAACGGCAAAGCACAGGTTTCCGCCACGGCGGCAATTCTCGGCCGACCGGTGTTGAAATCCAACACCATCGCCGACCCGAGGAAAGTCAAGGCCGAGTGGCAGCAGTATTGCCAACGGCTGCTGGATTTGCGCGAGCAACTGCTCCGGCAGATGAACGGCCTGGCCAAGGAATCCGCGCAGGAACTGCCCGGCTACAGCCTGCACATGGCTGATTCCGGCACGGACAACTTCGACCGCGATTTCGCGTTGAGCCTGCTGTCGTCCGACCAGGACGCGGTTTACGAAATCGAGGAAGCGTTGAAACGCATCGAGAAAAAGACTTATGGCGTTTGTGAATTGACCGGCAAGACGATCCCCAAAGCGCGCCTGGAAGCGATTCCGTGGACGCGGTTCACGGTCGAGGCGCAGGCGCAGTTGGAACGTGAAGGCGCGCTGCGTTCGCGCCGCATCGGCCAGCTGGGCACGGTGGACAGCACCGGCGCCTCGGAAGTGGAAAGCGAAGAAGACGAGCCGGAGGAAAAGGCCAAAGAGAAGGAATAATTTATGCCGCGCGAAATCATTACCATTGAATGCACCGAAGCGCGCAAGGCAGGCAAATCGCCTTCACGCTACACCACCACCCGCAACAAGAAGCTGAAGACGGAGAAGCTGGAACTCAAAAAGTATAATCCGGCGCTCCGCCGCCACACGCTTCACCGCGAAATCAAGTAATTATGCCCCGCAAGACCCATGCCGACAAAGACCGCCGCGGTTCACGCCGCAGCCAGACGGAAAAACGCACGCCGCGGCCAAAACCTAAGATTGACTTTACCGCCGATGCGCTCGATTACAAAAACACCAATTTACTCCGGCAATATGTGACGGACCAGGGCCGCATCCTGCCGCGCAAATACACCGGGATGCCCGCGCATTACCAGCGCCGCCTGACCCTCGCCATCAAACGCGCGCGCCAGATGCTGCTGATGAAGTAGCCGGTTTTCCGCCGTTCGATTGCATTTGCAGTCGGGCGGCATTTTTGTCAAATTAGGATGCAAACGATTTGCATTTAAAATGATATGATCACGGCATCCATGTTATTCCAGGTTTGTGCGGCGTTTGCCATCGCGCTGGCTGGCGGCGCATTGAGCGCGTGGCTGGCGCGGACGCATAAACAGCTTTGCGCCTTCATCAGCCTGGGCGCCGGAACGCTGCTGGGCGTCGCCGTTTGCGGCATCGCGCCGGAATGTCTGGAGGCATTGCGCTGGTGGCAATTCCTGCTGGCGGGAGCTTCGGGCTATTTTCTTTTCGCCTTCGTCACCAAATACGTTTACCACGTCTGCCCGGCGTGCGCGGCCAGCCATTTTGACGAGGCCACCACGCATCGCCTGGCCGAATTCGCCACGGCCATGATGATGGCGCTGTCCATCCATTGCGTTGTGGACGGGCTGGCGCTGGCGGCGGGAAACGAAGAAATCCGGCCGGTGGGCCTGTCCATTACGTTCGCCATCTGCGTGCATAAATTTCCCGAAGGCCTCGCGCTGGGCGCCTTGCTGCTCGGCGGCGGATATCCACGCGGGAAAATGTTGTGGCTGGTGGCGGCGGTCGAATCCACCACCATTCTTGGCGGATTGCTGGGCTGGCTGGTATTGCGGAGCGCTTCCGATTTCTGGCTGGCGCTGGCGCTGGCGAATGCGGGCGGCGGCTTTTTATATCTGGCCGCCCACGCCGTGCTGGGCGAAATTTTCAGACATCATAAAAAGCTCGTGCTGATAAATTTTGCCGCCGGTTTTGGCGCAATTGCCGTCTTGATTCTTTATTTCCATTTAAAAGCCTGACCGCAACATGAAAAACGCCTTTTCAAAAACGAAGCCGCGCGCACTCTCCCTCTCCCACCAGCGGCAGGAAATGTCAGCGTTGACCGGCCGTTTGCGCCAGCAGGCGCGAAAGATCACCGGCCCGCGCGCGGCGATCCTGGAAATTTTACGGCAACATCCGCATCCGTTCACAAACAAGGAAATCTACACCGCCCTGCCCAGGGGCCAATGCGATCTGGCGACGATTTACCGCGCCATGCATCTGCTCGAAGAGATGGGGATGGTGAAGCGGTTTGACTTTGGCGACGGCACGGCGCGGTTTGAACTGGTCGGCGAAGGCGATGACGGCCATCACCATCATCTGGTTTGCACGCGCTGCGCGGAAGTGGTCGAAATTGCAGAATGTTTCCCAAGCGAGATTGAAACGCGCATTGCCGCCGCGAACGGCTTTCAAAACGTGACCCACAAACTTGAATTTTTCGGCATCTGCCCGGAGTGCCAATGGACACGCTGTATTAAAAGAAAAAGCCGCGCTCGCGCGCGGCTTATTTAATGTTCATGGGCAAATATTTTCACACCATTATTTCTTCCTGCCAATCACCCAGATGCAAATACTCCTTGATTTTTCTGCGTTCGTATCGGTTTTTTAATGGTTTTTTGGGCTGATGATCCAGCTTGCGGAATGGGTGTTTTGGATCCCGGACAGCCTCCGTGATGACTTCCATCATTCTTTTCATAACACGACTCATGTTACCTCAGGTTGCGGAGTTTGGCGGCGCCACGACCTTCCTTGTTGGCCACGGCTAACTGCTCAGACTCCTGAGTATAAGACCAATTGCAGTGTTTGTCATTCAAATTCTTCTATCATTTTTCTCCCGAGAAACAAAACGAACCCGAACACCATTCGTTTTCGATTTTCCTGGCAGCAAGTTTTAGTCCAAGTTCCGCAAAAATCTTCCGCACCTGTGAAAATTCAGACTTCAAAATTCCCGCCAGCACCAGCGTTCCGCCGCGGTTCAATTGCGCCACCATCCGCCACCGTTCAGAAATCAGCAACGTCGAAATCAAATTCGCGCAAATTAAATCGTATGGTCGGGCCGCATGAAACGGCAGTTTCGTCACGTCTTTACGCGCAATCCGCACTTTTTTATGAACCCCATTCACACGGGCGTTGGCACGCGCAACGCGAATCGCTTCGGGATCAAAATCGAAGGCGCAGACTGGTGAGTAACCCAGCTTCGCCGCCGCAATCGCCAGAATTCCCGAGCCGGTGCCCATGTCTAAAAATGACCGGCCTGATTGTATTTCTCCACAACACCGCACCAGTTCCCGCAGGCAGAACGCCGTCGTCGGATGCTGGCCGGTGCCGAAGCTGAGTCCGGGATCAAGAATGACAACCGCCTGATTCTTGCGCGGAAGTTTTTTGCTCCAGCTCGGTTTGACAAGCAAGGCATCGCCGATCTCGATGGGCTTGAAATGCCGTTTCCATGATTCGGCCCAGTCTTCACGGCGTACTTTTGAAAGTATGACTTTTTCGGGACCGATTTTCAGCCCGCAGTTTTTGATTTGTCTCATCCCGGCAAGGATTGTTTCGCGGGCTGCCGGGAAAGAAGCCGGTTTTTGTTCACAATAAACCATGACCGTGCTCACGCCGGTTTCCAGGTTGAAATAAGACGAAGCCGGCTGGCCGAGTATTGCGCCGAGAAGGTCCGAAACCGCGTCTTCGGCCTCAGGCGTCGTAATGACGGAAACTCGCCAGAGCGATTTGGTTGTCTTCATTTTTTGAACTGGCGGGGCGAGCGCCTGTCGGGCCGAAGCCAGGCGAAGGCCGATCCTCGCGAGCCGCCCTGGCATTGCAAAAACCGGCTCACCGGGAGTCTCGCCCCATGTAAAAATCCAGTCACGCGACAAGGTCGCGCCACGGCGTAAAGTTGAGCAGCTCGATTTCGTTCAAATGCGGACGCAGGGCGACCTGCGTAAAGCTGGCGTATTCGATTTCAAACGAATTGGTCTTGGGCAGCGGCAGGTCGAGCAAAATGCCCAGCATCATGCGGATGACACCGCCGTGACAAAAAATCGCGGCCGTTCCGCCCGGATGCCGCCGGATGACTTCAAACAGGCACGACTCGACACGGGCGCGGAATTGAACGCCGTTCTCGCCGTTGGGCACCGCGCCCGACTCGATTTCGTCGAGCCAGTCGTATGGATGAACGCCAAATTTTTTGCGCACTTCCTCCCAGTTGTACCCCGTCCAATCGCCGAAATCCACTTCGCGCAATCCGGGCAAAATGGTCGGCGCTGACGCGCCGTTTTTGAGCACCGGCGCGAGCGTTTGCTGGACGCGCTTCATCGGGCTGGCGTAAATGGCGTCGAACGTTTTGCCGCACAAAAAATCGGCGAGCCTTCCGGCCTGTGCCAGGCCTCGCGGCGAAAGATTCATGTCAATCCGGCCACCGAAGGTTTTCTGGTAACGCGATTCCACCTCGGCGTGGCGGATGAGCCAAAGGCGCGTGACGGCGGCTGATTCGGGTTTGCGCCGCGATGGTTTGGAAGCGGATGTGGCCAAGTGAATCAACCTTGGGTGAGCGCTATTTCCTGCGTGGCCAGCAGTTCGCGGATGCCCGCCCTGCCGAGCGCAAGCAAATCGGCAAGCTGCGTGTCGGTGAAGGTCGCCTCCTCGCCGGTGCCTTGCAGTTCAATGAATTCGCCGGCGGCGTTCATCACCAGATTCATGTCCACGGCGGCGCCCACGTCCTCGGTGTAACACAGATCCAGCAACGGCGTGCCGTTGACGATGCCGACGCTGACGGCGGCAACGCCGGAAATAATGGGGTTTTGCGCCAGTTTTTTCTCGGCCATCAATTTTTTAACCGCGAGCGAAAGCGCAACAAACGAGCCGGTGATGGCGGCGGTGCGCGTGCCGCCATCGGCCTGCAACACATCACAATCCACACAAATCGTCCGCGCGCCGAATTTTTCCAGGTCCACGGCGGCGCGCATGGCACGTCCGATCAGCCGCTGGATTTCTGAAGAGCGGCCGTCCAGTTTGCCCTTGGCGATGTCTCGCGGTTTGCGCGTCAGGGTTGAATAGGGGAGCATCGAATATTCGGCGGTGATCCAGCCGCCCTTGACCCCCTGCTCTTTCATCCAGCGCGGAAGGATTTCCTCGATGGTCACGCCGCAGATGACGCGCGTGTTGCCCCATTCGATGAGCGTTGAACCGGCGGCATACGGCGCGATGTGATTTTGGAAACGAAGGGGCCGAAGTTGATTCGGCCGACGGTTGTCGGCACGGGATGAGGAGGAAACCGGTGTTTGTGATTCGGCCATATACGGTGACGATTTTAATGGCAATAGATATCATCGTCAAACAGTTGCATGTGCAATCTAACTCCAGATTCAACCATTTCACTCCCCCCAAGCACCTCAACAGCTTCTCAAATCTGAGTGTCCCAATAATTGTCAGACTGGCCTGTAAGCTGCCGCAAATCCCCTGTCCGAAATCAATAAAACCGCCGAATTACAACCAGAATAATACACATGAAAGTCTATTCGTGTCGTTTGCTCGTTCTTCCCATGCTGCTCATCATGGTTCATCAAGCTGCCGCCGAGAACGGATATTTTGCTCCGGCCACCTCGTACCAAGTCGGCTCCGGCTCTACTTGTGCCGCGACGGCGGACGTTAACGGGAATGGCAAAATCGCGTTGATTAGCGCGAATCTTATAGACGGCACTCTAACGGTGTTGACCAACAATGGCAGCGGCGGGTTTGGTTCCAATGACACGCTCAACGTCGGCTTAAGTATTAGCTCAGGCCCTGCTTTTGTTCTGATGGCGGATGTGAACGGCGATGGCAAACTGGACTTGATCAGCGCAAATACCGTCGACAACACTGTCACTGTGCTGACCAACAATCGCAGCGGCAGGTTCGTCCTTGATGCCACACTCACTGTCGGCACATACCCGGTATCCGTCGCGGCGGTGGACATCAATGGTAATGGCAAAATCGCCTTGGTCAGCGTGAATGAAAATGACGGCACCTTGACCGTTCGGTAGTGGCGGCGGATATCAATGGAGATGGCAAACCCGACTTGGTCTGCGCGAATTCTGGTGACGGCACTTTGACAGTCTTGACTAACAATGGAAGCGGCGGGTTTGGCTCCAATGCCACGCTGACTGTCGGCTTTATTGCTGGCTCATATCCTCAGTTCGTTGTGGCGGCGGATGTCAATGGCGACGGTTTGCCGGACCTGATCAGCGCCAATTACAATGACAACTCCCTTTCCGTGCTTCTCAATGGCGCTGGCGCACCTGGTTCCCCATCGCTCACCATCAGCCTCACCAACTCGCATACCGTCGTCATCTCGTGGCCGTCGCCTTCGGATGGTTTTGGACTGCAACAAAATTCAAACCTCTCCTCGATGAATTGGCTGGATTTCAGCGGCACGGTCAATGACGACGGAACCACCAAAACCGCGATTATTACTCCGCTGACCGGCAATCAGTTCTTCCGGCTGTACCATCCGTAGAACCTATTTTTTCCCAGCTTCAATTCCGGCGAACAGGCTTTCCAGGCTGTTCAGCCGCGCCTGTTGCGTCTCGTTTTTCGGATTCAAAACCTGCCGCAGGTATTCCACGCCATCGGTGATGTTCCGGACGGATTTGGGCAAAATGGCGCCGGCGGCGTTGGCATGGCCGCCGCCCTGAAATTTTTCCGCCACCTTGAGCGCCTCGCCGTTGCGGCTGCGAAAGCTGGCAAAAACCGCGTTCCCGCGCCGGAACAATGTGACCAGCACCGGATATTTCGTCGCCTGCTGCTCCAGCAACTGGTGGACGATGAGATTGTTGTTGCCGACAATGGTGTCCATGAACCCGACCGTCGGGCTGATTTCCGTGATGTTCAACTTGCTCCATTCAAAGCCGATCGGATTTTCGATGCGGCGCTTGACGGCCATGACTTCGAGCAGTGGATGGTCGAGCAATTTTTCAATGTCGCCGCCGATGAGCGTGTGCAAATTCCAGAACTGGTAAATTTTGACGAGGTTCGCGTAATCGCCCGCAATCGCAAAATCGGGGTCCTCTTCAAGGAACAAATCGGCAACGTTGTTCAAATGCACCAGCCGGTCCAGCGCGGGTGACGCAATGCCGTGTTGCCGGCAAAGATCGTAGCACAGCAGCCCGGCAGACTTGTTCACGTCGTGAATTAGCTGCGCGTTTTTCGGCGCGGTCTCCGTGACGTGATGGTCAATGACCACCCAATCTGGCTTGTCGAGGCGCGGCTCAAAAGTGAAGTCCGCAACCCAGGCGGACCGCTCGCGCAAGTCGCGCTGTTTCCAGAAATTATAGTGGTAAGCCTCCAGCGGGATGTCCGTGCCGAACAGCTTTTGGGCCAGCCGCTGCAGCAATGCGCCCGATAGCAGCCCGTCCAGATCGCTTTCGTGAGTAATGATGACTTCCGGTTTCGGCAGTGGTGCCATAAGACCACAGCTTAATCCAGCCGGCAGCACATGGCGAGCGGGGATTTGCAACGGCAAATTCCACCGCTGGCCGATGTGGCCCGGTATGGTGATTTTTTAAGGCAGCTTGTGGTCGGGAATGCTGCACTGGGGCGGTTGGCCAACCGCATTGAGGGTATAGGTGCCACCGGCCGGGCAATGGGGAATTTTCCCAAGATATGGCTTGAGATCGTCCATGGTCGGCGTGTCTGTGGATGTTTTGCCTTTTTCCAACGCCCATTGTTGTTTGGCGGCGTCAAGCTGCCTGAGATTGTTTATGCAGGCATTGGCTTGCGAGGTGGTCCGGGCCTTGACGAAATTGGGAATGGCAATCGCGGCCAGCATGGCGGGCACGGCCACGGCGGGCAGGAGCACGGCATTGGCGTAGCTCTGGCTGCCGTTGCCGATGGTCAGGCAGCCTTCCGGCGTGTTGATGCCGACGGAATAGGCAAAAGCGGGCCGGTTGCGGTAAAAAGATTGCATCCATTGCGCCATCTGAGGGTCGGTCTTGGCGCTGCTGGCCATGGCCTGTTGTTGCACCTTGATCATGGTGTCGGCGAATCGCTGGCTCATGTAACAGAACTGGTTGCCGTGATCGGGCAGGCCTTGGGCGAGATGTTTGAATTCGTCGGTGGTTTTGAGGCCGGATTTCTGTCCGCTTTTCACGGCGAGGGCATCGTCAATCAACTCGTCGCTCGTGGCGATGAACAGGTAACCGCCGCTGCTGGCGGCGCTGGGCCGGAGCAGGATGGGCAGCGGCAGGGGCACGGGCATCGTCCGCATCTTGAGGCCGGGCTTGTCCACGCTGACGACCTGCGGGTTGGCTTTCAATTGCTTGTCAATGCAGTTGAAGATGGTGTCATCGTTGACCTTCACGGCGATCAGCAGGCCGGGCGTGGGAATTTGCAGCGCACCGCCGGGCAGCGGCACGGGCACGTTGTTGGATGGGTCGAGCGTGAGGACCAGGCCAAATTCGCCGCCGAGCGAGTTGAGGAAGTCATCCCATTTGACCTTGGTTTTCTGTTCAAATTCAGTGGGGAGTTTCTCCAGCCATTCCTGCGCCCGGGGACTATTGGCTTGGGCGACTTCCTTTTGCGCAACGGTCCAGAGCACCGGCAGGTCCAGGTCCGAGAAAACGGCCAGCGCGGTGTCGGCCGGCAGAAAGTCTAGGCCGGTGAGCGGATGCGGTTCCTTGCCGGCAAGCTGCCAGAGAAAACCGGCGCCTTTGCCGGGATAATGATGCAACAGCGCCTTGTTGCGGAACATGCCCTTTTCAATTTCCACCGAACTCAAGCCCACACCGCTGACGTCTTCAATGCCGCTGTCCTTGATGAGGCGGGTGACGATGTCGAACGCCTTGTTGACGTTGGTGGTGTTGTCCGGTTTGAGGCCGGGCATGGCGGCGAACGCCTGCCGCCAGTGGCCGACCTTGGCGGAAAGGCCGTCGAGCCATTGCGCGGTGCCGAGGTACAGATAGAAATTGCCGCCGGGATCGAGCTGTGACGTGACCTCGGTGAAGCTGGTTTTTTCCGCCGAGACGATCGCGGGCGTTTTGGATTCGCCGGACGGTTGTTCGCCGGCGGACGATGCGGGCTTTTTGCCGCAGCCATAATTGAGGGTGGCCAGGACGCCGACCAGGACGAGCGCCGGCAAGCAAAGAAACAGGTGGTTTTTTTTCATAATGAGAGAATGGTTTCCAATGAGTTGCCCAAATTTGTGGTCAGCCAAGCAGTTTCCTGAAAAAGGTAAAGAAAAAAATAACCATCGCTGAATTTAACCGCCGGTTTGATTCGGGCGAGGAATGGCTTGAAAGCGGCGGCGGGGCGTTCATAATGTGGGCATGAACTCCATCTCCGGGCGTTGCTCAAAACAAGGATTCACACTCGTCATGTTGCTCGTCGTCGTTGCTGTTCTTGCCATCCTCGCAGCCATGCTGCTGCCCGCGCTGGCCTCGGCCAAGAAGAAAGCGCAACGCATCAATTGCATCAACAACCTGAAACAATCCGGCCTCGCCTTCCGCATCTGGGAAGGCGATCAAATGGATAAATTACCCATGGGAACTTCAACGAATAACGGCGGCACAAAAGAATTTGACACCGGCGCGGACACGTTCCGCCATTTTCAAGTCATGTCGAATGAGTTAAGCGCGCCGAAAATTTTGATCTGCCCGGCGGACGCGCGCTCTGTCGCCAACAATTTTGTCCGATTGAAAAATCAAAACGTCAGTTACTTCGTCGGTCTTGAGGCAAACGATGAATTTCCGCAAAGATTTCTCGACGGCGATCGGAACATCACGGGCGAGAGCGACCCGGAAAATGGAATCCTGAAGCTCGTCCCCGGCCAGCACGTCAGTTGGACGCAAACCATTCACGTCAATCAGGGTAATATCGGCCTGTCCGACGGCAGCGTGCAGCAACTTTCCAATTCCGGCCTGCGCGAGGCGTTGAGAAATTCCGGCAATACGACCAACACTTGGCGGATTTCGCTGCCGGAATAAAGTTGGGCAGGCGAAAGCCGGCCTTACTTTTACTTTGAAATCCGGCGCGTTTCCCGCCACCATGCGCGCTCAATTTACAGCCGTTGGAGTTCAAGCTTCAGCTTGCCTGGCGGTTGGAAATGGAATGGAACAATCCCGCAAGGGCGGGTTGAACTCTAGCAACGAACTCATGAAACGCACACAACATTGCAACGAACTGCGCTCGGCTCATATCGGACAAACAGTCACCCTCTGCGGCTGGGTTCACTCGCGCCGCGACCTCGGCGGACTCATCTTCATTGATGTCCGCGACCGCGAAGGCCGCACGCAAACCGTCTTCGATCCGTCCGATTTGCCCAAGGAACTGTTCGAGCGCGCCGCCGCCCTCCGCAGCGAGTGCGTGGTCCGCGTCACCGGCAAGGTCCGCCAGCGGCCGGCCGGCACGAACAACCCAAAAATTCCCACCGGCGAGGTGGAAATCATGGTGAAGGAACTCGAAGTGCTCAACGTCGCCGACGTTTTGCCTTTCCCGGTGGACGACCCGGAGGTGGCAAGCAAGGTGAACGAGGAACTGCGCCTCAAATATCGCTACCTCGATTTGCGCCGGCCCGAAATGGCGCGCAACCTCCGCGTGCGCAGCAAGGTGGCCACCGCCACGCGCGTTTTCATGGATGAACAGGGCTTTCTCGAAGTCGAGACGCCCACGCTGTTCAAGTCCACGCCGGAGGGCGCGCGGGAATTTCTCGTCCCCTGCCGGACGAATCCCGGCCTGTTCTACGCGCTGCCGCAATCGCCGCAGCAGTTCAAGCAAATCCTCATGGTGGCCGGCGTGGAAAAATATTTCCAACTCGCCCGCTGCTACCGCGATGAGGACCTGCGCGCCGACCGCCAGCCGGAGTTCACGCAGATTGACATCGAGATGTCGTTCATCGAGCGCGAGGACATTTACGCGCTCATTGAAGGCCTGCTCCAGCGGGTCTGGAAAACCGCGCTGAACATTGACGTGCCGGTGCCGTTCAAGCGCCTGACCTTCGAGGAAGCGCTGAACCGCTACGGCATTGACAAGCCGGACACGCGCCTCGGCATGGAACTGGCGGACCTCACCGAGGATTTCCGCGCCAGCAAGTTCAAGGTGTTTAGCGGCGCGGTCGCCGCCGGCGGCGTGGTGAAGGCGCTCAATGCCAAGGGCCTCGCGTGCGCAACCCAGGGGCAGATTGAGACAATGACCGAATATGCCAAGAGCTTCGGCGCGAAAGGCCTGGCCTACATCAAGGTCGAAAAAGGGGCAGACGGTGCTACCGTCGAATGGAAATCGCCCATCGTGAAGTTTTTCAACGACGCCGAGAAGGCCGCGCTGACGCAGAAACTCAAAATCGAGGAAGGCGATTTGATTTTGTTCGCCGCCGACCAGTGGCTGAACGCCTGCGAAATCCTCGGCAAGATCCGGCTGTACTGCGCCGACGTTTTGAAGACACAGGGCAAGCTGACGATGGATCCGAACCGGTTTGATTTCCTCTGGGTCATCGAATTCCCGCTGCTGGGTTTTGACCGCGAACAAAACCGCTGGTACTCCAGCCATCATCCGTTCACCGCGCCGGTGGCGGAGGACATCCCGATGCTCAAGACCGACCCGAAGAAGGTGCGCGGCCAGCATTACGACATCGTGGTCAACGGCGTGGAACTGGGCGGCGGTTCGATTCGTATTCACCAGCCCGACGTGCAAAAAACGGTGTTCGAGGAAGTGCTGCAAATCCCGCCGGAGATGGTGAAGGCCCGGTTTGGTTACATGCTCGAGGCGTTCCGCTTTGGCGCGCCGCCGCATGGCGGCATCGCGCTCGGCTTCGACCGGCTCATCGCGATTCTCTGCAACACACCGAGCATCCGCGACGTGATCGCGTTTCCGAAAACCGCCAAGGGCACCTGCTTGATGACCGATTCACCCGGCAGCGTGGAGCCGAAGCAACTGCGCGACTTGCATCTGGAACTGAAAGTGGCTAAGAAGGAGTAGGCAAAGCTATTAGATGATCACACAAGTCACCATAGAAGGTTTTAAGCTGCTTCGAGAGAAACCAATTCCACTTTCGCGGGTGACAACTGTTGTGGGGCCTAATAATGGAGGAAAAACGTCGTTTCTCCAAGCACTCCTTGTTTAGCAGCTTGCGCTTCAAACATGGGTCAAGAGGAGAAAGTACGATCCGACCCAGCCATCAAAACTTAAAGCCAAGGAACGGACTGGATTGAGTCTCACGCTGGACGAATTCACTTTCATGGAAGTAGCTTCAACCTATGAATTGTGGCCTGATTTGGTGGTTTATTCAGGACCCAATCAACCAAGCTTGATCAAGGTTCAAGTGGATGGAGTTACAGCATCGAAAGAATGGTCATGCAGCATGGAAATACAGCATCGGGATGCGCGAACAGTGCTGGTCAGACCGGTTCAAATTTCAGACGAGGGACTGGTGGTTATTCCTCCAGAAGCGTTGAGAGAAGTCATCGTTTCCAGTCGTGCTATTCATGGCAGTCTACCCACAAACGAAATGCTTCTTCAGCGTGAAGGTGTTGATTTCAACGTTCAGATTGGAGAAGCAAACCGTGCTTTGCGGTCGATGCTTTACTGGTTGGATTGTGGCGAAGGCAGAGAAAAGCCCGGCGAAGAACCCAGTGTGGATTGGCAAGAACTGGTTGCCGACATCCAGAGGATGTTCGATGTGGAATTACAGCGTCCATCTCGCTTACCCAACAGCGTCATCGAAGTAACCTACCGCAATAGACGGAACGGTAGAAAAAACAAGTACGGTCCTTCGATGAATCTCAATACTGCAGGCGGTGGCTTTCTACAGATACTTCAGTTACTCACGCTGTTTCACAGCCGTCGCAGTAAGGCTACATTGTTCCTGCTGGATGAACCGGAGGCACATCTTGAAAGCATCCGCCAACAGGAATTGTATCGGTTGTTCGCCCAGCGGGCCGAGGATCATGGTTTTCAGGTGGTGATGGCCTCGCATTCAGAGCGAATCATGGAAGAAGCTTTTGACCTGATGCGGCCACCAAAACCCAGGCAGCACCTGCTCATGTTGGTCGAAGGGGAAATCCGCACGCTCACCACAGGCCAAGACAAGAAGGTGGCCACTCAAGCTATAGCGGATATTCCGGCTGGAGACTATTACGCGACGACTCGTCGCCCTCGATGGCTTTATATCGAAGGTAAATCCGACGTTGATATTTTGCGCGAGTGGGCGCGTGTTCTGAGCAACCAGGAAGCGTTACGATTACTTGAAGCGGTAAATCCAAAAGCAAACCATCATTATCTCAAGACAAACTCTCCCGTTCTGGCTTTTCGACATTTTGAAGGGCTTCGTTTCATCCATCCGGAAATCAAAGGCGTTGTATTGACAGATCACGTTGACAAGGAACCGAATCCTGAAGCGACGCTGGTTCAACTTCAATGGCCTCGACGTGAAATCGAAAATTACCTGTTGGTGTGGGACGTGATTGAGCGTGTATTCTGGGCTGAAGCAGGCAAAAACAAAAAATGGCCGGAGGAAAACAACCTTGAACTTTTCCGAGGAAAACACGCCCAAGAGCTTCGACGTTTGTTTACTGAAAAATTCCTTGTTGCCGGGGCGCTTGAAGACGAAAACCATCCCGACCTGAAAAACAAGAAGGCAAGTGAAGAAATCCTTGAGCCATTTTTCAAGGCAGCATTTCAGCGCTTTGAGATTTACAACCCGTTGCCCAAAGAGAATTTTTACTTGCTGGCTGCGGCAATGAAGCCGGTAGAGGTTCATGCTGATGTTCGTGAAATGTTAGAAAAAATTGTCACAGCACTTTGCTGAGTCTATTTACAAACTGGCGGCGAGCCATCCGCATGTTGCTGACACTTGGCATAGCATACGGCTTGTTTGTTTTGGCGGCGGCAATTTTTCAACGCCGGCTGATTTATTTCCCGAGGACCATCCCGCCGGCGCTCGCGGAGCCGGCGGCGGCCGAACTGGGGTTCGTCCCGTGGCGAAATCCGTCAGGTCAAATCATTGGCTGGAAAATGCCCGCCACTTCAGCACCGGTCGCCAGCGTTTTGATAACCCACGGAAACGCCGGTTGCGCGATTGACCGCGGCTATCTCGCCGGCCCCATCCATGATGCCGTTCCAGTTGACGTTTTCGTTCTCGAATATCCCGGTTACGGCTCCCGTGAAGGTTTACCGGATAAAAAGAGCATCCTTGCCGCCGCCGAGGAAGCGTTTGGTTTGCTGACCAACGGCCTGCCCAAATATCTGGTGAGCGAATCCATCGGCGCAGGAGCGGCTTGTTATCTGGCCGGGGCGCACCCCAAGGAAGTCGCCGGTCTCGCGCTTTTCATGCCCTATCACAATCTGGCTTCCGTGGCCCAACGAAAGATGCCCTTGCTTCCGGCATATTTCCTTTTGCTCGACCGCTTCAATCCCGCCGAATGCCTCAAAGATTATCGTGGACCGGTAAAAATGGTTCTCGCGGGCGCGGATGAAATCATTCCGGTGGAATCCGGGCGCCGATTATTAGATGGATACGAAGGACCCAAAACCCTTCAGATCATCCCCGGCGCCCGCCATAACGACATTGCCGGACAATCTCCGGAGTGGTGGCAGGAGGTCTTTTTGTTCTGGCAGCAAAACCGCCCTGCGAAATCGACCTCATCGCATTGAGCCACACCAAATTCGCTTTCGCGTGAAGCCGCCAGGGTTTTTCAGTTCGATCACGAGATCGTCCATCATCCAGTGACTATTTGTGAGGATTGTTTCCCATGTTATAATATGCGGAATTCGTCTTGCCGGGTTTCGCCAATTTTGCGATGATTATACACGCACGGCTTTATGAATGAATTACTTCAAAATCTGGTCAAACTTCAATCTCTCGAATTTGAAAAAATAACGGATAAAACCGCCAATCCGGCCATCGCGGAGTTGCGCGGCAAAATCCCGCCACAAATTCTCGGCCACTATGACCGCCTGGTTGCCCATGGGAAAAAGGGCCTGGCGGCCGTTCGCGACCAGGTCTGCATGGGATGTCACATGCATGTGCCCGTCGGAGTCGTTACCACGTTGATGCGCGACGACGATATTCAGCTTTGTGATAATTGCGGTCGCTATCTTTATTTGGCGGAAGCAGCAAAGGCAGACGTTCCGAAACCAGCCGCCAAGCCCGGGCCGGCCAGAAAGCCGCGCAAGTCAAAAGGCTCCATGCTGTTGATTTGAACGTTGAACACGACCGTCCTTCCGCAATTGACGGGCGTGAATAGCAGGAACAGTCAAAGCATCGTTCCCAGTTCCAGACGTATTCCGAAAATAAAAATCCCGGCAGCGCATTCGCTGCCGGGATCTGAAAACGAACTTTATTTACTCGCCGTAAACGGTCACCGTGGTCTCAACATACAGACCCAGAACGCTGGTGACATGATAATCCACGTGCGAAATCTTGGTGATTCCGCCGTTGGCGGCAGCAGTCTTGATGCTGGAGTCTCCCGTGGCAACGCAGATGATGCCTTTGGAGGTGGCCGTACCCACCTTGCTGGTCCCCGAGTTGCTCGTCGCCAGAACCGGCCCGGATACATCCGTGTAAACGTAACCGTAAGCTCCACCGGCGACTCCCATGGGCCCCACACATCCAGTCAACAACACAGCCAACGCACCAGCAGACATACAACCAATTAATTTTCTCATAATTGTTCTCCTTATTTTTGTTTTGCTGTCAGTTTATTGATTACTTCCTTGTAACACCCGCAGTCTTAAGAAATGGTTTTCCCCTGTCAAGGCAGAAAATCCACTTCCCCCGGTCGTGCCTGGCCCGACGAAATTTTTATTCCCATGTGAAGTTGTTCACATTTCTGACCATGACTTCTTCGGGTAACGAAATCACGACCAGCGAAAAATCCGAAATGCGGGAGATGCCCGGGTTCATCGGCAATTGGGGCCGAAAGTTCAATGACATCATAGTCACAAGTTAACCCGGCGTAATCAAGATGCAGCAAAACCAGCCTTCTACGAAAAGGTCGTGATTTCACAGTGACGTAGCGGGTCATTGGGTGTAGTTTCTCGCCAACAACCATGCTTGTTACATGCCTCATTCAGTAATGAAAGGCCGAAAAATAAGGGTTGAATGTTTAGCTGTTTCAGAAGGACACTCCATTAGCACATTAAAATGATTCCGGGTCCGTCAGCAAAACGAAAGGTTTTACCGGAAAAGCTTCGGGCATTGCTTTGGTGTCTCATCGCCGGTTTTGTTTTGACAACGCCGCCGAAAGTAGCCGCGCAATCCGGCTTGGGGCTGATCATCCAGTCGAACTGGTTTGGCGATCCTTATCTGGTGACGAATTCCCCCGCCAGCGCCTTGTCCCCATATCGCGTCTGTCTGGTGATGAATCCGGCGCTGGTCACCAACCAGGATTATCAGGACAAGGTGAGCGCGCTGGCCGCCAAAATCTCCGATCAACAAAATCGCCTGGCTGCCCAAATCTTCCAGGCGTTAAGCGCGGTCTCTTTGCCCAAAAGCCGGGAAACGATGACCAACACCGCCTCCGTTCCGGCACCGGGGCGGCATCCGGACGACCAGGAAAACGCCGAGGGCAAGGTTTTTTTGTGGGACTTGTTTCAGCGCTGGATGCTGTTTTGTCTGGTGGCCCTGCTGCTGGTGCGCAGGGTGTGGCGCTATTTTCACGAGGTGGAGGATGAGGATGATTTTGCGGATCATCTGGCGACTTTGGCGGTGGCTTATCGCTGGGTTTTTCCCGTCTATCTTGCGCTGCTGATTTTGGTGGCGGTCGCCGAATTTTTCCAAATTGGGAATTTTCTCTGTTCGCTGTCAGTCCTTGCCCTGGCGTTTTCCATCCGCCGGTATTATTGCGAGGCTGATTTTGCGGATTACCCCAGGGCGCAACTGATTCATCTGGCCATGAGTCTTTTGTTGGTTTGGCTGGGCTGGATTCAGGGCCCGGACCATGATTTTTCCGATTTTTCCACCTGGTGCCACTGGTCTGTTTTCGCCTGGGTAATGCTGGCTTTGGCAACCATTGTCCTCAGCCAGTTCTACAACAACCCGGATTTGGCCGAGCATCGCCCGGTGTTGTTTTTTTTCATGGGCGGTTTTCTGGTTTGCGGGGTTCTGGGCGGAACCGCCGGCTATGGTTATTGGATGCAATACGGGCGTGACGGAAGTCCCTGGAGTTGCCTGCTCGCGGGCGGGATTGTGGCTTGTCTGCCGCTGGGATTCTATTTTTACCGCTGGAATGTGCGGGTCTCGGAGCAGTTGGTCGGACGGACAATCTTCGACATGATTTTTTCCTATGGTGGTTTTTCCGAAAAGATCCGGAAACAAAGACGCCTGCCGGAAATTCTGTTGCTCCGGCATTGGCGTGACCACGGCGACGTGGAAAAAGCCTGGCAGACCGCCAAAGGCAAATTGCTCAAAGAAGCGCGGGCCTTGCCGGTCTGGCTGTTTGCCATGGAAACGGCGGTGCTTTACCGGCGCAAACCCGATGACGCCCTGGAAATTTTGAAGCAGCTTTGTGTCACCGATGAATTTCACTACGATCATCGCGTGGTGGCGGTGGGCATGATGCAGGGCTGGATGGCGGCGGCGGGATTCAGCTTTGACCCGGCGCGATTCAAGATTGAAAGGCCCCCTTTGGCGCCTTCCGAACTGACGGACAAGGTGAAAGAGAAGTGCCGCGCGGGCCGGTTCGCCGACGCGGAAATTCTTTTGCAGGAGGCGCTGGGAAGGGATTCCTTGAATGAGCAGGCCTTTATCCAGCTCGTGCGGCTGTACTGCCAGGACATGAAAAATCGCCCGGCGGCGGAGAAACTGATCGCCGGGGCCGGGGATACCTTCAGCCCGAAACTGCTCGATTTTCTGAGCGGTTTGCTGGATGAATGGATGCAGTTGCCGGTTCGCAGCATCGTCAAGCGCAGAACATTCCTGGACTGGTTTCGCCGTCAGGATCCGATGGAACCCGTTCCCAAAGAAATTTCCACCATTCCCCCACCCATCACCAGCGAACCCGCGCCACAGGAAGCCGCCGATCCGCTGGAGGCCCATCTTGAACGTCTCAAGCAAACGCGGGAAAAAACGCCGGACACCACCGGCATGCATGACCCGATTGACAAACTGCTGGCGGAACAGCGGCTCGGAACGGCTGTGGAATTATTGAAACAACAGGCGGAGTCCAGCCCGAAAGATTTTAATTTGTGGCTGCGCTATGCCGAAGCCCACGGCCTTCATTGCGGCAATCTCACCACCGCCACGAAAATCGTCCGGCAAATGGACCGCTCCGGTAATTTCAAGAAAGCCCAGATTAAAAAGGCCTACACCCGGCTTAAAAAATGGCACGATAAGCATCCCTTGCGGCACACCGGATGGTAAACGGAAATCGTACTGGCGCCGGATGCGATGCGCCGGATGCCAAATACTTTATTATGTAGAATTACGGAACCGGCGCGAGGTTCAGTGTCCAAAGTGTGCTGGACAGAAACTTAACTGCGAAACACACTGACGGCCATGAAAATGGATAGGTTGCAAAACGGGGCGTCCATTATCTGTTAGCCGACTTAAAACTATGACAGCCCTTGCAACATTGCGAAGGTCGGTGGGCACCCTGTCAACAATTATATGCCTCCTCATATGGGTGGGAGGTGGCTACTTCCTGATTAGAGCAGCTGTGGCTGGCTTATGGGAATATCCGCGATTCAGCGAGTGGCTAGGGCGTGTTTTCAAAATCAAAAAATGAACACAAATGCGATCAGCGGCGTCTATGATGGGAGTTCTTTTTATGAAAACATCCTCGCGGTTTCAGGTGTCGGATCTGCTCTGGGAGCGGATAAAAAAATTAACTTAGCAAGCTGGATTTACGTTATCGTTTGCGCGCCGACGGCGGCGCGGTCGTCCACCCAAAGACGATCGGTTGATGTTCGAAGCCATGCTCTTCATCTTGCGTACGGGTATTCCGTGGCGCGACTTGCCCGCCCGTTACGGGCCTTGGAACTCGGTCTATACGCGCTGGCGTCGCTGGTGCCAGTGTGGACTGTGGCCACGGTTGTTGGCCGTACTGGCGCGCAACGCTCAAGGCCAGTTGCGCTTTCTCGACGCCAGCCATGTCAAAGTGCATCAAGACGCCAGCAATCCCGCCGGTGGCCAACAAAATCAAGCCATTGGACGCACCAAGGGCGGGCTGAACACCAAAATCAATGCGTGGGTGGACGGGCGCGGACGGGCGGTGAGTTTGAGCTTGGCCCCAGGACAGCACGCCGATGTGTGCGTCGCACAGACCGCCGCGCGTCCGCCATTGCGTGGCACGACCACGGTGGCCGACAAGGGTTACGACAGCGACGGTTTTCGCGCGCTGTTGCGGCGCTGGGGCAGCCACCCTTGCATTCCACCGCGCTGCAACCGGCTCAATCCGGTGGGCTGGCATCGCGGTCATTACAAGAAACGGCACAAGGTGGAAAACTTGTTTCAACGATTGAAACGCTATCGCAGAATTGGGACTCGTTATGAGAAACGTGATTTGTATTTCCTGGGCTTCGTTCAGATGGCTGCAATACTGGACTGGCTCAAAAACCCATTTTGAAAACACGCCCTAGTATGGTTTTGGCTGATTCTGGCACAGGTCGAGTTTTGGCAAAAGGGCTATCGTGTCACAGCGATTAGCCCGAAGGAATGGCTTCGGTGGAGCCTTGGCCCGAAACAGTGGGCGTATGAAGAGAGAGCATCAGACGGTCGAGTTCTCAGGCTACCCTTTGTGCGCGTAATCCTCGAAAGCGGCTATCCCGCCCGCAGTGAATTGCGTTTCCCGAGTGAGAAGGTTTGGGATGTGCAGGTTCCTGATTGGGCGCAAGGTCGTCGCGCTGAGATTTTGCAGCGCGTTGTCGAGAACATTGGGGGCTCCAAATACGTGCGGGTTGCGGACTTGGAGTGACCGTGCCGAACTTGAGCAGATGTTGATGCCGCCGGTCCTGAAGAGTAGCCTCCAAAGTCGGCTAATAAGAGGATAGGCTGCAAAATAATTTGCCTTCAAAACGAATCCCTGTCGCCAATTTCAACGATTCTAAAAACTGTCTCCGCGCCTTTGCGTCTTGGCGGTTGAATTGGGCGCATCCGTTGGGCGTGTTGCCCGGAGCGCCATGAAATTGGAGCGCGGCGTTTACGCCGCTTCATCGTCCTTCACCAGTAAAATCAGCGTTCGTCAAGGGTGTTCGTGCGTTGAAGCGGCGTAAACGCCGCGCTCCGGGGTGGTTTCAAGAGGAGCACGTTAAAGTTTTAGGATTGAAAATCCTGCTCGCCAACGGCGCGGTTTTCGCCGATTTTATCCCGAATTGATATGTTTACCGGCACTTATACCGCCATTGTCACCCCGTTCAAAAACGGCGCCGTGGACGAAACCGCCCTCAACCGCCTGATCCAATTGCAAATCAAGGGCGGCGTGGACGGCATCGTCCCCGTCGGCACCACCGGCGAATCGCCAACGGTGGATTACGAGGAGCACATTCGCATCATCGAACGTTCGGTGAAATTTGCCCGCGGCAAAATCAAGGTCATCGCCGGCACCGGCGCGAATTCAACAAAAGAGGCGATTTATCTGACGCAGCGGGCCGAGGATGTCGGCGCGGATGGTTCGCTCCAGGTCGCGCCGTATTACAACAAGCCGTCGCAGGAAGGATTGCTCCAGCATTTCTGCGCCATCGCGCATGCAACGAGACTGCCCATCGTGCTTTACAGCATCCCGGGACGCTGCGGCATTGAAATCGGCGTCGAAACGGTCAGCCGCCTGGCGCGCGAATGCAAAAATATCATCGGCATCAAGGAAGCCGGCGGGAGTTGCGACCGGGTTTCGCAGTTGCGCGCGGCGCTCGGCCCGAAATTTGAGATTTTGTCCGGCGACGATTCGCTGACGCTGCCGTTCATGGCCGTCGGCGCGCAGGGCGTCATCAGCGTGGCGTCGAACGTCATTCCGCGCGAAGTCGCGCAGATGGTGAACGCGTTCACCCGCGGCCAGATCCGGAAGGCCTCGCAACTGCATACGGAATTTTATCCGCTGTTCAAGGATTTGTTCATCGAGACCAACCCGGTGCCGGTCAAGGCCGCGCTGGCGATGATGGGCTTGATTGCCGAGGAATATCGTCTGCCGCTCGTGCCGATGAGCGCGGCCAATCGCGCGAAATTGCGGCAGACATTAAAGGCTTGCAGAATTTTGAAATAAAGCTGGAGTCCAAGCTTTAGCTTGCTCGGACAGGCTGAAGCCTGAACTCCAACATAGCGACTATGACCAAAATCATCATCACCGGAGCCAAAGGCCGCATGGGCAGGGCGCTCATCGCCTGCGCGCCGAATTTTCGCGAACTTGAAATCGTCGGCCAGATTGACGTCGGCGACGACCTCGGCGCGGTCATTGCGCGCGGCGACGTGGTGGTTGATTTCAGTTCGCAGACGGCGACGGTTGGCGTTGCCGACCTGTGCGCGCAGCACCAAAAGGCGCTGGTCATCGGCACCACCGGCCACACGGACACAAACACGTTCGAAGTCAGGTTGCGGAAGGCGCAAATCCCCATTGTCTGGGCGTCGAATTTTTCGACCGGTGTGAACACGCTGTTCTGGCTCACGCGCAAGGCGGCGGAAATCCTGGGACCGGACTTCGACCTGGAAATCGTCGAAATGCATCATCGCCTGAAAAAGGACGCGCCCAGCGGCACGGCGAAATCGCTGGCGGAAATTCTGGCCAACGTGCGCAAGCTGCACCTTGATAAAGCGGCGCGGCATGGACGCGTCGGCATCGTCGGCGAACGCACTCCGACGGAAATTGGCATTCATTCCGTGCGCGGCGGCGACGTGGTGGGCGATCACACGGTTATTTTTGCGAACACCGGCGAGCGGCTCGAACTGACCCACAAGGCATCGAGCCGCGACACCCTCGCCAACGGCGCGTTGCGCGCGGCGCTCTGGGTGGTGAAGCAAAAGCCCGGCTTGTATGACATGCAAGACGTGCTGGGTTTAAAGTAGGACAGGCTTCCAGCCTGTCTCCATTTTGAGCTATGCAAACGGCAAGTCAGAGACAGGCAAGATGCCTGTCCTACATTGCGCTAGGTTCGAATCTCGGCGATTCGCGGCGCAGCATCCTGGAGGCGATGGCGCGGCTCCAGAAACTCTCCGACCGGCCGATTCTCAAATCCTCGCTCTGGCAAACCGCGCCGGTGAATTGTCCGCCTGGCTCGCCGTTGTTTGTGAATGCCGTGATTGGTTTCGTGCCGCAAAAAAACGAAACGCCGGAATCGTTGCTGCAAAAACTCCGCACGCTGGAAAAGGAATTTGGCCGCCCGCCGAAAAAGGTCTTGAACGAGCCGCGCCCATTGGACTTGGATTTGATTGCATTCGGAACAGAGACGCGAAATTCGCCGGAATTGATTTTGCCGCATCCGCGCGCCCATCTGCGCCGGTTTGTGCTTCAGCCGTTGAGTGAAATCGCGCCGGATTTGATTCTGCCGGGACAATCCAAAACCATTTCCCAATTGCTGGCTGAACGACCAGATGAAGAAATAGTAACGCGATTGATGTAACAGTTCCGCAGGAAGCACGCAGCAACCACAAAGAGCAGAAAGAAAAGCCAGCCAAATCTGATCATTGGTTGCCTTTCACGTGCTTTGTATTCTTAAAACTGATGATGCGGGGCGTTGCATTCATACCCGTTACTCTACCAAATCATGCGCGAAGATCGTAATTGATATTTTAGCTCCTGCCATTGACTTTTTCGATGCGCACTTCATGCCGCCTTAGCCTGTTTTTCATACCCTGAAAGTCCCGTCTCATTAGCACCGTGGCTTCAGCCCGGTGGATCCGGACAAGAATGAAGAGCGGAGCCGTTTCAACGGCTTCAATGCAACTCAGCAAACCGTTGAAACGGTTCGACGTTGTTTCATCCTGTTCCGCACCGGGCTGAAGCCACGGTGCCAATGAGATGCCAAATCACGCCTTCCGGGTTTCGCCAAAAAGCCGTTGGTGTTCGAGCATGACATAGCGGTCGGTCATCCCGGCCAGGTAATCGCACACGGCGCGGTGCAGGCCGGTCTGGCGGATGCGGCGCCGCGCGCCTTCGCCGATTTCCTTTGGATGCGCGAGGTAATATTTGAAAAGTTGTTCGAGGATTTTCACCGCGCGCAGGTTGGGCTGATGGACGACGGGGTTGTAATATAAATTCTTGTAAAGGTACTTGCGCAGTTCGAGGTTCAGCTTGCGGCGTTCGGGACTGTGTTGCACAAGCGCCTTGGGAAAACGCCGTACGTCATCGGCCGAATGGATGTCCGCGGCGTGAATGAGACGTTCGCTGTTCTCGACGACGTCCCGGATCTGCATGTCAATGATGGTGCGAATCGTGAAGTAACGGCGGCATTCGTCGGGCAAATCGCCATGCTCCCGTTTCACGAGCCGCGCGCCATGCGCCCACACGCGAACGTCGCGGCGCAGATTCTTTTCGGACAACAATCCGGAATCCAGTCCGTCGTCGAGGTCGTGGCTGTAGTAGGTGATTTCGTCGGCGAGGTTGGCAATTTGAGCTTCGAGCGAGGAATTCTTGAAGTCGAAGCCGGTCCGCCGGCCAGGGTGATCGCAGGCGGTGCGGTGCTTGGCCAGGCCTTCGCGGACTTCCCAGGACAAATTCAGGCCTGGAAAATCCGGATATTTTTGTTCCAGTTCCTCGACAATGCGAAGGCTGTGCCGGTTGTGCTCGAAACCGCCGTGGCCTTTCATCAGGCGTGCGAGCACGGCCTCGCCCTTGTGGCCGAACGGCGAATGACCGAGGTCGTGGGCCAGCGCAATCGTTTCGGCCAGATTCTCGTTCAACCGCAGCGCGCTCGCGATGTTGCGCGAGATGGCGGCGACTTCAATGGTGTGCGTGAGGCGCGTGCGCAGATGATCGCCGGTGCCGTTGAGAAAAACCTGCGTTTTATATTCGAGCCGGCGAAAGGCGCGCGAATGAATAACCCGGTCGCGGTCGCGCTGGTAATGCGTGCGCCAATCGGGCGGCGGTTCCGGATGTTCGCGACCGCGCGTGTCGCCGCTGAATTGCGCGCCGGGCGCGAGAATTTGCCGCTCGATTTGTTCCAGTTCCTGACGGGTGCGGGGCATAGCAAATGCAGAATGCCGAATGAAGAACTGGATTCAACCCGCCAGCAATTCCTGCACGGAAATTCCGCGCAACTCGAAGAGCCGACGGATGGTGTCCTCGATCAGGTTGTTCGGACAGGACGCGCCCGCGGTGACACCGACGGTGATTTTGCCATGCGGCAGCCAGTCGCGCGTCTCAATTTCTTTTTTGTCATGCTGCTCGTAGTGGCGAATGAGTTTGTCCGATTCCATTTTGGCCGCGTTCTTGATGAAATAGGTCGGGAGTTTGGCTTCACCCATTTCGGCGAGGTGCGAAGTGTTCGACGAATTGTAGCCGCCGATGACGAGAAGCAGATCAATCGGCTCGCGCAACAGTTTTTGCAGGGCGTCCTGGCGGTCCTGCGTGGCGCCGCAAATCGTGTCGAAGAAGCGGAAATGTCTGTCAATTTCCGCCGCGCCGAACTTTTTAATCATCGCGGCCTTGAGGCGGTTTTGCACCTCCTCGGTCTCGCCGCGCAGCATCGTGGTTTGATTGGCGACGCCGATGGCCTGCAAATGCTGGTCGGGGTCGAAACCCTCGGAATAGGCGCCCTTGAATTTGTCCAGAAAGTCCCGCTTGTTGCCGCCGTTGATGATGTAATGGCAGACGTAATCCGTCTCCTCCAGCGTGAAGACGACGAGATAGTGTCCGCTGCCGTAAGCGCGTGCCTGCGAACTCGTGGCCTTGGTCTCCTCGTGCCACGACTTGCCGTGAATGATGCTGGTGACGCGTTCCTTGGAATATTGGCGGACGCGTTTCCAGACGCTCATCACGTCGCCGCAGGTCGTGTCCACGAGCACACAACCTTTTTCTTCAAGCCGCTTGCGGGTGGCAACTTCCGTGCCGAAGGCGGGAACGATGGCCACGTCGCCGGCCTGCAATTGCGCCAGTTCATCCTCGGTCGGCTTGGGCGAAATAATCTTGATGCCCATATTGCGAATCTGGTCGTTGACTTCCGGGTTGTGAATGATTTCGCCGAGCAGGTAAATCGGCTTGTCCGGCGGGAAAAATTTTCGCGCGGCATAGGCGAGATCGATCGCGCGCTCGACGCCGTAGCAAAAGCCGAATTCCTTGGCGAGCTTGACCGTGAGATCGCCGGCGGACAGCACATGGCCGTTGGCGCGGATGCGCTCGACGACTTCGCTGCGATAATGCGAGAGCACTTGCGCCTGCACGGCGGCCATGATGTCGGGCCGGCGAAGGTTGACTTTCTGGGCCGTAGACGCTGGTGTTGACATGACAGCAGCAATGTAACATGGCGGGGAGCACCGTCCAGCCGGAAAGGCGGGCGGATTCACTCCCAACATTCCCCTCGTCCTCGTCATCGTCCTCGTTCTCGTAATCGGACCTTTTCGAGGACGAGAATAAATAGCCCCCGGAAAATTGGCGGCACGGGTCATGCGTTTGGCAGACGAAAGCGGCGGTCAACCGCCGCAGTCCAAACGCTGGCGCGATTGCCGGGCGGCTCCCTGGTCACGCGAAGCGTCTGGACTGCGGCGGCTTTAGCACCGCTTTGTTGTCTGACCGGGTCATGGTTTGGTAAAGGCATCCCATTTCACAAAAAGCATTGCGGCCCGGACAATTCATGCGATGATAGGCGCGCGTCGGAGCGTAGCTCAGCTTGGTAGAGCACCAGCTTTGGGAGCTGGCTGTCGCAGGTTCAAATCCTGTCGCTCCGACCATTTTTATTATTCTTCCCCGGTTTCGCAGATCCCTCCACGGAATATTCATATCGCTCTTCGCATTTCGCTTGCGGGTGGCGAAAATTTTATCGGCTGGGCAAAATGAAACAGAGATGGCGGGATCTCTTGAACAACTTCAAATTATAAATACTCAATAAATACCATTGTAAACAGGGCGTTTTGTGAGTTTTCGCCTGTTGGCTTCCACAGCTGGCATCACCGCTGCTAAACAAGCTGGCATGGTTCAGCCAGACGCAAGTGCAGTTGAATGATTGAATGAGATTGTGGAAAGAGCATGAAAAAAATCGAAGCCATCCTCAAGCCTTTCAAGCTTGAGGAAGTCAAAGACGCGCTCGCCGAAGTGGGCATCGAAGGAATGACGGTGAGCGAGGTAAAAGGTTTTGGCCGGCAGAAGGGCCACACCGAAATCTATCGCGGCAGCGAATACACCATGGACTTCCTGCCCAAAATTAAAATCGAACTCGTCGTGCCGGACGACCGTGCCGACAACGCCATTGCCGCCGTGGTCCACAGCGCCAAGACCGGAAAAATCGGCGATGGGAAGATTTTCGTCACGGCCATCGAACAGGCGGTTCGCATCCGCACGGATGAAACCGGCAACTTGGCATTATGATCATCAACCTAGAAACCAAATAAACCAGCAAAGCAGAACCGATTAAACAAACAACATATATGACAAACGAACCAACACCACCAGGCGGCGGGAACAAGCCCACCACCAAAGCAACCTTGGGATTAACGGGTCTCACCATCAATGCCATGGCGCTAATCGCGCCGGGCGCATTCTTGTGGCTGACGTTCCAAGAGCAATCACTCTACGGCGCGCCGATGGCCGGCTGCGGCATGTGGATCGGCCTGCTGGCCGCGCTGCTGCTGTGTTTCGCAACCGCCATTAGCTACGCCGAGCTTTCCAAGCTCTATCCCGGCGCGGGTTCTTCCTACCTTTACGCCGAGCAAGCGTTCCTGTCCAAGACCCATGCGTATAAATTTGCGCGTATCGCCAAATTCTTTACCGGTTGGGCCAGCCATTTGTATTACTGGGTTTATCCCGGCTTGATGGTCGGGGTGACGGCGATTCTCGGCGGCTACCTGGCTAGCCAGTTTTGGCCGAACACCTTCAGCGGCACCTACAACAGTCCGTTGTTCATGTGGCTGTTCTGCATCGTCTTCTCGGTGCTGGTGGGTTACATCGCCTACCGCGGTGTGAATGGCACCACGGCGGTCAACATGGGAATTAACATCATTCAGATCAGCGCGCTGGTGGTTTTCTCAGTCATGGCCATCGCCTATCGCTCCAATCATCCGCAAGGATCCGTGGGCTGGCATCTGTCCGGCGGAACACCGGTGAATTACAACGTTGATCAAGTTAATGTGACGGATGACAAGAATCAACCTGTGCCTGACACATGGGCCGATGGTTCTCCGAAATTCGCACAAGATGCTGCTGGGAAGGATTTGATGGGCAAGGACGGCAAACCCGTTCCCGCCATCAAACAACAAGACCGGCAAGTCGTCGCTGACGACCTGGACAAAACCAAGAACACGGACGCCGTGGTATTGGGCACGTTGACCGCGATGGGACTCGCCGTGGGCGATCCGTATCCGGTCTTTCAAAAGGACGATGCCGGCAAACTCAAATTGGACAAGGACGGCCATGCCATATCCGACCCGTTCATTTTAAGCTACAAGCCCGAAGACGCTGTCACCGGCAAGCCGGGGGACGCGAAAGATCCGCAAACCTTTAATTTTCACACTTCGGCCAAGTCGGTCATTGCGCCGCACAAATTCAACTTCCTGCTCATCCAAGCTTGCATCGCGATCCTTCTGCTCGTGGGATTCGAGTCGGTGACATCCATGGGTGAAGAAGCGAAGAATCCGAAGAAGGACATCGGTCGGGCGGTGTTGCTGTCCCTGGTGATCCAAGGTGCCATGTGCTACCTGTTCGAATATTTCGCCGCGAATTATTTTCTGAACAGCGGCTACACCATCTCAAACGCCGGGGCTTCCGGCGCGCCGCTGGGCGACATGATGGTGCTCGTCGGCACCTGGGCGTTTGGCAGCTATGCGGCCGGCCGGGCGTTCATGCTCGTGCAGGCCGGCACGGTGTTCCTGGCGTTGATCGGCACGACCCTGGCCTGCATCAACACCGGCGCACGGGTGACTTATGCGATGGGCCGCGACGAAGAAGTGCCGTCGCACTTCGGCTTGATCCATGGCCGGACGCTCTCACCGCACCGCGCCATCTGGGCGCTGGTGGTGATCTCGGTCGTCATCGGCATCGCTACGACGCTGGCCTATCTCGGTGGCCAATCCTCGGACCTGGCGGCGCTGGACAAGCACAACTTCTGGTATAGCTTCGGCATATTCTCGCCGCACGCTTATACCTGGCTGCCCAATTCGCTGGTCACCATTACTCTCATCAGCAATTTCGGCACGTTCCTGCTCTACATGACGACTTGCATCGTGGCCATCGTGGCATTCAGAGAGCACCACAGCTTCAACGGGTTCAAGCACTTCGTTGTGCCAATCTTCGGGCTGCTGGCGAACCTGGGCTGCATGATATTCTATCTGGTCGGCCCGTTCACGGTCAGCGGCATGAGCTGGCACGAACCTTACATCGCGCTGGGTTTCGCCGCGATCTGGGGCATTTACGGCCTTATTTACTTCAAATCCAGGAGCGCCAAACTTGGCCGGTCCGCAATCCTTACCGAGAAACCGGCTTATGTAAACTGAGGTCGAGGAGGACAACGCACAGCCCGGCCACCGTGATGGTGGCCGGGCTTCTTTGCACCGCTGCGGGACAATGTCCGCTTATTTACAGTCTTTCGCTCAACAAAAAACTCGGATAACTTTGGCCGGCCCATGAAAATAAAATGCTTCCAGCTTTCCAGCATCGGAACCGTTCGTGACCACAACGAAGACTTCATCGCCTTTTGGGAGCCGGAAGATTTTCAGCAATTGCAGGCTGTCGGCAGCATCGCCGTTCTGGCCGATGGTGTGGGCGGCGAGGGCAACGGCGACATCGCCAGCCGCCTGGCGGCGGAAACCGCCTTGGAAATTTTCAAGGAAGCCAAACCGGAAACCTCCATCAATGACACAGTCCGCCGGATTTTCGACGAATCCGCCGCGAGAATATTTCAGGCCGCCCAAAAGCAGGGCCGCATGTCCACCACGCTGCTGACCTCCATTTTTCGTGACGACAAGGTCACCATCGCACACGTCGGCGATTCCCGCGCCTACCTCATCCGCGCCGGAAAAATCAAGCGGATGACCACCGACCATTCCTACACCTCGTTGCAGGTCAAATTGGGATTATTGCTGGAACGCAATGCCATGACCAGCCAGCACCGCTCCACGCTGACGCGCAGCGTCGGTTCGGACCCGATTTGTCATTACGACATCAAAATGGAAACCCTGGAACAGGGAGATTTGATTCTGCATTGCTCGGACGGGCTTTACGGTTTTGTCTTGGACGAGGAAATTCTGGACATCGTCGTTAAACATCATCCCGGCGAAGCCTGCAAACGGCTGATTGAGCAGGCGGAGCGCCGCCAGGCCAGCGACAACGTTTCCGTTCAGATTATTCAGGTGTGGCAGGTGGAACAGTCATTGCAAGCCCAGACGGCCGCCGTCAAAACCCGCCGCGCGCTCGGCAATGACATCGGCGTGGGGAGTTTGCTCGATGAGCGGTTTGAAATCACCGATGTCATCGCCAAGAGCGGCATGGCTTCGCTTTACAAAGCCAACGACCGGCAAACCGGCAAGGCGGTGGCCCTGAAAATTCCTTATTTGCAAATTGAAAGCGACCCGGCGGGTTTTGATCGTTTTCGCCGCGAGGAAGAAATCGGGATTCGGCTCAATCATCCGTATATCCTGAATATTCTTCCCGTCGAAAAAAAGAGCCGGCCTTACTTCGCGATGGAATATCTCGAAGGCCAGACCTTGAGCGAATTGCTGCGCAACGTGCGGCCCCTGCCGGAACCCGATGCGGTGAAAATCGCCAGTCGCATCTGCGAGGCGCTGGCTTATATGCATGAGAACGGCGTTGTGCATCGCGATATGAAACCGGCCAACATCATGCTGTGCAACGACGGCTCGATCCGCATCATGGATTTTGGGATTGCCCGGGCGGCCAATGCCCGGCGGCTCACCTTTGTCGGCTTCACGCCCACGATGGGCACGCCCGACTACATGGCGCCGGAACAGGTCAAAGGCAGCCGGGGCGACGAACGGACGGACATCTACAGCCTGGGAGCGATCCTGTACGAAATGGCCACGGGCGAGCCGCCCTTCGCCGGCGACAGCCCGTATGTGATCATGAACGCCCGCGTCACGGGTGATCCGCAGGCGCCGCGAAAAATAAATCCGAACCTGACTCCCGTGCTGGAGGAAATCATCCTGCACGCGATGGAGCGTGATCCGAAACGGCGCTACCAATCCGCCAGCGGGATGAAAAAGGAACTGGATGATTATGAATCCGTGGAGATGACCAGCCGTTACACCCGGTTACAGGCGCCCCAGATCTGGAAATCGCGGTTCCGAATGGTGCCCATGATCATCGGATTTGTCCTGTTGCAGGTGGCCATCTTTTTGCTTTTGCTGTGGCACTTCCGAAAGCACTGATGGCGGTGTCGAAATACGGGATCTTGAAACCGCCGGCCGGGAAGCGTTTGGCAGACACGCGCTTCTTGCTTTGTGGCGTTGAATGTTTAAACTGGTTGCAGTTTGTCTGCCAAATGACCGCACTTTGTGCGATCAGCGGGGAAACCGAAATATCCGTTCCGCGTGCGGAGTGGATGGGGCTTGCGGCGCATGACGCCGGGAACACTTAATGGTTCCAGCCCGACAGCTAACCTCGCCGGCGTGAACATTAAGGGCAATGAGGCTCGCCTTCATTTCCCCAATGCGGTTTTTGCAGCAATGCAAATTTTCAGTAAATTATGATCGCAACGACCACGAAGCGTCCGCGTAATGTGGATACTCCGCGCGCAGCGGCGATCCTGTACGGCGACTGGGGCACCAGCAAGGCCTACGTCATCGGTCTGGCGTTTGCCGTCGCGGGATACAGTTCGTTCTGGCTGATTGCGGCGATGTGCCTGCTCACGGCCCTGGTCGGGGTGAATTACATGGCCATTTGCAAGCACTACGCCGACGGCGGCGGCGTCTATGCCAGCGTGCGTCATCGTTCGGAAATTATTTCCATCGTCGGCGCATTTCTTCTGATCGCGGATTACATCGTCACCGCCGCCCTCAGCGCGCTCTCCGCGTTTTATTACCTGGGCGTGAACCATCCGGAATACTGGGCGGGATTTGCGATTGTGGTCATCGGCACGCTGAATTTCTTCGGGCCAAAACACACGGGCGGTCTGGCCATTCTGGTTTCGGTGCCGACGGCGGTGGTGGTGGTCTTGTTGGGCGCGTTCGCGTTGCCTCACCTTGGCGACGCCTGGCACAACGTCCAGCCGCTCTCCGGCGGCTTTGCCAAGAATTGGAACGGGTTTGTCGGCGTGGTGCTTGCCCTCTCCGGCGTCGAGGCCGTCGCCAATGCCACCGGGGTGATGAGGCTCAACCCAGGATGCTCGCTGGACAAGCCCAACGTTTCCAAGACGTCCACGCCGGCCATCCTCTGGGTCATGCTCGAAGTCTGTTTGTTCACCGCCCTGCTCGGCCTGGCGATGCACGCGCTGCCGAATCTGGTCATCAACAAGGCCGACGTGGATGCCACGGCGACGGCCACGAATCCGGCAAGCTCCGGGGTGCGTGATTACATGTTGCGTTACATGGCGCAAATTTTCGTGGGCGGCGCCTGGGGAGCGATGGCGGGTCACGTTGCCGCGTGGGCGGTCAGTATTGTCTTCGGCTTCCTGCTCTTGTCTGCTGTAAACACAGCGATTGTGGACCTGATCGCAATTTCCTTCCTGATGTCGCGTGATGGCGAGTTGCCGAGCCGATTCCAAAAACTGAACAAATTCGGCGTGCCCAATCTCGGCATGATTGTGGCCACGGTTATTCCGGCCATCCTCGTCATCTCGGTAAAGAACATGGCCGGCCTGGCGGATTTGTACGCCGTCGGTGTTGTCGGTGCCATTGCGACGAACCTTGGCGCCAGTTCCACCGACCGTAAACTCGATCTCGTGAAATGGGAGCGCATTTTGATGTTCGGCACCTTCCTCATCATGCTGGCCATTGAGATTTCGCTGTTCGTGGACAAACCCAATGCATTGCACTTTGCGCTGGCGGTCCTCGTTATCGGTTTGATCATGCGCGCACTTGTGGCTGAAGATGTATCGCGCAAGAAAAGGAAGGCCGCCGCCACGGTTGGGCAGGTGGCAGCGAAGACTGAAGTCACCGTGCCGGTGCCATCGCCAGCATCGCTGGCGGAGGCCACTGGTTTGCCGTTGTTGTGCGCCATCCGCGGCATTGGCCGGACGCTGGATTTTGCAATTCAGGAGGCGCGCGAAACCAAACGCCCGCTTTACCTGTTGTTCGTGCGCGTGCTGCCGGTCATCACCGAGGCGGACACCCGACGGAAGTGGCAGGACGATGACGATGCCCGGGAAATTTTTTCCCATGCCTTCCAGGAGGCGGGCGGGCATCCGGTTCTGCCTTGTTACGCTGTCAGCGACGCGCCGGCGGAAACCATCGTGGACATCACGGCCACGATGGGCGCGTCCCATTTGCTCCTGGGCGCGTCGAGCCGTGGCGGGCTGGCCGCGTTGTTGAGCGGCGACATCGTACGCAGGGTTTCCAAAATCCTGCCGGAGAACATCCATCTTCTGATTTACGCCTGATGGTCTGCCAACTACTTTACGGCACGGCAACATGATTGAATCGGGCACACATCGTCCGCGCAACGTCGGCTGGGCCAGGGCGGCGGCCCTGCTCTACGGTGACTGGGGCACGAGCAAGGCCTATGTCATCGGGCTGGCCTTTCTCGCCGCCGGTTTTTCCTCTTTCCCGATCATCCTGGCGGTTTGCGCTCTGACCGGGCTGGTCGGTTACAACTACATCATCGTTTGCCGGCATTTTCCGGATGGGGGCGGCGTTTATTCCTCCGCGCGCGAGCAAAGCCGGGTGCTGGCCGTGCTCGGGTCGTTGTTGCTGCTGGCGGATTTCATTGTAACCGCCGCCATGAGTTGCTGGGATGCCATGAGTTATTTTGGCGTGCCCCGGGAATACCTCAAACTGGCCACCATCGGCGCCATCCTGCTCATCGGCTACATCAATTATTTCGGGCCAAAACATTCCGGCAGTTTTGCCGTCACTCTGGCCCTGCCAATGGTGGTGGTCGTCCTGGCCATCATCGCCTTGAGCGCACCGCATCTCGGCTTCACCTATCTTGAACCGTCCCATGCCAGCTTCAGCAAGAACTGGGTCGCTTTTGTCGGGGTCATCCTCGCGCTGAGCGGCGTTGAGGCCATCGCCAATCTCACGGGGGTGATGACCCTGGATCCCAAGGCGTCGGCAAACGCTCCCAGTGTGGCCATCACTTCGAAAAAAGCGATCTGGCCGGTGGCGGTTGAAGTGGTGCTGGGCACCGCGCTGCTCGGTTGGGCCATGCTTTCGCTGCCGCATTCGATGTCGGACGATATCAAGAGCCGCTACACGGATATGCTCCGGTTTTTGGGAGAGCAGTATGGCTCCATGGCGCTGGGACCGCATTTCGGACATGTTTTCGGGATCGTCGTCGGCCTGGTGGTCGGTTTGTTGCTGCTCAGTGCGGTCAACACGGCGGTGGGCGCCATGATCGGCCTCATGTACATGCTGGCGCGCGACCGCGAAATGCCGCGGCCCTTCGCGAAACTCAATTCCCACGGAGTCCCCTGGCAGCCGCTGCTGGTGGCGGCCATCCTGCCCATTATTCTGGTCATCCTGGCGGACGATTTGGATTCCCTGGCCGACATGTACGCCATTGGTGTCGTCGGCGCGATTACCGTCAATCTTGGTTCGAGCTGCTTCAACAAACGGCTGAAATTGAACTGGCGTGAATTCACGATCATGGTGACGACTTTCGCGATTTTGTTCGCCATTGAGATCACCATTGCCAAGACCAAGCCGGCGGCGCTCTTTTTCGCCACGTGCGTTTTGCTGCTCGGGTTTGGCTTGCGCTGGTATGCGATGAAACGGGCGGGAATCGAAACCGTGATGCTGAGCAAGGAAATGGCGGCGGTGGTCAATCCCGAATCGGTGGCAAACCTCCGGCCCAACTTTGCGCCCGGCCAGGCGATCCTCGTGGCAGCGCGCGGCTTCACGCCGGTGCTGCGATATGCCCTGGAAGAAGCCCGGCTGCGGCAGGGGAATTTGTATGTGCTTTACGTCAAACAACTCGCCGTCAACCTGCCAGGTCCGCTGGCGGACCAGGAACGCCCGCGCTGGCAGAATGACCGGCAGGCGGCGGAGATCATTTACAGCATGCTCGAACTGGCCCAGGGCACGGGCGTGAACGTGCTGCCCGTTTACGCCGTGAGCGACAATCCGGCGGGGACCATCATTGACATTGCCGCGACGCTGGGCGTGGACATGCTGATGCTGGGCGCGCCGCACCGGAGTTCAATGGTCAAGCTGCTCCGGGGCGACATCGTGGCTGAAGTGGCCAGAAACCTTCCCGAAAACATTCAGCTCATCATCCACAGTTGAGCGGCTGCCGGAAATTCTTCCGGTAAAGAACGGATCCTCTGCGGCGTTGGAGTTTGGAAACACTTTCGCTGGCGAAATCAGATGCGGCTGAGCAAAAGGCAACAGCCACTTTCCTTGGGCTCGATTTTCCCAAACGCGCAAAGCCTTGGCCGCCGCGCAGTTTGACCAACATTGATCGCGCTGTCCGTCACTGGCAAGGAGTTTGCTAAGTGGGTTTTGCGAAAAAAATATTTCAGAACCTGGAAAAATGGTCGCGGGAAGCAACTGCGGACAACTTTCCCAGTTGCGGTGAGAAATCGCCGTGGCTGGTTGCTGGGTGAGTGCGGCGGGTGCCGCAAGGTGCCCGCCGCTTCGTGAAGGTCAACTAACCAAATGAGGAAAAGTTGAACTAAATAAGGTGGTTGTGGGAAAGCCGGGATCGTGATGGCGAGGAATGCTCTGGCTGCGCAAAACGCAACAGCAGGAGGGCGATTTTATTTTCGCCGATAAAAAATGTTTCATTGCCCATCAAGAGGTTGCGTGAGTTGTGAGAAGAATCTGATGCGCTGGCATCGCCGTTGCTAAATGCGGTTCGACCAGACCCGGTGTGCCCTGATTCCCTCACCAGCAGTGCCGACGGGCCTGGTCGGAACCAACAACTCAACCCAGCATAAAATGAAAAAAATTGAAGCGATCATCAAACCGTTCAAGCTCGAGGAGGTCAAGGATGCCCTTGGCGAAGTTGGCATCGAAGGCATGACCGTGAGCGAAGTCAAGGGATTCGGCCGCCAGAAGGGCCATACCGAAATCTATCGTGGCAGCGAATACACCGTGGACTTCCTGCCGAAAATCAAAATCGAACTGGTTGTGACCGATCAGCAATTGACCAAGGCGGTGGAGGTAATTGCCAAAGCGGCCAAAACCGGAAAAATCGGCGACGGCAAGATTTTTGTCTCCACCGTGGAGCAGGCCGTGCGGATTCGCACGGAAGAAAAAGGCGACTCAGCCGTCTGAACTCATGGAACCACATAAACCTTTATTTGAAACGACCATGAAAACATATCTTCTGACCTTCGCTTTGATAACCACTGTGGTCCTCGGCGCTTTGCCGCTGCGCGCGGACACATCAACGAATCTGCCGGTGCCCACCGTCGAGCAACGTCTCTCGGCACTCGAAGCCTACATCAACAATGGCGATCCAACCGGCGCCTTGCCGAAGGATACCAATGGCAATCTGACCATTACCGCTCCAGTGACCGTGGGAGTTCCCGGTCCCGGACACAACGCCTGGCAGATGACTTCCGCCGCTCTGGTGTTGTTTATGACGCTGCCCGGACTGGCGCTGTTCTATGGCGGTCTCGTTCGCCGCAAGAACATCCTTTCCGTGATGGCGCAATGCCTGCTCATCACGGGCTTGGTCACCATTCTTTGGTGGATTTGCGGTTACAGCCTGGTCTTCCACAGCGGCAACGCCTTTCTGGGTGGCTTGGGCTTTGCCTTCCTGAATAATGTCACTTCCGCCCCGAACACGGATTATTCGTACTGGGTGTCGCATAACGTTTTTTCGATGTACCAATTGATGTTCGCCATCATCACGCCGGCGCTCATCCTCGGCGCCATCGCCGAGCGCATGAAATTTTCGGCCATCTTCCTGTTCATGACGCTGTGGATGTTCGTCGTTTACTTCCCCCAGGCCCACATGATCTGGGGCATTGACGGCTTCATGAACGGCGTCTGGAATGCGAAGGCCGGGATCAAGGCCATTGACTTCGCGGGTGGCACGGTGGTGCACATGACCTCCGGCTGGTCGGCGCTCATCCTCTGCATCATTCTCGGCAAACGCATCGGCTTCGGCCATGAAAACATGGCGCCGCACAGCATGGTGCTTTGCATGATCGGCACCGGAATGTTGTGGGTGGGCTGGTATGGATTTAACGCCGGCAGCGCGGTCGGCGCCGACGTTATTGCCGCAAACGCCTTTACGACCACAACGCTGGCCACGGCGGTCGCCTCCTTCATCTGGCCGATGATGGAATGGCTGGTACGGGGCAAACCCAGCGTGCTCGGCTTCTGTTCCGGCGCCGTGGCGGGCTTGGTGGTCATCACCCCGGCTTGCGGATTTGTCACGGCAACGGGCGCGGTGATTATCGGCGTTGCCGCCGGCTTGATTCCCTGGTTCTTTTGCTACAAAGTCAAGGGCTGGTTCGGGTACGATGACGCGCTGGACACCTTCGGCGTGCACGCGATTGGCGGAACGATCGGCGCTTTCCTGACCGGTTGCCTGGCCCGCAACGCGGCAAATGGAAACCTGGCCACCAACTTGAAGGACAAGGTTACCGATCACTTTTTCCAACCGCTGGTGCTGGAACAACTCAAGGCCATCGGCCTGACCCTGGTGCTGGCGATTGTGGGCACGACGGTTATCGCCTTTGTTGTCAAGGCAATTATTGGATTGCGGCCGAGTGAAGAAGTGGAAGTCGCCGGACTTGACCTTGCGGAGCACGGCGAAGAAGGATATCACCAAGCGGGTTGATTGAATTGAAAGAATCAGCCAGAATGGAAAAACAGATTCGACGGGGTCATGTTGGCGCGGGCAGTGTGGTTGGCGCCGGCATGACCTCGTGATTGCAGAAAACTAAAACCAAACATAAAAAATAAAACATGAGCACACCCAAGAGCGTATTAGAACTGGCCAAAAAGGCCGGGGCGAAAATGGTGGACATCAAATTCGTGGACACCTTTGGCACCTGGCAGCACTTCAGCATCCCGGTCGCTGAATTAAACGAAGATTCCTTTTCCGAGGGACTGGGCTTTGACGGCTCCTCCATCCGCGGCTGGAAAAGCATTGAAGCCTCCGACATGCTCGCGATGCCCGACCCCGCCACGGCGTTCATTGATCCCTTCTGCGCCGTCCCGACGTTAAGCCTCACCTGCACCATCGCGGAAACCGGCACCTTGGAACCGTACACCCGCGATCCCCGCGGCATCGCCCAGCGCACCGAGAAATATCTCATCTCCACCGGCATCGCCGACCAGGCGTTTATCGGGCCCGAGGCGGAATTTTTCATCTTCGACAACATCCAGTTCGATTCCAAGACCAATGGCACGTTCTACTCCATTGACAGCGAGGAAGGCATCTGGAACAGCGGTCGCGACGAAATGCCGAACCTCGGCAACAAAATCCGCCACAAGGAAGGTTACTTCCCGGTCGCGCCCGCCGACACCCAGCAGGACATCCGCACCGAAATGTGCCTGGTGATGGAAGAGCTCGGCGTCAAGATCGAGCGCCAGCATCATGAAGTCGCCACGGCCGGCCAGGCGGAGATTGACTACCGCTTCAGTCCGCTCGTCACCGCCGCCGATTGGATGATGGTTTATAAATACGTCGTCAAGAACGTTGCCAAGAAACACGGCAAGACCGCCTGCTTCATGCCCAAGCCGCTCTTCGGCGACAACGGCTCCGGCATGCACACCCATCAATCCTTGTGGAGCAAGGGCAAGCCGCTCTTTGCCGGCAAGGAATACGCCGGTTTGAGCCAGATGGCGTTGTACTACGCCGGTGGTTTGCTCAAGCACGCCAAGGCCCTGTGCGCCATTTGCAATCCCACCACGAACAGCTACAAACGCCTCGTGCCGGGTTACGAAGCCCCCGTCAACCTCGCTTACAGCGCCCGCAACCGCAGCGCCGCCGTCCGCATCCCGACTTACAGCGAAAATCCGAAGGCCAAGCGCCTTGAATATCGCCCGCCGGATCCGGCCGCCAATCCGTATCTCTGCTTCGCCGCGCTGGTCATGGCCGGGTTGGACGGCATCCAGAACAAGATCAAGCCGGGCGAACCGCTCGACAAAAACATCTACGAACTGCCGCCGGAAGAACTGAAGAAAGTTCCGAATGTGGCCGGCAGCCTCAGCGAAGCCCTCGATTGCCTTGAGAAGGACCACGCGTTCCTGCTCAAGGGCGACGTCTTCACCGAAGACTTCATCGAAATGTGGATCAGCACCAAGCGGAAAGAGCACGACGCCATCCGCCTGCGCCCGCATCCGTACGAATTCTTCATGTACTACGACGTGTAACACGCGCTCCGGAGGAGCTGTGGGGACAACGGCGCGGGCCAAAAACCCGCGCCGTTTTTTGTTTTCGGAGCGCAATTCGACACCAAGGTAGGGCGGGCGCTGCCGCGCCGCCTAAAACGAGCTTCTCAAATATATCGGAGGGGCGAGTTATACGAGTCCCTAACCCATAAAATGCCTCTGAAAATGGGGTCTCGTGTAACTCGCCCCTCCGACGAGAAATGGTTTTGAAACAAATTCGGCGAGTTTGCCAACGATGGTTTGTCCCGGATTTTTCAATTTGCGATTGGGGGATTCATTGGTTATCTTTGAAACATGACAGAAGTTCAGCACAGCCGGCTGAGACGGATCATGAAGGATGCTCTTCGGATCCAGGATCGCTTTGCTGCCGAGCCTGTCCTCGCTCGAACGGGAAAAGGATACCTCAAAAGCGAAGGCGTCGCGACGTTGCAACGGATCAAAGCCGGTTTAAGGAAATCCGCGGCTCATTGAAGCTGCCAGGTCCCCATGCCGCGCCTTGTCAAACCCTGGCTCGCCACATTCGACTGGGAAATTGTCACTGAAATCAATCGCGGTCTTTGCAAGCAGAAGAATGCCCTGCACAAACCCACCTCCGACGGACATCTGCCCGCCAAAACTCTTTGGGAGAAAAATCAATCCAGAGAACTCGCGTTGACTGAGGCGCTCGAAATCTGCCTGAAATGTCACCGGCTTGCGCCCTTCTGTTTTTACAATGGAAATACTTTTGCCGCCATCGCGCGTGATTTCATAACGGAATTGTCGCCGAAACTTGCGGCCGACAAAGCTCACATCCTGCGCAGCATCGCCGGACACATCGTCGCCGGAACCGCCACCGACATCGAACGCAAACAACTGGATTCCATCCTCGCCGCCCTGGAGAAATAGGCGTGAAGAATGGCACGGACGAAAGTCTGCGCCGTTTTTGTTTTAACCCGGAGCGCGGCTTGTCCCAAGCCGCAGCACTTCCAGAAACACCTGCGGGGCCGGAATTTTTCACGAGGCAGTCTGTACGTCAGTGGCTGCTGCGAGTTGAGACAACTCGCGCTCCGAAGACAGTACCCGGCACACCCGTGTATCAATATCGGTAAGGAATTTTGGCATCCAACTGCCGACGTTCCTCTTCAGTCATCCGATTGCGCAAGATTCTCGATGTGTATCCACCAACAAGCCTCCCGTCTTGAACAAACATCCAATCACTCACCTGTGCCGGCTGAACCTCGACTGGCTGCTTGAAGGAAAGGCTGGGAATGCTCTCTGGATCGTTCGCAAGAACTCCCCGAAACATCTTCCCGTCAAAGGTCACATCAGCCACCCAGATGTGCTCGACCATATCTCCTGCTGTAAACTTGCCTTTAATAAGAAAATATTGCTGGTTTGTCTGCGGAAAACTCAAAACTGCAATGAAACTGGTCAGCGTGGTCTGAGCCTTTGCCATCGCGGCATTCATTTCAGCATCCTCTTGCTTAACAGCAACCACCCGATCGTCTTTTTTGGGCCGGGCGGATTTATCGTTACAACCGGTCACGAACAGAAGCGCCAGAACACTCAGAATACCAAGACTAAGGAATGGTTTCATTTCAACTCCACCGCAAGTTGTTCACCCAGCGCCGCCGCTTCGGCAATCGGGCGCTTTCCTTCGGCACGCTTGGCCGGGCCTTCGCGGAATGACACCGCGCGCATTTCCATCCGGCTGCCGTCAATTTCGGCGTAGGCGGCCACCGGACTCTGGCAGCCGCCGCCCATCGCGCGCAGAAACGCCCGCTCCGCCGTAACGCACTGAAACGTGTTGAAATGGTTCAACCGCTCGCAAATTTTGGCGATGCGTTCATCGTCCGCGCGAATTTCAATGCCGATGGCCCCCTGCCCTACGCATGGCAGCATCACGTCCACGTCCATGACCGTCGCCAGCAAACCGTCCGGCACGGCGTCGCCTTCGAGTTTGCCTTCCGCCGTGACGCGGAAATTGAGCCGCATCAGACCGGCGAGCGCGAGCACCGTCGCGTCCAGTTCGCCGCGCTCGGCGACTTTTTGCATCCGCGTGGTGACGTTGCCGCGAATTTCCACCACGTTCAAATCCGACCGGGCAGCCAACAACTCTTCCTTGCGCCGCGTGCTGCTGGTGGCAATGGTCGCGCCGTTCGGAAAATCCTTCAGTTTCAGATGCGGCTTGAAGCCACGCAACGCGTCCTGGCCCGGGGACCAATCCTGTTGAGAGTTGATGGTTGAGAGTTGATGGGCCAGAAAATCAGCGGAACGGTAAATCAGCACATCACGCACATCAGCGCGTTTGGGCGTGGCGGCGAGGACCAATCCGGCCGGCAGATCGGTCGGCAAATCCTTCAAGCTGTGAACGGCGAGATCGGCCTGGCCTTTGACCAGCGCGACTTCGAGCTCCTTGGTGAACAAACCTTTCGGCAATCTTTCACCGACTTTTGCCATCGAAGCTTTTTGCAACTTATCACCGGTGGTCTTGATGATTTTCAGCTCGAAACGCAGTTTGGAAAACATTTCGCGGCACTGCGCGGCGATCAGGTTCGCCTGCGCGAGCGCCAGTGCGCTGCCGCGCGTGCAAATGATGATGGGGCGTTCAGAAGCCATTTTTTAACCACAGATGAACACGGATTAACACGGATGAAAAGAAAACTTAATCACAAGAGGTATTTTCAAAAGCAGTCACCTTGGGGAAACGATCATAGTTTCTGGCGACAGCTTTTGGACTGCGCTGGCAGAGCGCAGCGGCGACAGCGCTTTTTGCGAAATCTACCGGACCGTCGGCTCGTTTCCAAAGCGGCGTCGCGCTCCGCTTGCCGCCGCAGTCCAAAATTTCCCATTTTAGAGAAACGTACCGGTTCTCATGCCGGATCGGGCTGCGTTTTATATCCGTGTTCATCCGTGTTCATCCGTGGTTGAAAACGTTTTGCGTCCAACAACATCTTTACTTTTTCGGCTATAATCGCCTCGCACCGCGCGATCTCTTCCTTGCGCTGTTTCAAGTAGCTGTCGGCAATGGCCTGGAGGTCGTCAATGTTGTAGAGATAGACGTTCTCCAGAAAATTCACTTCCGGATCAATGTCGCGTGGCACGGCGATGTCAATGAGCAGCAGCGGACGCTGCTGGCGCGCCTTCATCAACGGTTCAAGCCTGGCGCGGTCAAGAATGTGATGCGGCGCGGACGTGCTGCTGATGGCGATGTCAATCTTCTGAAACTCCCCCGCCCAATCATCAAACTGCACGGCTCGTCCACCGAACTCGCTGGCCAAGGCCACCGCGCGGTCATGCGAACGGTTGGCGACGATGATGCTCCGCGCGCCGCGTGAGAGCAAAGCGCGGGCGGTTTTCTCGCTCGTTTCGCCGGCGCCGATGACGAGCACTTCGCGGTCGTTGAGCGAATTGAATATTTTCTCCGCCAGCTCCACCGCGACCGACGCCACGGACACGCTGCCACGCTGGATGTTGGTCTCAGTGCGAATGTGTTTGGCCACGTGGAACGCGCGCTGGAACGCCTTATTCAAACGCGCGCCGGTATGGCCGTGGCGATGCGCCAGTGCGTAAGCCTGTTTGAGCTGGCCGAGGATTTCGGTCTCGCCCAGCACCATCGAGTCCATCCCGCACGCGACCTTGAACAAATGGTGCAGGCTTTGCGGCTCGGCCAATGTGTAGATCTCGTCACAAATAGTGGTTGGGACGGCGTGCTGCTCTGGTTCAACTCCCTCACCCCGCCCAAGCGGGGAGAGGGCCGGGGTGCGGGGATCTGAACTTGAAAAAACGGCCTCCTCGCCCCTGCCCTCTCCTCGCCGAGGAGAGGGAGAAGATTTTTGCAGCTCGCCGGTAGTCTTGCCCCACCGCAGAAGAAACTGTCTCAATTCAGCGAACGCCCGGGCGGGTTCCAACGGAGTCGCCGCATAGATTTCCACCCGGTTGCACGTCGAGAGGATCACGGCTTCGCCGGCGATGCCGGATTCGCGCAGCGATTTGAGCGCCTCGGGAATTTTCGACTCGGCAAAAGCAAACCGTTCCCGGAACTCGACGGGCGACGAATGGTGGCTCAAGCCGATGACGACGACATTCATGGATGATGCAGGGTCGAGAGCAGGTTCGTGCCCCAAAAGGTGAGGAGCAAGAAGGCGAACGCGCCGATGACGCCGGTCGCAAAACGGCGGCTCGATTGCCGGAAAAACCGGCGCAACACCAGCAGCGCCAGGTAAACCAGCCACATGAAAATGGACCAGACCACTTTCGGGTCCGTCCAGTAGGCCGTGTGCTCCGGCCGGGGCAGACGCCCGCCGGCGTCCAGCCCGATGGTAAAAAGAACCAGCCCGGCCAACACCAGCCGGCTGGCGATGATTTCCAACCGTTGAATCGGCGGCATCAGCGACAGCACGGCGCGGAGCTTGTGGAATTTCAAATCATGCTGTTGCGTCAAAAACATCCCCGCCGCCGCCGCGCCCAGCCCGAAGGCGCCGTAGGCGAGCAGGATCGTCGCCGCGTGCAGACTGGTCAACGCACCGGAAAATTCCGGTTGCGGCCCGCGCGGCGGGTCCAGCGCAGGCATCAAGGCAAACACACCAATCGCGAACAGCACCGGCGATGCAAACGCGCCAAGGAAGCGCAGACGCGGCAGCAACCCGACGACAAGATAGGCGGCGACGAGCGCCCAGGCGATGAAGGTGGTGGCTTCGTAAAGATTGTTGACCGGACATTGGTTGAAGGAAAAACCGCGTTGGAACATGGCGACCGTGTGCAGCGCAAACGCGACGAGCAGAAGAAGATAATTCACGTGGTCATCCTTGCGAAACCCTTTTCGCCACAGGAAAACCGAGTAAACCGTGCTCATGCCGTAAACCGCCACAGCGAGCAAAAAGAAATGACGGTCAGTAAACCAAGTCACGACGACAGGTTAGACGTGGAAATGGACGGGGCAAGCGGGAATTCGGGAATGGATTTAACAGCAGGGATGGAAGTATCTGCGACACGCTCCCCCCTTAAAATCTGGCGATACCGCCGTGTCGCCAACGTGACGAATTGATTCTGGATCAAAAGATATCGTGGTATTCGGCTACCGGTTCAATGTCTGGCGGAACTGGGTTTCGGTTTCTTCACCATGAATTTATGCTCGGCGCGCTTCCGGTATTCGTCCAGCATTGCCGCAGTAGCGGTGGCGCCACAACGGGTCGCTCCGAGGTCGCGGACCTTGATGAGGCCGTCGAGATCGCGTACCCCGCCGGCAGCCTTGACCTGCACCTTCGCCGAAATACTCGCGCGCATGAGCGCGAGATCGTGCTCCGTGGCGCCCTGATAGTTGTAGCTGCCGTCGGGCTGCTTCACGAAACCGTAGCCGGTGCTCGTCTTAACCCAATCGGCTCCGGCGCGCTCGCACAACTGGCAAAGCTTCTTTTTAAAATCATCGCCGCTCAATCCGGCACCGCCCTTGCCCAGGTAATCGTTCTCGAAAATGACCTTCACCTTCGCACCGCGCGCGTGCGCCTCGTCGCAGATAACTTTGATGTCGCGTTCGACATAGCCCCAATCGCCGCTCAACGCCTTGCCGAGGTTGATGACCATGTCGATCTCGACGGCTCCGTCTTTGCAGGCCAGTTCGGTTTCGTAGCGTTTCGATTCTGTCGTCGAGCTGCCGTGCGGGAAACCGATGACGGCGCTGACGAACACGCCGGTGTCTTTGAGCAATTCCGCGGCGCGTTTGACGGCGTAGGGTTTGATGCAAACCGACGCCACGCCGTATTTCGCGGCCAGCTTGCAGCCGTCCTCCAATTCCCGATCGGTCATCGTCGGATGCAGGAGCGAGTGATCAATCATCCTAGCGAGTTCTTCGTAGGTGTATTTCATGTTGTTGGTGAATTGCGTTTCAATGTTTTCTATTTTATACTTTACCTCTTGGTTCTTGCAAATGCTTGACGTTTTCATCGCCAAAGACAATCTGTGCCCCAACTGAGGAGTAAAAATGAATATCGACCCTTGGAAACCGAGAAAGGTGGTGATTGTTGGCGCGGGCGCCGTGGGCTCCACCTTTGCCTATGCGCTGGCCCAGAGCGGGCTGGCCGATGAGATTGCCCTGCGCGATGCCAACCATGAACTGGCCCTGGGGCAGGTCCTCGATTTGGTTCATGGCCAGGCGTTTTTCCCTTCCGTCCAGATTCATGAGGCCCGGGCGGCGGATTATGCGGATGCGCACCTGATTGTGATTACGGCCGGGGCCAAACAGCGGCCGGGCGAACCGCGGCTGGAGTTGCTCCAACGCAATGTCAAAATCATCCACGATATCATTGATGAAATCGTGCTCCAGAAGTCGCCGGCGGTACTTTTGATCGTCAGCAATCCGGTGGACATCCTGACGTATGTCGCCCACCAACGGTCCGGCTGGCCGCGCGGACGCATCATCGGGTCCGGCACCGTGCTGGACAGCGCGCGCTTCCGTCACTTGTTAAGCCAGCATTGCGGAGTGGATGTGCATAATGTGCATGCCTACATTCTGGGTGAACACGGCGACAGTGAATTTGCCGCCTGGTCCATGACCAACATGGCCGGCATGCCCATCGAACAGTTCTGTCGACTGTGTCTGAAATGCGACGACTGGCAGGCACAGCGCCGCAAAGTCGTGGAGGAAGTGAAACATTCCGCCTATCACATCATTGATTACAAGGGCGCCACCTGGTTCGCCGTTGGCCTGGCCTTGACGCGAATTGCCGCGGCCATTTTGCGCAATCAACGCGGTGTGCTCACCGTTTCATCCGTGCTGGAAGGGGAATACGGCATGAGCGGGGTGAGTTTGGGAGTTCCCTGCATCGTTTCCCAAAAGGGTGTTGATAAGGTTTTGGAGGTGGCCTTGCCGCCCGACGAGCAGGACGCCCTGGTGAAGTCCGCCGCCGTTTTGCAGGCCGCCATCGGGAAACTTGATTTGACCGTCCCGTCATAAACAGGACGTTAATTATGCAGGAATCAATGGCCGCGATGGGGAGCGACGCGAACTTGCAAGCCGATTAGAAACGACTATTCTCGCGGCATGGCACAGAAAGCTTCCGGCGTGAAACCTTCCGGTGGGCGAGCATCCTCGAAAAGACCTGCGGCTTTTATTACCGCTGCGACCGGCACGCCAGTTACTGCGTCAAAGTCATGCTCGACCAGTTTTTTGGGGAATATTTAAATTGCAGAATGAATATGAAAACGAACTTTGAACAGCCTGTCGTTTTACCAAAACACGGTGGTGAACAGTTCCACGCGAACAATGGCAATTTAGGTTTTTCCATCAAAGATTTCTGGATATGGAGTGCGTCTGATCTTATGAACAACGTCACACGCGGACATTTGGCGGAATTTATTGTAGCCAAGGCAATCGGCGCGGCAGAAGGCGTGCGGAATGAATGGGCAACTTATGATCTTACAACACCAAACGGGACAAAGGTGGAGGTCAAATCAGCCGCATATCTTCAAAGCTGGCTTCAAGATGACTATTCGACTATTCAGTTCAGTATTCGCAAAACCAAGGCGCTGGACTGGGAAAAGGGCGGCTATCGCGGGAAACCCAAACGCCATGCCGATGTTTATGTATTTGCTTTGCTGGCTTACAAAAATGAGAACGTCATCAAAGATAAGGAGACAGTCAACCCGCTCGAACTAAATCAGTGGGAGTTTTTCGTCGTGCCGACATCGGCTCTGAACAAATACCCCCGGAGTGAAGTTTCAATCACACTCAATAGCCTTAAAACTTTAAGCGGCGGCGCGGTGGATTATTTCCATTTGGCCGACAAGATTATTAGCTGTCACAAAGCATTACCGGCGAATCGCCTGATCAAATGTCCGAGCCAATTCCACTTTACCGCTATTTAGATTCTGATGCGGCATTGAAAACGCTCGTAACCGGGAGATTCAGGGTTGGGCAGCAGTCCAAATTCAATGATCCGTTTGAGTGGAGGCTTGGTTTTACTGGCATGGCTACTCCGCAGGAGCAAAAGTTTGCGGAAAATTTCAACACAGAACGTCTTCAGTGGCTGGAAACATGGGTGGGAATTTTGAGTTTCAGTAAGACAATTTCCGACCCGACTCTTTGGTCGCTTTATGCTGACAAGCATTCAGGCGTTGCCTTTGAAGTGAAATATCCGTGGCCGGACGACAATATTGTGGAAATGACATATCCCCCAGAAGGTCCTGTTTTGGATTTTGACCGGCTGCGCGGGATTCACGACAAAGACGAAAAAAATAAATACCTGTTGTCGCTTCTTGATCGTTTCATGAGGCGGAAATCGCCTAGTTGGTCTTTTGAGCAGGAACGTAGATTGCAGATTGATCTTAATGACCGCAGGTTTTGCCAATTGTCTCATGGTAGGCATTACTGGCAAATTCCTCGTGATGGGCTTAAGCGGTTGATTTTAGGATTTTGCTGCCCATTGGAAGAGGCCATTGTAAGGAAACTGCTGGATATATTCGCGCGACCGGATTTTGCCGGACGGTCAGGCTGTTCGTAATTGAACGTCCTCAATTTGGGCGTCGGCGCACTCGTCCGGCAGTTCAACTTCCTCGGCGTTGAAGGCGAGCACGTTTTTGATTTCGCGCCCGCCGGCGAGTCGCAAGTCCACGCGCTGGTAGCCCATGCCGGTCTCTGGCAGTTGCAGCAACCGTTTCGTCCAACGTTTTGCGAGTTTGACTCTCATGTTCACTCGTCGGGAATCTTTTCATGCCCGGTCACTGTTCCCGCGTGCGTGCCATCCCTGAAAAGCACTTCCACGCCACCGCCGGGTTGGTCATTGGCCGGTTCAACGATTCCATACTGAATTACAGTATCCTTCCGAGGCTTGATTGTCCACACGTTGGAAGCGGGTTTTGGATTGGGCAGTGCGTATCGTGCCACAGCAGCTTTGCCGGTCGGCGCTTTTTTTGCGTCTTCCTCGGTGGTGGCATAAGTTCCCGGCAACAATTTTCCATCAGATGTGATGCGGTGATCGTTTTCGTAAGCCGTGAATCGCTTGAACACTTCTTTTTCCTTGGTTTTCTCGATTGGCGCGTCTTTTGCGGGCGCTGCCTGTTTGCCATAGTTGGAGGCTGATTCTCTCAAAGCAAGGGCTGGCGAAGCCGATGCGGTGTTTGTCACAACGTTCAACGACTTGATTTCTCCAGTGGAGATTTTGGCTTCGTTCAGAAGTTGTGCGAAGGTGGCAGTCCTAAACATCCGGCGTGGCTCTTCCTCAAACAACAGCAACTCGGCATTGTAAGCGACACCGCGTTTGATTTTGTTGTCAAAAGTGATGGCCTCGACAATCTGATAGCCCATTCCAGATTCGTGTTGGTTCAACAACAGGCATTGCAGTGTCAAATTGAGCTTTAACATGACGCGATGAGGCTGTGGTTGCGGTGTGCCTGTGGCAAGTCAAAAACCGAAGAGTGGAAAAAACAGGGCTGAATTTCGGTTCAGCCTTTTTTGATGGAAACGCGCGATTCGATTTGTTCAATCGCCGTGGTTCAGGGGCACAGTTGACGCTCAGCGCGCAATCGCAGTCCGGATATTTTGCCGGCACCGGTTCCGACACGACCGCGCCGCTTTTCGGCTGCGGTTTTATTTAAAATTTATTTTTTAACCACGCCGAGCGGCAGAACGACTTTCCCATAAAGTTCATTCAGGACTTGCGCGAGGCCGGTATAAATCGCCGAAAAGCCGCAAACAAGTCCTTCGTAGCCGGCAAAATGTTCAAAGCCCTCGCCAGGCTTGGCAAAGTGAGCATAAGCCAGCAGGAAGAACAGAATTGTGAGCGTTCCAAAAACCACCTGCAACGCGCGGTTCAGCCGGAACGTGCCAACAAACATGACGCCGGTGAACAAACCCCACATCGCCAGATACGCGGCCATCGCCGTGTCGTTAGTGGCCGTAAAACCGAGTTTCGGCAAACCAATCAGGCACACTAGCGACAGCCAGAAGAAGCCGTAGGAAATGAAAGCGGTGGCGGCAAAGGTGTTGCTTTTTTTCCATTCCATGATGCCGGCGATGACTTGTGCGCTGCCGCCATAACAAATGCCCATCGCCAGAATCATGGCGTTCAGCTCGTAAAAGCCGGCGTTGTGTAAATTCAGCAGCACGGTCGTCATGCCGAAACCGAGCAGGCCGAGCGGTGCGGGATTCGCGGTGGTATCTTTGATTTGAATGACGGTTGGTTCGCTCATAATGGTGGGAGTTGATTGGTTTAATGGAATGGGGGGCTTGGAAATCATCGCTGTGTCACTCATAGGTTTTTCTTTCCAGGTTTTTGTTGTTGTCAACGGTGCGACTTGGTTTGGTGCTCCGTTACGGCTTCAGCCGGGTGAAACATGGTCCCGGCGCGTCCCGATTCGTTGTCGAAGACGAGAACGAGGACGAGGACGATTTAAATCAATCCTCGTCTCCGAAATTCGATGTTCGACGTTGGATGTTGAATGTTCGATGTTCTCCACCGCGTGAGGCTAAAAGCCTTTTACGCGGCTTTTAGCCTTTAGCATTTAGCCTTTTTCATTGTTTGCCCTTGACCAGCGCTTCCACCACGTGCGGATCGGCCAGGGTGGATGTGTCGCCGATTTGATCCACGGCGTTCTCGGCGATCTTGCGCAAAATGCGGCGCATGATTTTGCCCGAACGCGTCTTCGGCAGGCCGGGCGCAAATTGAATCTTGTCCGGCACGGCTATCGGCCCGATTTCCTTGCGGACGTGCGCCATGAGCTCCTTCTTGAGTTCGTCGCTTTCCTTGACGCCGTCCTTGAGCGTCACAAAGGCGTAAAGCCCCTGCCCTTTGATGTCGTGCGGCATGGGCGCCACGGCGGCCTCGGCCACTTTCGGATGGCTCACCAGCGCGCTCTCGACTTCCGCCGTGCCGATGCGATGGCCGGAGACGTTCACCACGTCGTCAATGCGGCCCATCAGCCAGTAGTCGCCGTCCTCATCAATCCGGCAGCCGTCGCCGGTGAAATAAATGTTCGGATACATCGTGAAATAGGTTTCGATGAACCGCTGGTGGTCGCCCCAGGTGGTGCGCATCATGCCCGGCCAGGGTTTCTTGATGCAGAGCTTGCCGCCTTCGTTGATTCCGACTTCCTTGCCGTCATCGCGCAGGATGACCGGTTCAACGCCGAAGAACGGACGGTTGGCGCTGCCGGGTTTGAGCGTGTGCGCGCCGGGCAGCGGATTGATGAGGATGCCGCCGGTCTCGGTCTGCCACCAGGTATCCACGATGGGACAACGCCCCTTGCCGATGACGCGATGATACCAGATCCACGCCTCGGGATTGATCGGTTCGCCCACGGAACCGAGCGTGCGCAACGTGCTCAGGTCGTATTTGTCTGGCCATTCCTCGCCGAGCCGGATGAGCGAGCGGATGGCCGTTGGCGCGGTGTAGAAAACGGTCACTTTGAACTTTTGGATGATGTGCCAGAAACGCCCCGCGTCCGGGAAGGTCGGCACGCCTTCAAACATCAAACTCGTCGTGCCGTTGCAAAGCGGGCCATAGACGATGTAACTGTGGCCGGTGACCCACCCGATGTCGGCGGTGCACCAAAAAATGTCGTCGTCGTGAACGTCGAAGATGTATTTATGGGTCAAGGCGGCGTGCAGCAGATAACCGGCGGTGGTGTGAACGACGCCCTTGGGTTTGCCCGTCGAACCGGAGGTGTAAAGGATGAATAGCTTGTCCTCGGCGTTCATGGGTACTGGCGGGCAGTCGGCGTTTGCCTTGGCCATCAGGTCGTGATACCAGAGGTCGCGGTTCGCCATCATGTTGCACGGGGTCTCGTTGCGTTTGACGACGATGACCTTTTCGATGCTCGGAGTCTGCTTCAACGCTTCATCCGCAATGCCCTTGAGCGGGATGCTCTTGCCGGCGCGCAACGAAGTGTTCGAGGTGATGAGCAGCCGGCACGCCGAATCCGTGATGCGTCCGGCCAGCGCGTCCGCGCTGAATCCGCCGAAAACGATCGAGTGAATCGCGCCAATCCGCGTGCAGGCCAGCATGGCGATGGGCAGTTCGGGAATCATGGGCAGGTAAATCGAAACGCGGTCACCCTTCTTGATGCCGAACGACTTCAGCACATTGGCGAACTTGCAAACCTGCTGGTGCAACTGTGTATAGGTGAGTGTGACCACTTCGTTTTCCGGTTCGCCCTGCCAGACGATTGCAGGCTTGTTGCCCTTCGTCTTGAGGTGGCGGTCGAGGCAGTTGGCGCTCACGTTAAGCTGTCCGTCTTCAAACCAGGTGTGCTCGATGCGTTTCCGTTCGGTGTCCCACACGTATTTGCGACCCACCGCGGGTTTCTTGAACCAGTCGAGCGTCGCGGCCTGTTCGAGCCAGAACCCGTCCGGATCGTTGATCGAGCGGTCATACATTTTTTTGTATTGCTCGGCGTTGATGTGGGCGCGTTTGATCACTTCCGGGCTGGGCGGAAATGTCCGGTTTTCCTGCATCAGTGAACTGGTGGAAACGGTCTTGGTTGGAGTTGTCATGATAGGTTTCTTGGTTGTTTATGTTGTCTAAAACTCAGGAATTATTCTCTCGCCCCGCCCAAGCGGGGAGCGGGTGTCGCGAAGCGACCGGAGAGGGGAGTTTTGAAAATCAGCACCACCGCTCCCCGACCCTCTCCACCGCTTTGCGGCGGAGAGGGAGATCTGTTGACAACCGCATAGTTTATCAAAGATTTCCATAAAATATTAACCGGCCCGGCCGGGCGTCGTCACCCCCTGGCCGGAGCCGGCCTGAATGCCCTGAAGCCGGAAAACATGGTTGGTGATATTTTTGATGGTGGCCTGCAACTCCGGTTCAACGGCCCGGCGTTGCTCCGTCGTGACGGCCAGGGCGCGGTCCCGCAGGCCGCCCGCCCATTCGGTGCTGGCCAGCATCACGCCGCCCATGCCCAGGCCAAAATCACATTCCTCATCCCCGCCACAACACGTCCGCCAGGCCAATGCCCAGCCGCGCACGGTGTTCTCGACGTGATACCCGCCGCCGCCCGCCACCAGCATCGGATGATTGAACCGCAACAGCCGTTCCATGATTTCCACCACCACGTTGTTGGTCATGCGCAGATGCGTCAGCGGATCGCCCGCCAGCATGTCCATCCCCAGTTCCAGCACGATGACATCGGGCCGGAAAAATTCCACCAGCGGAACCGCGACGCTGTCGAACGCCGTCAGAAAAGCCTCGTCATAGGTTTCGGGCGGTAGCGGGACATTGACGTTATACCCCCGGCCCGGCCCTTCGCCGATTTCATTTTCAAAACCGCCCCAGGGGAAAAGCGTCCGGCCGGTCTCATGCAACGAGACCGTCATCACATCCTTGCGCTGATAAAAAGCCGACTGCACGCCGTCACCGTGATGCGCGTCCACATCGAGATACAGGACCCGCTTCCCGGCCCTGGCCAGTTTCATGCAGGCGAGCACCACGTCGTTCAAAAAACAAAATCCCGACGCGCGCTCCGCCATGGCGTGATGAAAACCGCCCAGCAAATTGAAAGCGATGTCCGCCCTGCCCTCCAGCAACAAGTCGGCGGCCACCAACCCCGCGCCGCAGGCCCAGGCCCCGCAGTCGAACATATCCTTGAACACCGGCGTGTCCGGTCCACCCAGGCCCATGTGCAAGCCGTCCACGGTCAAATCACCACCGGCGGCGCGTTGCAGTTCCTTGAGATAACGGGCCGTGTGAAACTTTTTCAACTCGGCCAGCGAAGCCTTTCGCGAAGCGGCCTCGACGCATCCATCGCCGCCGAGCAATCCGAACGATTTCAGGCGCTGGCGCGTGAGGCTGGCGCGCTGGGTTTTGAACGGGCAATCTGGCGGGTAACTCAACCCTTCAATTTCGGGCGAGTACAGAAAGGCCAGTTTGCGATCGCTCATGCGGAAAGGGTGGTTATGCCGTTACGGACGGTGATCGATGAAATGAAATCCGCCCCAGGGAGTTTGAGAAACTCTCTTTCTGCGCGCGTCTTTGTAGATTTGCGTTTCAAGGCCATCTCATCCTGTCCGGTTTTCGGGTCATCCTCTCGAAGAGGAACATCTGACCCGTCGCGTGGGGCCCAAGGCCTTTTACGCGACCGGTGACCAGTTGTGATGCCATTCCGCCCGGCGGTACGCCCTGTCGCGTGAGGCCGCAGGCCTTTTACGCGAACTCCGCCGACAAAATGTTCCACCGTCACTGCGCTTCTGGATTCTGCGTTTTAATACCCCAAGCGTGCCTTTACATCAAGGCGCAATCCTTGTCGCGTGAGGCCGAAGCCTTTTACGCGAATTGTGGCCGGAAATGTCTTCCGGCGGCTGTCCAACCATTGGTACTGATCCGCACTGCTGACGCCCGCCATCAAGGCACGCGCTGTACATCTTCCGGGTCAATAGTGGGATTAAAACAAGCCTGCGGTCTTAACCATTATTGCTAATTGTTTGATTTTTTTTGGGTGGGAACGGTTGCAGACCGCGTGAGGCAACTCCTTTTACGCGGCCTTGGACCCCGTCCACATGGATCAAAGACAAAGGCAGCTTTCAAGAAAAAGGCTGTTGGTCGGGGACGCTTTTTCGCCATTGACCGCCCCGGCCAATGGGTGGCCTTTCATTTTCTTGGTTGACCGCCGCCGTCACCGCGTTTGAAACTTGCGCATGCAAGGATTGCGCCGACATCCCTTCCGCGTTTTGGGGCGGCTGCTTTGGTTTGCCGGCGAAATTATCATCGCGCTGGTTGATTATTTGATCCGCTGCGCGTTCCGCCCGGAAAAATCCGCGCGGGCCGCGCGGGCCTTGTGGTTGCAACGGGCTTCCCGCCGCACCCTGCGAATTTTCAAATTCACAGCGCAAGCCGCCGGGCCGGTCCCGTCCGGCGGCCTGCTCGTGAGCAATCATTTGAGCTACCTCGACGTGCCGGTGCTGGCGTCGCTCACGCCCGCGGTGTTTGTCGCGAAACACGAAATCAAATCGTGGCCGGTCATCGGCTGGCTCGCCCGGCTGGCGGGCACGCTGTTTATTGATCGCGGACGGCGGATGGACGTCGCGCCGGTGAATGCCGCCGTCCAAACCGCGCTCGATGGCGGCGCGCTGGTGGTGGTGTTTCCCGAAGGAACGAGTTCGGACGGCCGGACCGTCCTGCCGTTCAAGTCATCGTTGCTCGAGCCGGCCACGCAACAGGTTCATTCCCTTTCCATCAGCTTGATTCAGTATGAACTCGACGATGGCGACGCGGGCAACGACGTTTGTTATTGGAGCGACGTGACATTTTTCGCGCACCTGCTGAACCTGTTGAGCAAGCGCACCTTTCGGGCTACGGTTCGATTTGCCCCCATTCCATCCATTGACCCCAGCCGCAAGGAACTGGCGCACCAATTACATTCTGAAATGCTGAAATTAAAGCATGCGGCAGTGGAAAAATGTCGCCTTTCCCAGGACTGATCCCTTTTTGTCCATCGCCGGCCAACGGCCCGGTCATCCGCGCTGACGCGGGAAATGCTCCGCCAGCAGTTCGCCGGCCTTTTGCACGCCGTGGATGATGCCCGGCGTGAATTCGGATTTGCGAAAGTAGCCGGTCATGGCGTCCGCCAGCTTCCGCCAGAATTCATCCCCGCACTTCGCATGAACCGCTTCATCGCCGATGACGGCAAACTTGTGCGCGCGCGGCGCCACAAAAATCAGCACGCCGTTCCGTTCCGGCGACTGGTTCATGCCCAGGCGCAGGAATTCCGCCTGCGCGGCGGCGACCGGCGTCGTCAACGTGTTTGGGGCTGATGCTGACCCGGATTTGGCCGGAGGTTTTGTGTTCGGCGTCGCGAATCGCCGCGACGATGCCGTCGTGCTGCACATGTTTTGAGAAATGTTTGCGGGTGCATAAGTTACCAGCTCCCTCCCGCGCCGCCGCCGCCAAAACTGCCGCCGCCACCGGAAAATCCACCGCCTCCTCCGGAAAAGCCGCCGCCGCCGCGAAAAACCTCCGCCGCCCCAACCGCCGGCTTGAGCCGCTGCTGCCGAGAGCGAATAACCAGGGCGAAAAACATTCCCGAACCTCGCGCGAAAAAAACAATAATAACGATCAACACGATGAATCCAAAGCCAAGGAATGGGACTGCATTGATCCGTGCTGGATGGCCGACTGTCCGCCACCGTTGCGCCCGGTTCCCTTGTATTCGCCCTTCGTCGCCGCGAGGATCGCCTGCACACCCGCCGTCAGGCCGCCGTCGAAATCGCCGGCCTTGAAACGCGGCGTAATCTGCTCGTCAATGATTCGCTTGCAAAGCGCGTCGGGCAGGACGCCTTCCAGTCCGTAGCCGACCTGCAAAAACATCTTGTGGTCCTGCACAAAAACGAACAGCACCGCCCCGTTGTTTTTGTCCTTTTGCCCCACCTGCCACGACCGCGCCACGCGCACGGTGTAATCTTCAATGGACGAGTCCGACTGCATCTTCGGGAAAACCGCCACCACGATCTGGTCGGAGCTTTGGCGCTCGAAATTTTCGAGCGTCTGGTTCAACTGCGCCGCCGTGCCGGCGGAGACGACGTGGGCGTAGTCGTTGAAATAAGCCGCCGGCGCGGGCGGAATGACTTCATCCGCGAACAGCCGGAAGCCGAACAGCAAAATCAGGATGGCGCAGAAGCGTCGCACGGCTCAATGGTTCGTCGCCGCCGCCGGCTGGTTGAAATCGAACTGGACCTTGGGCGGCGTCTCGGCGCCGGGCGTGGCGGCGAAATAAGGTTTCGCGCTGAAAGCCAAAGGCGCCGGCATAGAACACCGCCGGAAACGATTTGATGGCCGTGTTGTAATTCTGCACCGCCGTGTTGAAATCCCGGCGCTCGACGCTGATGCGGTTCTCCGTGCCCTCCAGTTGCGCCTGCAAATCGCGGAAGTTCTCCGTCGCCTTCAAATCCGGATACCGCTCCACCACCACCAGCAAGCGGGACAAGGCCGACGAAAGCTGGCCCTGGGCCTGGTTCAAACGCCGCCAGCTTGGCGGGATCGGTCGGCGCGGAGTTGGGGTCAATCTTCACCTGCCCCACCGAGGCCCGCGCCGCGGTGATTTCCGTCAGCGTGGATTTCTCGAAATTGGCCGCGCCGGAAACGGTGGCGACGAGATTGGGGATGAGGTCGGCCCGGCGTTGATAGACGTTTTGCACCTGCGCCCACTGGCTGTCCACGCCCTGCGACAGTTTGACGAGATGGTTGTAACTGCCGCCCGCCGCCAGGCAATCAGAATCAAGACCAGAAGGCCGAGCACCACCAGAACACCCAGAACAATGACGAGTTTTTTCATAATGACCGTCACACTTTAACTTTTCCGTGCCGGGCAACAATTACAAAATTCGCCGTTGTCCGTAATCGCGGTTACCCTCGCCCCCCGGCTGGTTCAAGCAGCCGCCGGAACAACTTGAATTTAGAAGCCGGAAGACTATATTAACACCGTGCCCGTTTGGGCATGATGCACGTGCCCATTTGGGCACGATAAAGAGCCGCAGATTGGTCCGATCGGGTCATGTCGTTCTGCGGCTTCTTTCGCTGGCGGGTCAAGCAAGGTGGGCAGGTTTGCCTTCAATCACTCCCGCCTTGTGTTTCATCCCGTTTGTTGGATAATATTACGGGAATACTTTTTTCAAACACCAATTTATGAGCCCCAAGACCGCCAAACCCAAGGAAACGCCCGAGAGCCGCTGGCTCTCCTACCGGCCCGAAATCAAAGTCCTCGATTGCACCATCCGCGACGGCGGATTGATGAACAATCACCATTTCGATGACCAGATCGTGAAGGTGGTCTATGACACCTGCGTCGCCGCCGGCGTGGATTACATGGAGCTGGGTTACAAGGCGTCGCGCAAGGGCATCAAGCAGGGCGAACATGGCTGCTGGAAATATTGCACCGAGGACGACCTGCGCCGCATCGTCGGCGACAACCCGACGGATCTCAAACTGTGCGTCATGGCCGACGCCGAACGCTGTGATTATCACGAGGATATCCTGCCGAAAAAGGATTCGGTCATCGACATGATCCGCGTGGCGACCTACATCACCCAGATTCCCACCGCGCTGGACATGGTCAAGGACGCGCACGACAAGGGCTACGAAACGACGGTCAATTTGATGGCCGCCTCGATCATCCCCGACCGCGAACTGGACGAGGGGCTGGAAATGCTCGCCAAATCCGAGGCCAAGGCGATTTATCTGGTGGACAGTTTCGGGGCGTTTTACAGCGAGCAGATCCATTTGCTGGTGAAGAAATATCTTTCGCATTGCAAGCCCGCCGGCAAGGAGGTGGGCGTGCACATGCACAACAATCTCCAACTGGCCTACGCCAACACCATCGAAGGCATCATCGAAGGCGCCAATTTTCTCGACGCCACGATGGCCGGCCTGGGCCGCGGCGCGGGCAATTGCCCGATGGAACTGCTCATCGGTTTTCTGCGCAACCCGAAGTACCAGACTCCGTCCCATCCTCGACTGCGTGCAGAACCACATCGAGCCGATGCGCGCGAAACTGCTGTGGGGTTACGACCTGCCCTACCTGCTGACGGGCCTGCGCAACCTGCATCCGCGCGCCGCCATCAAGTTCAAGGAAGCCGAACTGAAGGGCGAGAAGGGCGACATCCTGAAATTCCACGATGCCGTCACGGACCAGGAATAAAGCAGCAACCGCAAAGAACACAAAGAACGCATAGAAACCGGTAGTGCCTTAATTTGAAATTAAGACCTTAGAAGCAAATCGTGAATTGTCCTGTTGGCCCGTTGTAAGTAAAATAGGAATTTGCAAGCAAGTCTCGGCCAATTAATAAAACAAGCTGCTGATTTGCCAGCGCCGCGCCTGCCGCTCTTGGGCAGTTCACCGTTATTGGCTGTCCGCCAAGAATATCAAAACTAACTGGATAAACGTTTGTATCAACATCTTTGTGCGTTGCGGATGCCATTTTTATCACATTCACAACAGGCAACCCCAATGCCTGCGCAGCCGCATGGTCAATACAGGAGGACATAGCACCAGTGTCAATGAGTCCAAATCCAGAAATTGGAGGTGGAATGGGTTTGGATTCTTTGGTTAGAAGTTCCACAATTTCTGGCGGGACTTTAATTGTGACCGATACAACAGGCCCGCGCATCGCAATAAGCTGGCGCGGGTCCACTGGAACGGGCTGGCCGTTTGGCCCCATGGCCTGCCCACTATACTGGACGTGTAAAATTGCCATTTAACAAGCCGAACATCAGGGCGGGGATGCGAAGCGTTTCATCTTGTTCGTCAACGCCCCGCACTAAAAATGATTCAGATCCAAACAGACGCAGCCCTTCCGCTACCGCCTTTTGGTCACTGTCAAAAACGCCAATAAGTTTTTCCCCTTTGACCAAAACGAATTTGCCTGAATGTATTTTAATCCATTCAGCTTGATTTGCCTTAAAAAATTCCCGCTCAACTTGTAATGCGCTCATAACATCTTCCATTGCTATGATACACCCCATAAACACCACGTCAACGGGTATGTTGCGCTGTTTTATTGGGTTTTTGGCTGTTTTTTGGAATGTTTCACATCCGAAACAATGCTGATTTTGACAGCGGTTTCTGCCGATACGACGGGGGGAATTTCGAGAACCGTTACAAATCGCTCACCCTTGTTGTCATCGCCCTCTGGATGTGACCAGCCGTAAGCGCGTTTTGCTTTTGGGTGTCCAGCCAGATCAAAAACCTCGACGTTACCCTGCCAGATGGTTTTGCCCTGAAAGACTTCGCGGACGGGCACGGTTTCGCGCCAAGTTGCGCTGCAATTGTGCAATTGCATTATCGCCACTTGGACGCGGGAAATATAATCGGATTTATTCGCCACAGCGTTCAACCAATTCGGCAACCGTCCAATGACTCTTTTCTATGCCAGCGGCCATTGCTGGCGTCATGCGGATTGCCTTGTGCGTTTTCACAAAGTTGTGGCTTGCTCAAAATCCCAAGACAGCGGCACCAATCGGGGGTAGAATAGGTATAACTCCGTTGTGTCTCGATTATGAAATGGATCGCAAAGAGTGCCTGTTTGGTTCTGGCGGTCTTGACGGCCCGGGCCGGGATTCCGGAAAACTGGCAGACCAAGGTGGACTCGCGCCTGTTGCAAGGAGCCCCGGCCACCAATGAATTTCTCGTCGTCCTGTCCGAGCAGGCGGATTTGAGCGGTGCCGCCGCTTTGAAGACCAAGGAGGCCAAGGGCCGGTATGTTTTCGAGCGCCTGACGGAAACGGCACAACGCACCCAGCCGCCGATCTTGAAAACGCTTCAGGAACAAAAGTTGGAACATCAACCGTTCTGGGTGGCAAACATGATCTGGGTGCGCGGCGACTTGCCGGCCATCCAATCGCTGGCCCAAAGGGAAGAAACGGCCCGCATCATTGCGAATTCCGCAAACCGCGTTCCCGATCTTCCGCCGTCGCATCGCCGAAAATAAGCCAGCATGGTGAATTCGGTGGAGTGGAACATTTCCCAAGTCCACGCGCCCAACGTGTGGGCGCTGGGTTACACCGGCCAGGGCGTCGTGGTGGGCGGACAGGACACCGGCTACCAATGGGATCATCCCGCCCTGATCAATCACTACCGGGGCTGGGACGGCACCAACGCCAACCATAATTACAACTGGCACGACGCCATTCACGGCCCCAATCCCAACAACACCGGCGACAATCCCTGCGGCTACAATTTGACCGCGCCGTGCGATGACAACTCCCACGGCACGCACACCATGGGCACGATGGTCGGCGACGATGGCGCGGGCAACCAGATCGGCATGGCGCCCGGAGCCAAATGGATTGGCTGCCGCAACATGGAACGCGGCTGGGGAACGCCCGCCACCTATTTGGAATGCTTTCAGTGGTTCCTCGCGCCGACGGATCTCAATGACCAGAATCCCGACCCATCCAAAGCCCCCGATGTGATCAACAATTCCTGGTACTCTGACGCCTCCGAAGGCACCACCAACCTCTTCGTCTTCCAAACCGCCGTCGAGAATCTTCGTGCCGCCGGCGTGGTCGTCGTCGTCTCCGCCGGCAATGAAGGCTCCGGTTGCAGCACGATTACATCTCCAGCCATTTACGACGCTTCCTTCTCCGTCGGCGCCACGGACAGCGGCGACAACATCGCCGGTTTCAGCAGCCGCGGCCCGGTCACGGTGGACGGCAGCAACCGGCTCAAGCCCAATGTCTCCGCTCCCGGGGTCAACATCCGTTCCAGTGTGCCCGTCAACAGTTATGCCAGCGGCTGGAGCGGCACGAGCATGGCCGGACCGCACGTCGTGGGCCTGGTGGCCCTCCTTATTTCGGCGCACCCGGAACTTCGGGGCCAGGTGGACACCATCGAACACATCATCGAACACACCGCCGTGCCCCGCACCGACCCCCAGTCGTGCGGCGGCGTTCCGGGTACCGACATTCCCAACAACACCTACGGCTGGGGCCGCGTGGATGCTTTGGCGGCGCTCAACTTTTGTGACACCAATTATCTTCACATCGCGTCCATCACCGTCGGCACCAATTGCGTCCTGTCCTTCCCATCGGCGCTAAACTGCCTTTACACCCTGGAGAGCCGGACGAATCTGGCCGTGGGTTCATGGACATCGGTGTCCGGCCAGGTTGACATTGCCGGCAATGCGGGCTTGCTGGAATTGAGCCGAGACGAATCCGCCGCCCGACACCGCCCGGTTCTATCGCGTCAAAGTACGAATCGCGCCCTGACCCGTAATACCAATTATCGGCAGGGGCGAGCGTCTCAGCGAGTGCATCAACTCTGCAAAACCGCCCGCGCATCGTGGCGGCGTGTCGCAGTCCGCCGCAATTTTCGTAAATGGTTGCAGTCTTCGGCGCACTGCTTATTCACCGCCATCTCCCATCTTCATCTTCGCCTCACCACTTCTCCCAATGCACGTATTCGCGGTTGAACCGGGTGCGCGGCTCCTTTTCCTCACCGGGATGGCCGATGGCAATGCCGGCGATGGGGATGACCGATGCGGGCAGTTGAAGAATTTCCCTGAGCTTCCGGACGCGGTCTTCCCGCGGGTGAACCCCCAGCCAGCAGGCGCCCAAGCCCAGACCATGCGCGCACAGCAGCAGATTCTCGATGGCCGCCGAGCAATCCTGCAGCAGATAACTGAGCTGGCGATCGTGCGCCGCATCGAGGTCGCCGCAGACGACGATGCCCAGCGGGGCCGTGGCCAGCATGCCGCCGTTGGGCAAAGCCGCCGCGATGGTTGACAGCGTTTCCTTTTTCCGGATGACCACAAAGCGCCACGGGTCCTTGGCCACCGCCGAGGGCGCCGCCATGGCCGCCTGCAACAGTTGGGTGATGGCCGTCTCGCTGACTTCGCCGGGCGTCATAAACCCGGATGCTCCGCCGGCCGAGGATGAACTGGAGTTTGTCGTTTGTGGTCGGGCTCATAATTTTGATTTCCGTTTCGAGCATACTCCGCAGCACCCGGGAGGGCGAGCCTCCTCGCGCCGCCACTTTAGGTTTCTTTCATCCCGATCGAAACTTGCGGTTCCTGCCTGTGGCACTACGCTGATTGCGGGTGAGCACGACCTGGAACACTGAAGAATATTCTGCAACACCGCCTTGGGGCGAAGTTGCCCGCCAGCCCGTGTTTGCCACCACCCATTGGTCGGTGGTGCTGACGGCGGGGCGCAGTGATGTCCCGCAGGCACAGGCCGCCCTGGAAAAACTCTGCCAGACGTATTGGTATCCGCTCTATGCTTATGTGCGACGGCGGGGATATGCCCGGGCCGATGCCGAAGACCTGACCCAGGCATTCTTCGCGTGGCTGCTGGAGCGGGACTGGCTAGGCGTGGCAGACCAGCAACGCGGCCGTTTCCGCTCATTTCTGTTGACCAGCTTCAGCCGTTTTCTGGCGAACGAATGGGACAAGGCCAGACGCAAAAACGCGGCGGCGGCCGGATGGTTTCCCTGCCCTTCGATGATGCGGAAGCCGGTTGCGCCGCGGGAACCGGCGGATAACGCCACTCCCGGAACAAAGTTTTGAATGGCGTTGGGCGCTGACCTTGCTGGACCAGGTCATGAACCGGCTGAGTGCCGAATTTGCGCGGGACGGCAAGGCGGAATTGTTTGAGGCGCTAAAACCATGTTTGCTGGGTGAACGCACGGCGCAGCCGTATGCGGCTTTGGCGTCAAAACTGGCGATGACCGAAGGCTCGGTGAAAGTGGCGGTGCATCGGCTGCGCCAGCGGTACCGGCAATTGCTGCGGGATGAAATCGCCAACACCGTCGCGAAGCCGGAAGAAGTCGAAGAGGAAATGCGTTATTTGTTTGCCGTGCTGGCCAGACGATGAGCCGGGTTCCAGTGCTCAATGCGTTCCGCTCAAAGACAGACTTGTCGTTTCCTCTGTAACCTTCCGCCCGCTTTCCTTTATAAATAGGGCGGAAGAATTACTATTATGGATACGACCCAGGTTTGCCCCATTTGCGGAAAGCCGGTGGTTCCCGAGGCGCCCCAGGGCCTCTGTCCGGAGTGCCTGATGAAATCCGGCTTTGAAACCAGGGCGGAGACATGAACCTGCGGGCGGCAAATCAGCCTTTGTGCCGCCATCCGTCGAGCAGATGGCCAAACTATTTCCCCAGCTCGAAATCATCGAATTGCTGGGCCAGGGCGGCATGGGCGCGGTTTACAAAGCCCGCCAACCGCGCTTGAACCGGTTCGTGGCGCTGAAGATCCTTTCGCCGGAAAAGCAGAACGACCCGCAATTTGCCGAGCGATTCGAACGCGAAGCCCGCGCGCTGGCCTGGCTGAACCATCCCAACATCGTCACCGTTTACGACTTCGGCGAAGCGCAGGGAAATTATTTTCTGCTGATGGAATTTGTGGACGGCCTGACGCTGCGGCAGGTGTTGCAGGCGCGGAGACTCGCGTCCGCCGAGGCGCTCGCCATCGTGCCGCAGATCTGCGAGGCGCTGCAATACGCCCACGACGCAAGGCATCGTCCACCGCGACATCAAACCGGAAAACATCCTGCTCGACAAAAAGGGCCGGGTGAAAATCGCCGACTTCGGCATCGCCAAGATCCTGGATCAGGCGCCGCAGGACATCTCCCTGACCGGCGCCAAGGACGTGGTGGGCACGCCGCATTACATGGCGCCGGAACAGATCGAAAAGCCGCAGACGGTGGATCATCGGGCGGACATTTATTCGCTGGGCGTCGTGTTCTATGAAATGCTCACCGGCGAACTGCCGCTGGGAAATTTCCAGCCGCCGTCGCAAAAGGTTCAAATTGACGTGCGCCTCGATGAAGTGGTGCTGCATGCCATGGAAAAAGAGCCGGAGCGCCGCTACCAAAAGGCCAGCCAGGTAAAGACGGCGGTGGAGACCATTGCCGGCACCACCGCACCGGCGGGGAATGCGGAGGCATTCGCCCAGGATGCTTTGGCGGGGGATTACACATTGGACATTGGCAGTTGCCTGCGCCGCGGCTGGGCTTTGGTGCGAAGTGATTTTTGGCCGGTCGTGGGCGTCACTGTGCTGATCCTGCTGCTGCGCCGTCGCCGCCTTTTGCGCTGTGATCGGGGTTGTTGTCAGTGGTCCGCTCCTGGGCGGATTGTGCCTGTATTTCCTGAAGAAAATACGCGGCGAGCCGGCAGGTGCAGGAACCGCCTTTTCCGGCTTCAGCCGGGCATTCCTGCCGCTCTTCCTCGCCAGTCTGGTTATGGCCGTGCTCACGACTGCCGGATTGTTTTGTCTCATATTGCCCGGCATTTATCTCGCGGTCGCGTGGACCTTCACCCTGGCCCTGGTCATTGACAAACGACTCGGTTTTTGGCCGGCCATGGGGTTGAGCCGCAAGACCATCTCCAAACATTGGTGGAAGTTCTTCGGATTCATCATCGTTTTGTCGCTGATTAAAATGGCGGGGATGCTCGTCTTTTTTGTGGGTTCCCTGGTCACGGCTCCCGTCGCGCTGGCGGCGTTGATGTACGCTTACGAAGACATTTTCGGCGCGGCCAGAAAACCGGCTGAGATTCCGTCGCCCGTTCCGCCAGTCGCGGCCACCGCACAGCCAGCCCGGCAATCCAATCGATTATGGGGCTGGCTCCTCGCCGGGCTGCTGATCCTGTTGTTGATTGGCCTTGGCATTGGACTGGCGCACCGGCGTCCCCTGCCAGCCGGCCAGGTGTTCGTTGTTGTCGATGGCGGCAAAAGCATCCGGCCCGGGGACGTGGAAGTGCAGTTAATTGAAAAGCCGGAAGTCGCCGATTTTCTTCAAAAGAAACAGGCTGTCATTGAATTGGGAAACGCCACTCTACAGCGGGAACTTGCCGCGGCAACGGAAGGTGTCGAAAAGGCTGAAGCCGCCCTGAATTCATTCTCAGCGGAAAGCCAATGCCTGACCAACGCTGATTATGTCACCGCCAGGACCGGGCGCGACAAAGCAAAGGCTGAACGGGACAGCCTTACGGCGGAATATCCTGCCTTGAAACAAAGAATCGATTCGGCGCGGGTCAAAGCCACCGGACTCGAGAAAAAACAAGCAAAGATGCGAACGAAAGATGCGGAGCTGGACTCCGAAGTCACGTTCGCCAGAATCGAGTTGCAGGACGCCCAAAACGTACTGGCGGATTATCGGAAAAAAGCCGCACTGCTCAAAGACACCTTCGCCTTGCTCCAGGATAAAATGGATACCATCGAACGTTTAACAATCAATCCCAACGCCGCAAAGCTTGATGCCGCCAAATCTAAACTGGCGGCGGTCAAAACCCGGCTGGAACAGTATCCCGGCGCCGAAACTTATTTGTCGGACTTTTCGCCAGTCATGTCTCAGAAAGCGCACGCTGATCCTGATGGCAAATTGTCCTTCAGATATCCACGCGACAAAGCCTTCACGATTTTTGCAACCGCCACGCCCCCCGCGCCTGCAGAAAGATGCTATTGGCTGGTTGACGCTCCCACCAACGGGGAAACGGGTCGCGTTTTGCTCAACAACAATAATCTGGTTTATGCCGACCCCGATGGTTACTTCAAGGTCAAGCCAAAGGAACAACTCGCGGTACAATCCGGAGCCGATCATCCCGGCCCTGGCAGGACGAGCAAGAATCATCAGTCCAACCGGCCAACCCCAATAATTGCGGCGACTGAACCTGTCAGTTCGAATGCTTTTGGGAACCTGTTGAACAAAGACCAGCGTCTGGTGATGCAAGCGACCGACCGGCAGTTTCGTAACTTCCTGGACACGCGCACATTTAACGGCTGGCCAGAGAAAGAGCGCGCGGACCTGGAAAGGCGTTTGATTGAGGCTCTCAACGGGCCGGGTTCAGACGAGTATTACCAGGCCATCAACTCACTGGCCGCACTGCGCTCCATCAACGCACTGCCCGCACTGCGTGAGCTCGCCTTTGACCGCCAGGAAAAGGACAATCGCGACCGCTGGATGTCCGTGCGCGCGCTCGGCCTGCTCGGTGACAGGCAATCCGTGCCGGAACTGATTCCCCTGCTTTATCACTACAACGTGAACACCCGCTGGTGGGCGCAGATCTCGCTGGTGGGGTTGACCGGGCAGAATTTTGGCAGGGATTGGCGGGCTTGGGGCAAATGGTGGAATTCGCAAAACGGCCAGCCGCCGTTCAATCCGGAGATCATCCGTTGGTCGAAAACCCAGGCTGAACCGGACCAACTGGCGGAGAGCCTCGAGGAAAGCGACCGCCGGTTTCTCGAGAATCTAAAATAATGCCCCGAAATCCGGAAACCCCCGCACCAACCAACGAGCAAGAATATCCCCGGCGGGTTGGTATGAATCCGAACCAACGGTTCAGCCTTCTACGGTTGCCATACGCCCGATGGCCGGTTGCAGAACGGGCAAAATCAGCCTTGAAGGGTTGCGTCCCACAAGGACGACGCTCCCGTGCAAGAGCAAACCACGGGTGGCTTACTCGAAATCCATCTCGTAGCTGTAAACGTTGCCGTTGAGCTTGCTCTTGATTTTGTAGTTCGATTTGTTGATAACCGCCTGCATCGGCTTGTTCTCCGTGAGCACTTCGGCGGTAAACCCGCGGATGCCGTTGCGGCGGGCCACGCGCATCAGGTGCTTCAAGAGGAAGGTGCCGATGCCGTGGTTCTGCCACTGGTCGCTCACCACGAACGCCACTTCCGCCAGGTTCGTCTTCGGGTCGAGGTAATAGCTGCCCACGGCGATGATCTCCTCGCCATGCGACGCGGGCAGGGTGCCGACAATGGTCACGTCGTTGCGATGGTCAATGTAAACAAAGTCCTGGATCTCCTGCCGCGACACGCGCTTGGAATGGCTCATGAAGCGGTAATAAATCGTCGCCGCCGACAGCTTGTAGAACAGGTCGCGCATCCGCGGTTCGTCGGTGGGATGGATGGCGCGGAAGTTCATCTGCGTGCCGTCGTTGAGCAGGTAGGTGGTGCGCAGTTCCTTCGGTCCGACGAGGATTTTGCCCTCCAGGTCGGCCATTTCGGTGGAAAGATATTTCGCGTTGATGGCGTCGCGGAGCAGGTCGGCGCGGAACTTCGGATGCGCGATGCTGATGAGCGCCAGGGCGCGTTCCTGGATGCTTTTGCCGTGCAGATAGGCCACGCCGTATTCGGTCACGACGTAATGCACGCCCGCGCGGGTCGTCACCACGCCGGCCCCCGGGCTGAGGTGCGTCATGATGCGCGAGATCGTGCCGCCCTTGGCCGTGGACGGCAGCGCGATGATGGCCTTGCCGCCATGCGACTTGGACGCGCCGCGGTTGAAATCCACCTGGCCGCCCACGCCGGAGAAAAACTTGGAGCCGATGGAATCGGCGCAGACCTGGCCGGTGAGGTCAATTTCCAGCGCGGTGTTGATGGCCACCATCTTGTTTTGCTGGCGGATGATGAACGGATCGTTGACGTATTCCGTGGGATGAAACGCGAAGAGCGGGTTGTTGTCCACGTAGTCGTAAATCTTCTTCGTGCCGAGGCAGAAGCTGGTCACGATTTTGCCGCGGTCAATGGACTTGCGGTTCCCGGTGATGGCCCCGCATTCGATCAGTTCGATGATGTTGTCCGTCACCATTTCGGTGTGAACGCCGAGGTCTTTCTTGTCCTTCAGAAAACCGAACATCGCCTGTGGAATGCGGCCGATGCCGAATTCGATGGTGGAGCCGTCCTCGATGAGGGCGGCGATGTATTCGGCAATCTGCCGGGTCGTCTCGGTCGCCTCGGCCGGCGGCACCTCCAGAATCGGGGCCTGGGAAGGAACCAGCACGTCTATGTCATGGATGTGGATGAAGCAATCGCCCAGCGTGCGCGGCATGTTCGGGTTCACCTGCGCGATGACGAGCGCGGCATTCTCGGCGGCGCTGCGGATGATGTCCACCGACACGCCGAAGCTGCACATGCCATGCGCGTCCGGCGGCGTGACGTGAATGAGGGCCACGTCGAGCGGCAACTGGCCGCTGTCGAACAGGCGCGGAATGTCGGACAGGAACACCGGCGTGTAGTCGCCCAGTCCCTCCTGGATGATGTCGCGGACGTTCTCGGCGATGAAAAAGCTGTTCACGCGAAAGTATTGCGCCAGCTCCCGGTGCGCGTAGGGCGCGTCGCCGAAGGTGAGCAGGTGGACAATCTCGGTGTCCGGCAATTCGGTGGCCCGTTTGCTGAGGGCGGTCACCAGTTCGAGCGGCTCGCCGGTGCCGGTACCGATGAACACGCGCTGGCCGGGCCGGATTTTCTTCACCGCCTCGGGAGCCGTGAGGATCTGCGACTTGTACGTCTCCTGCCAGTTGGGGTCGTAGGTGATGGTCTTGGTCTTGCTCATGTCATTCAAAAATTTGGAAACATTCAACATTCAACTTCGAACGCCCAACATTCAATGGATGCGCCGGATGGCGGGCATTGGATGTTCGATGTTGAATGTTGAGCGTTGAATGTTTCATTGCTGCCATTTGGACTTTTGCTCAATGAGAGGCTGACGTGTTTGTCAACGTCATGCGGGCATCGGCCACGTAGGCTTGAACGCCCACCGGACCGACGATGAACGGGTTGATGTCCAGTTCCGTAATCTGCGGATAATCCGTGACGAGCTGGCTGATGCGTTGCAGCGCGCCGGCGATGGCCTCCAGGTCCACGGGCGCCTGGCCGCGCGCGCCTTGCAGCAGCGCGTAGGAGCGCGTGCCTTTGAGCATCTGCATCGCCTCCTCCGCCGTGATCGGCGCGAGATGGAAGGTCACGTCCTTCATCACTTCCACGAAAATGCCGCCCAAGCCGAACATCAGCATCGGCCCGAACTGCGGGTCGCGGGTCATGCCCAATATCACTTCGCGGCCGCGCGCGCCCATCTTCTCGACAAACCCGCCGCGCAGGTAGGCCTTGGGGGCGCGTTTCTGGATGCGCAGCATCATCAAATCAAAAGCGTCACGGACCTGCTCGGCGTTGGCGAGATCGATGCGAACGCCGCCGAAATCGGATTTATGGATGATGTCGGGCGATGAAATTTTCAACACGACCGGGTAGCCGATGCGCTCGGCAATTTCCACCGCCTCGTCGCTGGTCTGTGCCAGCTGGCCGCCGAGCACATTGAAATCATAGGCGCGCAGGATGTCCTTCGCCTCGACTTCGCCAATCTGCGTGATGCCGGTGGGTTCCTGGGCATTGATAATGCGGTCCACGCGCCG
>CAWDPX010000005.1:0-130925 GCA_963804345.1 uncultured Verrucomicrobiae bacterium | reverse complement strand
TATTTAGCATTCAATCTAACATTAACAATCCAATCAAAACCGGTGAGGGATTGGATTTGGGCGGGTGAGGATTCCAGTTGGCAGAGGCGTTGTTCCAAGGCGTTTTCGACCGCGTCCATCGAGTCATAATCGTGATTGCCAAAGGGCTGCCGGCGCACTTCGCGCCAGACCAGTTCTTGGGGGTTGCATTGCGGGCTGTAAGCTGGCAGCCAGTCCAAGGTCAGGTTATCCGGCACGGCCAGCGCCTTGGCCTGATGCCAGCCCGCCCGATCCAGGAACATCAAAATATGTTCGTCGGGATGCCGCCGGGACACTTCCGCCAAATAGAACGACATGGCCACCGTGTCAGCGTGCGGCAGGATCAGACTGATGAGTTCGCCATCCTGCGGGCAGACGCTGCCAAAAACATGGGTGTATTGGCGCACCCGATGGGTGGATACTTGCGGACGGCAGCCGGAGGGAGCCCAGCACCGAATCGGATCGCTCATCCGGCCAAACCGGGCTTCATCCTCAAATATCAGCCGCAACGGTTGGTGTGGGAAGCCAGCCGCAACGGCGTCCACTTTGGCCTGAAGTTTTTTTAAAAGCGGCACGGGCCGCTGGGTTGTCTTTAGGGTGCTTGGGACGCGGAGTCACCCGCCGCCACTGGTGCCGGGCCAGCAGGCGACACACCGTCGAATCGGGCACCGACCGCCCCAAGCGTTTCTCATAGTCCACTTTGATGCTGCGGGCCGTGACCAGTCTTCCCCGCCGGGCTTGCTCTTGCCAGCCAACCAGCACGGCCCGCTCTTGGGCCAAGGTCAGGTTTTGATGACGGCGTCCGCCTTTGGGACGGCCCTGACCGGCGGCCAGTCCTCCGCGCAGGTATTCCGACCAGACACGCCGCACATGGCTGACGCTCAAGCCCACGGTCTGCGCAATGGCTTCGGTGGACAGGTCTTGGCTGGCCCGCAGCCAGAGGCATTGGAGCCGTTGAAAGGCCGATTTGCCGGAAGCCGCCAGCATCGCGCGATGGATCGCGCCGACCTGCGCGGCGGGAATTTCAGTTCGAGGGCGCATAGATTGCCCTCACCCTATATTAATAGCCTATTGATTGCAAGTTAGTATCAGTTGTATGATGCGATTTATACTTTAGTTGATGAAAAAAAATCAAGCTGCAATGGGTTGATTCGCAAAGCCGTTGCGCAGGTTAAGGCGAAAACACCAGAATCTGATTACCCTTGGTATCCAATTGCAAAATTCCTTTTCAATATACTTGGCAAGAAAAATGTGCTGATGGATGGCCGCTGGTTTCTGGTGCAGATCAGGGAGATTGTGGATTTTGAGGAGGAACTGGCGGGGGCGAAGAACTGAAACCATCACGTTTCATTCTCCGACTTGGACTTGCACTACCACGTCAATTTGGACGGGCTGAAACTTGAAATCGCTTATTGTTATCCATACGAATTTGGCCAGCCTTTTGAAGGCGCTGTAAAAGTTCTTCAGTTTTCGTGTGAGCATCGTCCGCGCGACTGTTAAAAAGCACGCCGGCTAAATCAGCAATGTCAAAAGCTTCAACGCGTTTGTCTTCTGCAATTATAGCTTCCAAAATGGATGCGTCTAAATCCTGACGCCATTCAGCAGCTAGACTGCAAACTGTCGTTGCGACATTTTCTGGCGCGTTAGGGTCGAGTTTGTTTCCTTTCTCAAGCCGATTGCGGATTTCAGATTTCGGATTGTGGATTGAAACGGTGTTCATTTGGCCCGTTTCGCCTTGCGTTTGCGGGCGGCGCGGTAAGACGTTAGCGTGGCGCACTGGCCGGCGGCAATTTCCGCGTGCGCTTGGTCATGCAGGGCATCAACGGTGTGGCCGGCCCCGGCCGGAACTTCGGGCCGGTAAATCCTCGCACCACGCTCCGCTTGTCTGCGCCGGTAATAAGCACCGGCCTTGCGCGGGTCGTAGTCAAATTTTTTTGCAAGCCGCGCGCGAATTTCCCGCAGCCATTCCAAGCCGTCATCGTCTTTCGTTTTCATCGTCTTGCTCCAATAGTTGTTGCGGCGTCACGAGTGCCGGCGTGCGCAATCCCAACAACCCGTTGACGCGGTAAATATGCCCGAACTTGTTCGCGTTTGCCAGATGTTTGCAGTTCCACGTTACCAACACGTCGCAATTGTAAAATGACGCGAACGCCAAATGGTCGGCGTCGCCTTGCGCTTCCAATGGCATCAGTTTGTGCGCGAAATAGGCTTCAACAATTTCCGCAATTTCGTTCACATAAGGCAGAACGCGAAGTTCTTCAATCAATTCCAACGCTTTGTCGCGTTTCGACGCGGGCGCTTCGTCCAATTCAACCAGCACAGGCGCGCCGACAACCAATTCCCGATCGAATTTCGGCAGTGCCCACCATTTGCGCGTCCATTGCCGCATGGCTTGCATGTTGTGAGCGGTGCGCGTGTCAAAATAAAAACTCGGCACGCTGGTCTCGACGTAGATGAGCTTGCTCATTTTTCAACTCTTCGCCCCCGCCAGTTCTTCCTCAAAATCCACGATCTCTTTGATCTGCACCAGGAACCAGCGGTCAATCTTCGTGAGGTTGAAAATCTCGTCAATGGTGAAGCCGGCGCGGAGGGCGTGGCGGATGAAAAACACCCGCTCGGCGTTGGGCACGCTCAGTTTGCGGCTGATGACGTCGCGCGGGCAGGATGTCGCGGTCGCCATAAACTTCCGTGCCGATGCGCCAGGGTTTGCCGTCGCCGCCCAGGCCGCTGCGGCCGATTTCCAGCGAGCGCAGGCATTTTTGCAGGCTTTCCTTGAACGTGCGCCCGATGGCCATGGCTTCGCCCACGCTTTTCATCTGCGTGGTGAGCGTCGGGTCGGCCTGCGGGAATTTCTCGAAGGCAAACCGCGGAATTTTCGTGACGACGTAATCAATCGTCGGCTCGAAGCTGGCGGGGGTTTCGCGCGTGATGTCGTTTCTGATTTCGTCGAGCAGGTAGCCGACGGCGAGTTTGGCGGCGATTTTGGCGATGGGAAAGCCGGTGGCCTTGGACGCCAGCGCGGAGCTGCGGCTGACGCGCGGGTTCATCTCGATGATGACCATGCGGCCGTTGTCCGGGTTGACGGCGAACTGGATGTTCGAGCCGCCGGTCTCGACGCCCACGGCGCGGATGACGGCGAAACTTGCGTCGCGCATGATCTGAAATTCCTTGTCCGTCAGCGTCTGGATGGGCGCGACGGTGATGGAATCGCCGGTGTGGACGCCCATCGGGTCGAAGTTTTCGATGGAGCAGATGATGACGCAGTTGTCGGCCTTGTCGCGCATGACTTCCATCTCGAATTCCTTCCAGCCGAGCAGGGATTCCTCGATGAGGATTTCGGAGACGGGCGAAAGGTCGATGCCGCGCTTGGCGATGTTCTTCGAATTCCTCGCGGTTGTAGGCGATGCCGCCGCCGGTGCCGCCGAGAGTGAAGGCGGGCCGGATGATGAGCGGGAAAGCGCCCGATTTTTTCCGCGACGGCGCGGGCTTCGTCCAGGTTGTGCGCGGTGCCGGAGATCGGAACGTCCAGGCCGATGGAAAGCATCAATTCCTTGAAAGCCTGGCGGTCTTCGCCCCGTGGATGGCTTCGGCGTTGGCGCCGATCATTTCGACGCCGTGCCGTTCCAGCGCGCCGCTTTTGTGCAGGGCCATGGCGGTGTTCAAGGCGGTCTGGCCGCCGAGCGTGGCAGCAGAACGAGTTTGCCCTTCGCGCCGAGCTTTTTCATTTCCTCCTTCTCGCGCACGATGATTTTTTCGACGCACTCGGGCGTGATGGGCTCGATGTAGGTGCGGTCGGCGAACTCCGGGTCGGTCATGATGGTGGCCGGGTTGGAGTTGACGAGGATGACGCGGTAGCCTTCCTCGCGCGAGGGCCTTGCAGGCCTGCGTGCCGGAATAATCGAACTCGCACGCCTGGCCGATGATGATCGGGCCGGCGCCGATGATGAGGACGGAATGAATGTCAGTGCGCTTGGGCATAGTTCAAACCGCCACGGATGAAACACGAATCGGGCGCGAAACGAAAGGAAAAAGCTGCTCGTAGCGGCGTCTCGGCAGAGCGCCGCTGACCGTTCGATGAGTTTGCGGCGCTCTGCCGAGCCGCCGCTACGCCTGAATCAGCGCTGCGCCCCGCCGGTCATGGGCACGAAGCGCACGGGCAGCACGGCGCGCTGCTCCAATTGTTCTCCCTGCTTGCGGAGCAACACCAGTTCCTGGTCTCCCATCGGCCCGACGGGAATAATCATCCGCCCGCCGTCCCGGAGTTGTTCGACGAGCGGCGGCGGCACCTTTTCCGGAGCGCAGGTGACGATGATGGCGTCGAACGGCGCGGCTTCCGGCCAGCCCTGGGAACCATCACCGGCGCGCACGTGGATGTTCGTGTAACCGAGCCGTTTCAGGTCGGCTTCGGCGCGCTGGGCGAGCGGCTCGATGATTTCGATGGTATAAACCTCCGCCACAAGCTGGGCGAGCACCGCGGCCTGGTAACCCGAACCGGTCCCGATTTCCAGCACGCGGTCCGTCGGCTGGGGATCCAGTTGTTCGGTCATGAAGGCGACGATGTAAGGCTGGGAAATGGTCTGGTCGTAACCGATGGGCAGGGCGCGGTCCTCGTAAGCCCGGAACCGGAATTCCGGCGGGACGAATTCGTGCCGTGGAACTTTTTCCATCACGGCCAGGACGCGCGCATTGGTGATGTTGCGCCCGGCTCCCACTAGTTGTTCTCGAATCATGCGTTTGCCTTCAACGCCAGCCTGGGAGCGCTGGCTTGCCTGCATAGCCCGCGACAACGCTCGCCACGTGTTTCACTGCGAAACATTCCCCCAGATACTCGCCGCCGAGACGGCGGCGCTCCCAGGAGGATTGGCGCTGCAATGTTTTTCACGACCCAAGGTAATCCCGTTTTCCGGCTCCGGCCACAGGCAAAATGACAGGCACCTCCGGTTTCCGGTCCCGCGCCAATAATGAGGACGCCATAATGGTCAGTACGTTTGGGCGTAAACGCGCCTGAAATTGTCCCCGTCAGGCCGCTTTAATTGCTACAAAATACCGGCGCGAATCTGGATCAGGCGGCGATTTGTCCGAGCAGGGCTGGACGGGTTTCCTTGAATCCTGGATTTTTTTCCGAAACGCTGCTCAGGAATTCAATTTTCGCCTTATCACCATCGAAACGGCAGGTCACTGTGTCATGATGCGGCGTCTGGTAAAATTGCCAGGTCATTTGAAAGGTGTTTTCATCCTTCCAAGTGCCGCTGGCCAGAACCTTCGAAACCGGTCCCAAGGCGCCCACAGTCAGTTTCGGCGGAGTGCCGGGCATGTCAGTCTTGCCGTTCACCCATTTTTCGATGCCACAGGTGATGGGATGTTTACCCTTGGCGTCTTTCAAAGTGAAGGTGCAGGAATCGCCCCGAAACTTGAACGCCACGCTCTGCACATTGGCGTCGCCCTCGATCTTGAAAGTTTTGCCGGAAATTTTGGCTGCGACAGACGAAGTGGCCTGCGCTTTTGGCGGAAGCAAGGCCAACGAAGCGAGTTTTTGTTTCAACCGGGCCTGTGAAACCGGGTCCGGCGGCAAAGCGTTTACCTTCATCGCGGGCAAAAGATGTTGCCACATCAAATCAAACTCGCCGGCCATGCTGGCGCTTTCGCCGGTGATGCAAATCACGGCGTCCTGGTCGGGCAGGACGATGGTGTATTGCCCGAAGGCCCCGTCGGCGCGATAGGCATCGTGCCGCGTGCGCCAGAACTGGTAGCCATAACCCTGGTGCCATTCGCTGGTTTTTTTCGCCTCCGCCAGGTTCTTTCCAAGCTCGGCCGGCTGCTGAATCTTGAACGTGGTCGCCTCCTCGATCCAAGCCGCCGGCAAAATCTGTTTTCCGTTCCAAACGCCCTTTTGCAAATACATCTGTCCGAATTTGGCGAGGCCCTCGGTTTGCATGGCCAACCCCCAGCCGCCGGTGTTGATGCCGCGCGGACACGTTTCCCAGGTCATGCCTTCGATCGCCAGCGGCTGGAACAGACGCGGCTCCAGATAATCAATGACCTTTTGGCCGGTCAGTTTCTGGACGATCGCCGAAAGCATGTAGGTGGCGCCGCTGTTGTAAAGAAACGCGCTGCCCGGCGGATTTTCGATGGGCAAGGCCAGAAACGTTTTCACCCAGTTGTCCGTCTGTGTGATGATGGGCGTCGAATCCTTGGCGTGACCGACCGACATCGTGAGCAGATGTTTCACCCGCAACGCCGCAAGATTTTCACTGATGCTGGCGGGCAGGTCATTGGGGAAAAAGGAAATGACCGGATCCTCCACCTTCAATCTGCCTTCCGTCACAGCAAAGCCGATGGCGGTCGAGGTGAAACTTTTGCTGAGGGAATACAGCATGTGATTCAAATCCGCCGCGTAGGGCGACCACCAGCCTTCGGCGATGACCTGTCCGTGACGGACCATCATGAAGCTGTGAAATTCATGCTGACTTTTGCCGACCGCCTCCAAAAAGTCCAGGAGCTCAACGGACGACACTCCCTGCGCTTCGGGCGTGCTGCGCGGGAGATGGCGACCAATGTTTGGCGGCGCGGCGAGAGATTCGGGAAATGAGGAGGCCATGCTTAATCCAACGGTGCCGAGGCCGAGTTGTTTGAGAAATAATCTGCGATCGGAGGTCATGTTGATTAAATTAAGCGCGTCTGTGCCAATGCGATGATCAAAGCAGACCGGGCTGATTGCTTGTGCGAGTTTGCAGGCCGAGTTTCTTGTAACTCAATTCCGTCGCGACGCGGCCTTGCGAGGTGCGGTTGAGGTAGCCTTCCATGATGAGATACGGCTCATAGACTTCCTCGATCGTGTCCGGCTCCTCGCCCACGGCCACGGCCAGCGAATTCACGCCCGACCGGACCGCCGCCGAATTTCACGATGACGGCCTCGAGGATGCGCTTGTCCATTTCGTCGAGGCCGTTCTGGTCAATCTCCAGCATGGCCAGCGCCTTGTCGGCCACGTCGGCGGTGATGCGGCCGTCGTGCCGGACCTGGGCGTAATCGCGCACGCGGCGGAGCAGGTTGTTCGCGATGCGCGGCGTGCCGCGGCTGCGCCGGGCGATTTCGTGCGCGCCGGCGGGCTCGATCTCCACGTTCAGCAGGCGCGCCGAGCGGACGACGATTTTCTCCAAATCTGTCGGCCACGTAATAATCCAGCCGCTCGCGCATGGGAAAGCGCGTGAGCAGCGGCGCGGTGAGCAGGCCGCTGCGCGTGGTCGCGCCGATGAGCGTGAAGCGCGGCAGATTCAGCCGCACGCTGCGCGCGTTCGGTCCCTGGTCAATGATGATGTCGAGTTTGAAATCCTCCATCGCCGGGTACAGATATTCCTCGATGGTTTTTTGCAGGCGATGGATTTCGTCAATGAACAGCACGTCGCCTTCTTCGAGGTTCGTGAGCAGGCCGGCGAGGTCGCCGGCTTTCTCGATGGTCGGGCCGCTGGTGCTCTTGAGGTTGGCGCCCATGGCCTTGGCGAGGATGTTGGCGAGGGTGGTTTTGCCGAGGCCGGGCGGGCCGCTGAGCAGGATGTGGTCGAGCGCTTCGCTGCGCTGTTTCGCGGCGGCGACGGCGATTTCCAGGCGCTCCTTGACCTTGGGCTGGCCGGTGAATTCGGAAAAGAGCGAGGGGCGCAGCGTCATTTCCAACGCCGCGTCCGGTTTGTTCAAAGTGGAGACCGCGCGTTCGGCCATCACGGCAAAGATGCGGAAACGCGCCGCGAGCGACAAGGTCAAATGCGTAGGCGCGGCCAAGCCGAATGCCGAATGTCGAAAGCCAAAAGAAACCCGAAATCAAAATCCGAGGACAAACCGGCTCACAAACAGTTCGTGTTTCGGATTCTTTCGAGCTTCGGCCTTCGGTCTTCGGGCTTGTCCCAGAGGTTATAGAAAAGCTCAGAGCATTGCTATTACGAGGGGCATTATCGTGTTGGCAAGGCAATGAAATTGGGGGGCATCAGTTCAATTTTGGGAGAGTTCTTTGCCAAAAAATGGTTGGCGATGGAGGGGTTAATTACCTAGCCTTTTCATGCAGAATTTTTTTATGAAAAAGACCAAAATATCATTGTGGGCACTTGCTGTATTTTGCCTGTTTACCCTTGCCACCAACGCGTTCGCCGGTGAAGCGGACATCAAAATTCCACCGCTGGACACGGTGAAATTCGCCGGCTTGGGCGGCGTCAGCGGCTCCACGCTGATGTATCTCGGCATCGTGATCTGCGCCGTCGGCGCCTTCTTCGGCCTGGTGCAATACAAGCAGACCAAGGCGCTGCCGGTGCATGAGAGCATGGCCAAGGTCTCCAACATCGATCTGGGAAACCTGCAAGACCTACCTGTTCACGCAGGGCAAATTCCTCGCCATCCTCTGGGTGCTGATCGCCGCCTGCATGGTTTATTATTTCATGGTGCTTGCAAGACGAACTCGTCGGCACATGTCGTGGTCATCCTGCTCGCCTCGATCCTGGGCATCCTGGGTTCCTACGGCGTGGCCTGGTTCGGCATCCGCATCAACACCGTCGCCAACTCCCGCACCGCCTTCTCCGCGCTCAAGGGCAACCCGCTCGCCACGCTCGGCATCCCGCTGCGCTCCGGCATGAGCGTCGGCCTGCTGCTGGTCGCGGTCGAATTGTTCTTCATGATCTGCATCCTGATGTTCCTGCCGCGCGAACTGGTCGGCCCCTGCTTCATCGGTTTCGCCATCGGCGAATCGCTCGGCGCCTCCGTGCTGCGCATCTGCGGCGGCATCTTCACCAAGATCGCCGACATCGGCTCCGACCTGATGAAGATCGTCTTCAAGCTGCCCGAAGACGACCCGAAGAATCCCGGCGTCATCGCCGACTGCACCGGCGACAACGCCGGCGACTCGCGTCGGCCCGACGGCGGACGGTTTTGAAACCTACGGCGTGACCGGCGTGGCGCTGATCGCGTTCCTGGCGCTGGCGCTGGCGGCCAGCCCGACGGTTTGCGCCACGCTCATCATCTGGCTGTTCGTCATGCGCGCGCTGATGATCGTGACCTCGCTGGTCTCCTATTTCGTCAACGAAGTCATCAGCAAGGCCATGTTCGGCGGCAAGAAGGACTTCGATTTTGAAGCGCCGCTGACCCATCTGGTCTGGATCACCTCGGCGGTCTCCATCGTCGTCACCTTTGTCGCCAGCTACCTGCTGCTGGGCGACTTCAAGACGACGCCGGCACTGCAGCCCGAACTGTGGTGGGTGCTGTCGGTCATCATCAGTTGCGGCACGGTGGCGGGCGCGTTGATTCCCGAATTCACCAAGATCTTCATCAGCACCAACTCGCAGCACGTCAAGGAAGTGACCAACTGCTCCAAGCACGGCGGCGCGTCGCTGAACATCCTGTCCGGCTTCGTGGCCGGCAACTTCTCGGCCTTCTGGATGGGGCTGGTGCATCATGGTGCTGATGTTCGCCTCGTATTACTTCTCCCAGAATCCGGCGCTGCATGGCGCATCATGCCGGCAGAAATTCACGTTCGCCGCGCCGATCTTCGCCTTCGGCCTCGTGGCCTTCGGCTTCCTCGGCATGGGGCCGGTGACCATCGCGGTGGACAGCTACGGCCCGGTCACCGACAACGCCCAGTCCGTTTATGAATTGAGCCAGATCGAAGCGCGCCAAGGACATCAAGGCGGACATCAAACGCGACTTCGGCTTCGACGCCGATTTTGAAAACGCCAAGTATCTGCTCGAAAAGGGCGACGGCGCGGGCAACACCTTCAAGGCCACCGCCAAGCCGGTGCTCATCGGCACCGCCGTCGTCGGCGCCACCACGATGGTGTTCGGCATCATCATGCTGCTGCGAAAACATCGGCATGGCCGGCGAGCCGTCGTTCAAGCATCGTTGACAGCTTGAGCATCGTGCAGCCGGAAATCATCCTCGGCCTGATCATGGGCGGCGCGGTGATTTACTGGTTCACCGGCGCCTCCTGCCAGGCGGTCGTCACCGGCGCCTATCGCGCGGTGGTTTACATCAAGGAGCACATGAAGCTCGACGCCACCACCGCCTCGGAAAAGGACAGCAAGGAAGTCGTCCGCATCTGCACCGTCTATGCGCAGAAAGGCATGTGGAACATCTTCATCGTGATCTTCTGCTTCGCGCTGGCGCTGCCGTTCTTCAATCCGTATTTCTTCATCGGCTACCTGATCGGCATCGCGTTCTTCGGTCTGTTCCAGGCCATCTTCATGGCCAACGCCGGCGGCGCCTGGGACAACGCCAAGAAAATCGTCGAAGTGGACCTGCGCCAGAAAGGCACCGACCTGCACGCCGCCACCGTCGTCGGCGACACCGTGGGCGATCCGTTCAAGGACACCTCCTCCGTGGCGATGAACCCGGTGATCAAATTCACCACGCTGTTCGGCCTGCTCGCCGTGGAAATCGCCGTGACCATGAAGAACCAGAGCGTCAAGACCGGCATCGGCGTGTTCTTCTTCGTCGTCGCGCTGGTCTTCGTCTATCGCTCGTTCTACTGCATGCGCATTCCGGAAGAAAAAGCGGTTGGCAAGTAACGGCTGAGTTTTAACCACCGCCCTCTGGCCCGCGCCGGAGGGCGGTTTGGTTTTAAATCTCGCGAACATTTTGTCTTTTGGCAAAGCACCAGAGGGCCGCCGCTTTTCCCAAGGGCAGGTCAAACTGTGCCGATGTTAACAAGAAATGCCGGCAGAAAATCCTTCGCGCGGACTTCCGAATCACCGGCTTTTCGCGGGAGAAGTCTTTTGGCCCGGGATGGTCTTCATCACATCCGCCAGTGTGGTTGCCCCCAAGATGGCCGCGATTTGTTCCCGGATTTCATTCCAACGGGCATGCGCCGGACATTGGCCCTCGGCGGGACATTTTTCCATGCCAAACAGGCACGGACCGGCCCAATCCTCTCCGTCCACCGCCGTCACGATTTCGAGCAGGGTAATATCCCCGGGCGGCCGGGCGAGGGCGAGGCCGCCGCGATAGCCGCGTTTGGCCACCACCAGGCCGTCGCGCGCCAGTTGGTTGATGATCTTGGCCAGGTAGGGCTTTTGCAGGCCGGTTTTCCTGGCGATGTCCCGGACGAAAGGCATGGACGTACGCGAATTCCCGATGCAAGTCATGGCATGGATCGCGTAGCCGGCCGTTTTGGACATGTTCATCATATCTGCACTTCCAGAAGAGGATACAACCCCTCGTGAGTCAACGGTGAAAACGACGGGTAATGGCGTTCCGTGCAGTTTGCAGGAGAGTTAATGTTTTCCTTAAGCTGCGCCCCGCTGGAGAGCGGTTTTTTGTTTTGGGCGCGAATCAACGGTCGTTTTTCAAATCTGGCGACGGCATTTTGGAGCGCCGGAGGCGCGGAAGATAATAGCCCACGGCGCGAGCCGTGGGTAATTGTTCAAACAGACATAAGCCCCGGACGGGGCGAAAGAACCGTTGTGCCACAAATAATTTTCTGCCGCTCCTGACGGAGCTTGAATGGCTTGTTTCGCAAACCCACGGTTGTCACCGTGGGCTACCATCTCTCGCCGCTCCGCGGCTCAGGGCAAAACGTGGGCCGAGCTGCCGTTGGTGCCCAGCGAGCAGGTCGGGGTATCGCCGACTTTCTTGATGGAATAAATCCCGCCTTGCGGACATGGTGGAATTTTACCCTGACTATTGAGCTTAATGTATGGCGTCAGATCGTCGGGGAAATTGATTTTATCTCCAGTTTTCAGATTTCTTTCCAGTGCGAATTCCTGGGCCGCAGCGTCAATCTGGCGGAGGTTATTGATGCAGGCATTTGCAGCGCTGGTGCTTCTTGCCTTGATGAAATAGGGGGTGCCGGCTACAAAAATCCCGATACATAATAAAGGCAGGGCGATCAGAACTTTGGCTTTCCGCGACATTGGCAAACTTCCTCCGAGCAATCAGAAACCAACCGGCACAAATCAAGCTTGCGGCCCAAACTGCCAAGACTGAAGCGAAACAAAAAACTAGCAACGGCTCTGAACCACCAAAAATTGAAAAATGCCAACAACGCGAGACCTCCCGGCAAAAGAGCTGACAACGAAGCAACCAATCCGAGGAATAAATTTGATGGCTCGCATATTTAATCAATCGAACACCGCCCCGCCAATTCCGTTGCGGAACGCGTGTTGTAGTTCACGCTTTAGCGTGTCAGGAACAACCTAAAGGTTGAACTCCAACTTTACCTTCTCCGGCCGCCGGGGGCGAAGTGATACCCGCCGTGGACGCGCCCGCCGCGCACTTTGCCGGGGAAACCGCCCTGGGGCTGCCCGGCTTTGGCTTCCTCAAACAGCATGGTGTATTTGTAACTGAAATTCTCCAGTTTCACGCGCGGGATCTTCTGGCTGATGAAACGTTCGATGGCGAAGACGTGGCTGCCATCCTCGGCCGTCATGATGGTGAAGGCGTCGCCGGTATGCTCCGCCCGGCCCGTGCGCCCGATGCGGTGGATGTAATCCTCCGGATGCTGCGGCACGTCGTAGTTGATGACGTGGCTCACGTCCGCGATGTCCAGCCCGCGCGCGGCGATGTCCGTGGCCACGAGCACTTCAAACTTGCCGGAGCGGAAGCCTTGCAACGCCTGCTCGCGTTCCCGCTGCGTGCGGTTCGAGTGCAGCACGGCCACGGCGTGATTGTTGCGCTTGAGCAAGCCCACGACGCGGTCGGCCCCGTGCTTCGTCCGGCAAAAAATCAGCACCGAGTTGTAATTCACGCGCTTCAGCAGTTCGAGCAGCAGGTCGGATTTCTGCGAATCGGACACGGGATAAATGACGTGCTTCACCGTTTCGGCCGGGGTCCGGCGCGCGCCGATTTCAATCGTTTCCGGCTTGTTCATCGCCCATTGGATGAGCGTTTCGATTTGCGGCGGAATGGTGGCGGAAAACAGCGAGGTGTGGCGCTGGCGCGGACAGCGTTCGACAATGCGGCGCACGTCGGGCAAAAATCCCATGTCCAGCATCCGGTCGGCCTCGTCGAGCACGAGAAACTGGACCTTGTCCAGCCGCACCGTGCCACGTTCGAGATGATCGAGCAAACGGCCCGGCGTGGCCGCCAGCACATCCACGCCAGCGCGCAAATCGTCCATCTGCCGGCCATAACCGACGCCGCCATAGACGACGGAAACTTTCAAATCGGTGAAGCGGGCGAAATCGCGGGTGGCCGTTTCGACCTGCGCGGCGAGTTCGCGCGTCGGTTCGAGAATGAGCGCGCGCGGACCGGGCGCGTGGCGTTCCAGCCGCGTGAGAATGGGCAGCGCGAACGCGGCGGTCTTGCCGGTGCCGGTCTGGGCGCTGCCGATGATGTCGCGGCCGCCGAGCACGAGCGGAATGCCGCGAAGTTGAATCGGCGTGGGCGTGATGTAACCCGCCGCCCGCACACCATCGAGGACTAACGGAGAAAGGCCTAATTTGATGAAAGGCATGAATACAGGCTAACAGCCGGCAGAATTAAAGAAAGCAGGGATTTCGTTCGGAGGGGCGAGTTCCACGAGCCCCAAATTTGAAATCAAAACGATTGGGGGCTCGCAGAGCTCGCCCCTCCGATTGATTACGCCGGCGTCGTGCTTTCCCCGGCCGCCGGTTCACTCGCGGGCGCATTGGCGGGGGGTTCGACCGGCGCCGGAGTTTCAGCCGATGCTTCGGCGGCTGGTTCCGGCTCAACGGCCGGAGGCGGTTCGGACGCGGGAATTTCCGCTTCGGTCAAAATCGCAGTGTCTCCCTCCGGTTCAACTGTGGTTGGAGTGGCCCCACCTTCCACCACCGGTTTTTCGCCGGCAGCTTTCTTTTCCGACTTCACTGGTCGGGGCAGCGGCTTTTTGGCCGTGTCCATCCGGCCATCGGCAAATTCAAGGACGTGGCCCTGATGCACCAGCCAGTGTAAATCGGCAATGATGACGGTCTGTTCCGCCGTCGGCTCATCGGCTGCGGGTGGCGCGGGAGCTGTGGGAGCTGCTGGAGCTGCGGAAGAATCCTGCGGTGCAACGGCGGCAACGCCGCTCGCGTCGGGCGCGGGCACGGTAGCCGGCGGTGCGGCCGGTTTGATTTCAATCACCGTCGGCTTCTTGGGTGATGGCGCGAGGGCCTCGATCAATTGCCGACGCGTGCATTTCGGGTGCGTGTTGATGTGGCCGACGATGCGTTTGATGCTTTCCGAAACCGGCGTGGTTTCCAGGTCGAGAAATTGCGGGCGCGCGACGGAAACATGCGTGAAGGTCTTGTTGACCTTGAAGAAATGCAGGCCGTGTGTGGCAAACTGCCGGCTGAGGCCGGTGGCCAGTTGCAGGGGAAAATATTTCTGCCGTTCCCAATCGCTGCGCACGAGCTGCTGCAATGCCTGGCAGCGCAGGTTGCGGCTCAACACGCCGCCGACCGTGTGCGATTCCACCGGCTTGATGATGGTGTCCTTGTGGACGGCACGGAAATGTTTCTCCACCTCCTCCCGGCTCGGGAGCTTGAGCGGTTCCGGCACGTTCAGGCACGTGTATTCGGTCGTGAAACTTTGGTCCTCGACCCATTTTTTGACGACTTCCTCATCCTTCACGATTTTCACGCGCGATTTGAAGGCATCGAACGGCATTCGGGAGAACCGCTCGGCGTGCAGCTTGCGGATCTGGTTCTGGTAATCGTGATGGTTCGGCGGGCCGAGAATCTTGCCGCTCATGCCGCATTGCGCCACAAAAGTGTATTTGCCCTTGGGCGGTTCGGTGGCTGTGCGTTCGGCCTGGTAAAACGTGGCGAAATGAACCTTGAGCACGTGCGCAACGGCTTCGTCCTCGCTCAACCACGGCGTGTCGTCGAGCGCGCAGGCGAACAGCGGCTGTATGACCGTGCCATCGGCGTTTTTCTTAACCGCGAGCTGGACGGCGTAACGCTCCGGCTTCGCCAGGACGATTTGCGCAATTTGGAACAGCGGATAGGCGCGACCGGTCACCTTGATCTGGCGGGCGAGCGATTCGACGCCGTTTTCATCCGGCAAAAACGTGACGGTGATTTCCGGCAGCGGCGCGGGCGGTTCGAGGTCCCGCCTTGCGGGACGTTCACCCCGGTCGTCGCGCTGGGAAAAACCTTTCTTGCGGTCGCCGAACTTTCCACCACCGGCACGGGGCGGACGGGGTCCGCGGCGCTCGCCGAACGAGTCCGGGCGCGGCCCGCCGCGCCGGCCTTCGCGCGGGCGGTCCTCGCGTCCGGCGGGTTCGCCGGCGAACTTTGCGTACGGGTTGACGGCCGGTTTTCCCTGCGCCCAGGCGGGCAGGAAAAGCTTTTCCAGATCAATTTCGACGTCAGAAATGCTGCTCATGCTAAATCAACGCCCCGTCATGCGGGGCCGAAAATCAATCATAGGATGGATTGGCGCGGTTTGGAAAGCAAGCGCAGCTTCGGGTAGTGTCTTAATTTGAATGTAGAAACCTCATTTCTGCCGCAGATCGTTAATGAGTGAATTGTTCGCCGAAGCATTACGCATGTGAATGAAACTTGTGATTGCTATGGCGGCGAGAGCTAATAAGGTTGCGATTATCACTGGCCAAATATTCGCTTTTCGAGACATAATTCACCCATCCCTAAGACTTCAAAGCCATTTTCTTCGGCTTTTTACTTGGCAACAGGCGCGGCGTTGCGTTTCGCCATAATTGCATCTACAATCTTTTTGGCCAGCGCTGGTTTTTCGACCATCGCCTTCTGCGCGGCTTCCTTGCCCTGGCCGATCAACTCGCCCTCGAATTGCAGCCACGCGCCTTTTTTGTCCACCACGCCGTTTTCAATGCCCACCTCGAGGATGCAGCCTTCCTTGTTGATGCCGTGATTGTAAATGATGTCGAACTCGGCCTCGGCAAACGGCGGCGCGACCTTGTTTTTGACGACCTTGACGCGGACATGATTGCCGATGGCGTTGCCGGCGTCGTCCTTGAGCGTGTCCTTGCGGCGGATGTCGAGTCGGACGCTCGCATAAAATTTCAGCGCCTTGCCGCCGGGCGTGGTTTCGGGATTGCCGAACATCACGCCGACCTTTTCGCGCAATTGATTGGTGAAAATGCAGGTCGTCTTGGACTTGCCGAGGATGGCGGTGAGCTTGCGCAGCGCCTGGCTCATGAGCCGCGCCTGCATGCCCATCGTGGCCATGCCCATCTCGCCCTCGAGCTCGGCCTTGGGCACGAGCGCGGCGACGGAATCAATCACAATCACGTCCAGCGCGTTCGAGCGCGCGAGGGTTTCGCAAATGGTCAGTGCTTCCTCGCCGGAATCTGGCTGCGACACGAGCAGATCATCAAGGTTCACGCCGAGTTTTTTCGCGTAGCCCGGGTCCAGCGCGTGCTCGGCATCAATGAACGCCGCGAGTCCGCCGGCTTTTTGCGCATAGGCGATGACGTGCAGCATGAGCGTGGTTTTGCCGGACGATTCCGGCCCAAAAATTTCGATGACGCGGCCGCGCGGGATGCCGCCGACGCCCAAGGCGAGGTCCAGCGCGAGCGCGCCGGTCGGAATCACGTCAATCTTGACCAGCGCCCGGGCGTCGCCGAGGCGCATGATACTGCCTTCGCCATAGCTTTTGGTGATGGAGGAGATGGCGGCTTCCAGTTCGCGCTGGTGCGGCGATCCGGCCTTGGTTTCAGCGGCAGGTTTTTCGGCAATTTTCGGCGGCATAACTTTTCCTTTCAGAGCCCTTTTATTGTTGGTTTGACAGAATGCGACTACGGAAGGCGACAGTAGTGAATCACCTGAAAATAGTCAAACGCGGATGCGCCCCGGTGGAAAGCAACACTATCCGCCAGTGGGTCAATGCGGGAATTCCGAAATCCCCCGAAAGAGACTGTCCGCCGATTGAATCAATCCGCAAGGTGTTCAGCCCTACTCGTTCAATCCCCAATGATTGCTACCGGGTTCTTCCTGGGTCTCATTCAACCCCGACGGCCATTGGGCTGCGGCCGCCTCGATACTCGTGTCCGGGGACGGAGGCAGCAGCGGCAAAAAGTCCATGCGCAGCTGATGAGCGGCAGACTGCAGTCGGGACAAAAGCGCCCTGACGGGCAGGCTTGCACTTGGGGCTTCCGCGATGATCAAAGCCAAAGCCCCTTCCACCTTGGTTCGGGCTTGGATGCACGCGTCCAGCCACTGGCTGGTCTCCGGGGTCAGATCATGGGCCGGCAGGGAAAATAATATGATGTCTGCGCGGGCCGCAGCTTCCGCCGCCCAGTGGGCCGATATCGGATCATTCAAATCTTTGATCTTCCAAAAACTGAAGGCAAACGCCAGTTCAGCCGCAAAGCGAGCCATCACCCCGCCGAGAACTTCCATCGCCAGGTCGTGAGCGACCGCATCCTCGTACATCACCAAAAAATGGCAGGGATTGGCGCCTTCCAATGGAAGCGTTTCCTGCAATGACGTTGCCGCGCTCATGCTCATTTTTTTTGAGACTTACCGGCAGTCGAGCCCCCAAAACCCGGTCGCCAGCGGAAAGACCTGTTAATAAACTGGATTACGACGCTACGGATAACAGGTCGTCCCCTTTCCCTCCGGATGCAAACACAAGTTGTTCACATCTGTTAACAAGTTATGCACAACTTGTCCGCGCGTTGTCAAAAGCGGCCGGGAAAATTCTGTCATGGCCGGCATTCTTGGGTCGCCGAGGAATATCTGTCACGACTTAGCCTCGACGTTGCCTTTGCCGTGCAGGCGCTCAACCTGGCGGTGGCGAACCAAAATGCGCTGCGTGGGAGGCATAAGCCGCCGCATCGTCGAGCATCACGTCAATCGTTGACGCAATCGGAGCGGCTTTTACCAGGCCGGAGAAAACCGCCCGGTCGCCGATATTGTTTTCGAGGACGAACGCTGGCCGTTGCGTCACCTGCAAGGCATGGAATTCCGCTGTCGTCGCCCGCACGCGTTTTTCGATTTCCGGCGACTGCGACGTCTTGAGCAGGGCTGCGGCGTCCAAATCGGCAGCCCAGGCGGCCACCGCCACGGAAACGTCCCATTCCCCCACTTTTTTCCCGGCACACAGGGCTGCTTCCATCAGCGCCAGCCGCACCCGGTCATCCGTGACGTCAAAGTCCTTGGCCGCTTCCGCCACGCAATTGGGCGCGAGATATTCCTTCAATCCGGTCGTCCAGCCGGATTTCAGCATGAACGGCGACCGCATAATCGTCCCGCTGCGCCGATAAAACCAATCCTCCTGCTGCCGCGACTTTGGCATTCCCGATTCGTCAATCAAGGCGATGGCCCAGTTGAATTCCACCGGTGACTTCGCGTAACGCTGCTTCACTTCCTTCCATGCCGGTTCAGCCCAGTAGCACCAGGAAGAAATGACATCGAGATAGTAGGTGATCTTCACATTCACGGTGGCAATTTATCCCTGCCGTCCGCAAATGGCATGCAAAATATCCGCTAGTACTCCACCTTTGGTTTCGCGCCGGGGTTGTCTTGTCCATGCGGTGGCAGTCAATGTGATTAGACAAATAACAGGGTAAAGCGGCAAACCGTTCTTGCGTGCCAGTCATTAGCACCTTCGATTTTTTAGCCGGTGGACCAGCGTAGCCAAAATCGTGTCCAAGATATGATCAAGGTGTTTGCCCGCGTCTTCCGCCAAGAAGCGCAAAACAAAATATCCGTTCTGTTGTAGCAACGCATCCTTCCGACGGTCGCGCCGGTACGCTTCGGTGTCAGCCAAATGTTGCGACCCGTCCAACTCGATCACCACGCCGGCTTCCACGCAAAAAAAGTCCACCTCCATCCGTCCCCAACCATCAAAGGGAATCGGCAGTTCCACATTCAACCGGAAACGGCCGGTCGTTTCCGGCAGTGTTTCCAGCCGGCGATACAAAAATGCTTCGCTGGCACTCCGGGCGCGACTGGCTCCTGTTGCATCCGGTGACAGAGCACATGCGGTGTGGACAAACAGGTTTGCCAGGGGTGTGTCCACCCCGTCGCGAATGAGCCGGCGGACACTGGCGGCGTAATCCTTCTTCCATTCTGGATCAATGGGCAGCGGAACCTCAACCGGCCATCCGGGCACAGCGCTGGCGGGTAGTAAGATTGTGTAGCCGAGCGCCTCGTAACCCCGGCAGCGTCTGTCGAACATCCTCGCGAGCATCGGAACATCCAGGTCCGCGTAGTCATAAACACGCACCGCGCGCTTGCCTTCGTGGAGGCGATGGAGGCGGCCCACATATTGAGCTATGGTTCCCCGCCACGAAACCGGCAGTGCCAGGAACAAAGTATCCAGGCGGGGATCGTCGAATCCTTCGCCGATGAACCGGCCGGTTGCCAAAATCACCCGGCCCGCCATGCAACCTTTTGCTTTGCAAAACTCTGATTCACCTGAATCAAAGTTTTGCATAGGCTGTACTGAAGGTGTTTTCAGTTGATCGAGAGCAGATTGCAGTTTTTTCCTGCCCATGCCGCCGTGCAAAATGATCACTTGAGGAATCTCCGAGGACAATTGTTTAGCCAGAAGCTGCAAATGCTCCGTCCGTTCAGTAAGCAGCAAAGGCGAGCGCCCTTCTCGCGCCGCGCTCAATACGTCAGCACAGATCAGCGCGTTTCGCCGCTCGTCACTCCTCAATGCTTCATACAGCCGATGAAACTCGCCTCGCTGATCCGACTTGGGCGGTTCCAATGAACGAAATCCGGTCGGACGGACGAAAACCTGATGAGTAAAGGGTCGCGTGGCGGCCTGTTGTTTTGCATCAACCCGATACCGCACCGGGCCGCATTGCATGAAGATAATTGGGTGGTGTCCGTCTTTGCGGGTTACGGTCGCGGACAAGCCGGTGACGAACTTCGCCTTGGCCCGGCGGGCAACCAGTTCAAAACTGCGGGCAGAAAGGTGATGACATTCATCCACCACCAAGTGGCCGTAGGCCGCGATCCGGTCGTCCACGGTGCCTTTGCGAACAAAGCTTTGCAAGAGCGCCACATCCACCGTACCCGTCAGCTTCTTCCGCCCGCCTCCGAGTCGTCCGATCATTTTCGGCGGCAAGCCCAGGAACGCGGACAAGCGTTCGATCCATTGTTCCTGAAGTTGCTGGCGGTGAACAAGGACAAGGGTGTTCACGCCACGTTGCGCAATCAGCCAGGCCGCAATCACAGTCTTGCCAAAAGCAGTTGTGGCGGCCAGAACGCCGGTGTCGTGCCCCAGCATCGCATCTGCCGCCGCTTGCTGTTCGGGCCGCAACGTGCCGCAAAAGGACACGTTCAGAGGAATGCCGCCGCAACGTTCGTCGCGGATGACGGATTTGATCTTCAGCACCTGCAAGGCTTGTTGTACTTCATCGAGGCAACCTCGTGGCAGGGCAAAATGTTTTGGATGATCCTCGGCGCAACTGATAATTCTTGGCTTGTCGTAAGTCGGCAGGCGCATCGCCTGCGCCCGGTAAAATTCAGGGTTCTGAAATGCAGCCAGCCGGAGCAGACGATTGCGAAGACCGGGAGGAAGATTCTCCTTGGCAATATAAATTTCATCCGCAAGAACCAGTTCGAGGCTCTCTGGCAACGACCTGATTATGGGCGGTTCCTTTCGTCGGCGCGACGGTGACGCCGTCCACGGTGTATTATCGTCCTCATCCATGACGGCCATGCGCACTCCGATAATCCGTCCCTTGGATTCTGCGTCGCGCACTAGGGCTTCGACTCGCGCCCGGCTGATCCTCCGCACCGACGCCAGAAACAACCACTGGTCTGGATGCGGTTTGAATTGCCCGTCGAGAAAAACCGAGTTGCCCCGTTGCCGCGCCTGCTTTTGAAGGGGCAACGCGATCAGGTTCCCAAACCCGCCTTTTGGCAACGTGTCTTGGTTGGGGAACAGCCGGTCATACGAATCGAGGCCGATCTCAGGGCGATTCTCCATCGTCTCGGTAAGAACGTGCGAACCCAATTTGCGCGCGAGGCAGGCCGAAATGGTTTCTTCAAAGAAAAACCAGACATGGCCGCCGTTGCCGGAACGCGACCGCTCCAAAGCGACCGGCAAATCGAGTTGTCGGCATGTTTCAAGAAAACCCCCGGCATCCTCCTGCCAATTCTCCCGATCGAAATCCACCGCCAAGAAATGGCAAGTCTCGTCTTGAAGCATGGGATAAACACCCATGACGAAGTCACGGTCTCGATCATCCCGTCCTGAAAGATGCCAGCGGATTACCTCGTCCGTGACTGGAAACAAGCGGCGGTTGAGACAATCGGCGCACTTGATTTTTGGCTTCTCGCAAACACCCCGGACCCATTCGTTTGCGCAAGCCGGCTGGTAACCAGCCTTCCCAGTCTTTCGGCTCTCGAAACGGCGGGGATAAACGTCCGCCCGCCCGCGAAACAGCGACCGGAACAGTTCAATTTTGGCATCGGGTGAAGAATCTCGTGTAATTGTTTGGCCCTTTCGATCCAAACCGTCGATTTCTTTCGTTATTACGCATTCCGAAATGGGAACATGAGCGGACACGCCATTATCATAACAAGAGCCTGCGGAAATGTCGAGACACCCAAGCCGCACCCGCTCCAAATATGCAAAACTTTGATTCACCTGAATTAAAGTTTTGCATTGTCTATTATTTGCTGTTCGGACAAGCTGCTGCCGTGAAACCAAAGACTGAGGAGTTTCTATACCTGCTGCTGTGGTCCGCAGACGTGCTGATGCGGCCGACTTTTCGCAACCTCACCGATTCCTACGAAAGCTGGGCTTACCGCAATGACCTTTCGCGACAGTTGGCCACGCTGGAACAACATCAATTGCTGGAGCGTGACCCCAAAACGCCCGGCGACCGACTCTATCGCCTTACCGAGCAGGGAAGGCTTCATGCCTTGGGTGGACGCGATCCAAAAGCCCAGTGGTCACGTCATTGGGACGGACGTTGGCGGCTCGTTTTGTTCGATGTGCCAATGGAACAGCACGCCCATCGGAACCGATTGCGCCGATATTTGCGCGCACATGGATTCGGTTTTCTACAGGGAAGCGTGTGGATAACGCCCGATCCGGTGCATGGCGAACGCGATATCCTCACAGGCGGAAAAATAAATGTAAAATCCCTTCTCCTGCTGGAAGCTCGACCGTGTTCAGGAGAGAGCGACGCGGAAATTGCTACAGGCGCGTGGGATTTTGGAACCATCAACACTCACTATGCCCGGCATCTAAAACTGCTGGATCAGCGTCCGGATGGGTCGCTCCGCGACAACGCTGCCGCCAAGGCACTTCAACGGTGGGCGGCTGAAGAGCGGGCAGCCTGGCACGCAGCGGTGGAAATTGATCCGCTATTGCCGAAAAGCCTCTTGCCGCCGGATTATCTGGGCTGCCGGGCATGGCAGCGCCGGATCAAAGTGCTCCGCCAAGCCGGGCAACAATTGCGGACATTTCGCGGGTAAATTGGGCTTGCAAATCTTTGATGCAGGTGAATCAAAAGTTTGCACAGCCATTTTGCGCGGATATTGAAAACCTTGAGTTCTTGGCAGGCTTGTTCTACGGAAGCCGTTCGCGAATTGTGCGCAGTATTTCCGCCACGACTTCCGCCTTCGGCTTCGCGCCGAGGTTGCCTTTGCCGTGCAGACGCACACTTACGTTGCCGGCGTCCAAGTCGCGGCTGCCGATGACCAGCATGGTGTGGACTTTGGCCTTCTCGGCTTCGGCAATCTTCGCCTTGATGGGATCGGTGCCGAAGTCGGCGCTCACACGGACAAAATTCGCGCGCAATTCGTTCACGATTGGTTTGGCGTAATCCAGCAACGCCGCGTCGTCGTTCAACGTCAGCACGCGCACCTGCTCGGGCGCGAGCCAGAGCGGAAAGTTGCCGGCGTAATGCTCGATGAGAAAGCCGATGAACCGCTCGTGCGTACCGAGCGGCGCGCGATGGATGCACAACGGCGTCTTGTCCGTGTTGTCCTTGTCGCGATAGACCAGGCCGAAGCGTTTGGGCACGGCGAAGTCCACCTGGTTCGTCGCCAGCGTGAATTCGCGGCCGATGACGCTCCAGACCTGCACGTCAATCTTCGGACCGTAGAACGCCGCTTCGTTTGGCACCTCGACGTAGTTGATGCCGCTGTTCTTGAGCACGTCGCGCACCATGGTCTCGGTCTTGAGCCACAAGTCAGGTTCATTCACATATTTCTTGCCGAGGCCTTCCTTGGAATGCGTGCTGAAACGCATCACGTGTTTCTCGATGCCGAAAATCTTGAAATATTTCAGGTACATTTCGTTCACCGCGTTGAACTCGGCGGCGAACTGTTCCGGCGTGCAATAGATGTGCGCGTCGTTCATGTTGAGCGACCGGACGCGCATGAGGCCGAACAACTCGCCCGACTGCTCGTAGCGATAGCAGGTGCCGTATTCGGCCAGGCGCAACGGCAAATCGCGATAACTGCGCGGTTCAGCCGCAAAAATGCGGTGATGATGCGGGCAGTTCATCGCCTTGAGATAATACCGCTCCATCGGCAGGCTTTCGGCTTCGCGGAACTTCGCCGCCAAATCCAGAAACTGGCCGATCTTTTCAGGAGTAATCTCCGTGGCGTTGGCGATGAGTTTCTTGAATTCCTCCCGCACGATGGGGCGTTTCTCATCAGCCTTTCCTTCCACCAGCGTCATGGGCGGGTACATTGATTCCGCATAAAGAATCGGCAAATGACCGGAAGTTAAATACATTTTCTCCCGCGCGATGTGCGGCGTTTTGACGCGCACGTAACCGGCTTGGAATTCGGTTTCTTTCGCCAGCTTCTCCAGTTCCTCACAAATCGCCGCGCCTTTGGGCAGCCAGAGCGGCAGGCCGGGGCCGACAAATTCCGTGTCGATGGCGTATAGCCCCATTTCCTGGCCGATCTTGCGATGGTCGCGGCGCTTGGCCTCTTCGATCATTTTGAAATACTCTTCGAGCTGGGTCTTGTTCTTGAACGCGGTGCCGTAGATGCGCTGGAGCTGCGGGTTTTTCTCGTCGCCCTTGTAGTAGGCGCTGGCCACGGTGGTGAGCTTGTACGCGCCGATGTTGCCGGTGCGCATCACGTGCGGCCCGGCGCACAGGTCAATGAAATCGCCGCTCTTGAAATACGTGATCGGCTCGCCTTCGGGAATGTCTTCCAGGTTGCCAATCTTGAACTTACTCGGATTGCCCGGACGTTCGCCGAGCGCGCCCAGCCGGCCTTTATTGGAATCTTCCAGCGCCTGCTCGCGCGTGACGGTGATTTTCTCAAAAGTGTGGTTCGCCTTTATTTCCTTTTTCATCTCCTCCTCGATCTTCGGGAAATCTTCCGGCGAGATGCGGTGCGACAGTTCGACGTCGTAGTAAAAGCCGTTTTCCACCGCCGGGCCGGAGGCGAACTGGGCGTCGGGCCAGAGCCGGACGATGGCGGTGGCCATGACATGGGCGGCGGAGTGCCGGAGGCGCTCCAGCTCGGTCATTTTCTGGCGGTCGTCGAGAGTTTTGCGTTCGGATTCCATGGCTTTTTTATAACGCAAAGAAGCAAAGAAGCAAAGGCGCAAAGAGACGAGGCGGGAAAAGTGCAGCCGGAAGGGGGAACATCGAACATTCAACATTCAACTTCGAACATCCAATAAAATTGCCATTGCGTGGCCCACTTCGACGTTGGGCGTTGAATGTTGAATGTTGAATGTTTTTGTGTTCCGCAACTTCACCGGGCGGTTTTCCAAATGCCCACCAGCGCGCCGAGGCCGAGCAGCAGCAGGGCGCTGACGGCGATGGCGCCGCCGTTGGCGTATTGCGGCAGCCATTGCAGCGACGCCGCGCCCACCGCCGGGCCGATGCAGTTGCCCACGCCGATGGCGGCTTCGTGAATGCCGCCGTGTTCGCCCTTGGCCTCGCTCGCATCCATCGAGTAAAACAGCGATGAATAATAAATCAGGCCGATGGCCGCACCGAAGAAGATTTGCGCCAGCAACAGCACGGCGAGATTGGGAACGATGAGAATCACCGCGAAGGAAACGATGAGCGTCGCAAACGCCGTCACGAGCCAGCGAAAACGGTAGTGCCAGTCCGTCCACGCCCACAGCACGATGAACGTGCCGAGCCGCGCAAAGCCCCACAACGAACACGCGAATCCCGCAAACATGGGCGAGGGATTGAAGTGCGCCGCCAGGGTGGGCAGCAGGGGAATGAACGTGTTGATGGCAAGGTAGGCAAATGGATTCGCCAGCCACGCCATGCGCAGAAACGCTTTGGTTTTGGCGGGCGACGGACGGTGCGGGTCGGGCGCGGGCGCGGATGCGGGCGCGTGACCGTCGGCGCGGGCGGCGGCCGCGTGTCGCTGCAACCGGAAAACCAGGGTCAGCAGGACGATGAAAACGGCGATGGGCAGGAAGAAAATGGTTTTGTATCCGAATTTTTCCACCAGCGTGCCGCCGCTGAACAACGCCAGCACATTCGTGGCGGCCCAGACGACGTTGTAAGTGCCGACCATGCGCGGCAGGCCAACGGCGTCCTCGCCTCCGCTCACGAGCGCTTCGATGGTCGGCCAGATGAAACACATCCCCACGTTGAACGCCCCGGTGGCCAGCACCAGGCCAAGGGCGGTGTCGAACCACCAGCCGCCGGCCAGCGCCAGAATCATCACGCCGAAGCCGAATTTGAGCGCGTTGAAATAGCCGCGCCGTTGTCCGAACCGTCCGCCCTGCAACGAGGCAATGACATAAATGAGGCCGTTCAGCGCGGCAAAGGCGAGATTGTCCCGGCCGTTGAATCCAAACCGGTCCCGCATGAGAAAATAAACGTAGTAGGAAAAAAGGGACACGGAGAAGGAACTCGCGCCTTCGATGGCGAAACAAACGGTCTTAAACTGGCGGCTTTCCCGGGTGCTCATGTCTGGCTTGAAATTTCCCTGATGGCGGCGCGGCAATACCATTTCACCGCGTCCAACATCGGCGGCTGTAGCTTGTCCAATTCCGCGGCGGAACACCAGCGGATGTCGTGATGCTCATCGGCGGCTAATGTGGCACGGGCATCCTGCCCGTGTGTTTCAGAACCGAACGGGCGGGACGCCCGTGCCACTTTTTTTGGCCGCGCCCAATACATCATGCCGATGTGCTCGTGCGTATCGTTGATGCGGTGGATGTCGAGAAAACGCGGCGCGATGAGCGCGCGGGTGCCCGGCCCGGTCGTGGGCGGACGTTCGCCGAGCAGCTCAACCTCCAGACCGCTTTCTTCCTTCGCCTCGCGCAAGGCGGCCTGCTCCGGGTCTTCGTCCAATTCGATGTGTCCGCCGAGCGGCAGCCATTTGTCGAGCTGGCGATGGTGAATCAGCAAAATCTTTTCGTCGTGAACGACAAAAATGGCGACGGTGAAATCAATTTTTTCGCGGAGGTGGGACATGAGTTGGAAAAGTTAAATAGTAAATGGCAATTGGTTAAATGAGTAAATCAGTGTCGGCTGGAAACCATTTAACGATTCACTGATTTAACCATTTAACTGACTCAATAATCATAAAGTCCGCTGTCCTTCGTGTAACCGCCGCCTGCGCCGCCTTCCGGACCACCCATGAAATCACCCAGAACGTCGCCCATGTCGGCCTCGATTTTTTCCGGGTCTTCGCCGGCTTCGAGGCGTTTGATGGCCGTGTCGAGTTCCTTGGGCATCGAGCCGGGCGGCATGAGATCCTTCATCTTCTTCATCATGTGCGCCATGTGCCGCGGATTGTTCTCGTCCAGATGCTCCATGTCGCGCTCCATTTCCATCATCGCGCGCTCAACGCGCGGATCGTCGAGGTCCGGCATGGGCGGGCCGTCCGGCGTGTCGCCACCGATTGGGGCGGACGGTTCCTTCAGGCCTTTGCTCAGGGCGAAGCGGCTGATCTGCTTGGACATTTTTTTATTGCCGCATTTGGGGCAGACGGGCGGGCGGGCGGGATTCACGCGCTTTGAGAGGAAGCTGAAAATCCGGCGGCACTTCGGACAGGCAAATTCGTAAATCGGCATTGGGATTTACGATTTACGATTCACGATTGACGCGCCAGAAAATAATTTACGAGCCTGCGAATAATTCAACGGACTCGTACATCGCAAATCAGATATCGCAAATTACCTCAGCCGGTCGAAGTTCTTCTGGAGAATCTGCCAGTCTTTCAGGCCTTTGACTTTTTCCATTGCGGCCTTGTTAATGTCGGCTTCCTTCGCGTTTTTGGTGGGCTTGTTGATGTTGTAAAAGATGCCGAAGTAACCGGGAAAATCCGTGCCGGCGAGCTGGTAGGCGGCCGTTTCGTCAGTCGTGTCGTGGTCCTTCGGAATTTCCTTGAACATGCCGCCTTTGCGGGGATTTGCGGCGTCAAACGCGCCTTCGTAAAATTCCACGCATTCGCTCAGACATTCGATGAAGCTGAAGCCGTCGTGGTCCATCGCGGCTTCCATCATCGCCAGCACATGGTTCGGGTTCGTGGACGTGGTGCGGGCGACGAACGTGGCGCCGGCGGCGATGGCCTGTTTCAGCGGGTTAATGGGATAATCCACCGCGCCCCACTGGTCGGTCTTGCTCTTGAAACCCAGCGGCGAGGTCGGCGAGGTCTGCTTTTTCGTCAAACCATAAACCCAGTTGTCCATGACCACGTAGGTGAGCTTCACGTTTTTGCGCGCGGTGTGGGTGAAATGATTGCCGCCAATGGAAAACGCGTCGCCGTCACCGCCGAACACAAACACATGCAAATCCGGCCGAGAAAGTGCAATGCCGCTGGCAAACGGCAGCGCGCGCCCGTGGATGAAATGCACCCCGTGCGCCTGCACAAAATACGGGAACCGGCTCGAACAGCCGATGCCTGCGATGCTGACGAAATCCTCGTGCCCCAGCTTCCGCTTCTCAATAAGCTTGAAGTAAAGCGCAAGCACCGAAAAATCACCGCAGCCGGGACACCACGTCGGATGATCAGCGGCGAGTTCCTTTTTCGTCAGTCCCTTGCGCTCGAAATCGGGGGGCGCTGCCGCGACGGGAACCCCGCTTTGCGGGACACGGGCGCGAACCTCGGTAATCGTTTCACTCATAAAACTTTATGGCTTTGTAAATTAGACGGTTTTGGCGGCGTGGCCGTTCGATGACAACTTGAGTTTCACCGCGGCGAGCAACTCCTTTACCTTCCACGTCAGGCCGTCGGTCTTGTTGATGCCGCGGATCCGGGGGTCGCAATAACGGGCGCGCAGCAGGCCGGCCAGCTGGCCGTAACCGTAAAACCCCTCATCGTTCATCTCCACGACGAACACGTGGTGGAAGCCGGAGAAAATGTTGTCCAACCGGTTCGGCAGCGGATTGAGATGTTTGATGTGCAGTGACGAGATGCTGTCGCCGGCGGCGCGGGCACGGTCCACGGCTTCGCGAATCGGGCCTTGCGTTGAACCCCAGCCGACGAGCAGGACGTTGCCCTCCGGCGGGCCATAAACTTTCGGCACGGGCAATGTCGCCTGGAGGGCAAGCAATTTCTTGCGCCGCTTGGCGACCATGGCCTGGTGCATCTTGGGCGCAGCGGTCGGGTGCCCGGCTTCATCGTGTTCGAGGCCGGTCGCAACGGGATATTTCCCGCTGGCAATGCGCGTGCCGGGCACGACCCGCGGAACCACTCCGTCCGGCGCGGATAAATCATACGGCGTGAAATCGGGAACCGTCGTCAGGTCGGGCGAAATGTCCTGGCAGACTTTTTCGAGGTCCGGCTCCAAAAACGCCTCGATGCGCGTGGCGATGGCCTGGTCGCTCAAAATGAAAACCGGGACGTTGTATTTGCGCGCAATGTTGACCGCCTCGATGGCGATGTAGAAACAATCCTCGACATTGGCCGGCGCCAGCACGACGCGGGGGGAATCGCCGTGGCTGCCAAAGCGGGCAATGTTCAGATCGGATTGCTCGACGCTCGTCGGCAGGCCGGTGGACGGCCCGCCGCGCTGGACATCCACCACCACCACCGGCACCTCGGCCATCACGCCCCAGCCGACCGCTTCCATTTTAAGGGAAATGCCCGGACCGCTGGAACCCGTGACCGCGACACGCCCGGCATAACTCGCGCCCATGGCCATCGAAACCGAGGCGATTTCATCCTCGCACTGGATAAACGACCCGCCGTATTTGGGCAGTTCGCGCCGGAGCAACTCCATCACGTCCGTCCACGGCGTGATCGGATAACCCGCCCCGAAACGCACGCCTGCGGCGATGAGGCCATAGCCCAGCGCCTCGTTGCCGTTCATCACGACCTGCCGGCCGCCTTTGGCCGGGCCCTCGGTGAATTGGAAAGTTTCCAGCAAATTGCCGGTGTCGTAGGCATAACCCGCGTGAAACGCCACCAGCGCATTTTTCACGATGCTTTCATCCTTGCCACCAAAGCGCTCGGCAATCAGGTTTTCCAGTTTCGGCACATTAAGATCGAACGTCCGCGCGATCAGGCCGAGCGCGTAAATGTTTTTGCCCTTGTCCTTGGCCGTGCCGCCAATGGCCTCAACCGCCAGCGTGGAAATGGGAATGCCGACGTGATGGTAATCCTTCTGCCATTCGGGCCTTGGTTCAACGTGGTCGGCATCAAAAAGCACGATGCCGCCTTTTTTTAGCGAACCGATGTGGTCTTCGTAGGAATGCTGGTAAAGCGCCAGCAGGACGTCCGCCTCGTCGCCCGCGCTCAACACTTCGCCCGAACCGATGCGCACCTGAAAAATGGACGGGCCGCCGGAAATGGTGGCCGGAATCGTCATGAAGGTCATGACTTCCTGCTCGCTGCGGCCGGCCAGCCGCGCGAGGAATCCGCCGATGGCCTGGATGCCGTCCTGCGAATTGCCGGCGATGCGGATTACCGCCTCGTTGATTCTCGAAACCTTCGGGGTTCCGCCCGACAATGATGCCGTTGCGATAGTGTCGCTCATGGACTTCAAAATTAACAGTTTAGTGGACCGCCGGCTGAAGACGAATCAACACGACGCCATTACCCTATCACAGTAAGCTACGAATAGTGAATGTGTCAAACTCTAATCCTAGATTTATGTGCTTGATTTCAAGCCTGTTACGACGTGAATCGGGATTACTTTTGAGGCGCTAACAATGTCAATAAGTCATATTTATATGTCTGGCGTGGCGGGTAAAATTATTTTTTGCCGGCACGCGTTGCCCGTTTTTCTCCCTCTCCTCCCACAAAGGAGGGGCGGGGTGAGGAGGCCGATTATTCAAATCCCCTCGCCCCAACCCTCGCCCCGCTCGGGCGGGGAGAGGGAGTTCGGGCAGTATCAAGATGCGCCCATTTTTGCCGGCACGCGCCGCTTGTGCTGGAGGGCCAACGTGCGTTAGTGTGCGGATCGCATGACCTTGCGGCGCGACACAGCGACGCGACCCGTCCGCAATCTGAAAGCTTAAATCGAATGAAGACGGCCTACGAACTCGCCATGGAACGGCTCAACCAAACCGCTCCCACCACCAAACTCACCGGTGCGCAGAAGAAACAGCTCGCGGAGCTGGATTCCAAATACGCCGCGAAAGTTGCCGAACGCGAAATCGCGCTGCGGGACGAAATTGACAAGGTCGCGTCGGCGGGAGATTCCGAAAAAGCCGAGCTGCTCCAGCAGCAACTGGTCAAGGAGCGGAAAAAGTTTCAGTCTGAATTGGAGGAGAAAAAGGAGCAGGTGCGGCACCTAGCAAAATAGGCGCAAGGGACGCAAAGGTTTTAACCACGGATGGACACGGGTGGACACGGATTCAATCCAGCCGCGAAAGAACACGGAGAATGCAACAAGGTGGGGCGAGGCTACCGACGAGCCGAAACCTTTTTACCGCAAAGAGCGCAAAGCCCGCAAAGATTTTTCACCGCCGACCGGCCGCGACGGGCGCGAGCACGGCGGGTGAACGCGGAATTGACGCTGATTTTCCCTTCTCCGCGCTGGGGAGAAGGTGTCCGCAGGACGGATGAGGTGTCGTGACCGGTCAAACTCTCTCTTTTCAAATTCCCGCCTTTGGCGCACACTCGCTGCGTCCAGAAAAACAAAACGACCAGAAAACCAATTTAACCAAAATCATTTCGCGTAGCTTCGGCTGCTGTTCAATACGAAACGGGAAATTTCGACTTCAAGAGCAGCGCTCGACGCGCGCCCCACTCGGGGCGCGCTGAAAGCGCTTCTTGAAGGGCATTCCCGTGCCTGTATTGGGGCGTAAGTAAGTGTCGCCCCATTTTTTTCAGGCATGGGATTCCTTCAAGGTGCAGTCTTAAACACGGCTGGGCTACCAAGGGAAAGACCCAGCCATGCCGCGCAAAAAATCCGCGCCGTCCGCCGCTGCCGGGGAATCGGTGGCGTCATACAAATATCCGAGCAAGCGGAAGAACAATCCGCCCGCCGGACTCGCCGCGCAGGGCGTCCTCAAGGACGCGCCCAAGATTCGTTACGAATACAATCCGCACCTGCCGCCCGTGCTGCGAAGCGCGTCCGCGTTCGGAGTTCCGCCTTCAGGCGGTTCGGATGCAGCCGGACCGGCTAAAGCCGGGACTCCAAACCAGCTCTCCACTGCCGCCGAAACCGACGCGCTTCCCGAACTGCTCGCTGCTTCGCGAAAGCGTGTGCTTACGGATGACGAAGCGAAGGCATTGGCGGCCGCGCTCCGCAAACACGAGCCGTGGCTGGAATGGAGCGGCAAGCGCGAGAAGCCGTGGTTCGAGGTCGAGCCGGTGGCGTTGCACATTCACGAGCGCGTTTCCACGCAGGCGATTCTCCGCGTGGTTGCGCGGGAGGACGTGCAGCGCGATCTCTTTGCCGACCCGCAGCAAAGTTACGCCCAGGCCGTGCAATTCTATCAGCATGACGTGGACTGGGCGAACCGCATGATTTTGGGGGACTCGCTGCAAGTGATGGCCAGCCTGGCGCGGCGCGAAGACCTCGCGGGCAAGGTGCAGATGATTTATTTCGACCCGCCCTATGGCATCAAGTTCGCCTCGAATTTCCAGCCGCAACTCGGCCAGCGCGACGTGAAAGACCGCGAGCAAGACCTCACGCGCGAGCCGGAGATGGTCAAAGCCTATCGCGACACCTGGACGCTCGGCATCCATTCCTATCTCGCCTACCTGCGCGACAGGCTGGCGATGGCCAAGGAACTCCTATCTGAAACAGGTTCAATTTTCGTGCAGATCAGTGATGTAAATTTGCATCGCGTGCGGTGCTTACTCGACGAAGTGTTCGGCGCAAAGAACTTCACCAGCCTCGTCAGCTTCAAGACAACTCAAAGTGCCGGAGCGACAACACTCGATACAGCCTGCGACTATGTGCTGTGGTATGCGAAAGATGTGGAGAAGGTGAAATACATTCCGCTGTTTAAGGAACTCAAGCGTGGGGAAAAAGGCGCAACACGCTACGATTTCATCGAGAACCTTTTCACCGGTGAAACACGACGACTCACAGAGGAGGAACAGGAATCCGATGGAACACCAGAAGGTTGGAGATTGTTCACTGTTCCCAACGGACAAGGAGCGCATCGCAGCGTGGTTCTTGGACAGTGATTACGACGGTCGGACGTTTTGCATTTGCCAGGCGTTTTTCCCGGACAAAAGCAAATGGGACAAGCTTGCAAAGGCACTCGGCGCAACCGGCGCGGTCGCGGAGGAAGCATTTGAGGCGTTGAGCGGGCTGCGAAGTCTGCCATTTCCGAAACCGTCACGCTTGAAGAAAGGTGAGAAGTGGCAGGTGGCGGTGAAGGTGATTGACCCGCGCGGCAATGAAGGGTTGCGGGTGACGGAGATGCCATGAACCCCGCAGAACGCATGACAACCTTTTGTCGCATATGCGACAAAAGGTTGCAGGCCAGATTTCAGGAATGACATAGACAATGAAGCAGCAAGACGCAGTTCCGATTCAGCCCGTCGAGAATCCGATTCTTTGCGCGCCCTACGCCGAGCCGGATCAACACTGGCTTTACGACACGCGGACGGGAATTCCGACAAAAAATCCCGGCCGCCGTTCCGCAAGTTATTGGTTCAAGACCGAACGCACCGGCAGCGCGCAAATGTCGTTGCTGGCGGAAGAAGAGCGGGATGATTTGCCGCTGGTGAACGCGCTGCGGGACGACGTGCGCCGCTGGCGCGAGTCGAAATGGGAGAACGCGAGCGAGACGACGAAGCAGTTGCTCCGGCATTGGTGGCGCGAGGATCGTGCGCGGCGACTGTTCTTCTGCCAGATCGAAGCCGTTGAGACGGTGATTTATCTCCGCGAAATTCTGGCTCAAGGCAAGAAGCCGCGTTGGAATCCAAAATTGACGCTCGACGATTACCACGAACTTTGCGCCGGGCGGAATCCGCGTCCGCATGAATGGGTGGCGCAGGTGGCGCAGCATCCCAAGCTGGTGGACGCGCCAAACGAAGCGGATCTGAAATCACTCACCCGCCACGCTTGCAAGATGGCGACGGGCAGCGGCAAGACGGTGGTGATGGCAATGCTCGTGGCATGGGCGTTTTGCAACCGCGGCACGAATCCGGGCGATCCGCGCTATCCGCGTCGCGCGTTGATTGTTTGTCCAAATCTCACCATCAAAGAGCGATTGCAAGTGCTGCGGCCCGGCGACGCGGGGAATTACTTCGACCAGTTTGATCTCGTGCCCACGGCGCTGCGCCCGGAACTCGCGAAAGGCAAAGTGCTGGTGACGAACTGGCATTGGTTCAGCCCGGAAGCGGAGATTCAAAAAGTCGGCGGCGTGTCCATCCTGCGGTTGGGCGCGGAGACGCCGGAGGCGTTCGCGCGAAACCGGCTCGATGATTTGTGGGATGATGAACCGCTGATGGTTTTGAACGACGAAGGGCATCACGCCTACCGGCCCGCGCCACTCAGCGAAGATGAAAAGTTGACGCCAGAGGAAAAGAAGGAGCGCGAGGAAGCGACCGTGTGGGTGACCGGCCTCGACAAAATCAATGCGGCTTGCGGCATTGAGTTTTGCGTGGATTTGTCGGCGACACCATTTTACATCGGCGGCAGCGGCTACCCGGAAGGTTCACCGTTTCCGTGGATCGTCAGCGACTTTGGGCTGGTTGACGCGATTGAGAGCGGGATCACGAAGATTCCGCGCCTGCCCGCGATTGACAACACGGGCCGGCCCGACCCGAAATATTTCAAGCTTTGGGAACACATCACGCGCGAACTGAAAGCGGGCGAGAAGTTGACTGGCGGCAAGCCGAAGCCGGAAGTGGTCTTCCGCAAAGCTGAGGACGCGCTGCTCACGCTGGCCGGACAGTGGAAGGAACGGTTTCAGCAGTTGAACAACTCCACGCCGGGACAAGAACACACGCCGCCGGTGATGATTCTCGTTTGTGACAACACCTCCATTGCCGACCATTTCCACCGGATGATTTCCGGCGAAGAATTGATCGAAGTCGAAGACACGAGCGAAGACGAGGATGACGACACGCCCAAGCGCCGGAAGAAACCGAAGCCGAAGAAGAATTACAGCGCAGGGCTGCAAGGATTCCGGGAACTGTGGAATGGCAAGGGTGCGGAAGTCACGCTTCGCATTGACAGCGAATTGCTCGCGCAAGCCGAGAGCGAAGACCCGAAGGCGACGAGGAAGGAAGTGGCGGAGGAATTACGAAAAATCGTTTCCACCGTCGGAAAGCCGGGCGAGCCGGGCGAACGCATCCGTTGCGTGGTGAGTGTAAATATGTTGAGCGAAGGCTGGGACGCGAACAATGTGACGCACATCCTGGGATTGCGGGCGTTCGGAAGCCAGTTGCTTTGCGAGCAGGTTGTCGGTCGTGGTTTGAGGCGGATGGATTACACGCCCGATCCGACGACCGGCCTGCTGACGCCCGAATACGTGGATATCTTCGGTGTTCCCTTCTCATTGATTCCATTCAAAGGCCGCGAGCCGAAGAAAGGCCCACCACCGGAAGATCGTCCAAAGAATGAAGTCATGGCGTTGCCGGAACGAAAGCAGTTTGAAATTCGCTTCCCGGTTGTTGAGGGCTACGCCGTCGCATTGCAACACAATCTCATCAAGTGCGACGTGAAAAATGTTGAGCGGACGCGCGTTGATCCGTGGAGCACGCCAACAGCGGCGTTTCTCCGGCCACAAGTGGCGTATCAGGTCGGACATCCCGGGGTGTATGGCGGGTTTGGTTTCGAGCCGGTGGATCGTGAGGAGTATTACCGCTCGGTGTATCCGCAGACGATTGAGTTCGAGATCGCGAAGGAGGTCGTCCGCGCGCTCACGGAAGCGTCGCAGCCGGGGAAGGAAAAGTTGCGGCGGCAGTCACGCGCCGCGCTGTTTCCGCAAGTGTTGCGCATCGTGAGCGCCTACGTGACGACACGCGTGGAGAATCCAGTTCATCCATGCGAGATCGGTTTGCAGACCTACGCGCAACGCATCGTATCGCTGTTGCTTGACGCCATTGAACCCGACGACGCGCAGGGCGAAGCGCCGTTCGTTCCGCGATTGAACCGCTACAAGCCGATCTGCTCCACGGCAGCGGTTCATTTCAAAACCGTGAAGCCGGTTCAAGCCACCGTGAAAAGCCACATCAACTTCATGGCGTGCGATACGAAAAGCTGGGAACAGGCGGCAATGTTTCAACTGGAAGCCTCGCCACAGGTCATCTGCTACGCCCGCAACGATCGGCTGGAGTTGAACATCCCTTACGAATTGTTTGACCAGCCACATGTTTATGAGCCGGATTTTCTTGTGCGCCTGGCAAACGGCGTGACGCTCATCGTCGAGATCAAAGGCAAACTCAACGAAGACACTGAGGCGAAGCATCAAGCTGCCAAACGTTGGGTAAGCGCGGTGAACAATTGGGGCAAGCTTGGCCGGTGGGATTTCCTCGTGTGCCGCGATCCGCAGAAACTTGGAAGGATGATTGGCGAGTTGTGCTGATTTCTTTTCCCGGTTGGGGCATCAGCGTTCTTTCGCGGAGCGAAAAATGGTGCGCGCGAGAGGACTTGAACCTCCAACCCTTTCGGGACCAGATCCTAAGTCTGGCGCGTCTGCCATTCCGCCACGCGCGCAACCGCCAACAAATTGCGCCGCCCGACGCGGAATCTCAAGCCCGGTTTTGCAGCGCGCGATTGCACAAGCCGCAAGGTTTGTTTAGGTTCATGCCATGTCATTTTGGTTCAGGTTGGTGAGCGGTGTATGCGTTGTGTGGCTCGCGGTCGCATTGTGCGGTTGCACGCCGTCGGGGCGAAGCCAGTCGAGCGAGGAAAAAGAGCCGCATTTCGTTCTGGGAAAAAGCCGCGTCAACGCCATGGATTTTGAAGGCGCGATCAAAGCGTTCGAGGAATCGCTGGAGGCAAATCCCCATTCTGCGGCGGCGCATTTTGAACTCGGCTGGCTTTACGACGAAAAGACATCCGATCCTGCCGCGGCGATTTTTCATTACCAGGAGTATTTGAATTTAAACCCAAACGCCGACAACGCGGACGTCATTAAACAGCGCATTTACCGCTGCAAACAGCAACTGGCCGCGGACGTGTTGCCGTTGCCGAGCGCGCCCGCCGCGCAGCAGCAATTGGAAAGACTTTCCGAGCAAAACCGGCAATTGCAGGACGAGGTGGGCAAATGGCGCGCGTATTACGCCAGTCAACTGGCGGCGGCCAAAACCAATTCGGCACCAGCCCCGGTTTACCGAGAACCACAGCCAGCCGTAAATCCAACGCCGGCTCAACCCGCGCAAGCTGTTTCCACCACGCCCGCCGATGCGAACCCGGGCCGTCCCACAAATCCGAAGCCCATCACCGCCGTGCCGCGCACGCACACGGTCGTCGCGGGCGAAACGGCGATGGGCATCACGCGCAAATTCGGCGTGAAACTTGGCGCGTTGCAGGCAGCGAATCCGGGCGTGAACCTGAGCCGGATTCACACCGGCCAGACCCTGAACCTTCCGTCACCGTGATTGGCCCGCATGATTCCGCGCGTCATCTTTCTTTCGATTGCGGCATTTTGGGTCGCAATGAACCTGCTGTTATGGCGCTCGGAATATGGCTCGCGCGGCAGTGGCATTTCCGTGCCGGCGGATTTGGTGTGGCGGAAAGTTTTGACCGCGCCGGACACGTCGTCACTCACGGTTTATCAAGACGGGCAAAAAACCGGTTTTTGCGAATTTTCCACCAGCGTCGAACAAGCCATGGCCGCGCTCGATGAAGACAAACTGCCGCCGGAAGGCATCGTCGCACGCGCCGGCTACCAGATCCGGTTTGATGGCAACTTGAGTGTCGGCGAATACACAAACCGGTTCAACTTCGATGGCCGCATTCAATTTTCGTCCCGCCGCACCTGGCGTGAACTGAACCTGAAATTATCAGCGCACGGCGCCGTGGTGGAAATCCATTCTGCCGCCACCAATCAGACCATTCATTTGAAAATCACCGGCGACAGCACAGTTATCGAACGGGATTTCACTTTTGCCGATTTGCAAAATCCCAACATGTTGTTGCACTCGTTCGCCGGGGATTTCGGCGGCGGACTGTTGAGCGATCTGGATTTGCCGGCCGCACCACAAACACCGGCCGCACTCGCCGGCAGTCTCCGCTGGGAAGCCCGTCACGACCGGCTGATGGTGGGCCGCGAGCCGGTGTCGGCCTACCGTCTGGAAGCGCGTGTGCTCGACCATCCGATCGTCATTTACGTCAGCACCCTGGGCGAAATTTTGCGCGTGGAATTGCCGGGAGGCATGACTGCGGTGCTCGACCAGCTGGGCGGTTCCTGAAACGCACGCCATGATCGAATTCATCAATCTCGTCAAGAAATTCGGCGACCTCGTGGCGGTCAACGACGTTACACTCACCGTGCCCCGGGGTGAATTTTTCGCAATGCTGGGGCCGAACGCCGCGGGAAAAACAACCACGCTGAAAATTCTCGCCGGGCTGATGAAGCCCACCTCCGGCTATGCGCGGGTGTGCGGTTTTGACGTGCAATTGCAACCGCTGGAGACGCGCCGGCGCATTGCCTACGTGCCGGATTTTCCGTTTCTCTACGACAAGTTGACAGCTTGGGAATTCTTCCGCTTCACCGGCCAGTTGTTTGAGATGGATGACACAGGAATCGAGGCGAACGCGCAGGAATTGGTCGCGCGTTTTCATCTGGATGAATTCGTGAATCTCCCGATTGAAAGCCTCTCGCACGGCACACGCCAGCGCGTGGCCATCGTGTCCGCGCTGCTGCACGACCCGGAGGTGTTTGTGATTGACGAGCCGATGGTCGGCCTCGACCCGCAGCACGCCCGCGTGGTGAAGGACGTGTTGAAGGAACGCTCGCGCCAGGGCATGACCGTGCTCGTCTCGACGCACCAGTTGAGCGTGGCCGAGGAAATGGCGGACCGCATCGGCATCATTCACAACGGACGTTTGATTGCGGTGGGCAACCGGGATGAACTCCGCCGCCAAAGCGGCAGTTCCGGCCCGCTGGAAGATGTTTTCCTGGCACTGACGGCGGATGAGAAATGAAAATCCGCGTTTGACGATGTTGAACGTCACACATCCCGGTTCGTTCGTGTCCATTTGCGTAATTTGCGCCAAACTTCGTGTCTTTTAACCAAAAGAATTGCTTTAAAAACAGATGGAGACTCTTTGCGCACAACTGATATACTTCGGTTGCGTTATGAAGATTAGATCCTTGCTGCCGGCCTTGGCCGTGTCGTGTGGCTGCTTCGTCAACCTTTGTCCGGCGTTCACCCCATCCTGGACGAACACCAGCGCACCATATAACAATTGGAACGCTCTCGCCTCGTCCGCTGACGGCAGCATACTGGTCGCCGCCGTGAGAGGTGGCATCATACCCGTACCGATTTACGTCTCAACGAATTCGGGCATGACCTGGATGTTGACCCCCGCGCCCCCAGCCGCCTGGACGTCCGTTGCCGCTTCGGCGGATGGCGGTCAATTGGTGGCTGCTGCCGGCGGTTCCTTTCTTAAAGACCGGATTTATCTTTCAACGGATTTCGGAGCAACTTGGGCGGCCACCGGGGCTCCCGTCACCAATTGGAGTGGCGTCGCCAGTTCGGCGGACGGCACCAAACTCGTGGCAGTGTCCGGGGGAAATTGCGCTTACGGTCCCATCTTTACCTCAACCGATTCCGGAACAACTTGGACGATGACCAGCGCACCCATCAAGAGTTGGTGGTCGGTCGCTTCATCGGCGGACGGTGCCAAACTGGTGTCCGGCACGGTGGGAGACGGGATTTACCTCTCCTCGGATTCCGGGGCGACCTGGACGCGGACGATACCACCCGTCGGATGGTGGTGGACTGTCACCATTTCGGCGGATGGCAGCACACTGGTCGCGGCAGCAATGGGTGGGCTGGTTTATGTTTCATCGGATTGGGGAGCCACCTGGAACCAGAACTCCGTACCTGGTGGTTATGGAATGACAGCCGTTGCCGCGTCCGCCGATGGCACCAAACTGGTGGCAGTAGTTAATGGTGGCAGTCTCTGTTCCGACGGGATTTTCACCTCATTGGATTCGGGAACGACTTGGATCACCAATAGTATCCCCGATGTATATTTTTTGGGTGGAGGCAGTGCGTGCGTTGCTTCCTCGGCGGACGGCACGAAACTGGTGGCGGCGTTGGGAAATGGGCCGATATTCACCTGGCAGGCTCCACCGCCGGCCGCCCCGCTGGCAGTCACTTTGGCGCCCTGCGGCACCAACGGTGACGCGACTCTGAATGGCAGTGTAAACCCCAATGACGCGGAAACAGGAGCTTGGTTCGAATGGGATACCAGTCCCGCCTTTGGCAATGGCAACACTCCGGTTGCGGTTGGCAGCGAATGGATTGATGTCGCGTTAAGCACCGCGTTATCCGGGTTGCCCCCCGGAGTTGCCTGTTATTCCCGGATTATGGCCGCCAATGATTTCGGGATCTCCATCGGCCTGCCCGTCATTTATCAGGCGCCACGGATAACCTTGCTGGGAGACAATCCCATGTACCTCATCTGTTCCGATACCTACACGGAACCGGGTTCGACCGTGAGCGCCCAACCGGTTGCCATCGCGGGAGGGCAAAATTATAGCCTGGCTTTGAAAGCGGACCGGACTGTGGTTGGCTGGGGAACTTTCCCCATCATGCCGCCGGACCTGGCCAAAGTGGTGACGGTTGCCGCAGGCGGCAACCACTGTCTGGCACTGAAAAATGACGGCACCGTCGTCGCTTGGGGCGACAACACCTATGCCGAAACCAACGTTCCAGGCAATCTGAACAACGCGGTTGCGGTATCGGCGGGCTGGGGTTTTAGCCTGGCGCTGAAATCCGACGGCACCGTCGTCGGTTGGGGCCTCGGCGCAACCAATCCTCCGGCCTATGATGGGCTTGATTTTGGCCAGGCGATGGCACCGGAAGGATTAAGCAATGTGGTGGCTATCGCTGCGGGTTTTGACTCCAGTCTGGCCCTTAAATCGGATGGCACGGTTGTCGGCTGGGGAAACCCTGCTTATGGAGGAACGAGTGCCCCGGCGGGTTTGAGCAATGTGGTGGCCATAGCGGCAGGCAGGGCTTTTGGTTTGGCGTTGAAATCCGACGGGACGGTGGCGCGCTGGGGATTCAGCAACCAGGCAACAACCGTTCCTGAGGGTCTAAGCAATGTCGTGGCCATTGCGGCCGGATATTATCACAGCCTCGCCCTGAAAGATGATGGCACGGTTGTGGACTGGGGGTATTCTTACGGAAATCCCGGCCCGCCGGCCGGCCTGAGCAATGTCGTGGCCATTGCTGCGGGGGCTTCCCACAGCCTTGCGTTGAAAGCCGACGGCACGGTTGTCGGTTGGGGACCGGCTGCATTTGGTGAAGCCAATGCTCCGACCAATCTGATGGTTTCATTGGGAGCGGCCGATGTGGTTGGCGCGGTTTATAACTATCCGTCGGGCACTTACGTTCGTACTTACACAGCCATCAATCCGCAAGGCGGGGTGGCCAAAGCCACCCGCACCGTGTATACGCTGGGGGCCTTGGAAGCCGAGCAACGGGTGCTGGCTCAAATGATAGGGTTGAAAGGGAAGCAAAAAATCCGCCGCCTTCCCCAATTGGACCTGGCCATTGCCATGTTAAACCGCGCCCTGGCAACGAACTTGTGGGCCGGTGACATGTATCTTGCCGACAGGGGCGGACTAAACCTTTTTTTGCCGAAGACGCAGTGGTTGTGTTCCAGTTGAATCAATTGATGAGGCAGAAAAACAATGCCATCCCTGCATCACTGTTACAGGAATGGCAGGAAAGTCTCGCCAAAGCTGCCCGCCTCGTGGCCATACGGGCCATACAGACCACCGGGACTACTCCCGGTGGTGGCTACTCCATTCAATCACCGTATGTCACGAACCAGATGCTCAAGGGAGATCAGGCCACCGCCGCACATCAATACGCTATTGCCATTCTCAACTATGGGAACGCTTGGAACCAGGTGATTCACCACACTTACCAGAAGCCCCAAAACCGCCATTAGAGCACGAGGACTGTCTGTGGTTAAGAAAAAATGTGGGTTGAACGTTGAACGTTAATGCAGCCAAATCATTCGGAGTTCGACGCTTTTTATTGTCATTTTAATTGTGCCATCAAAGCCCATTTTTTGATTTGACAAACCCCCGCGTTGCGCCAAATTGTCACGCTGAAATATTGATCTCACTCAATGGCAGCGCCCAAATCCAGTTTTCTCGACAAAGTGCTTGGCCGCATCGGGCGGCTGGACGCAGAAGGCCTGCAAACGGTCGTCCAGCGGCTGGCGCGCGAACGCAGCTTTCTCGAAACGCTGTTCAACACGATTGAAGACGGTGTGCTGGTGGTGGATGAGCAAGGCCGCATCATTTATTTTAACCAAGCCGTGACGCGCCTGATTGGTTTGCAGCCCAGCGTGGAAGGACAGCACATCACCACCTGGCTGCCGGAAGTGGATTGGGGAAAAATTTCCAAGACCGACGTCGCGGGGGGCGAACGCGTCGCCCGCCATGAATTTGAGGTGCATTATCCGCGTCCGCGTTTTTTGCGGCTCTATGCCGCGCCGCTGGACGGCGAAGCCGCCGGCAGTTCCGGGGTGGCGCTTATTTTGCACGACGCCACCGAGGCCCGGCAGAAGACCTTTGAAGCCATTGAAAGCGAGCGCGTGCAGGCGCTCACGCTGCTCGCCGCCAGTGTCGCGCACGAAATCGGCAATCCGCTCAACGCGCTGCACATTCATTTGCAACTCATGGAGCGCGAGTTGAAAAAAATCCGTCGAGAGTCGAGTGTCGAGAGTCGATGGCCCGGCACGAACAAGACAGAGCCCAGCCCTCGCCCCTCGACTCTGGACCTTCGACGCGTTGAGCAGTATCTCGATGTGGCCAAGGGCGAAATCAACCGGCTCGACTACATCGTCACGCAATTTTTGCAGGCCATCCGTCCCGCGCCGTTGCAGTTGAAGGTGACTTCACTCAATGCCGTGGTGGAAAAAACGCTCGAATTGCTTCAGCCCGAGCTCGACAATCGCGGTCTCACGGTGAAGACCCGGCTGGCACGGCAGTTGACCGCCACGCCGATTGATCCCACGCAAATGCAGCAGGTTTTGGTGAATCTCGTCAAAAACGCGATGCACGCGATGACCCGGGGCGGCACGCTGACGTTGCAGACCGGCGAAGGGGCGGACGGTATTTGGATGAGCATCGCGGACACGGGCGGTGGCATTCCGCAGGAACAAATCAACCGCATCTTCGAGCCATTTTTCACGACCAAAAAAACGGGCAGCGGCCTTGGCCTGATGATCGTGCAACGTATTGTTCGCGCGCACGACGGACGGATTGATCTGGAAAGCCATGTCGGCCGGGGGACAACGTTCCGCGTCTGGCTGCCGTTGCATGAACGCAAACCGCGTTTGTTGGAGGAAAAAACCGCCGACGCGCAACCCTGAAATTTGTGACCGAGAAACCGACATTGTTAATTGTGGATGACGAGAAACCGACGCGTGACGGATTGCGCGCGGCGCTGGAAGATCGTTACGACGTTTACCTGGCCGAAGACTCAAAAGCGGCAATGGACTTGCTCGAGCGTGACAACTTTGACGTTTTAATCACGGATTTTCGCCTGCCAAACGAGGACGGCTTGAAGCTCATCGCGCGCGCCAAATCGCTGTCCCGGCCGCCGGTCTGCATTTTGATGACGGCTTACGGCTCGGAGGAGCTGGCGGTGGACGCGATGAAGCGCGGCGCGGATGATTACATTGCCAAAGGGCGGCTGCAAATTGACGAATTGGAAATGCGCATCGCCCGGTCGTTGCAGCGGCAGAACCTGGAAGTCGAAAACGTTTCCCTGCGCCAGCAGCTTGATTCGAAGTTTGGCCTGGAAAACATGGTGGGCGAATCGCCGGTGATGCGGGAGGTTTTTGAAATTGTCCGCCAGGTCGCGCCCACGCGCGCGACGGTGTTGCTGGCGGGCGAAAGCGGCACGGGCAAGGAACTGGTGGCGAAGGCGATTCACCAGCTCAGCCCGCGCGCGAAACAGCCGCTGGTCACGGTACATTGCGCCGCGCTCGCGCCAACGCTGCTGGAGAGCGAATTGTTCGGCCACGAAAAGGGCGCGTTCACTGGCGCACACGAACGCCGCATCGGCCGGTTCGAGCAGGCGCAGGGCGGCACCCTGTTTCTCGATGAAATCGGCGAAATTGACGCGACCCTGCAAGTGAAGCTGCTCCGTTTTCTCGGCGAACGAACGTTTGAGCGCGTCGGCTCAAACAAGACCTTGACCGCGGATGTCCGGCTGATCGCCGCCACCAACAAAAATTTGGAGGAGCGGGTCAAGGCCGGCGCGTTCCGCGAGGATTTGTTTTTCCGGTTGCGCGTGGTGGAAATTCAATTGCCGCCGTTGCGCGAGCGGGCGGGCGACATTCCGCTGCTGGCGCAAAAATTTCTGCGCGAGTTCGCACGCGAGAACGGCAAACCATTGAACGCTTTCACGGCGGACGCGCTCGAATGGCTGATGAATTATTCGTGGCCGGGCAACGTGCGCGAGTTACGCACGGCCATCGAACACGCGGTGGTTTTGTGCCGCGGGGAAAAAGTCTCGGCGCGCGATTTGCCGCCACCGGTGCGGGCGGGCGGGCCATCAGGCCATCTGGCGCCCCCGCTGGCGCGAAATGATTTGACAGTAAGAGAAGCGGAGAAACAATTAATCATTCGCGCCTTGAAAGAAACTGATGGCAACCGCACACTGGCGGCGAAAAAGATTGGCATGAGCCGGCGAACGTTTCATCGCAAATTGCACCTATATCATCTGGAAGGATTTTGAACTATGCCACTGAGAGAGTTGATTCAGAAACTGATTCACATGTCGGAGGTCGGCACGGGGTCGCGTTATCTGCGGTTCCTCATATTGGGCCTGACTGTCATAGGCCTGGCGCTGGTTTACAATTTGCGCGCATATCGGAATCTCGCCACCCAAGAAGCGATGGACTCGGCACAACTGGCACGCAACCTCGCGGAGGGCAAAGGTTACACCACGTTGTTTATCCGGCCGTTCAGCCTTTACCTCGTGCAAAGCCACAACGAGGCTAAACACGCAGCGGCGACGGCAGCCACCAACCTGGATTTCGCACAAATCAAATTCAGCTCCCACCCGGACCTGGCGAATCCGCCGGTGTATCCACTGGTGCTGGCCGGATTGATGAAAGTGCTGCCGTTTAATTATCCGGTCGAACTCAAAAAACCTTTCTGGAGCGAGAACGGGCATTTCTGGCGTTATCAGCCTGATTTCCTGATTGCGATGTTCAATGAGATTCTGCTGCTGGTGGTGGTGGCGCTGACATTTATTCTTGCGCGAAAACTATTTGACGCGAACGTGGCGGGGCTGGCGGCGCTTGTAACCATCGGCTGTGAATTGCTGTGGCGATTCAGCATATCGGGCCTGTCCACGATACTGCTGCTGGTGATTTTCCTGGGGCTGACGTGGTGCGTGTTGCGGATCGAGGAAATGGCACGCGAACCGCAGCCACGCGCGACCCGGCTGCTGGGTCTGGCCTTGGCGTCAGGCGTGTTGACGGGTGTGGGGGCGTTGACCCGGTATGCGTTCGGCTGGACGATTATTCCTGTCGCGTTGTTCCTGTTTTTCTTCAGCGGGCAACGGCGGATGCTGCACGCACTGGCGGCCTTGGGCGTGTTTGTGCTGGTGTTGACACCGTGGGTGGCCCGCAATTATGCGGTCAGCGGCACGCCGTTTGGCACGGCGGGTTTTGCCATCGTTGAAGGAACGGGGGGTTTTCCACGATTTCAATTGGAACGGTCGGTGCATCCCGATTTTACGCACGTGCTGGGGTTCCGGCCGTATATCTCGAAATTAACGGGGAATGCGCGTGACATTTTGGTGAATGACCTGCCGAAGCTGGGCGGCAGTTGGGTGAGTATTTTGTTCCTGGCCGGCTTGCTGTTGGGTTTTCGCGGGATGCCGGCGCGGCGAATGCGTTACTTTTTGCTCATGTGCCTGGGTACGTTCATTGTCGTTCAGGCGCTGGGGCGGACCCGGCTTTCGGATGAATCCCCGGAACTGAATTCTGAAAACCTGATCGCACTGCTCGCACCGCTGGTGTTCGTTTATGGCGTGAGTTTTTTCTTCACCTTCCTGGATCAGATGAAACTGGTGGTGCCGCAGTTGCGTTATGTTGTCATTGCGATATTCGTGGCGCTGTCGTGTTTGCCGATGATTTTGATTTCCGGATTCCTGCTGCCCAGAGTGCCGCCGATTATTTATCCGCCATATTATCCGCCGGAAATCCAGCAAGCGGCGGGCTGGATGAAGGAAAATGAATTGATGATGAGCGACGTGCCGTGGGCCGTCGCGTGGTATGGCAACCACCAGAGCATCTGGCTGACGCTAAACGCGCAGGACGATTTCTTTGCCATCAACGATTATTTTAAGCCGGTGCAGGCGCTCTACCTTACGCCCGAAACGATGGATGGCAAATTCGTCTCCGACTTGGTGCGCTCCGGCGAACACAGTTGGGGCAGTTTCATCGTCTTTGGAGTGTTGCAAAATCAAATTCCGCAGGGGTTCCCACTCCGCAACTCGCCGACGGGCTTTTTGCCCGACCGCCTGTTCCTCACGGACCGGGAACGCTGGAAAACAACGCCCTAGATCTACGCCGAAGCCCGCCGCAACCGGTCGGCTATGCCCGTCCACTCCGGCAATTCCGGCGGCGTTTCGATGACGATCAATTCCGCGCCCGCCGCATCACAACGGTGCAACTCCGCATAAATCGCCCGCGCAAACGCCTCGGCGTCATGCGGAATCACGCTCACCCGCGCAAAATTTTCGGCGGCGGGAATGTGCGTGTGCGCAATGACATGGCAATCCAAAAGTTGAACGTTGAGCGTTGAGAGTTGAGCGTTCAAATCGGCATCATCATGCCAATTCAAGATGAGCAACTTTGCTTTCGGTGAATAATGTTTTTTCAACAAACCCGGACTCTTCGGCTTTGGAGGTTGGAGGTTGGAGGTTGGAGGTTGGAGGTTTTCCAACACCGCCGCCAGCGATTCAGCGTGAATCATTCCCGGACGCAAAACCCGCGGCGGCGACACCGTCAAATCGAGCACGGTGGACTCGATGCCAACTTGCGATTGGCCGCCGTCCACAATCAAAGCAATTTGGTCGCCGAGCTGTTGGCGCACATGTTCGGCATTCGTTGGTGAAACCCGCCCGGACAAATTCGCGCTCGGGGCGGCGAGCGGGAATCCGCATTCGCGAATCACCGCTTGCATAAACGGGTGCCCCGGCCAGCGCACCCCGACCGTTGTGCCGCCCGCCGTGACGATGCCGGGAATTTTCTTGGCGCACGGCAGCACGAGTGTCAGTGGCCCGGGCCAAAATGCCCGCGCCAATATTTCCGCCGGGCTCGGCCACGCCGTTACGCAGCGTTTTGCCATTTCGACGCTCGCGATATGGACAATGATCGGATTGTTCGCCGGCCGGCCTTTGATTTGGAAAATTTTTGCAACGGCTTTTTTGTCGAAAGCGCTGGCCGCCAGACCATAGACCGTTTCCGTCGGCAGGGCCACAACTTCACCGGCGCGCAACAATTCCGCCGCGCGTTTCACGGCAGCAGCAAAGAGTTCGGGCGTTTGCGTGGACAGGATTTCAGCGGTCACACGCTATTCATAGCGCAAGGCGTCAATAGGGTCGAGCTTCGACGCTTTCCAGGCGGGATAGAAGCCGGAGATGACACCAATGATCGCGCTGGAAATGAACGCGATGGCGATCCAGGTCACAGGTGTGATCGTAGGCATGTCCTTGAAGTAAGCGACCGTTTCTGAAAAACCGACGCCGCCGATGATGCCAATGGAACCGCCAATCGCACTCAACGTGACCGCCTCAATCAGAAATTGCACGAGGATGTCCGCCGCGCGCGCCCCCACGGCCATGCGGATGCCGATTTCGCGGGTCCGTTCCGTGACGCTGACCAGCATGATGTTCATGATGCCAATGCCGCCAACCACCAGTGAAACGGCGGCGACACCCGCAAGCAGAAATCCCATAGTGCGGGAAGCCGCCGAGACTCTTTCCATCAAGTCCGCCTGGTTGCGAACGGTAAAATCGGGTTCTTTGCTGCGATGCCGGGCGGACAGCAAATCGGTGATTTCACTCTGCGCTTGAATAATGGTTTTGTCGCTGGAGGCCTCGGCCAGAATATCACTCACAAACGTGCGGGTGGTGATCCGGTGCATGTGGCTGGTATAGGGAACGACGACAATGTCATCCTGGTCCTGGCCGAATAGATTAAACCCTTTCGGGGTGAGGACGCCGATGATCTGAAACGGGATGTTGCGAATGCGCAGAACTTGTCCCAAGGGGTTTTCGCCGGGGAACAACTGGTCCGCCACGGTTTTGCCGATGACTGCGGATTTGGCGAGGCTGCGCACGTCCTGGTCGGTAAACATCGTGCCGCTGGCGATGCTGCGATTGAGGATTTGCGGATATTCCGGCGATTCCCCCATCACTTGGGTATTCCAATTCAGGCCGTTGGCGAGAATTTGTGCGCGGTCACGAACTTCCGGACTGACGGCGAGAACATGCGGCAGTCGGGCAATCGCCAGCGCGTCGGCCACCGTCAGCGTCGGCGCGCTGCCCCAGCCGCCGCGCATCGCCCCGCTGGTGAAATTGCCGGAAAAAACCGTGATCACATTTTCGCCCAGGCTGCTGACCTGGTCCTCGACCTGTTTGGTGGCGCCGGAAGTCAGGCTCACCGAGCCGATGACGGCACCGACCCCGATGATGATGCCGAGCATGGTCAGCAGCGAACGCATCTTGTTCCGGCGCAGGGCGCGTCCAGCGATTCTTAATGAAGCAAAAATTCTCATGACGCAAGTTTAACGGCCTCTTGGGCCGCGCGTAGCTGCAGCAGTTCCTTTTCCGCAAACGAGCGGTTCGGCACCGCCTCGTCAGTGACAATTTTTCCATCGCGCAGGATGACCATGCGCTTGGTGAAACGCGCCACGTCCAGTTCGTGGGTGACCATGACAATGGTGATGCCCTGATCATTGAGTTTTTGGAACACGCCCATGACTTCGATGCTGGTCTGGCTGTCAAGGTTGCCCGTCGGTTCGTCGGCGAGCAACAGCGCCGGGCGATTCACCAGCGCGCGCGCAATGGCCACCCGCTGCTGCTGGCCGCCGGAAAGCTGGTTGGGGTGGTGGTCAGCCCGCGGGCTGAGGCCGACCAGTTCGAGCGCGTGCATGGCGCGGTCGCGCTGCTCGTGCGATGGGATGCGTTGTCGGTTGTAAAGCATGGGCATCTCGACATTTTCCAGCGCCGACGTGCGGGAAAGCAGGTTGAAACCCTGGAAGACGAAGCCGATTTTTTCGTTGCGGACATCCGCGAGCGCATCGCGGTCGAGCGTGGAAACGTCAATGCCATCAAGCAGATAATTGCCGCCGGTCGGGCGGTCCAGCGCACCGATCATGTTCATCAGCGTGCTTTTGCCGGAGCCGCTCGCGCCCATGAGCGCCACGAATTCGCCCGGAAAAACCGCCAGCGAAATCCCGCGCACCGCGTGGACGTCCACTTCGCCGGTGTGATACACCTTGTGGATGTCCGCGAGCTTGATGACGTGATTGGTCTGCACGGCAAATCAGATTACCGCATTCTGGGGAAGCCGCCACCAGGTGGGCTTGCTGCCTTGGCGGCCTGTGTGCCGGTTAAAACCACGCCGGTCACAACCTGCGCCCCCTCGGCCAGCCCCGAAAGCACCTCGGTTGAAATGCCATCGCTGATGCCGGCCTTGATCTGCACCGCCTGCAACTTTGCATCGTTGCCCGTGCCGGAAAGCACATATACCGTGTGAAAAACCGGGCGTTCGCCGCGCACGCGGCCGCTGCGATGACCCGGCCCGCCGGCCGTCTCGGCGAAATTGCCGCTGTTCGTGGCCAGTTGAGGCGCAGCAGAATTGGTTTCCCCCTTGGCGGGATCCGACGGATGAAAATGCAGGGCGGCATTGGGGATGGTCAGGACATTTTCCCGCTGGGCGATAATGAAAGAGATGTTTGCCGTCATGCCGGGTTTCAATTTGTAATCAGAATTGGTCACACTGATGACACAATCGTAAGTGACGACATTGTTGGCGTTGGTCGGCGCATTGCGAACTTGCACAACTTTGCCGTAAAATGAGCGATACGGATACGCGTCCACTGTGAAGTCCACGCTCTGGCCTTCCACCACGCCCCCCACGTCGGCTTCGGCCACGCTCGAATCAATTTGCATTTTCGTCAGGTCGTTCGCGATTTGAAAGAGCGTTGGCGTGTTGAAACTGGACGCCACCGTCTGGCCGAGGTCCACCGAGCGCGAAATCACTATGCCATCCACCGGCGAAACAATTTTACAATAGTTGAGATTCACCAGCGCATTGTCGAGCGAGGCTTGCTTGATCTTCACCGTCGCCTCGGCTTCGTGCAACGTGGCGATGGCGGTGTCGTAATCGGAGCCGGAAACCAATTTATTGGTGAACAGGTCGCTGGTGCGATTTGCCTCCACCTGCTGCAACTCCAGATTCGCCTTCGCGTTGGCGAGGTCGGCGCTGGCTTGCTCGACCGCCGCCTGATAAGTCGAGGGGTCAATTTCCGCTATGACTTCGTTCGACTTCACCACCGAATTGAAGTCCACGTTCAGTTTGCTGATGCGTCCGGAAACCTGGCTGCCCACCGTCACGTTCACCACCGGATTGAGTGCGCCCGTCGCCGTCACCACTTGCGTCAAATCCTCCCGGGCAACTGCGACCGCTTGGTACTCCGGCGCGTCCGTGTGACCGCGTTTGAAATACCAAACACCACCAACCATCACCGCCACAACGGTGAAAATAATAATGGTCCATTTGATCCAGCTGCTGTTTTGCTTGTCCGCCATATGTTATATTCAATTTGCGCTCACAGTTAAGACCGCGTCCGCGCCGGATAAGTTACGCGTTTTTGCGCCACTGTCCATGCTTTCATCCGCGCGCACTTTCGGTTTGAGCCGGCCGCGCCAAAGCTTAATATCCCCCGGTGCTCGAAAAGCTCACTCAACAACTCGGCGCGGCGCGATCACTCAACGACGAGGAGGTCCGCCTGGCAGTGGAACAACTCGCCGATGAAAAAGTTCCGACCGTGGTCAAGGCCGATTTCCTGGCCGCGCTGGCGAAAAAAGGCGAAACCACCGGCGAAATCGCCGCCTTCGCCCGCGCCCTCCGCGACAAATCAATTCAACCGCCGCTCGATGCCGAAATCCGCGTGCACGAAATCCTCGATGTCGTCGGCACCGGCGGCGACCGCCTGAGCACTTTTAACATCTCCACGACCGTCGCGCTCGTGGCCGCGGCGGGGGGGGTGCTGGTCGCCAAGCACGGCAACCGCGCCAGCACCTCGCCCATCGGCAGCGCGGATGTCATGGAAGCGCTGGGGATTCCTTTTGATCTGGGACCGGAGGACGCCGCCCGTTCGCTTCGCCGGCACAACTTCGCTTACTTCTTCGCGCCCAAATATCATCCGGCGTTTCGGCATATCATTCCCGCGCGCAAGCTCTGCGCGGAACGCGGCCAGACCACGATCTTCAACTTCCTCGGCCCGCTGTTGAATCCGGCCCGGCCCACCGCGATGCTGGTGGGCGTGCCGCGCCCGGATCTTTGCGAACCCCTCGCCCAAGTCCTCCAGTCTCTTGGTGTCCGCCGCGCCATGGTGGTTTGCGGCGCGGTGCGGGATGAAGCCGGGGCGCTTCGACATCTCGATGAACTTTCGCCGCTGGGGCCGACCACCATTGCCGAGTTTTATCAGGAACATGCGGTGGCTTGTTCAACGTTGTCACCGGAACTGTTTCCCCTGCAACCGGCCGCGCTGGCCGATCTCCGCGGCGGAGACCGCGAAGTGAACGCCGCCATCATCCGCCGCATCCTGTGCGGCGAGGAACGCGGCCCGAAGCGCGACGTGGTTTTGCTCAACGCCGCCGCCGCGTTGTTCGTTGCGGGCAAAACGAAGTCGCTGGTGGCAGGCTGGGAATTGGCGGTGGAAATAATTGATTCCGGCAAGGCCGCCGGAAAACTCGCGGAACTCGCGCGTTGACTTTTATTGCGGGGATTCCCCGGCCGCCCCGGCGGGTTCAGTGGTTTCGGCGATTTCCTGCGAGGCGTAGTGCAGCCCGAGGTTGTGCTGGGCGGTTTTGTCGCCCTGCCGCGCGGCGCGGATGAACCACTTCACGGCCTCCTGCTGATTTTGCTCCACGCCGCGTCCGGTCTGGTAACAAAGCCCAAGATTGCACTGCGCGGGCGCGCATTCCTGTTCGGCGGCGTCGCGATACCATTTGACGGCCAGTTGGAAATTTTGCGGCACAACCTGGCCCGTCTCGTAAAAGACTCCCAGATTGAATTGCGCCGCCGGGTAGCCGCGCTCCGCTGATTCGCGATACCATTTCACCGCTTCGGCATAATTTTGCGTCACGCCCTGGCCGGTTTCGTAGAGCATGCCGAGGTTAAATTGCGCGGCGGGGTCGTTTTGTTCCGCCGCTTCGCGCAACCACTTGGCCGCCTCGCCGAATTCCTGCGGCACCCCGGCGCCGTTCAAATAACACACGCCGAGGTAACACTGGGCGACCGGGTCGCCTTGTTCCGCCGAACGGCGAAACCATTTCACCGCCTCCTGATAGTCCTGCGTCACGCCCTGGCCGTTTTGAAAACAGACGCCGAGATAACACTGCGCCTGCGCGTCGCCCTCTTCGGCGGCGAGCTTCATCTCTTCAAACGTGTCCCAAGTGCGACGGTTGCCTGACATTGCGTATAAATTGAATATTCAACAGCCTCTTGTGCCGGACTTAAAATAGATTGTATTCGCGCGAATTCAAGCCGCGAATTCACCGGCGCGTTTTCGCTTTCGCCGGACAAGCTGGCCTGCTACACAATTTCCATGGCAACCAAACTTACCATCGGCTTTTTCGGCGCGGGCAAAATGGCCACGGCGCTGGCGCGCGGTTTTGTTCGCGCGGAAATTGTCTTCCCAAAAGAAATCATCGCCAGCGATTTGTCTGAGGCGGCGCGCGCCGCCTTCACCAAGGAAACCGGCGCCAAAACCACCGCGTCCAGCGCCGACGTTTTGCAATTCGCGAACGTCCTTGTTCTTGCCGTGAAACCTGACCAGGTCGCCGGCGTGCTGGCCGAACAACGCGGCCATTTCACGAACGGGCATTTGCTGATTTCCATCGCCGCCGGTGTGACGCTTGCCAAAATGGAAGCGGCGCTGCCCGCCGGCGCACGGGTCATTCGCGTGATGCCCAACACGCCCGCGCTCGTGGGCGAGGCGGCGGCGGCGTTTGCGCTCGGCAAATCCGCCACGGCGGCGGACAGCGAACTGGCGAAGAAACTTCTTTCCGCCGTGGGCATCGCGTTTCCGGTAAAGGAATCGCTGCTCGACGCCGTGACGGGCTTGAGCGGCAGCGGCCCGGCCTATGTTTATCAATTCATCGAGGCGTTGAGCGACGGCGGCGTGGCGGCGGGTTTGCCGCGCGACATTGCGACGAAGCTGGCGGCGCAAACGGTTTTGGGCGCGGCCAAGATGGTTTTGGAAACCGGCCAGCATCCCGGCGCGCTCAAAGACCAGGTCACCAGCCCCGGCGGCACGACGATTGAAGGCCTGCACGAACTGGAAAAAGGCAAACTGCGCGCCACCGTGATGAGCGCCGTCCGCGCCGCGACGGAAAAATCGAAGAAGCTGGGACAGGGCTGAAGCGAAACGCGAAGATGGAGAATTGAAGATGGAAGATGGCGTTTGGCATATTCCATCTTGAATTTCAAATTGGAGATTTGAGATTTGAAATTCTGCCGGCCTGGACGCGGCATCTTTCGCCATCTACAACCAGGAAACCGGGAACGTAAAAATCGGAAAGGGACAACATCATGACCTATCAGCGCTTCGAAGACCTGCCGGTGTGGCAGGAGGCGGCCAGGCTGTATGAGCAGACCGAGGAATTGCTTGAAAACCACGCCTTCAAGGCCACCTCCGGCTTTCGCGACCAGTTGGACCGCGCGGCGCTCTCAGTGTCCAACAACATCGCCGAAGGTTTCGAACGCGGCACGACCAACGAACTGCTTGCATTCATCTACATCGCGCGCGGCTCGGCGGGAGAAGTGCGCTCGATGCTGGCCCTGAAACTGCGCCGGGCGGACAAAACCGGCTGGCCGGCGGATTTGAAATCTCAAATCTCAAATTTGAAATCCTGCGCCGAAAGCTGCTCGCGCCAGTTGCGCGGCTGGGCCGACTCGCTCCAAAATTCCGAAATCAAAGGCCAGCGGCATCTCAACAACCGGGTTCGCAAGGAACAGGATCAAAAGCAGCGCGCCACAGCGTTTCAAAAACGGCTGCTGGAAAACCTGCCCGCCAGCCACCCGCTGCGCCGGCAGGCGGAGGAACAGGAATAATCTGAAATTTCAAATCTCAAATTTGAAATCGCGATCCCATTCTCAACTAATGGAACAGGATAGGGTGTCACGCGATTGCAGGGTGCCGTCCAAACTATTAGGCTAATCCAGGACAAGAATGACAGTCCCTCACTTCGAGCAAGTTGATCTATCGCACGTGAAAGCTGTGTTCACACCAGATGGGAAGCACAGATCACAATTGAAGATTCCGCTCTTGTTGAGGGACGGTGGGCGCACTCTTTGCATCGTTGGGCAGAACCCGAGCCAAGCTAACGCAGAAGTTGCAGACAAGACCGTTCGATATCTCGAGAGGTTTGTATTCGAGCGAATGCCAGATTTTGGTCAAATCTTGATGTTAAACCTCTACTCGCGAGTCGACACTAAAAAGGAACAGACCAAAGACCTGAACAGCCAAGATTGCGAAGGCGTTCTACTTGAAGCGATACGAAGCAATAATGATTTCCTGATGGTCTTCGGAAAGCTTGAAAACAAAGGTGCCTACCGATTTTCCGATCGTGTCAACCAACTGCGATTTCTTTTTCGGAGCAAGAACATATACAAGCTTGATATCGGTACGGGCGGCGGACAAAATTCTCCAAAATCAGTTTTTAGCCTTTTTTTATTGCCTTGGTATATGGCATACACATATACTTCCGGCCATGAATACCAAATCCACTCCGCAATCGCTCCTCAACGACATCGCCCAAATCCAGCGTCTGGATCGCGGCACCATCAGTGTGCTTCGCCAAGGGCCGCAAGGGCCCTACTATAATCACCAATGCTATGAAAATGGCCGCAACGTTTCCCGCTACGTGCCCCCGGAACAGGTGCCCGACCTCAAGGCCGCCATCGATGGCTACCGTCAGGTCCAGGAACTGATGGCGCAATACGTGCAACTCATGGTGGAAAAAACCCGCGCCGAGCGAGTGGCGGGCGCAAAAAAAAAGACCCCACGCCACAACTCCTCCTGGCCCAAGAGCAGGAAATCCAACAGTTGATGGCGCACTTTGGCGGGCAAACGCCCAACGGCTTGGCGGTGCAGCAGTTGGAAGTGCTGGTGCGCACCGCCATCTTCAAGCCCGCCAATGCGCTGGTGCAATGGCTGCTCCAACAAGCGGCCGACCGTGTCGATGCCGCCTATCAGCCCGCACCCGGCCAGCAGCGCAAAGGACGGGAGTGCCTGCGGGTGGACGGTTTGTTTGGCACCTTCCAACTGGAGCGCGACTACTACTACCATGAGGGCAAAAAACAGGGGCACTATCCAGCCGATGCGGCGCTGGGTCTGGAGGTTGGCTACACGCCCGCTTTGGCCCGGCTGATCTGTTTGGAGGGCGCCGATGAGACAGGCTACCAAAAAGCGGAGCGGCATCTGGCCGAAACCGGTGCCATCCAGGTGTCGGCCCGGCAAATCCAGCGCGTCGTGCAACGAGTGGGCCAGGACGCGCAAGTTTGGCAGCAGCGCCAGGCCCAACCCGGCCGGTGCGACGCGCCCATTATGTATGTCAGCGCCGATGGCACCGGTGTGCCCATGCGCCCCAAGGAGTTGGCCGGAAGGGCGGGCAAACAACCCGACGGCACGGCCAAGACCCGCCAGGTTTATCTGGGCTGTGTTTTTACGCAGCATCGGACGGATGAAAAAGGCCATCCCGTGCGGGACCATGAATCCACCACCTATGTTTCCAGCTTCCAATCCATTGACCAGTTTGGCCCCATTCTGCGCCAGGAAGCCTTGCGCCGAGGCTTGGCCACAGCAGGAAAAACCGTGCTCTTGATCGACGGCGCCACCGGTTTGGAGAACATGGGCAAAGACTGCTTCAAAGGCTGTGTGCAGGTCGTGGACTTTTATCATGCGCTGGAACACGCGGGCCGAGTACTCGACGCCCTGCTGGGCAAAAACCATCCGGACCACAAAACCCGGCAGCGACGTTGGGCCAGGCGATTGCTCAAAGACAAGGTCGAGTCGCTGATTAAAGAAACCCGCCAAGCTTGCCTCGGTCAACCGCAAGCGCAAGTCGTGGGGGAGGAATTGGGTTATTTTGAGCGCAATATCCAGCGCATGCAGTATGGCTCCTTTCGCGCCGCAGGTTACTTTATCGGTTCGGGCGTCGTGGAGGCTGGCTGCAAGACGGTCATCGGCGCGCGCTGCAAACAATCAGGCATGTTCTGGTCCCTGCCCGGTGCAGAAAACGTGCTGGCGTTGCGTTGCATCCACAGCAGTCGGCGCTGGGACCCGTTCTGGAAACACCGGCTCAATCAACACGCCAAACGCAATGACACTCTCTCCCTGTCCGCCTGATGAAGAATTTTGTCCGCCGCCCTATCGGTACTGTGTACGCACCACACCCGGGAAACCGCAAGATCCACTATAGTAACTTTGATCTCAAAATCGCGAACTATGATTTCGCTGATATCCCTCAGACTGAAACCTAATCCGAGAGCAGGCTACAAACCGAACAGGCTTCAACGCTTGGCAATCAATTCCCGCACATCCACCGCTTCCATGCCCGCCGCGCGAATGGCCGTTAGTCCAAGGTCGGTGTCCTCGTAGGCGCGGCAAAATTTTGGCTCCACACCGATGCGCCGTGCGGCTTCGAGGAAAATGTCCGGCGCGGGCTTCTGGTTTTTCACCATCTCGCTCGTCACGATGGCGTCGAACAGATGCCGGATGTTCAAGCGTTCCAGCACCAGGGTGATGATTTTTTCCGTGCCGCCGGACGCAACGGCCATCGGAATTTTGCCGTGATTCGCCCTGGCAATTTCCACCACGGCGTGGATGGGTTCGATTTGCGAAAGGCTCGTCAGATAGGTTTCTTCCTTTTCGTGCGCGATGGCGATATGGTCGAGCGAACGGCCCTGTTCCTGCGCGAGCAGCTTGAGAATGTCGCGCGCCGGAACTCCGCCGAGCGAATAAAAACGGTCTTCGGGAAAATGAAGTCCATACCGTTGCGTGATCATGTGCCAGGCGCGCCAGTGCAACGGCATCGTGTCGGCCAGTGTGCCGTCGCAGTCAAAAATTAATCCTTTAATCATGGGTCAGATGTTGGGTAACAGCAGCAGAAGGTGGCAAATCTTGTCGCGTGTCACGTGTCACGCTCTTAATGCCTCCAATTTTTCCTCCAAGTCATGTATCATCAGCGGCTCGATCAGCGGGTCGAGGTCGCCTTCAATGAAATTCGCCAGGTTGTACAGCGTCACCTCAACGCGATGGTCGGTGACGCGGTTCTGCGGGAAATTGTAGGTGCGGATTTTCTCGCTGCGTTCGCCGGTGCCGATCTGGTCCTTGCGCTGCGCGGCATATTTCGCGTTTTCCTCGTTGATCTTGCGTTCCAGCAGGCGCGAGCGCAGGACTTTCAACGCCTTCACCCGGTTTTTTTGCTGCGAACGTTCATCGGCGCAACGAACAATGAGGCCGCTGGGCTTGTGAATGATCTGCACGGCCGAGTCGGTGGTGTTGACGCCCTGGCCGCCCTTGCCGGACGCGCGGCAGACGTTGATTTCCAATTCCTCCGGGTTGATTTCGATGTCCACGTCCTGCGCCTCGGGCAAAACAGCAACGGTGCTGGTGCTGGTGTGGATGCGGCCCTGCGCCTCGGTCGCGGGCACGCGCTGAACCCGATGGACCCCGCTCTCGTATTTGAGCCGCTTGAAAACGTCCGTGCCGGTAATGCCAAAAATGATTTCCTTGAAACCGCCGAGATCGGACGGGTTGGAATCCATGGTTTCCACCTTCCAGCCGCGCGCTTCGGCGTAACGACAATACATCCGGTAAAGATCGGCGGCAAACAGCGCGGATTCCTGACCGCCGGCGCCGGCGCGAATTTCGATGATGGTGTTGCGCGAATCGGTCGGGTTGGGCGGCAGGATGCCGAACTGGATTTGCTGCGCGAGACGTTTTTCCTCGATTTCCAACCGGGTCGCCTCATCCTTGGCGAGCTGGGCCAGTTCGGAACCGGGTGGTTCGCTTTTCAACAGCGCGCGGCTCTCGTCCAAATGGGCGAGCGTTTTCAAATAGCTTGCGCCGTACGCGACCAGCTCCTTGAGCCGGGCGTATTCCCTGGACAACTCCTGCGCGCGTTGCGGGTTGTCGAAAACTTTTGGGTCGCTTAAGGCGGCCTCGACCTCGCCAAAGCGCCGGGAGAATTTTTCGATGTGCGGTCGCAGATCCATTTTCGATTTACGATTTACGATTGACGATTAACGAATGGTTGCGCGAAATACGCGTCCATCGGCAATCGAAAATCGAAAATTTGGCAGACATTGGCTTTGGAAAAAGAAACCGCCTGCATTCTGCCGAAACAGAGCGCAGGCGGGTAAATGTCAAACCGCTACTTCTTTTTCTTCTTTGTGGCGGCAAACGCTTCCTGGGCGGCTTGCGTCTTGGCGGCGCGTTGCTGGAATTTGTCCACGCGCCCGGCGGTGTCCACGAACTTCTGCTGACCGGTGTAGAACGGGTGGCACACGTTGCAAATGCCCACGATGATCAGGGGCTTGGTGGAGCGGGTCTTGATCTCGTTGCCGCAGGCGCAACGGATTTCCGCGTCCACATATTTCGGATGAATGTCCGTCTTCATAAAAAGGGCGGCAAACCTATCAGGAAATCGCCGGATGACAAGAGGGAATTTGCAAGAATCATATCGCCCTGATGATTTTCCCTTTGCTTGAATGGTGTGGAAAGCTTACTGTTTTTTCGGTTTGTCCGATGGTGTAATGGTAACACAGCGCCCTTTGGAGGCGTTATTCATGGTTCGAATCCATGTCGGACAGCCAAATAATCACTTCACTCCTCAAGTTCCGTCTCACAGGCGCCGCAAGCTTCGGCATCGGCTGACAAATCATTTCCTTCCCTGCCTCCGCCGTAACGCTTCAACCAAACCATGAGCAGGCTGATGTCCGCAGGTGACACTCCGGAAATTCGGGACGCCTGACCGATGGTGGTTGGGCGAATTTTGGAAAGTTTCTGCCGGGCCTCCAAGCACAAGCTCGGCACCGACGAAAAGTCAAAAGAGTCGGGAATCTGTTTGTCTTCCAAACTCTTGAACTTCTCAACTTCCGTTTCCTGCCGTTCGATGTAGCCGGCGTATTTGATGGCAATCTCAACTTGTTGAATTACTTCCACGGACAAAGCGTCATTGCGATTCGGCAAATCTTTGTAGCTGACCTCCGGTCTGGAAAGTATTTTTAGCAAAGAACCACTTGCGTAATACGTTGATTTCAAACGTGTTATCTCTTTTTCAATGGATTCCTGTTTAACGCGGAATTTCTTGTAATTGCGCTCAGGCAAGAGGCCGACTTCATGCCCAATCTCTGAAAGCCGCAGGTCGGCGTTATCCTGACGGAGCAAGAGCCGATATTCAGCGCGCGAGGTGAACATGCGGTAAGGCTCAGTCGTGCCCTTGGTGATCAAGTCATCAATCAGCACCCCGATGTATGCCTGGTCGCGCCGGATGATGATTGGTTCGAGCGCTTTGACTCTCCTGACCGCATTAATCCCGGCGACGATTCCCTGGGCGCCAGCTTCTTCATATCCGGAGGTTCCATTAATCTGCCCGGCCAAAAACAGGTTCCTGCACACCTTTGTTTCCAGTGACGGCAGCAACTGTGTCGGGTCGGCATAGTCGTATTCTACCGCATAGGCTGGACGCATAATCTCGGCGTTTTCGCACCCTTTGATTGTCCTGACCAATTCCACTTGCACCTCAAACGGCAAACTGGTTGAGAAGCCGTTTGCATAAAACTCATCGGTTTCAACCCCCTCCGGCTCAAGAAATATCTGATGCCGCTCCTTTTCTGGGAATTTCACTATTTTATCTTCAATTGATGGGCAATATCTTGGCCCTATTCCTTCAATAGTGCCTGAATATAAAGGAGATTTGTGCAAGTTGGCGCGGATTATTTCAGCCGTCTTTTGGGTGGTAAACGTTATGAAACAACTCAATTGGCCGTTTATCTTGTCGAGAATTGAGTTGGGAGGATAATTGCCATTGGAGCGGCTGGATTGCGGCGTTTTTCCGGGCGATTGTTCCATGTGGAACAAATCGTCCTTCCAGTAAGTGAAATAAGGAACCGGCTCATCCCCGGATTGAGCTTCTGTTTTGGAGAAGTCAATTGATCGCCCCAAAAGTCGCGGCGGGGTTCCGGTTTTTAGCCGGCCAAGCTCAAGGCCGATTTCTTTGAGCGACGCTGACAGACTCATTGCGGCCGAATCGCCGGCTCGCCCGCCTGGCTGCTGGTTCGATCCTACGTGCATCAATCCCCGAAGAAATGTCCCTGTCGTTATGACAACCGCTTTTCCGAGATACTGGACTTCAAGGGTGGTTTCGACGCCGAAGGCGACACCTTCCTTGTGTAGTATCTTAGATGATTGCCCCTGTTTGACATCCAGATTGGGCTCGGATTCACAAACTCGTTTCATGCGAAACTGGTAGGCCTTCTTGTCGCACTGAGCGCGCGGGGCCCAGACAGCCGGACCTTTTTTGGTATTCAGCATCCTGAATTGCAACCCGGTCATGTCCGTGTTCCTGCCCATTTCTCCACCCAAAGCATCAATCTCGCGAGCGAGATGCCCTTTGGCAAGTCCGCCGATGGCAGGGTTGCAAGACATCTGTCCGATGGAGTCTGCATTCATGGTCAGCAGCAATGTTTGACAGCCCATCCGAGCTGCCGCCAATGCCGCTTCAATTCCGGCGTGGCCTGCCCCCACAACGATGACTTCGTATTGTTTCGGATAGACAAACATGAAAATCAAACCAATGCGTACTTATTGCATAATATATTTCTATTAAATGACTTGGATACTTTTCTGTCTGCGTTTGCGGACAGATGTTCGCATATTTTTAAGATATGCTCAATGTCGTCCCCCATTCCGATTTCCTTGGCGATTTCCTCAACGGTGAACGGCTTGCCGGGTTGCTTGGAGAGGAAATCGAATACCTTGCACTGCGCCTCAATCACCTTGCCGGCCGCTTTCTTGCCAGCCTCAACTCCTGGTTGGTGGTAGGCATTGACGTTGATTAGCGAAGCGTAAAGGCCGACAGCCCGTTCAAACAACGCGATCAGCATCCCAACAGCGTAGGGCGACACCTCCTTGACCGTGATGGTAATGGATTCCCGCTCTCTTTCGGTCAGAGCCTGGCGGGTTCCCAAGTAAAACCCGTGAAGATAATCCCCGGATGTTACGTTTGGCTCGACTCTTAAGCTTTGTTTTTGTTCATCCTTCAAGACCTCAACAAAGGTGACAAAGAAGTTGTTCAGTCCATCCCTGAGCTGCTGAACGTACGAGTGTTGATCCGTCGCCCCTTTGTTTCCAAGCACGACAATTCCTTGGTTGACCACGTTTCGGTTCAAATCATATTCTTTCCCGAGCGATTCCATCACAAGTTGCTGGAGATACTTAGAAAACAGCTCCAAACTGTCTTTATAGGGTAAAACGACCATATTTTTGCTTCCTTTACCGTTACCCGACTCGTACCAAGCCAGAGAAAGCTGTGCAGCAGGATTTTCTTTAACGTTATCTATTCGTGTTGCCACATCGCATTTACAGGCACCTGATATTAAACTGTTGACGTCAATTCCTTGCAATGCGGCCGGCAAGAGCCCGACTGGCGACAGCTCGCTGGTGCGGCCACCGACCCAATCCCACATTGGAAACCGCGTTAGCCATTTGTTCTTTATGGCGTGCTTATCAAGTTCGCTGTCGTGAGTGGTAATGGCAACGGCATGCTGTCCGAAATGAAGGCCTGCGCGCTTGAAAGCGTCTTCGGCAATGAGCATGCCGTTGCGGGTTTCCTTGGTGCCACCGGATTTGGAAATGATGATGCAAAGCGTCCGGTTCAAATCAGCGCCAATGGATGCCAACCCCCTGTCCATGCCGTCAGGATCGGTATTGTCAAAGAAAAAGGGCTTGAGCTTGTCGGTACGTGGATCACCCAAGGCGTGGGCGACGAATTGCGGCCCCAGTGCCGAGCCGCCAATACCAATCAAAAGGTAATTTTTGAACGGCCCGCCAGCGCCGCGAATTTTATCGGTGTGAATTTTAGATGCGAATTTCTTGATTCGGGTGACAGTATATTCAATTTCCTTGCGAATTTCCGGCGTTGGCGCCAGTGAAGGATTTCGCAGCCAATAATGCCCGACCATCCTGTTTTCATCGGGATTGGCGATGGCTCCAGCCTCAAGCTTGGCCATGTCGGCAAACGCCTTTTGGATTTGCGGCTCCATCCGGGCGAAGAATGCGTCATCCACATTCATCCGGCTCAAGTCCACCGCTAGGCCGAGTTCGGGAAACTCGGTGTAATACTTTTGAAAACGGCACCACCACTGCAATTTTGTGTAATTCATAAAATAATCTCAAATCGTCTGGAATAAACCGGACAGCAAATCCTAGCAAGAAAACAAAATCCGAAAAGACATTTGAGGGCGCAATTGGACATTGTGACGGAACGCCACATTCATACGGCAGCGGGTTCACGTGATAGAACACATTCCCGGCTGACGAACTTGGGTTAGCCCCACCCACCGCACCCCAAGCTTACAAATGGCAATGAAGAAAGTTTACTTCACCGGCAGGGTGATGCGCATGGTCGTGCCACGACCGGGGCGCGACAAAATCCGGATTTGTCCGTGATGCGTTTCGATGATGCGGCCAACGATGGCCAGGCCCAGCCCGGTTCCTTTGGCCTTGGTCGTGCCCAGAACTGTGGTGAAGGCCCGGCGTTGAACTTCCTGGCTCATGCCACGGCCGGTGTCCTTGAATTCCATGGCCACGTGCGTTGCGCTCGGGTTGCTGCGCGGCAGATGAACAGCGCAAGATTTGATGGTGAGCGTGCCGCCATCTGGCATGGCCTCGGCGGCATTGAGAATCAAATTGAGGAACACTTGTTCCAGTTGCGTCGCGTCGCCCAGCACAACCGGCAAATCCGGTTGCAATTGGCGGACCTGCCGGATGTTTTGATTCGCCAGCTTGTGACGCACCAGCAATCCAAGTTCGTCCACCAATTCATTCAAGTTCACCGGCACGAGCTTGGGCTCGGTGGTGCGCGCAAACGCGAGGATTTGCTCGACGATCTTGTTCAGGTGCTCGATTTTCGCGTCAATGATCCGGGCATCCTTCGCGCGCGGATCGCTGGCGGGATACTTCAAATCCAGCGAGTGATACAGCAGCTTCATCACCGTGAGCGGATTGCGGATTTCGTGGGCGACCTCGGCGGCCAGCAGGCCGAGCACGGACAGCTTTTCATTCTGCCGCAACTGCTCCTCGACGTCCACGACGCGCTCGTACAACCGGGCCTTTTCAATCGCAATGGCCGACAACTCGGCCAGCGCGCTCAAGATGCGGATTTCCTCGTTGGAAAAATTGTACGGCCGGTCCATGTAAACGCTCAATGTCCCAATCGCCTGGCCGGCAAAGATCAGCGGCACACTCAACAATGAAACCAACCTTTCCTGGCGCGCGACTTCGACGTGCTGATAGCGGCTGGACGTCTGGACATTGGCGACCTGCATCGGTTTTTTGCGGCGCACGACCACGCCAAGCAGGCTGTCGTCCACGGGCAGCCGGGGTTTGTTGATGTAGGCTTCGCCTGCGCCGTGGCTGGCGCGCAAATCGAGCCAGTCGCGGCTTTCATCCAGCATCATCAACGAACACACCCGGGCTTGCATCAGCAGGCACGCTTCGCGCGTGATGACCTGCAGCGCCTCGTCCAGATTCAACGTGGAATTGATCGTCCGGCTCACGCTCGCCAGCGATTCAAACAAATGAACCTTCAGCCGCAACTGTTCATACAGCCAGGTATTTTGGATTACTTTGGCCGCTTGAACGGCCAGTTCCTGGAGCAATTCCTGGTCTTCCGCAGTGAAGGTGTCCGCGCGATCTGAATCCATGTTGAGCACGCCCCGCGTTTCACCGTTCACTTCCAACGGCACGGCCAGTTCCGACCGCACACTGCGACGCGCCATCACGTAGCGCGAATCCTGCATCACGTCGCTGACGCGCGCGGGTTTGCCGGTGCGCGCCACCCAGCCGGTGATGCCCTCACCAACGCGCAGTTTAAGCCGTGTTGCCGCCGCCGGCAGGTTTTGCGACGCGTGGATTTCCAGAAAGCCCGACGTGGGATTGATCAAGACCACCGAGCCGCTCGACGCGTGTATCAGCCGCACCGCTTCGCTTACGATCAATTGCAGCGCTTGCTGGGGCTCAAGCGTGGAATGAATGACGTTGCTCACTTGATAGAGCAATTGCAGCCGCTCGTAACGCGACATCCGTCTGGAATGCTTGTCACTCACAATCGAAACATAAATTCATCGCACCCGCGCCGTCAGCACCAGGCCCGCCGTCCCAAAAATCATATTGGGCAGCCAGGCCGCCAGCCATCCGGGTAGATGGCCGGCGGAACCCAGCGCGAGACTCACCTGCTGGATTATAAAATAGGTGAAACAAATGAAAATGCTGCCAGCCACGCCAACGAAAAGATTCCGGCGCCCCGAAGCCGCGCCAAACGGAATGGCGATAAGCACTACCACCAGACACGTCCAAGGCGCGGCCAACCGCCCGTGGAATTTGGTGAGCAGCCAACTTGCATCCGCCCGCGGCAAACTCGGATTGAGCCGCAAATGATGATAAATGACTTTGAGCGGAATATCCGCCCGGCGGGAATTGCGGAGATTCTGATAGCTGCCGATTTTGATCTCGTCCTCAATTTCCGCCGGTTTTTCGGTGAATTCCGGCATCGTCAGCGTGTTGGTTTGAAATGACGGCAACAGTGGCGCGCTTGCGCCCACCTGCAAGTATCCCGACGCATTTAAAAAAGTCCAGACGCCGTTTGTTCGTATCGCGCGGTCGGCATACAAGCGGTGGCTCGAACCGTCGGGCAACGTCCAGTTCACCTGCGGCTTCAGCATTTCGGCGGTTTTTACGCGATATTCAGCAATAAACCATGTGCGATGATCGCGCGCATTGGTGAAGCCGAAGTTGCGGTATTCGGCTTGTTTTCCCGCATCGCCCGGCTTTTGCACATAACGGCTCTTGATGCGGTCCGCCCAATCCGCGCCGCGCGGCACGCACCACTCGTTCAGCGCGAATAAAACTGCGCTGGCCGCCAAACCCACGGCCAGATAGGGCGCGCACACGCGCCACAAACTCATCCCGGCCGCGCGCATGGCGGTGATTTCGTTGTGACGCGCGTGATTGGTGAGGGTGTAGAGCAATGCCAGCAATAACACCACCGGCAGAATCGTCACCAAAAATTCCGGCGCCATCGCCACGTAATACTCAACTATGTCCAGCAGACGCAGTCTTTCGTCCTGAAAATCCGACAGATTGTTAAAGGCATCGAAGGAAATCCAGAAGATCAGAAACCCGCCGAGGCAATACGCCAGCGGCGTGAGCAGTTCGCGGAACAGATATCGGTCGAGCAACCGCATTGTGGGGTCAGAGTAAGCGGGGCGAGTCGTCGGGAGCAAGTTTTGTCGTCAGCGCAAAACTGATCCGCCGGACGCGGCTCAAAACAAATCGCTGGTTTTCGCCCGCCGTGCGCATCGCGTCACGGCGCGGCCGCCTTCATTTTCTCTCCGTTCTGGCTCGCCGAACCGTGGCTCGTAGCGAATCGGGGAGCGAAGGCTGGTGGGTTGGCAGGGACTCGAACCCTGGACCAATGCCTTAAAAGGGCACTGCTCTACCAACTGAGCTACCAACCCGCCAAAGATAATCATACTAAAATTACCATTGTTATCGCGCAAGATTTTTCGGGCTGCAAGTCTTGTGATGGGTGCATCTTGACACTGTCCTTAAATTTTAGAGAAATTAGAGAATAACGGTTCCTCGACCGGCAGAAACATAAACCATGCAAGCCGTGTCATCACATGAAACCAACATCCAAGCCATTGCCAAGCCTGGCGGACATCGAACGTGAAGTCGTAGCTGAAAGCCGCGAATGGGGGCGCCAGCGATTGGAGGAACGCCTGCAAAAACTAGCCGAGGAACACGGCGAGGTTTCCCCCCTAAAGCAACGTCGGAGCAGGCCGCTGACGCTGCGCAGCGAGTTGGGCGAGGTAAAGCTCGTCGTTGATTACGGACAGGATCCCAGCACTGGTCAATGGGGTTGTCCGCTGCGGGCGGCGTGGCAGTTGGGTCCGCATCAGAAACTGACGCCTGGGTTTGCCGAGAAACTCTGTTTCACGGCCACGGCCACCGGTTCTTATGAGGAGGCCGCACAGGTGGCCAGCCGCTGGGCGCAAACCATCGATGACGCGACGCTCCATGCCTTGGTGCAGCGGATGGGCGCATGTGCCGAGGCGCAGGCGCAGCGCCGGTATGAGCAACCGCCAGTGGAACGCTTGCCCCAGCGCGGCCCCAGCGAGTTGGGAGTGTTGATGGCAGACGGTTGCCAATTGCGCTATCGGGGTCCGGGGTGGGGCAAGCAGAAAACCCAGCAAGACCGCGTGGAATGGCACGAATTGAAGCTGGGGGTGTTCTATCGCCAAGAGGCATCCGCCCCTACAGAAACGGGACGCGGCCTGCTGATCGACAAGCTCGTGGTCAACTGGCAGGACCAGTCAGGGGAATTGGGCCGGCGGCTTAACTGGGAAGCCTTGCGTGAAGGGTTGGGGCGTGCCGAGCAGTTGCTGTACTTGGGCGATGGTGCCGAATGGGTTTGGAACCTGAAGCAGGATCGCTGGAAGGAGGCGGTGGAACTGCTGGATTTTTTCCACGGCAGCGAACATCTGTGGAATTTGGGACGGGCGTTACACGGTGAAAAGGAACCGACGCTCGCGCAGTGGGTCGAACCTCTGCGGCATCAAGTGCGACATGGTCAGGAACGACGAGTCTTGCGCCAGATTGCTCAACTCAAGAAGCGACACGGTGAAGCGGGCAAGGTGATTCGGCGCGAACAGAACTACTTTGCTACCCATGCCGGTCGGATGCACTATCAGGCCATCGCAAAACGAGGCTGGCCCATCGGCTCCGGGGCCGTCGAATCGGCCTGCCGCCAAAAGCAATGCCGGTTCAAACGCTGCGGCCAGTTCTGGTCCAAAGCAGGCCTGCGTAACCTCTGCGCGCTCGATGAGGCCCGTCGCAATCACCACTGGGATGAACTTTGGAACTAAAACTAAGGACAGTGTTCAGATGCACCCTCTTGTGATCAGGGCCTTGCCGGTTCCAGGGGTGATTTGGAGGCGGCATTCTTGGTTTCTTGGGCGACGGCCAGGTTTTTTCGGGCCTCGGAATAATCCGGCTGTAGTTTCAAGGCTTCCTGAAGTTGTTGAATGGCTTCATCAACCCGCTTTTCCCGGAACAGCACAACCCCAAAATTATTGCGGGCACGGGCGTCGTCGGGCTTCAGTTTCAAGGCCTCCTGTAGTTGTATTGCAGCTTCGGGCAGGCGTCCGGTTCTGGCCAGCGCGTTGCCCAGATTGTAATGAATGTCGTCGGAACGGGGGGCGAGTCGGAGCGCTTCTTGAAATTGACGGATAGCCTCATCCGGCAGCCCTTGGTGGCCCAAGGCCATGCCGAGGCGGTTGTGGACATCAGCTAAATTGGGATTCAGTGTTAGGGTTTCCTGATACTGGTTGATGGCTTCATCCATTCGGCCCTCGTCTTCGAGAGTGGTCCCGAGGTGATAATGCAAATCCGGGATGTTTGGTTGCAGGCGGATGGCTTCCTGAAGCTGCCCGGTGGCTTCTGGGAAATGCTTTTCCCGGCTCAGGGCATCAGCCAGAAGAGCATGCGCCTTGTAATTGTTCCTGGTAACCATGGTGGCATGCCGGAACAGGGTCTCGCTATTCTTCCACCAGGCGATTTGTTGGTGCGTCAGAATCGCGCAGGCGATGATGATTGCCGAAGCAAAAACGGACAGGATGAGGGTTTGTCGCCGCCAACCTTGGGTCAATGCTTCCATGCCCCACGTTAGAAACACGAACATTCCGACCAGCGGGACATAAGTATAGCGATCCGCCATGGATTGTTCGCCAACCTGTACCAATCCGATCACCGGCACCAATGTCCCCACAAACCACAACCAGCCCACCAAAAGGTAAGGCTGTTGTCGCCTTAATGAGACGGCAAAAATCGAAAGGGCGGCGAACAATGTGAAAGCCAGGACCACTGTCAACCAAGGCCACTGGTCAGGATAGGGATAATGCACGGAAAGATTCACCGGGCAGAACAGTTTGCCAAGGTATCGGCCATATGCCACGAACGCGTTTTCCACCCTGGCAGACAAGGGCAGGGCGGTCAGTGGCGCCACGGTGTTTACCCCCTTCTGCGTGAGAAAAGTGACCGTGCTCGCGGCACCAGAAAGCAGGAAGAATGGTGTTTTCTCCACAATCAAAAACCATGCGCCCTTGCCTTCCCAACGTTTCAGAGGCCAGTAATCCAGCAACAACAGAATGCAGGGCATGGTCACCAGCATGGGCTTGGCCATCAAACCAAGACCAAAAAACAACAACGCCAACCCGTAAAAAAGCGATGGGTGGCGCGTGCCGTGCGACGGGTTGGAAGCAGATGAAATTTCTTCTATTCCTGTCACCCGCCTTCGCCCACTGGCCATGTTTTGCGTGTAGCACACATACGCCCATAACGTCAGCAGCCAGAACAATGTGCTCAACACGTCCTTGCGTTCGGCCACCCACGCCACCGATTCGACATGGACGGGATGCAATCCAAACAACGCAGCGACAAAGAAGCTTCGTCCGATTGCCCCCGTCATTTGCTTGAAAACCCAAAAGACCAGGAGGGTGTTGCCGACATGAAGCAGCACGCTCGTCAAATGATGGCCCCAAGGTCTCAGCCCATACCACTGAACGTCCAACATGTGTGATACCAGGGTCAGCGGATGCCAGTTGCCGGCAGCGGTGCCGCAAAACGCCCAGGCGATACCTTCCCGAGTCAAACCCTGCCGGACTTGAACGTTCTCCGTGACGTAAAGCGGGTCGTCATAATTGATGAAGTCGTTTGGTATGGCATTGAAAAAAGCCCCACCCACCAGCAAAAACAGCAAGGCACTAAGAACCGGAACCTTCTTACTGTCCAGGGAGTTGTGTTTTGACTTTAAACCCGGGCCGACAGACTTGTCATCGGTTGCTGAGGGACGTTCCATATCAGAATTTCTGTCAGTTCTTACAGGCTTCTGTCATTGCGAACACGCATGGCCGGCTTTGGCTCAAAGCCTGGCGGGCGGTGAAAAAACAAAGCCCGGTCAACGTAGCTCCATCTCTCGGACGCACAAGCTTTTTTGTGGCGGCAAACCGTTGGATTTCCGGTTTGTTTTTCGCAAAAAGCGGGTTAGATTCCCCACATCAAAACTGCCACTTCCGTGAAATTCTGGGGCGTGCGCGGATCGATTCCGACGCCGGGACCGACGACGGTGCGCTATGGCGGCAATACGTCGTGCGTCGAAGTGCGCGCCGGGGGAGAGATTATCCTCCTCGACGCGGGGACGGGGCTGCGTGCGCTGGGCCGTTCGCTGCTGTCGGAATTCAAAGATAAGCCGCTAAATCTGACCATGCTGTTGACGCACACGCATTGGGATCACATACAAGGCCTGCCGTTTTTTGGCCCGATTTACAATTCACGCTGCCGGCTGCGGATTTTGGGCTGCGAAGGCACGCGCAAAGGCCTGGTCAATGCCCTGACCGGCCAGATGGAAAGCACCTACTTTCCCGTGCCATTCAACAAACTGCCGAGCAACATCGAAATTGAGGAACTCAAGAACTTCAACTTCAACATCGGCTCGGTATGTGTGCGGGCGATGCGCGCCAATCATCCGGGCCTTTGCGTCGGCTACCGGTTGTTTTCACCCGACAACTTGATCGCCTTTTTCCCCGACACCGAACCGCGCGCGGGCGGCAAGGACCGGGAAATGATCGAATTCCTGCGCGACGTGGATTTGTTGATCCTCGATTCGCAATACGATTCCGCTGAATACCAGCAGCACCTCGGTTGGGGACACGGTTGCGTGGACGATTCGGTCGCGCTCGCCCTGCAAGCCGGGGCTAAACAGCTTTCCCTGTTCCACCACGACCCGGATCACGACGACAAGCGGATTGCCGGACTGGTCAGGCACGCACGCCAGCTCGTGGCGAAGCGAAAGGGGAAATTGAAAGTGGACGCCGCGCGCGAGGGGATGACGATCAAACTGTCCGGAAAATTTGGGCGCTGACCTGGCAGTGGAGCGCGGCTGTGTGCAAAGCACCAGCCGCAGCACGTTGAAAGCTGTGCGGCACCGGGCATTTTGGACAGGCTAAGTTTTGCGAAGCTGCTGCGGCTGGTCTTCGACACAGCCGCGCTCCGGGGCAGTTCGCGAATGCGCCTGCGGGAAATTCAGTTGCAGAAGTGTGCTGGACAGAAACTTGAATGCGAAACAAACTCACAACCATGAAACAGGATAGGCTGCAAACAATGCCAGCGATTAACTATATGCATTCCTCGCGTCTCTTGTGAACGAAAGCCAATGAAGCCATTCGACAACTACCCCAACGGAGGCCGTTCCTCTGTGAACCTCTACTCGGCGATAACTGCCGTTATAGCTACGTCATTTCGTCGATTACTACTGCGGCACAGATTGCGTCTATTGCGGTGCCGACGTCGCCAAAGATTACCGCGCATGGCTTTCACTCAGCGTTGATCACGTCATTCCGCAGAATAAACTGCGGGACAATTACAACGAGAAATGGATATACGACCTCTCCAACCAAGTAACTTGCTGTCGAGCCTGTAACGAGTTCCTCAACCGCTTCCCAGTGAATAGTCCACCACCACAGACGCTCTCCGAGTTCCACGACCTTCGCGACCAAGTCTTCGCAGACAAGCGTGAACTCGCTCGCAAGCGTCACGCAGAGGAGCAGGCTTGGCACAAGACATGGCGTGCAGGAGCCGCGCCTCCAATGGGCGCTGCCACAAAGGCCGATGAATCCGGAAACAAATAAAAAGATGGAGGCAAGAGATGAACGCTGAATCCTTTTCAGTGAAGCCACCGTCACCTGCCCGGCCTGTTTCATGGAAGAAGATTTGTATCGGCGCATTTATTATTCTGTTTGTCTTTGGACTGATTGCCAATGGATGCAACGCAAGGACACTTAAAAGCGCCATCTTCAAGGAGTTGAACCGCTACATGGATGTGGAGAGTGTGTCAGTTACTGAAGATGAGGAGAATTGATATTCACCAAACCCTCAATCCAAAGAGCATGATGTTAGTTTTGAAGCAAAACTAAAGGATGGCACGACGATTACTGGATCGTGTGTTTACAATGAATGCCATGACCTTAACTATGACCTTAACCAGTGTTTTATCTGGCATGTCCATATTGATGGTGATAGGGATTGGATTGGTCAGTCTGGAAGCGCGTTTCAAAAAAAACCTGATAAAGTTGATGCAAACACCACGTCTGACAATTCAGTTTCTATAGACCAATCAGGTTCGGGTTCACTTGATAGTGAATTAAAATCTGCAGAACAATATTTACTCGATCTGCACACTAATGGACTGCTTCCTGGATGTGCTAAAGATGAACATGGCGTTATGCGCATTCAAACAGATCAAAATTCCAACAGCGTTTCATTCCCCATATCGGTTGAATTTAATCTCTCAAATCATGGAACAACCACGACAAATAATTACATAGTTGTTCGTTCCAGTAGCGAACAACAGTGGCAGCTTGCTAAAGCTTGGCAAACGGATCATGACGGCAATACTATTGTTGAGTGGATTCCCAAATAGCGACATCTGAAGCTTTTAGAAAACTTCTTTATTTTTCGCCGTAGTTGATGGCCATCGCGCCGCCGAGGAAATTAATGACGCGCACATTCACCAGCTTCAGTTCGCGCATTTTGGCCGCCACGGCCAGTTGGGCCGGATACTGTTTCAGCGATTCGAGAATGTAGGCATAGGCGTCCGCGTTGCCGCAAAATATCCAGCCCAGCAGCGGCACGGCGCATTTCAAATGGGCAAAATAAATCCTGCGCCACAGGGCGTTTGCGGGTTTGCCAAAATCAAGCACAATGAGCCGGGCGCCGGGCTTGGCCACGCGATGCATTTCATCCAAACCTTTTTCCCAGCTCGCCAAATTCCGCAGACCGTAACCGACGGTGACAATATCGAATGATGCATCGGGAAATGGAATCAGCTGCGCATCATCCCGGATGAAGGTCGGATTTCGGGCCCCGGATTTCGGGTCCGGGATTTTGTTTCGGGACTCGGCGACGTCAAGCATTGAGGGCTGAAATCGAGTCCGGTGACCGCCGCGCCGCGCCGCGCGAGCGCAAAGGCAATGTCGCCTGTGCCGCAGCACAAATCCAACGCGCGATGGCCGGGTTGAACAGCGGCGAGTTCGACGACGCGGTGTTTCCAGCGCCGGTGCAGCCCGAAACTCTGCAGGTCGTTGAGCAAATCGTAGCGCCGCGCGATGGCGGCGAAAAGGTCGTTGACCTTTGCCGCGCGCTGTTCCCCGGGGTGTAGAAGGTGTTGCTCACGCGTTAGTTTAACAACACATTGGCAGGCGCAAAAGTCAAAGTGCATAAAATGACTTTGCGCCAGCAGCAGTGTCTGCTAGGTTGGCACAAAATTGGCTGTTAGAACAGGGTGAATTGTTGTTTAACCGTGGAATTATGAACGCCGAAACTTTGGCAGCGCCGAAAAAGAAAATCCTGGTGGTGGATGACAATGAGGTCATTCTCAAGACGGTTTCCTTGAAGCTGCAAGGCGCGGTTATCAAATTATCACCGCGCTGGACGGCTCCGAAGCCGTTGCCGCCGCGCGCAAGGAAACCCCCGATTTGATTCTGCTGGACATCAATTTTCCGCCGGAAGTGGCCGGCGTGCCTTGGGACGGTTTTCGCATCATGGATTGGTTTCAGCGCCTGGATCCGGCAAAGAAAATTCCCATCATCATCATCACCGGCACTGAAGACGTGAAAATCAAGGAACGCGCCGCAAGTTGCGGCGCCGTGGCGTTTTTTCACAAGCCCATCAACCACGACGATTTGATCAAGGTGATTCGTGCGACATTGGGTGGTTCGGACAAGCCGGCCTGAAATCGGGCTTGTAAATCCGGCAAGTTCGCATAGACTGTTTTTTTCCTTCTGGAAGCGAGCGTAGCTCAGCCTGGTAGAGCATCACGTTGCCAACGTGAGTGTCGAGGGTTCGAATCCCTTCGCTCGCTCCAATTTTAAGCCTGTTCTGGCACGAAACCCGCTGGCTATTCCCCAAACATAAACGATTATTTCATCATGGCCCAGCCTACCAAACCCGTCGCCCTGAGCATGGAGCAAATCGGCGAGTTGAACCAAAAACTCTCCGCGTTGCGACATGACCTGAACAACAGTCTTTCACTGATTGCCGCCACAGTGGCATTGATTCGCCACCGCCCGACCGTCACCGAACAAATGTGGAACACACTGGCCGAACAACCCCGCAAAATCGGCGAAACCTTCTCACAATTCGCCCGCGACCTGGAGGCAACCCTCCACATCACGCGGTCTTGACCGCCTGGATTCAAAACGGCTTTTGACTTTGGCCGGGGCCGGTTTTTTGGCAGACTCGCGCGTGATGGAACAAACCGAAGCGGATCTGATTGCCGCGGTGTTGCGAGGCCATGCCTCCAGTTTCGAGCCGCTGGTGCAGAAGTACTCGCCGCGCGTCTTTGCCACCGCCCGCCGTTATGCGCGCCGGGAAAGCGAAGTCGAGGACATCTCGCAGGAAGTCTGGCTCAAGGCGTTTGAAAAACTCAAAAGTTTCCGCGGTGAAGCTCCGTTTGAACACTGGCTCATGCGGCTGACGGTGCGGACGTGCTACGATTTTTTACGCGGCCATCAGCGCAACCGTGAGTCGCCGTTTTCGGATTTGACCGAGCCGGAAAATGACTGGCTGGAGCGGTACGTAGCGCAGCCGGAAACCGCTTCCGAAAACGCGGATGCGGCCAGGTTGCTCGTCGAGCGCATTCTGGAACGGCTTTCACCCCAAGCACGGCTGGTCATCACGTTGCTCGAAATCGAGGACCGTTCGGTCAAGGAAATCGCCCAACTCACCGGCTGGTCGGTGCCGCTGGTGAAAGTGCGCGCGTTTCGGGCGCGGGCCGAAATGCGAAAGATTCTGTCCAAGATGGCCAAGGACAAGTATCTGTAACCCAACTCCGCATGACGCCGTCTAAAAAACCGGGGTTTGTATGAACATCGTTGAGTTGCAAAGGAAATTGCTCGCCGCCGCCCGCGCCAACCCGCCGGGTGACCGCGTGCCATATGCGTTTGAAAAGCGCGTGATGGCCCTGCTCGCGGCCCGTGCCGCAACCGAGCCTCTGGCGTTGTGGGTGCGCGGGCTTTGGCGGGCCGCCGCTTCGTGCGCGGTAATCGCCTTGCTGTTCGGCGCGTGGGCATTTTTCAATCCGGCGGCTTCTTCCAAAACCGACGACCTTTCCCAGAATTTTGAAAACACGCTGCTGGCGTCCGTGGACCAAAGCGATCAGACACAATGAATTCGTGGAAAATCATTCTGGCTGCAGTGGTGATTTTTGGCGCAGGTGTATTGACCGGCGGTTTGCTGGTGAATTACGTGGAGCAATCGCATCCAAAAGATCTGCAGCGTCCGCCGGGCGAATCGAACCCTCAGCCACAAGCGAGTAATCGCGACCACGACCAGCCGGACCCACAGGATTTGCCCAAACCGCGTCCGCCGGAAATACTCGGCAAGCAATTTGTCCAACAGCTTGACAAGACGCTTCATCTCCTGCCGGAACAACGCGCCGCGATTGCCAAAATCGTCGCCGACGGCCAGGAACGCAACCAGGAGATTTGGACCAATGTCGCGCCGCAGTTTCACAAGGTGCTGCAGGATGTCCGGCAGCAGATCCGCGAGCAACTCGCCCCGGAACAGCGGAAACAGTTCGAAGAATTGCTGAAACGGTTTCGCCCCGCAGGACATCACCCGCAACCGCCGGCAAATTCGCTGTCACCGACCAACAAACCGCCAATGCTGGAGCCAACCAACCCGCCGCCGGGCGTTTGATTTTTATTTTCCGTTCAGCAACGCGCCGATTTTTTTGCGCAATTCCCCGGTAACCGAATCCATGGAGCGATTGGCATCCACGATGTTGAAGTCGTAGGTCTTTTGCAGACGCCGGAACACGGCCTGAATCGCCGTCTGATATTTCACAAAGCTGTCGAACATGTCGCGCGACAGGCCAAGATCCATGCCGCTTTCCCAATAATCCAGCGTCGCGCTCTTGGCGAGATTGCGCTGAACCAGTTCCTCCGGTTCGACGGAAAGATAAAACACCGCGTCGGGTTCGAGCGCGATGCCGTAAAGATTTTTTAGCCAGGCCTCATTCATGCCGCGCACCATGTCGCGCGCCATGAGCGTGTAAATATAACGATCGGCCAGCACAATGAAACCCGCCTTGAGCGCCGGCAAAATGATGTTTTCCAACTGGTCGGCAAAATCCGTCGCGTAAAACAGGCTCAACGTCGTCCGGCTTAAAATATTCCCTTCCTGCGCCCCTTCGAGTTCGGAACTCACGAGCGTGGAGCGTTTCAAACCGACCTGCACCGTGGCGTGGCCGCCGGTTTCGAGGCTGTCCACCAAACGGGCAATTTGCGTGGAGCGACCCGAACCATCCGCGCCTTCAACCACGATCAATCTGCCCGTGAGGTCCTCAAGCTGAACGCCGGGAATGCCGTGCCCGTAAAATCGTCGGCGCTTGGTTGTGGTTTCCGGATTTGTTTTCATGCGGCCGAATCCTCTTCCACGTCCGTTGCCTTGTCCTCGGGCGGAGCCGCTGGCGGCAACGGCAACGGGCTGCGGCGTTTGAACTTTTTCAAATCAATGCGTTCGCCCACCAGTTTGCGCACGAGCACCTGCTGTTTTTCCACGTGCAGGTTGGCGTCCATCACGACAAAATTGAATTCACCGCTGATGGCCATGTATTGCTCCAAAATGCGGCCCTGGAAGATGCGAAAGCTTTCGTAGGGATCGTTCGACAGCCCCAGGTCCATGCCGGCCTCAAAGAATTTCAGCTTCGGACGGCCTTCGAGAATGCGGTGGAGCGAGACTTCCAAATCCGCCTTGAAGAAAATCGTAAGGTCGGGCTGGGCCGCGAAATTGTAAATGCCGCGCACCCATTCGGGCGGGCAGCCGCGCACCACATCGCGCGCGAACGCGGTGAAAATGTAACGGTCGCACAGGACCACATAGCCCGCGCGCAACAGCGGCAGCAAATGACGTTCGTAGCGGTCGGCGAAGTCCGTGGCGTGGATGAGGCTGAAGGTCGTCGGCGTGAGCAATTCCCGCTTTTTGCCCTTGCTCGTGGCCGACTTCACCAGCTCCGACGAGTTCCACTCGCTGAAATAGACCTTGATGCCCTCGGCTTCCAGCCAGCGCTTGAGCAGATAAATCTGCGTGGACTTGCCCGATCCGTCGAGGCCCTCGACGGCGATCAGTCGCCCCGGAAAATTCAACTCGGCAAAAGTTTTCATCGTTCAAGCCGTTCGCATTTTTGATTCTACGCAATCTGGCGCGGCTCACAAGCGCAAGTTGATAACACAATTGCCGCCGTCGGATTGTTAAATTTGGGTGACAGTTTGCAAAAACCAGCTTCCACGATGTTTTAATGGAGTGAATATTTACGTCCGCCCTCACCTTTTATCCTCTCCCCCAGGAGAGGAAATCACCTTCGTTTCTTTCTGGTTTTGCGGATAAGCGTCCGGCCAATCCAGTCGTAGAAATTCTCAAAAAATCGGCGAACGATTCTCCCTCTCCTGGGGGAGAGGGTCGGGGCGAGGGCGGATGTCATCCTTGCCTCCATGATGTCTTGATTGCACCCGAAGAGTCCGGTTCAAGCCGTGTCCTCCATTGAAATATCGAAGGCCACTACCCACAATTTAACTTGTTCCAATTGTTACCGTTGTTTATGTTAGCTTCGCGCCCTTTTGGGGGCGTTTGTTTATGCCCGCACAGAGCGAAATCGGTTACGATTCGAAAATTGAAGGCGACTTCATCGTCACGCGCATTGATGCGGCCTTGAATTGGTTTCGCAAAAACTCCCTCTGGCCGATGCCGATGGGCTTGGCCTGTTGCGCCATCGAATTGATGGCCGCCGGCGCGAGCCGGTTCGATATTTCCCGCTTTGGTTCGGAGGTCATGCGCTTTTCGCCGCGGCAATCCGACGTGATGATCGTCGCCGGAACGGTCACCTACAAAATGGCGACGGCGGTGAAGCGCATCTACGACCAGATGGCCGAGCCGAAATGGGTCATCGCCATGGGCGCGTGCGCCTCGACCGGCGGCATGTATCGCAGCTACTCCGTGCTGCAAGGCGTGGACAACATCATCCCGGTGGACGTTTATGTGGCCGGCTGTCCGCCCCGGCCCGAAGCCCTGCTCGATGCGCTGATCAAGCTGCAAAACCAGGTGCAACACGAGCCGCTGCTGGAAACGTTGAAGAAAGCCTGATTTTTTACCACGGATGAACACGGATAAACACGGATGGGGTTTATTGGGTAGGGCGCGTCACTCCGTGCGCGCCGTGGCACGACATCGAATGAGCGGCGCGCACGGAGTGACGCGCCCTACCAGTCACAATCTGTGTCCATCTGTGTTCATCCGTGGTTTCAATTCCTTGTGATCGTGAACGCGCTCGACCTAGCCAAACGTCTCACAGCCAAATTCGGGGACGTGCTCTCCGAACCGGCGGAGTTTCGCGGCGAAATCACTCTCCAGCTTGCCGACGCGGAACGGATCACGGAAATTTGCGAATTTGCCAAAAAGGAATTGGGATTCGACTACCTCGTGGATATCAGCAGCCTCGACAACTACGGCGAAGACCCGCGCTGGACGCTCGTTTATCATCTGCGCCGTCTCGCGGACAGTTGCGAAGTGCGGCTGAAAACCGTCGTGAGCGAGGAAAAATCCGATTTGCCGACCATCATCGGCGTGTGGCGCACGGCGAACTGGCACGAACGCGAAATCTACGACATGATGGGCATCCGGTTTCGCGGCCATCCCGATTTGCGCCGGATTTTGATGTGGGAAGGCTATCCGTACTTTCCGTTGCGGAAGGATTTTCCGCTCGCCGGCAAACCAACGGTCGTGCCGGAAGTCGCTTTCACCAAAACCGCGCCGCTCGAAGGCGGGCCGTTCGTGACCGCGCCGGGCGGCAAGGATGCCATTGAACGCGAGCCGCGAGTTAAGACCTTTGAAAACTGATTGGGATAACAGATGAATTCTTTTTACGCAGAGGCGCAGAGCACGCAAAGAAGCCCAAAGAAATTTAATTCCGACTTCTCTGCGAACCTCTGCGTTCTCCGCGCCTCTGCGTTTATTCCGGCCCATAACTAACATGTCCGAAGTCCAAGCAACTGAAATCCGCGACCCCGCCGCCCGCGCGAGCGAGGCGGTCGAGGAATTGCGCGACATGCAGGGCGAGAAGATGGTCCTGAACATGGGGCCGTCGCATCCCGCCACGCACGGCGTGCTCCGCATCGTGCTCGAACTCGACGGCGAGATCATCACCAAGGCCGACCCGGATGTGGGTTATTTGCATCGCGGCGACGAAAAAATCGCCGAGAACATGACCTACACCCAGTTCATCCCTTACACGGACCGGCTGGATTATCTCGCGCCATTGGCCAATAACGTCGCTTACGCCCTCGCGGTGGAAAAATTGCTGGGCATCGAAAAGAATCTGCCGCCGCGCTGCCAGTACATCCGCGTGATGTGCTGCGAGCTGGCGCGCATTTCGTCGCATCTGCTCGGGCTGGGCGCGTTTGGACTGGACCTCGGCGCGATCACGGTTTTTCTGCTCACGTTCACGGAGCGTGAAAAAATTTACAACCTCTGTGAATCGCTCACCGGCGCGCGGTTCACGACCAGTTACACGCGCATCGGCGGCGTGTCGCGCGACACCCCGCCGGGCTGGTGCGACGCCGTCCGCAAGTTCCTCAACGAAGTCGTCGTCAACCTTGCCGAGATGGAAACGCTGCTCACGCGCAATAAAATCTGGGTGGACCGCACCCGGGACGTGGGTGTCATCCCGAAGGCGGATGCGATTGACTACGGCCTGAGCGGCCCGAATATGCGCGGCAGCGGCGTGGATTACGATCTGCGCAAGGCGCAGCCGTATCTTTGCTATCCAGATTTCCAATTTGACGTGCCGCTTGGCTCGGTCGGCGACTGTTACGACCGTTACCTCGTGCGCATGGAGGAAATGCGCCAGAGCGTGCGCATCTTGCATCAGTGCCTGGACAAAATTCCCGGCGGCTTCGACAACCAGGCCAAAGAGCCGGTCAACGTGGCCGACGGCAAAATCGTTTTGCCGGCGAAGGACAAGGTCATGTCGGGCATGGAGGAGTTGATTCACCAGTTCATGCTCGTGACGCAAGGCATGAACGTGCCGCCCGGTGAAATTTATTTCGGCCATGAGAACCCGAAGGGCGAACTCGGTTTTTACATCAACAGCCGCGGCGGCGGCACGCCGTACCGGATGAAGATTCGTTCGCCCTCGTTTGTGAACCTGAGCATTTTGTCGCGCCTGTTGCCGGGCCACATGATGAGCGACATCACCGCGATTCTCGGCTCGCTCGATTTCGTGATGGGAGAGTGTGACCGATGAAAGATTTCATCGCGAAGATGCAGAGAGATCAAGAAGTGAAGACAAAATTTACGAATACTGTGGGTAGCACCCGCCTCCGGCGGGTTCAATTCGGCGTCCCGCCGGATTGCCGCGGCAGGCGTACGATTGACATTGATCGGACGAACAACGGCAATCTGCGTTCGCAAAAGGTTTCGGGCGCGACGCCCGAAACAACCCGCGAGACGCGGGTGCTACCCCATATTTTTCCGCACCTTTGCGTTAAAAAATTGAAATGAATTTCACCATTCCAGCAAATTTGGAGGCCGGGATTGACGAATTGATTTCGCATTACCCGGTCAAGCGCGCGGCATCGCTCATGGTGCTGCACGCCATCCAGGAGCATTTCGGCTGGATTTCGCAGGAAGCGGTCGAGTGGACGGCGATGAAGCTCGAATTGCAGCCCATCAATGTTTACGAGCTAGTGACGTTTTATCCCATGCTCCGGCAGCAGCCGATGGGCAAGTATCAGATCAAGGTCTGCCGGACACTGAGCTGCGCGCTGGGCGGCGCGCATGAACTGCACAAACATTTTTGCGAGAAGCTGGGCCTGGACGCGCACGCACAAGGCCCGCAAACGACGAAGAACGGAAAGTTCACGGTTGAATTCGTCGAATGCCTCGCCAGTTGCGGCACCGCGCCGGTAATGATGGTCAACGACGAGTTCCATCAAGGCGTCAGCCACGCGAAGGCGGACGAGATTGTTGGAGGATGCAAATGAAAGCGCTGACTTCAGCCTTTAGCCTTCAGCCTTCAGCCTTGGCCAATTGGCTGCCCGACATGGATTTGAACCATGACAAACAGATCCAGAGTCTGCTGTGCTACCGTTACACCATCGGGCAAGCCGGAGCGTCTGACAGGCTAAAGGGTTTCCCCGCCCAGTCAAGCCAACAGACCGGTTCAGCGTTGAAAGAATCGAATGGTTTTAACGCCCGCCCTCGCCCCGGCCCTCTCCCCCGAGGAGAGGGTGAAGCCGCGCGCGTCTCACGAATTCTTGGTCGTCACAGGTGCGGTCGCCGCCTTTCGTCTGTTCGGCGCGAGAAGCTCACGACAATCTGTATCGTCCTTATCGTCAACAACCGGCGAATCATTCTCCCTCTCCTGGGGGAGAGGGCCGGGGCGAGGGCGGAGGTAACAACTAACTATTCGGAATCACGCATCACGCTTCACGCTTGTCGCGCCGAAGCGCAGCGAAGGTGGATTTCACGCAACTAGCCATGCCGCAGGAATATAAATTGATTTTGAAGCATGCCGATGAACCGGGTTACACGCCGGATATCGAATGCTATTTGCGTCATGGCGGCTACGATGCGCTCAAAAAGGCGCTCGCTCTTCAGCCGAAAGACTTGCCGGACGGCACCAAACGTTCCGGCCCGGAACAAATCCGCCAGGAAGTCATGGCCTCCGGCCTGCGCGGACGCGGTGGCGCGGGTTTTTCGTGCGGACTGAAGTGGTCGTTCGTGGACCGCAAGAGCGGCAAGCCGATTTACCTGATTTGCAACGCCGATGAATCCGAGCCGGGCACGTTCAAGGACCGCCAGATCATTTACAAGGACCCGCACCAGCTCATCGAGGGCATGATCATCTCATGCTTCGCGAACGACGTACACTTGGCCTACATCTACATCCGCGGCGAAATGCCCGACGGCGCGAAGCTGTTGAACCAGTGCTTGCGGGAAGCGCGCGCGAAGAATTTTCTCGGCAAAAACATCCTGGGCACCGGTTACGATCTGGAAATGCACGTGCATCGCGGCGCGGGCGCCTACATTTGCGGCGAGGAAACCGGCCTCATCGAATCGCTCGAAGGCAAGCGGCCGTATCCGCGCATCAAGCCGCCGTATTTTCCGGCCGTGCTCGGACTGTGGATGTGCCCGACCATCGTCAACAACGTCGAGACACTCTGCAACGTGAAGCACATCGTCGCCATGGGCGGCGCGGAATTCGCCAGGCTCGGCACGCCCAACAACACCGGCACCCGCATCGTCAGCCTCAGCGGCCACGTCAAGAAACCGGGTTATTACGAAATCGAAATTGGCAAGGCAACCATCGGGCAATTGATTTTCGACGCGAATTTCGGCGGGGGACTGCGGGAAGGGCGCAAACTTAAAGCCATCATTCCTGGGGGATCTTCAGCCAAAGTTTTCAAAGCCGGCGAAAAGTTCAAGATCAAGGACAAGGAAGTGGACCTGCTCGATTTGCCTTATGATTTTGACACGCTGATCCAGGCCGGCTCGATGAGTGGTTCCAGCGCCATCATCGTGATGGACGACTCAACCGACATCGTCGAGGCGCTGGCGAACATCGCCGAATTTTACGCGCATGAAAGCTGCGGCCAGTGCACGCCCTGCCGCGAAGGCTCGCTCTGGCTGAGCAAAGCATTGCATCGCCTCACGCACGGCGAGGGACGCGCGCAGGACGCGGATTATCTTGTAAAAATCGCCGACAACATACCCGGGGGCCGGACGATTTGCGCCTTCGGCGAGGCTTGCTCGTGGCCAGCGCAAAGTTTTGTGGCGAAATTCAAGGACGAATTTGTGGCGAAAGGCGCAGTCGATGAAGCGCGCCGCGCGAAGGAAGGCAAAGACTCAGGGCCGAATTTGGAAAAGAAACTGGCGGTGAGTTAGCCGCATTGAGATGAACGTATTTAGTTTTCAACGCAGCGATAACGACGGAGCGCGGCTGTGTGCGAAGCACCAGCCGCAGCACACTCGGACGTTGAAGTGTTTGTGCAAGCGCTGCGGCTGGTCCGTTGGACACAGCCGCGCTCCGTTCTATTTGCGTTAATAAAAAATGTCAACTGCACCAACAACCGAAACCAAGCCCGCGCCGCCCGTGATTGGAAAAATCAGGGTGAAGGTGGATGGCCGCGAAATCGAGGTGCCGCGCCTCATGGCTGATTGGTCGGGCAAGCTCGTCCCCACGACGATGATCCAGGCGTGCGAGCTGGCGAAGACGGACGTGCCGCATTATTGCTATCACCCGAAACTGCCCATCGCCGGCAATTGCCGCATGTGTCTCGTCGAGTTCGGCACCCCGGCGCTCGGACCGGACCGCAAGCCGATTTTGAATCCCGACGGCACGGCGAAAATCGTCAAATCGCCGCGCCCGGCCATTGCCTGCGCCACGCCGGTTTCGCCGGGCATGGAAATTTACTCGAACACGCCCGGTGTGAAGCAAATGCGCGAGGGCGTGCTCGAATTCCTGCTCATCAATCATCCGCTCGATTGCCCCATCTGCGACCAGGCGGGCGAATGCAAGTTGCAGGAATACTCGGTAGATTATGGCCAGTCGGCCAGCCGGTTTGTCGAACCCAAGGTCCACAAACCCAAGAGCGTTGACCTCGGCCCGCGCATCATGCTCGACGACGAACGCTGCATCCTCTGCTCCCGCTGCATCCGGTTCACCAAGGACATCGTGGGCGACGACGCGCTTGGTATCGTCAATCGTGGCAGCTACAACACGCTCGCGGCGTATCCGGGCAAGGCTTTCGACAATAATTACACGCTGAACACGGTGGACATCTGCCCGGTAGGCGCGCTCACGTCCAAGGATTTCCGATTCCAGATGCGCGTCTGGTTCTTGAAGGAAACCAAGAGCATTTGCACGAGCTGCGCGACCGGCTGCAACATTCTCATCGGCTCGCGCGAGGAAAAGATTTACCGCTACACGCCGCGCGAAAACGACGCCGTCAACGGCCCGTGGATGTGCGACGCCGGGCGGTTGAATTATAAATGGATTGGCCGGGAAGACCGGCTGAAGGACGTGCTGATTTGTAAAGTAGGACAGGCTTCCAGCCTGTCTCCGGCGGACTCTGGGCAGGCTGGAAGCCCGCCCTACTTTAAGAGCGCTTGGACGGCTGCGCTCAGTGAAATCGCAGACAAGCTCAAGAAAGCCCCTCAAGGGTCGGTGGCCATCGTCGCATCGGCCCATCAGACCAACGAGGAACTGTGGCTGATTTCAAAATTGAAGGCGAAGCTCGGCGCCATCAGCGATTCCGTTCCCCGCACCGGCGACGGCGACAAATTGCTCGTAAGCGCGGACAAAAATCCGAACAGCAACGGCGCACAGCTGACCGGCCTGGCCGCCGATCCGATGGGAACTAACTTGCCGAAGATTGCCGAAGGCATTCAAAGTGGCGAAATCAAGACGTTGATTGTCTTTGGCGAAGACGTGACCCGGCGCGGCATTGGCGCGGATTTGCTCGGCAAACTGGAGACGCTCATCGTGAGCGATATTTTGCCGAACGCGACGATCAGGCTGGCGCATTATTTATTGCCCGGCTGCGCGCACGCTGAGAAGCGCGGCTCGTTTACGAACACCAAGGGCCGTGTGCAAAAATTCATGAAGGTCGTCGAGCCGCCCGGCGATGCGCGGCCGGAATGGGAGTTTTTGCACGATTTGGTTTTCAACCTCACCGGCCAGGACGGTTTCCTGACCATCGAAGGCCTGTTCAATGCCATGGCGAAGGACGTGCCCGCGTTCAATGGTCTTACGTGGGCCAGCCTTGGTGACGCAGGCGTGACGGTAAAGATTTGATTAACCGCAAAGAACGCAGAGAACACAAAGATGTTAAGATGGCGATAAGATTGTTAAAAGATGTGGGTGGCACCCGCCTCCGGCGGGTTCAATTCGGCGTCCCGCCGAATTGCGTCGGCGCGCGTGCGATTTATGTGGCCCGGGCGATTAACGACAAACCGCGCTTCCAAAAGGTTTCGGGCGCGACGCCCGAAACAACCCGCGGGACGCGGGTGCCACACAAAATCATTTTCGCGCTCCGCTGATTAAACATGATGACCGAATGGTTGAACAATTTGAACGACGCACAGCAATTCGCGCTTTTCACGGGCGTGAAGATCCTGGCCGCGTTCGCCATCCTGATGACGATGGTCGCCTATATCGTGCTGGTCGAGCGGCGTGTGTGCGCGTTCGTACAGGACCGCCTCGGGCCGAACCGCGTTGGGCCGTTCGGCCTGCTCCAGCCGGCGGCGGACGGCATCAAGGCCTTTCTCAAGGAAGAGTTCACGCCGGCGCACGTGCGCAAAATATATTTCTTCCTGGCGCCGGGCATTGCCCTGATGCCGGCCATCCTCAACCTCGCCGTCATTCCGTTTGGCTCGAAGATCGGCAATCAGCCGATGGTGCTCGCCAATCTGAACGTCGGCATCCTTTACACGTTCGGCATCGTGTCGCTTGGCGTTTACAGCATCGTGCTGGCGGGCTATGCGGCGAACTCGAAGTATCCGTTCCTCGGCGGGATCCGGTCGAGCGCGCAGATGATTTCCTACGAAATATCCATGGGCCTGTCGGTCATCCCGGTCTTTCTGCTCGCCGGCAGTTTGAACCTCAGCGACGTGATCAGCTACCAGGCGCACGGCCTTTTAAGCTGGCTGGTGTTCAAGCAGCCGCTGGCGTTCGCGATTTTCCTCGGTGCGGCCTTTGCCGAAACCAACCGCACGCCGTTCGATTTGCCGGAAGCCGAGCAGGAACTGGCCGGCGGCTATAACATCGAATACAGCTCGATCAAATTTGCGCTGTTTTTCATGGGTGAATACGCGAACATGATTCTCGCGTCGGCGATGATGGTGACGCTGTTTTTCGGCGGCTGGACGCTGCCGTGGTTCGGACTGGACCAGACCGCGACGACGTTGCCGGGCGGCATTGCGCACGTCGCGATTTTCCTGGCAAAGGTGTTTGTGTTCCTGCTGTTGTTCATCTGGGTGCGCTGGATGTGGCCGCGCTTCCGGTACGACCAGTTGATGGATTTGGGCTGGCGGCGGTTTTTGCCGCTGGCGTTGGCGAACATTGTGGTGACGGCGGTGTGGTTGTGGATGAAGAGTTAAACAACAAGGCAAAATGACAAAGATTACCAAACCAACCTGCGCCCCTCTCATTAACACCCCGCTTCAGCGGGGTGGAAGGAGGTGGGCGCGCAAAGAAAACCGTTTTAACGGTTTCCCTCCGGGAAGGTGAGAGAGAACAATATGTCACTGCACTCTTATTCAAAAGTTTGGATTCACTTGGTATGGGCAACGCTGGAACGTGAGCCGATGCTCTCGAAGTCAGCGGCTGCAAAAGCGTCCACTTGGTTGAGTGGCTACGCGAAGGAAAAGAAAATTTATCTCAAGATCAACCATTTCAATCCCGACCACGTCCACGCTCTGATTGACTTGCCGACGAATCTTTGCATCGAAGAAGCGGTGCAGTTGTTCAAGGGTGGCTCATCACACTGGATAAATGAGCAGAAGATGGTGCCCGGCAGGTTTTCGTGGGGCCGTGGTTATGGAGCATTCTCGGTTTCGGAGTCGGCGGTAACGGAAGTAGCGGCCTACATTGCGAACCAGGAGGAGCATCATCGCAAACGTAGTTTTACCGAAGAATTGAAGCTATTTGTCGAACGGTATGGATTGGAATGGCACGATGCAGAAACCGTTGAAACGGTTCCCGTCATAATCCGGACCGTACAACACCCAGCTAAAGCAGGGTGTTAATGAGAATCGAATGATCGTCAAACGCAAACCATTGAATCTTTGGGAACGGCTTTATCTGCCGGCGATTGCCGGCGGGTTCAAAGTCACGCTCCGTCATTTCTTCAAGCGGAAGGTGACGATGCAATATCCCGAGGAAAAGTGGGTTGTGCCCGAAGGCTACCGCGGGGCGCCTTATCTCGTGCGCGACCAGGATGGCAACACCAAGTGCGTCTCCTGCCAGCTTTGCGAATTCGTCTGCCCGCCCAAGGCCATCAAAATCATTCCGCCCGGCCCGGCCGGCCGGCTCGCCGACCGTCCGAACGCGGAAAAGATGCCGGCGGAATTTGAGATCAACATGCTCCGCTGCATTTTCTGCGGCTTTTGCCAGGAAGTCTGCCCGGAGGAGGCGATTTTCCTGCAAAAGGATTACTCGCTCACCGGCACCAGCCGCGCCGAAATGATTTACAACAAGGAAAAACTCCTCGCGCTGGGCGGCGTTCATGGCGGCGTCCAAAAGTGGAAACACAAGCTGGAGGAAGTCAAAGAGCAGGAGGTGTTTCCTGTAAAAATTTAACAATGCTGGCATTAAACCCGAAATCCGAATGACGAAATCCGAAAGAAATCCGAAGCCCGAAGCCCGAAACCTTTTGCCGGGGTTGACCGTGCATGGGGTGCCCATTCGGCATTTGGATTTCGGCCTTCATTCGTCATTTGTCATTCGTCATTCGTCATTTTGAACATGGGACTGCCCGACATTTTATTTTACGTGTTCGCGTTCCTGACGCTGCTGTGCGGCGTGCTGGTCATCGCGAATCCGTTCAGCCGCAACCCGGTCACCAGCGCGATGTTTCTCGTGCTGACCATCATTTCCATGGCCGGGCTGTTCGTGCTGCTGCACGCGTTCTTCCTCGCGGCGGTGCAAATCCTCGTCTATGCGGGCGCGGTCATGGTGCTGTTCCTGTTCGTCATCATGTTGTTGGATTTGAAGGAGGAGGAACGCCGCAAAATCAAAATGTTCGGCCTGATCGGCGGACTGGTCTCCGTCGGCGCCATCGTGGCCATTTTTGTGAAATCAATTCTGGTGGCGCAGCCGGGCGCGAATTTGTCCGCGCCCATGCTGGAGGGTGAAACGGCCGCGCTCGGCAAACTGTTGTTCACGCAATATCTGCTGCCATTTGAAGTCGTCTCCGTGCTGCTGCTCGTGGCGATGATGGGCGTGATTTTGCTTAGTAAGAAAGATTTGAAATAAGATGACGATGAAGGCCTTTAACGCAGAGACGCAAAGAACGCAGAGTAACGCGGAGAATTTAATCCCATTTTCTCTGCGCACCTCTGCGCCCTCCGCGTCTCTGCGTTTAAGTCTGTTCCATCAGCGTTCTTTCGCGGCTAAAAAGAAATGAATGTAGGACTCGAACATTATCTGGTCGTGAGCGCGCTGTTGTTCGCGCTCGGCCTGCTCGGCGTCATCACGCGGCGTAACCTGCTGGTGATGTACATGTCGCTGGAGCTGATGCTCAACGCCGCCAACCTCGCGCTCGTCTCGTTTTCGCGGTTCAACAACAACCTGAATGGCCAGATTCTGGTCTTCTTCATCATCACCGTCGCGGCGGCGGAGGTATCCGTGGGACTGGCGCTCATCGTCGCGCTCTACCGCAAACGCCAGACCGCGCACGTCGAGGACCTGACGACGATGAAACTTTGATGAAATGAAAAAACATTCAACATTCAACATTCAACGCCCAACATCGAATCGATGCGGTCTGTCGGCATTGAGCGTTGAATGTTCGATGTTGAATGTTGAATGTTCCCGTTTCAACCAATGAATTTAGAAGCGCTACCTTGGATTGTTTTATTTCTGCCGCTGCTGGCGGCGGGGGTGATAACGCTTTTCACCCTGCGTGGTCGCACCACCAGCGCGCTCCTGTCCATCGGGGCCATCGTCACCGGTTTTGTCCTCACGATTGTTTTCATTGCTGCGAACGGTTGGCATCCGGGGACTGAGGCTCCTAGTTGGGTGTATCTGCATTCCGCAGGAGCACCTCCATTGGTTTTGCCAAATGAATCTTTCGTCAACTGGCTCTCCATTGGCAATTTGAACGTGGATTTCGGGCTGAAGCTGGATGCCTTGAGCCTGATGATGATGCTCATCGTCACCGGCGTCGGCGGGGCGATCCACATTTACTCGTTCGGTTACATGCGCGAAGACCGCGGGTTCTCGCGTTTCTTCGCGTGCATGAGCCTGTTCACGTTCTCAATGCTCGGCATCGTGCTGGCGAACAATTTCATCCAGCTTTTCATCTTCTGGGAACTCGTCGGCGTGTCCAGTTACCTGCTCATCGGGTTCTGGTTTGAAAAACCTAGCGCGGCGGACGCAGCGAAAAAAGCGTTCATTACCAACCGCCTCGGCGATTTTGGGTTTCTGCTCGGCATCTTAGCTTTCTGGTCAATGTTGGGAACGCTCAACTTTACCTCAATGCAAAGCAATCACGTTGCAATCCAAAATTTGCCGCGAGGTTTAGGGCCGCATTGGAGTTTAAGTTTATTACAGCAGTCTTTTGATTTTTCATTTTTATCTAACACAACTTTGACCATCGCAGGTCTGCTGATTTTCTGCGGCGCGATGGGCAAATCTGCGCAATTCCCGCTGCACGTCTGGTTGCCGGATGCGATGGAAGGTCCGACACCGGTAAGCGCATTGATCCACGCGGCGACAATGGTGGCCGCTGGTGTTTACATGCTTTGCCGGACGATTTTCCTGTTCACGCCCGATGCGCTGACTGTTATCGCGTATATCGGAGGATTCACCGCCTTGCTCGCGGCGTTAATTGCCATCCAGCAAAACGACATCAAGCGCATCCTGGCCTACTCGACGCTGTCGCAACTCGGTTACATGGTCATGGCCGTGGGTCTGAGCGGCCCGACACCGGCGATGTTTCACCTAACCACGCACGCGTTTTTCAAGGCGCTGCTGTTCCTTGGCGCCGGCTCGGTCATCATCGCGTTGCATCACGAGCAGGACATCTGGAAGATGGGCGGGCTGCGCCAGAAAATGCCGGTGACGTTCTGGACGTTCATCATCGGCACGCTGGCCTTGTGCGGCGTGCCGCCGTTCAGTGGTTTCTACTCGAAAGATTCAATTCTGGCGCAGGCGCTGGAACAGAAAAATTATCCACTCTTCGTGCTTGGCGCGGCAGTGGCCGGTTTGACGACATTCTACATGTTCCGGCTTTTCTACGTCGCGTTCCTTGGCAAATCCCGGACGGAAGCCGCCGGACATGCCCACGAATCGCCCGCCGTCATGTCCTGGCCATTGCTGGTGCTGGCCGTGTTCGCCATCATCGGCGGGGTCATCGGAGTGAACGAGACATACGCGGCGCAATTCGGTGAAGCAGAGCACACTTCCATCGCACAAAGAATGGTCGAACCTTTTGCGCACTCACCAGTCGCGGCAACAATTGGAATTTTGGCCGTCGTCGCCGGCTTTTTTGCTGCATTCAAACTTTACCGCAACGCCGAAGCCGATCAATTGCCCGCCAAGCTCGGCGGTTTAGCCACCGCGATGAAGAACCGGTTTTACTTCGATGAGATTTACGAGGCCACTTTCATCCGCGCGCATGATTTTATCGCGGCGGTGATGGATTGGATTGACCGCTGGCTGGTGGACTGGGCCGGCATCGGCCTGGTTCGCGGCGGCACGGATTTCACCGGTCGGGCGCTGCGCCTCATGCAAACCGGCAACCTCCAGACCTACGCGTTCCTGTTTGCACTGGGCGTAGCCGTGGTGCTGTATTTCGTACTTGGAAAATGAGAACCGAATTCCAACGCAAAGGCGCAAAGACACAAGGATGTCGAGAGCCGTTAATGGCTGTCGGTAGCACCCGCCTCCGGCGGGTTCAATTCGGCGTCCCGCCGAATTGCCTCGGCGCACGTACGATTTATGTGGCCCGGATGATCAACGACAAACCATGCCTCCAAAAGGTTTCGGGCGTGACGCCCGAAACGACCCGCGAGACGCGGGTGCTACATCATCTTCCTTGGTGGACCAGTGTCCTGACGGCTCAAAAAAATAAGCGATGTCCATTTTAACTTACATTTGGGGCTGGCCGTTGGTGGCAGCGATTGCGCTGGTGTTTGTGCCGCGCAATTTCCGGCCCGTCATCCGCGCCGTCGCCCTGCTCGCCACGTTCATTTCGATGCTGCTGGCGGTGAAAATGTTTTGCCAGTTTGTGCCCAACACGATCGGCTATCAGTTCGAGCAGCAAATCCCGTGGGTCGAATCGCTCGGGATCAGCTATCACGTCGGCGTGGACGGCTTGAACGTCGGATTGATTTTGATGGGCGCGATTGTGGCGTTTGCGGCGGCGTGTTGCTCGTTTGAAATCCAGTCGCGCGAGAAGGAGTTTTACATTCTGCTGCTCGTGATGACCGGCGGCATACTCGGCGCGTTCGCGTCGCTGGATTTGTTCTTCTTTTATTTCCTGCATGAACTCGCGCTTATCCCCACGTTTATCATGATTGGCGTTTGGGGACGCGGTGAACGGAAGAACTACGCGACGTTCCAGATCACGCTTTATCTCAGCATCGGCGCGCTGATTGCGCTCATCGGCCTTATCGCGCTTTACCTGCAATCCGGCGCGAACACGTTCGACATTCCGAAACTCACCGAATACGTCCAGGCGCATCCGCTGGCGGCGCATGCGCAGAAATTTATTTTCCCGCTGCTGCTGTTCGGTTTTGGCATTTTGGTCTCGCTCTGGCCGTTTCACACTTGGGCGCCGCTCGGCTACGGTTCCGCGCCGTCGCCGACAGCCATGCTGCACGCGGGAGTGCTGAAAAAATTCGGGCTTTACGGTCTGATTCGCATTGCGCTGCCGTTGATGCCGCAGGCGGCGCAACACTGGATGCAAGTTCTCGCCTGGCTCTGTCTCGGCAATATTCTTTACGTCGGCTGGGTGGCGATGCGGCAGCGGAACCTGAACCTGCTCATCGGCAATTCGAGCGTGGCGCACATGGGCTTCATTTTCCTCGGCATCGCGAGCCTGAATCTCATCGGCGTGACCGGCGCGGTGGTCATCATGATTGCGCACGGATTTCTCGCGGCGCTGACGTTCGGCCTGAGCGGCTACATTTACCGGCAAACCGGCACGCTGGAGATGGACGAACTCGGCGGGCTGGCGCGCAAACTGCCGTTCATCGGCACGGCGCTGTTGATGGCGGCGCTGGCCGGCTGCGGGCTGCCGGGGTTTGCGAATTTCGTCGGTGAGGTCACGGTGTTCTTCGGCGCGTGGAAGGTGTTTCCACTCGTGACCGGCCTGGCGGTTTGGGGCGCATTGATGATCGGTGCGCTCTACATGCTGCGCGCGATGCGGAACGTTTTGCACGGCCCGATGCCGGAGAAGTGGTCCGGCATTTCCGACGCGACGAGTGTCTGGCGCAAACTGCCCTACGCGCTGCTGCTGGCCAGCCTGCTGGTGTTCGGCTGTTTCCCGCGTTTGCTCACGGAAAAAATCACGCCCGACGTGGGGAATATTGTGGAAATGGCACGAGGTGAAACGATTGCTGTGGGTAGCACCCGCGTCTCGCGGGTTCAAGTCGGCGTCCCGCCGAATTGCGTCGGCGCGCGCACGATTGGTTTTGATCGAACAAAAGAAAGCAAGCTGAGTTCGCAAACGGTTTCGGGCGCGACGCCCGAAACAACCCGCGGGACGCGGGTGCTACACGATATTTCCGTCCGCGCATTGGCAGGTAATACGATTTTGAATTGATGAACGCATCCCTGCTCAATCTGGAAATCGGGGTGGTCGCCCTCGGCCTCGTGCTGATGCTCGCGGATTTTTGGATGCCCGCCGAACGCCGGCGCCTGCTCGGCTACGCGGCAGCGGCGGCGCTGGCGTTGTTGCTGGTCCTGAACCTGGGCAACTGTGCCACCGGCACGGCCTGCAACGGCATGTTCGTCCAAGACGGGCTGGCGATTTTCTTCAAGCGCTTTTTCATCGTCGCCGCCATTCTTGTGCTGTTCATGGCGGTGGAGTTTTCCGATCGTATTACATCGGGCATTTCGGAGTATTATTCGCTCATCGTCTTTGCGCTGTCGGGAATGTTGTTTGCCGCATCGGCGAACAACTTCGCGATGCTGTTCGTCTCGATTGAACTGATCACCGTCACGTTTTACGTGCTCACGAGCTTTCAACGCGGACGGCTGGTGTCGCTCGAAGCGGGCGTGAAATACCTGATTCTCGGCGCGTTGTCGTCGGCATTCATGGTTTACGGCATCGCGCTGGTATGGGGCGCGACCGGCAAGCTCAACTTCAACGAACTGGCATTGGTCGCGGGCCAGTTTGCCGGGAACAAAATCTTCCTGCTCGGCATGGTGCTGGTGCTGGTGGGGCTCGGATTCAAGATCGTGGCGTTCCCGTTCCAAATCTGGGCGCCGGACGTTTATCAGGGCGCGCCGACACCGACGACGGCATTTCTGGCCGTCGGTTCCAAGGCCGCCGGGTTCGTTTTATTGCTGCGCGTTTTGTTCACGGCGATTCCCAGCGTATCGGCGCATTGGGCCAATCCGCTGATCATCATCTCCGGCATCACGATTCTTTACGGCAACCTGTGCGCGCTGCCGCAGCGCAATCTGAAGCGGCTGCTGGGTTATTCAAGCGTTGCGCATGCGGGCTACCTGCTGCTGGGCGTGGCGGCGTTGAGCGCAAGCGGACAGGCGGCGGTGCTTTATTACCTGAGCGGTTATCTGTTCACGGTACTGGGGGCGTTCACGGTGATTTGCCTCGTGATGCGGCATCTGGACAACGAAGACATTTCCGCGCTGGCCGGACTGAACCAGCGTTCGCCGTTGCTGGCCACGACGCTGACGCTGGCGATGGTGTCGCTGGCGGGCATTCCGCCGCTGGCCGGATTTTTCGGAAAGTTTTTGCTGCTGAAAGCCGTCATTGAGCAGGGCGCGGTGAATCCGGGTTACTATTGCCTCGCGTTCACGGCATTGGCGGGCGTGGTGATGTCGCTTTATTATTATGGCAACGTCATCCGTGCGATTTACTGGAGCCAGGACGCGCCGGCGGATAGATCGCCGATTTTACTTTCCGGCCCGGCCAAAGTGACCCTCGCGATTTGCATCGCCGGCATGTTCTGGATTGGGTTATTTCCGAACACGATGCTGAACCTTGCCACCGAGGCGGTGAAGGCGCTGAAGCTGTAGTGGCGTGAAGAATAATTCCGGATGGCCGGAGCAAAAGGGTTTGCCCGGGCAGGCGCGCGGGCTGGATGAAAAAACTGAAATGGACTTGCCATCATCCGGGATGGCCGCCATATTGCATGGCAAATTAAAGACTGATTTTATGGCTGACGTTGCAAATCGCTACCCCGAAAGTGTCCCGGGCAAATACTACGTGGACAACCAGTGCATTGACTGCGACCTGTGCCGCGAGACGGCGCCGGACAATTTCAAACGCAACGACGACGGCGGATACTCGTTTGTGTTCAAACAACCGGCATCGCCGGAAGAGGAAACCCGCTGCAAAGAAGCCAAGGAGGGCTGTCCGGTCGAGGCCATCGGCGACAACGGCGCCTAGCCGGCGCTTGGTTGTGCCATTTGGTGATGGGTTGGATCGGGGGAATTTAACCGACGCTCTTGTTGTTCGTCGGCGACGTTGGTGAATTTGGTCGTTTTCAGATTGGAATCTGACGAAAGTGCCGTCATCAGCGCGGCACTCAAACATCAATCACCAAATCGCGCACTCTCACTCCAAGGGCTTTGGCAATTCGTATCAAAGCATCCATTGAAATCGTTTTTACTCCGCGTTCCACCGCACTGATGTAAACAGGATGAAGTTCGGCTTTTTCCGCGAGCTTTTCCTGGCTCAATTTGGATTGCTTTCGCCGAATCCGAATGGCTTCCCCAAGAACCCGGCGTTTTTTTAGGTTGGGCAGCACGGAGCATTACGAGACAAGAAACCTCACCGCCAAACTAGAACCTATAGATTCAATTTTCTGCTTGACCGCCCTGGCTAATTATTTAGAGTCGCCCCTGAATCCGGGAGAAACTGGGTTAAAATCCTATGAAAAAGACGCGGATGGTTTCGGTGGGGATTGCGTTTGTTCTTGCAATAACTTTCAGTTTACACGCCCAAAACAAGGCGACAGCGGTTCAATCGGCACAGACCGATTCCATCATCAGCGTCGTGGCAGAGGCGCAGGGATTGGAATTAGTGCCGCCGGATCAAGTGCCCTTCTGTGGAACATTCTGGATGGTCTTGCCGGGTTTTAGCGGCATCACTGCCCCGTTACCCTGTCCGCCCCTTGATCCAAGCCTGCCCATTTACGCCATTGCCGACGGACAGTTTTTGGTGGATGGCACCATCGGCAGTCAGGCAGCTTTGAACACGTCGCAATCCGGACGATTGGCTGCCAACAGCACAAGTGCAGCAGCACTGGAAGTTCAGGCGGACGCGGTGGTAAATTTGATACTGCGGGTTCAAACAGCGGCGGCAAACCAGCAGATGCGGACAATGGCGCGGGCAATGGGCATGAATGTCCCCTCTCCGGGCGTGGATGGTTTTGGCTATAGTGGTGATGGTTCTTTGCCCATGTTTAGCAGCACCTTCACAATTGACACCAACGCCCTGTGGCTGGAAATCGCAAATTTTTCCGGCGGAGTGGCGTGTTTGAATCTGCACAACGCCACGAATCAGGTCTATGCCATCTGGAGTTCAACCAATCTGCTGGCAAACAGGACAAACTGGAATGTGGAAACGGAAATATGGCCGACGAATCCGGCAGTGCTGCCCTTCACAGTTGCGACGCTGGAACGGCAGAATCTATTTGTGCGGGCAGAGGACTGGACGGGTGTTGACAGCAATGGTGATGGCATTCCCGATTGGTGGGTTTGGAAATATTTCGGAACGCTGGATTTATCGGCCACCAATCTGGACAGTCAGGGCTATACGATCTTGTATGATTTTCAAAATGGCATTGATCCCAATATCATTAGTTTTAGCGTGTCATCCACCAATCAATATGCCAACACCTCTGGCGCGGCAGTGCAAGTGAACGTGACGGCGGGCGTGCCTTCCTATTTTGCCGTAGTGTTGGATGACACGAACTTTACCGGGGCGATTTGGAATGCCTATGCTTCATCAAACATCGCGATAAATCTTGGTGCAAACCAAGGCTGGCATGATGTGTGGGTTGGATTGCGCGGCTTGCCGCCGGAGGCTCAACAGACATGGGAAACCGTCAGGCTCAAACTGGATTTGACTCCGCCCTTGCTGGTCATCACCAATCCCACCGCTGGCACGGTATCCATGCCGATGATTCAAGTGCACGGTTACAGTTCTGAAATTCTGGGCAGTTTTACGTATGACCTGACCAATGTCGCCGGATTGGTTACCAATTTGCACCCTGTTCTCCTTGATCAGAGCTTTGATACAAACACGTGGGAATACACCACCAATTACTTTCAATGTTTCGATGTTCCGCTGACCAACGGCCTGAATGTCATTATCTTCCACGCAACGGACTTGGCGGGAAACATCACCACCACCAATTTCAGTTTCACGCTGGATTATTCCGGCAAGACCAATCCACCCGCCATTCAACTCGATTGGCCACAGGCAGGGACGCAAATCAGCGGGAACAGCTTCACGTGGCATGGCCGGCTGGATGATCCGACGGCACAAGTGTCCGCTCAAATTGTGGATACGAACGGCGTAACTACCGTTGTCAATGGGCGAGTCGGGCGGGATGGCAGTTTTTGGATTGAGGGCTTGCCGCTGTCCGGTGGCACGAATTATTTGACGCTGACGGTTACTGATGCAGCGGGCAATTCCTCTTCCACAACCATCCCCGTGATTCAAAGCAGTTTGGCGTTGGCCATTACCTCAGCCGATTTGTCGCAAGCACCATGGGGCGTGTCGGGCACAATCAGCGACCCCGACTATACCGTTTGGGTCAATGGCGTACAGGCGACGAACAATGGCGACGGAACCTGGACGGTTCAAAACGCGCACATGAGCCTGGACACTCCCGTGGTTCAGGCGCGAGCGATACCCAATTCCGACAATGGTGGTAACGGGTCTGGAAGCGGTTATTCGGGTGGCGGGGCAAGCGCCAATACATCCGGCACCAGTAATGGAGGCACGGGCAATCCCGGCTCATCGCAAGCGACGGATGTCGAAAAGGAATTGGAGTGGCCGGACGCACAATATTATATAAGATCGTATACCTCTTTGGTCGATTTTCATTATATAGACGCTGTTAACGGAAAGGTGTATTCACATTGGTACGTCAACTGGCAGGAAACAACAGGTGGAAGCGTTGTTGCGATAGATGAGGTTGACTATTCCCCCTATTGGACATTCGATGGTACTGTTACTTGGCCCGGCGGCCGATGGCCGGATTTGCCGGACGGAATTGCTACATCCCTTCCGGATGGCAGCACCAATGATGTAGGGCCGGGTGCGTCAACCGTTCCAATCGGTTTTCAAAGTGGTTTTTGGGGTTCCATCAATAATCAAAGTCCCGATTGGTATGCGCTTCAGGAAGAAGATGACTGCCAATACATGTTGCTCACGGGAGGATCGCCCGGTTCCACCGGCTACGAGTTATATGCGATAACAGGTTCGGTGTACGCTGTCACCTCTGGTTCACCTTATAATACTTATACCAAAGTTCCATCAGAGCAGGTTCAGATTGGTGGTCTTGGAAGTCTGGACACCAATGGAGTCCTTTGGGTCGCATTGCCCGTGCATAATGCGGTAGATGCGACACTACGCACGAAAGGCCCCAGCCGCGTTAATGGCTTCATACAACAGGCAGGATACAAACTGGTTTCGCAATGCGCGGCGAATATTCCAGCGGATGATACACGCACCACTATCGGTGTGGGTGAACTGGTAATGTGTTCTATTGTTCCGCCGTTAGTAGTGGGATGGTCGGCAAGTGGCGGATCGGTTGGCCAAGAAGCTGGCGAAAGCACTACATTTACTGCTCCGAGCAATGCCGCCAATGTGACTGTTACAGCCACCATTCAAGGCAAATCCATCAGCATTCCATTTCACGTAATTGAACCTAGCGGCTATGTCAGTGCCATAATAGCATCCACTGAAAACAACGGTTATTACGGCGCGGGCCATGCAGGAGCAGGAATGTGGTTGTATCCAATTATTATAGGTCCGACAAATGTTTCATTTGGCCATGTAAGCATTATGGAAGTTGGCGAAGTGGCTACGAATGCGACGGGCTATTTTGCCAATACCAACACATGGCCGGCTGACAATCTCAATCATAGCACACATGGAGCGAACGTTTGGAGAGCTTTAAATGAAGACAATTCAATTAGGGCTCAGGACCATGCCAGTAGCGGGACCTGCAATCCGCCACGGTCATCGGGAAGTTTTACCTGGCCCATACCTGTTGGCTGGCGCGTAGGAAACAGCCCTGTGACCAATATTATGAGCGGATGGAGTCAGACTTTCTTGATTGACGCTTCCGGCACTGTAACGGTTCAAAAATTTGGTCGAAGTGTCACACGGACCATCAACGATGTAATCACAACACAATAAAACTATGAAAATACTTTTAAAATACTTACTGGTGGTTCTTGCGGTTTGCCTTTTCGCGGCGGTCGCTGTTGCTGATGAAACAAATAGCTTCGAGAGCGCAATCAGTCAGGCCAAAGCGATGAAGGACGTGAGGCCAATCATTTCTGCCCTGCCTAAGGCTGAAGAACTATGGTCTAAGAATTCAGAACAGTATTTTACTTCAATGAAAGAAGCCTCGCACGTCTTGTCAGGTGCGGTGCCGACCAATGCCAACGCATACCAAGCGCAATTGGTGATATTTACAAATGTGTTATCGAAACCGTTTCCAACTAATGCCGCTGGCTTGGAGGCGCAATACCTTACAGTCATGAATTGTGGTCATGTAGTCGCTGAGACTGGCCAGAAATTACCGTTGCTTCATCTGGCGCAATTCGTCAGAGAAATCCGTTCGCGTATAATCCAAAATTATGTTAATAAAGGTGTGCTTCTGAACGGATTTGGTTTTACCTCTCAAGAAATCGCACAAAACACAGGAAACATTGCTGAAGATAATTTGCAAGCGACACTTCGGGACGCAAATAAAATACTTACGTTTGAATTATTACATGGCTGCGCTCATTTTCCATCCAGCAATCCAGCCAATGCAGAATTTGTTAAACAAATCTCAGATGCTGCTCAATTAACTGATGCAGAACGCCAGAAATTATCGAAATGAAAACACTTGTTAAAAACTCACCAGTGGTTAGGCGACCGATCACAGTTCTATGAAAACACTGACATTGATTCTCCTTTTGGCGATCCCATCGTTATGTTTTGGCCGCCTAATGAAGACTTGGACTTACCAAGAGTTGTTTGATCAAGCTGATCTTGTAGTCGTTGCCGCACCCATTTTGACTGGAGACACAAATGAAAAAGGAGGATTGCCTGATTGGACTTCGATGGACACAGTAGGTGTCGTCACAGAGTTTCACATAAGTGTAGTTATGAAGGGAGACAAGACGTTAAAAACCATTGTCCTTCACCACTACCGTCTGAAAGACCCGACTCGGATTCCGCCAAACGGCCCAGATTTTGTTTCGTTCAAGCCGCCTTTTGATCTGGAAAAGAGTGAAAGATTCATGCTCTTTTTGAAGAGGGAGTCTGACGGCAAATATGCGCCGGTATCTGGGCAAATTGATCCCGCTTTGTGGGATGTTGTAAAGTTGAGTGGAATGGCAAAATGAAGTCGCCCAACTGGACTTGGCTTGATTTGGTGGGCTGTCGGGTAACTTGACTTGCGCTCACGCCGCAGTGGAAATGCCGGAGTCCGCCGGCAATGAAACGCGGACGACTCCGGGGTGGCCGGCTTGGGGCGGGACAATTTCCAGCTTGCCGTGGTGCGTCTCAATGATTTTCCGGCTGACGGTCAATCCCAGTCCCAAACCCACGTTGCGCGTGGTGAAAAACGGCGCGGGCGCATTGCGCGCGGCCTCGGCGGTAAAGCCGGCCCCGTTGTCCTGAACTTCAATCCGAACGTCCGGCGCGCCGCCGCGATGGGCATCGGTGTGCAGCGTGACGCCGATTTTCGGCTCCTTGGGATTCGCCTGAAGCGCATTGAGCATGATTTCAGCCAGCGCGTGTTTGAGCGCGGCGCGGTCGCCGGTAATGACCACGGGCTGGCCGACCGTTTCAATTTGCAATTTGCCGGCATCGGCGGACTGATGTTTGCGCGCTTCCTGGTAGGCCTCCTCGATCAATTTCCCGACGGTAAAAGTCTCCTGTTCGATGTGCCCTTCGCGCGCGAGAAAACGCATTTGATTGATCAGCCGCGTGACGCGCTTGACGCCGTCGGCAAGGGCCTGATCCAATGATTCGCGAAATTCCCGGTCCTTGTATTTCTCCGCGAGCAACTGCTGGTGCGTGGCCAGCGGCACGAGCGCGTTGCCGATTTCGTGCGCGAGCCGGTCGGCCATGGATTTGATGAGGCGCAGATTGGCGGCCTCGACTTCCAGGCGGCGCAACTGTTCGACCTGGGTGAGATCATCGGCGGTCAGCAGCGCGGAAACGGGCACGGTGGAATTGCCATGCCGGAACGGCACGACACTGACGCTGTAAACCGTGCCCGGCGAATTTTCCGGTTCGTAGCGATAGGGCCCCATCGCCGCGCCGGTTTTCAGGACCTGATAGATTTTCGCGCCGAGCACCTGCGGCAGATCGCTGAATTCGATTTCGCCGGTGCGTTTGTTTTTCGGGCCGAAGTGGCGGCGCGCGGCCTTGTTCGCGTGGAGCACCTTCAGGTCGCGTCCGACAACGATGCACGCGCTGCTGAGTTCGCGCAGCACATCGGTCATCATCTCATGGTTGCCGGTCAGCCGGTCATGCAGTTCGATGTTGCAAAGGGCGAGGCCGACCTGCTCCAACAGATGGAAGATGAGTTCCAGTTCGACGTTGACCAGCGGTTCGCCGGTGATGCGCACGTCGAAAACGGCCACGCCGGCAATCGTATCACGGGCGGGAATGGGCACGGCAACCTGCGCGCCGAGCAATTCAAATTCCTTTTGCGTTTCGACGTCGGCGCGCGCCTCGTCGCTGTCACGGCGGAGAATCCGGCCGAGCCGGGAAAGCTGGCCGCCGATGCCGGAATCGAGCGAGAGTCCCAGATGTTCAAGCAAACCCGGCGAAAGGCCGATGGCGGCGACGGCGCGCAACCGGCGGCTGTCCTCCGGCAAGGATGTTTCCGTGAACGGCGAGGGCCGGTTCAGGAAAATGGCGGCGCGGTTGATGCTGAGAATTTCGCGGAGGAACAGCAGGAATTGCTTCAACATCGCCTCGGCATCCAGCGAATGGGTGAGAATGGACGAGAAATCGCTCAACACATCCAGTGTATGTGACGCGCTGATGGCGCGGTTGGGCGACGGTTCGGGCGTTTGGAAAAACGCGGTTCGTGATGGCATCGGCGCGGACGGCGGAGGCGTTCGCTCGGGGCGCTGGGTTGCCGGCGCATTCCACAAGCGTTCCAGCAACGAATTCAAAAGCCGGCTGCGAACGGGTTTGGCCAGCACGTGGGTGACGCCGCGCAAAAAGGCCTCCTCCTCCCACTCGGATTGGGTGTTGGCCGTGTAAGCGATAAGGGGGGATTTGGCGTCGCGGCGGCGGAGGCGTTCGATGACCCAGATGCCTTCGACGCCCATCAAATCCACGTCGAGAATGCAGGCATCGGCCAGACCATGCATGAGCAGCGGCTCGGCCTCATCCACACTGAGGCGATGCACGACACGGCATTGCTCCGGACTCAGACCCGCGCGAATGGTTTCGGCGAAATCCGGATGAGGAGACAAGACCAAAATGGTTTTCATCGCACTTCCAAGAAAAGATGCCAGTACTCGGTTGCCACTTCTGTGGGTGTATATTCCACAATTCAAGCCCAAAGGTCAATGGAATCTTGAAGCCCTGAAGTGGATTTTTGGGCGTAAAACCGGAAAATCAACCGCTGGCGAGCAGTTTTTCCCAAAGGTCTTCGTTCAGCAGCGCTTTTTGGAGGAATTCCGCCTCGCCTTGCGGCGGGGCGGCGGGTTCGGGTTTGAGGGGCAGGTGGAGGATGAACGTTGTGCCGCAGCCGTGCTGGCTTTTGGCTTCGATTTTGCCGCCGTGATGGTGGACGATGAAAAAGCAGGCAATCAAATTGATGCCGTATTCGGACGGCACGCTGCCATGCACGACAAACGGATCGAGGATGACGCGCAATGCCTCCTCCGGCAGGCCCGGCCCGTTATCGCTGATTTGAACGACGATTTCCGGTTTGGCCGCGGCATTCTGCAATTCCGCCGCCAAGGTGATGCGGCTGCCGGCGGGCAGCATGGCCAGCTCGTCCTTCAGCAACAATTCAAACAGCCGGTAAAATTTCGGCTGGTCCACATGCAGCGCAGGCAATGAATCGGGAATCTGGTTGTCAATTTCGATCCGCCGGGCGGTAAATTGCTCCCGGAGCGGGACCAGCACCGCACTGACGGTCTGGTGCAGCAACACTTCGTCGGCGAATTGCGATGAGGCATTGTTTTCCGACGAGGTCCAAAGGTCCCTGAGCAGGTCGTTGATTCTTTCAATCTGCGACTGGACGCTCTGGTGATACTCCTTCCAAAATTCGGGATTGCGCAGGCTGTTCAAATCCTTTTTTTCCTCGGCCATCTTTCCGGGCGCGAGGTCGAGAAAGGTTTTTACCGCGACGAGCGAGTTGCGGATATGATGGCTCAAACCGGCGGCCAGCAGGCCGAGGCTCACAATGCGGTCGGCGATCATCATGTTGCGCAACACGGACATTTTTTCACGGAGCAACTGGTCGCGTTCGGTCTGCACCATGAAAAATTCCAGCCCCTGCTTGAGCGTGAGTTCGAACTGCGGCGGGTCCCACGGTTTGGTGATGTATTTGTAAATCGCGCCGCTGTTGACGGCGGCGATGGCGGCGTCCATGTCCGTGTAAGCCGTGACCAGCAGGCGCAAAATCTGCGGGCGCAATTGCCGCGCCCGCCCCAGAAGCCAGACGCCTTTTTCCCCGGGCATCCGCTGGTCGGTCAGCAGCAGGCCGATCTCATCGGCATGCAATTCGAACAGTTTGAGGCCGTCCTGGGCGTTGGTCGCCGTCAAAATCCGAAACTGATCCGCAAAGGCGCGCGTGAAGTATTTCAAGGATTTCTCCTCGTCATCCACGTAGAGGATGGCGAATTTTTTATAGTCGTAGAGATGTTCCATGTCCGGCTTTCAGTGGGTAGCCTGATTTGTCCGGACGGGGAATTCCAGTGTAAATTCACAGAACTTTCCCGGCTCCGTTTTCACCGCAATCGTTCCTCCGGACTCCTTCACGATGCGGTAGCAGATGCTCAGCCCCAGCCCCATGCCTGCGCCCACATCTTTCGTGGTAAAAAAGGGGTCGAAAATCTTGTCCACATCGGCCGGGGCGATGCCCGGGCCGTTGTCGTGAACCGACAAGATGCTGCTGCCGTTCTCAACCCGTCCGGCAATCCGGATGGTTGGCTTTTCATCTTGGAACGGCTTCGTTTTCAACGCGTCAAGCGAGTTTTGCAGCAGGTTTGTGACCAGATGGATCAATTTGTTTTTGTTCACCCAGATGGTTTGCTGCCCGGCAATCTGCTGGTCGATCTGCACCTTGTCCTTCCATTCATTGCTCAGGAACCGCAGCGCCGAAGCGACCACTTCCGTCACCACCACCTGGTCCCGGCTCTCGGTTTCGGGATGCGAAAACATCTGCAAATCCGAGACGATGGTCTTCACCCGCTTGACGCCTTCTTCGATATCGTTCAAAACCTCGGTGTAATCCGCCTGCTGCTCCGGGGCCAGGCTTTGGCCCTTTTTGCGCAGGGTAAAGAGGCCGGTGATGGCGAAGTTCAGCGGATTGTTGATTTCGTGGATGATGCCCGCGCTCATGCGGCCGAGCGACGCCAGCTTCTCGGTTTGCACCAACTGCATCTCGTTTTCCTTGAGCTGTTGGAGGCTCGCTTCCAGCGCCTTGCGGCTCTTGTCCAACTCATAGCGCAGGGAGAATTCGCGGAATCGCTGGCGGCTTTGGAAATAGGTGCCCACCACGACGATGATATCCATGAGGGCGATGAAATAAAAGTTGTTGTACAACACCGCCGCCGGCGGGATGGCCCCGTGGATCACGCCGGCGCCGATGTACATCAGCAACACCAGGAGCACGGCGACGATGCTTTCCCGCGTCGTCCAGCGCAGCACGGCGCCCACCGCGAGCAACACCAGGTTCAGGGCGGCATAATACGGCGAAGCGAAGCCTTCCGTGACCGCGATCATCCATGCGAGGAAGACCACGGGCAGCAACGGCACGATCACTCCCAGCCATTTGCCGATCTTCCGCCCCTTGTCGGTGAATAGCAGCGCCCAGATGATCGTGGCGATTGCATCGCAGGCCACCCGGAGCCAGAAAAACGACCATAGTTTTTCCCGGTAAACGAAATAATCCGCCGTGCTGCCGAGCGGCATGAGGGTCACCACCAGCGCGCAACCCACCTTGGTGTTGGCAATGCGCTGCTGCGCCTCGTAGGTGTGAAAGGCCTCGACAACGGCGGCATCAGCCATGGATGGATTCCTATGCATGGTCGGGTTTCTGCGCTTCGAAATAAATGTTCACGCCGGTGCTGTCGGATTTTACCGCGCACAGATCGTCCGGGGCCGCGTCGGGCTTCAAGGCCAGCAGGTCGGCGCCCTTGCGGTAGAACAGGTGCCATTCCATGATATAATCCATGGTGATCCGGCGCGGATTGTAAACATCCACGTTGGTGGTTAACAAAAGCCCCCCCGGGGCCAGCCATTCGTAATAAATGTTGGTCAGCTTCCGGCAAACCGAGTCGCTCAGGTAATCAAACAGCCCGGCGCAATAGATCAAATCGTAACGTTCGTCCGTCGCGCGTTCAACGCTTTTGGCCGATCCCTTGAGGATTTTTTGAACGGATTTGTTGAAATACTTGATGGGCGTGATCCGGTGGCTTTGTTTTTTTGCCTCCTCCAGGACCGTCTGGCAATGCGTGAGGGTTTCATCGTTGAAATCCATCAGGGTGAATTGGGCCTGATCGGCGAGATGGCTTTCCTGCAAAAACTGCCGCACTTCATGGGCGGGTCCGCAGCCCACGTTCAATATTCGCGCGGTCCGGCCCAAACCCGCCGCGCGCGCCGTCCGGGCTTCGATGTGTTGCGCGAGGTCCCGGATGCGGTTGCGATGCGCCTCCGCCGGGGGTTGCGAGAGGAACCAGAGATTGATGATTTTCGCGTACAAGGAGCCGCCTTCCAGCGGGTCGCGCATCATCATGTTCACCATTTCATAATCCCCCGCGTAACCCAGCGGCTTGGAGAAACAACGATAAAGAAAGGGGGAGCAAAGCAGCATGGGATGAAGCTGGCGCCGGCCAAAAGCCTGATGCGCCGGCTGGAGATCCGGGTCAATGCCCTGAAGCGTGCTCTCAAATTTTTCAAAAAGGTTTGTCAGCGCCGGCAGGGTCAGCCGGCCCAAGGCACCGGCGGTTTCCCGCGCCAGATCCGGCCGGTTGGCGTCCGGGGCGGAACGGAGGCCCAATTCCACCTGTTCCAGCCAGAGCCGCAAATCGGTCAAAAAGGTCTGCATGTCGGCGATGACCACCTTGAATTCCGGCGACACCTTGTAAAGTTGCTGCCATTCGTGGATGAAGGCTTTGAATTCCCCCGCCAGCTGGCCTTCCAGTTGTGACGACGGCGCAAAATTCAGATCCGTCCAGTGCGATTCATCGAGCGTGGCGTCGCACACCGTTTTTGAGCCCGCGTCCACGAGGTTGCTGACGACGGCGCGCCCGGAATAAACTGTCCGCTCGCGAAAAATGATCTTGAACTGGCCCAGCGTTTCGGAAAGTCGCGGCATGACGCCCGGGTTGTACAGTTCGAAAACCACCGCGTGATGGGTCACCCGTGACAATGCGCCCTGCAATTCCACGCCTTCGCGCGTTTGAAACGTCACGCGGCTTTCCTTGACCCCGGATGGCGCCCCGGCAACCTGGGGTTTTTCCGCCTCGTTTTTCAACTGGCCGAATAATCCGTTCGTGCCGTTTCCATTGCCATTGCTTTTGACAACCTGGCTCATCTCACGGTCAGAATGGAACATTTTTCGGGCCAAAACAACGCGATTATTGTGTCCCGGGCGCAACTTGACACTGCCGCCATTTTTCTCCCTCTCCTCCACCAAAGGAGGAGGGGGGCGGGGTGAAGCGGTTTGTCAATACACCGCCCATGCCATCGTCAAAATCAGCCAAGAAAGCTACCCCGAAGCCAAAGCGGAAAAAGTAAATTGGCGTGAAATTAACCCTCAATTTTTCCATTCACTGAAACAATAAAAGACGAACCCCGTTTTGCGCCTTGTGCTTTTTCGATAATTGAGGGAAAACATTTTACAAACTTCTGAGCTTGAACCCAAAAAACCATATCTGTCCAGCCGGGTTTTAAGAAAAAAATAGTGTGTCCAGCCTGTTTCCACGCTTCAATTTCTTGTGGATTTTTACCAATGCGAACGTCTGCTGTGACGATAATCAAATCTTCCTCTTGGGCGAGTTTTCGCATCCAATCAACGTCATCCGTGCTTCCCGGAAACTGGTCTTTCAAATGAGTTACTTTATGGTCTGGAGAAACAAAGCCATTTAACCCTTTGGCGATTTTGGGAGCCAAGTTATTATCGAAGAAAAATTTCACGCTGCGAGCGACTGCTCGTAATCAACAGCTTCTTTCACGGATTCGGGACGGATTTCAAACCAGCGGGCAACTTCTTCAAACGATGACCCATTGGCTTTGTAGCTTCTTGCTAAATTTTGTGTTGGAATTCCTTCTGTAACAATTGTTGGCTGGCCGAAATTTTTCCTCGGATCAATAACAACATGGCGTTCTCTGCCAAGCGGCCACCAGCGTTCAAGCTTCGTTCCATCTCGAAATTCCAACTGCTTTAGAAATGGCTTTGTTATTGCAGCAAAAACACTCTGGTCGGTTGCGATTTCTATAAGGCAAATATCACCAGTTTCATTATGCACATCTTGAAATATCTGGCGGCCATCGGTAACAAATTGCTTTGTGCAAAAGGGATGATTTGTATCAATGTAAAGTTTCTGCGCCTTCTCCCGGACTTTATGAATAATAGCCCAAGACACGCCTGCGTTTAGGAAAGCGTCAACGAATTTGATTTCAATCAAATCCAAGAATCCGAGTGCAACCTTGTTTTCGATGGGCGGTAACTGGCTTTCCCAAAGAGGAGGATAATTTTTCTGGCGCAGTTCGGAATGATAGCCGCGAAGCCAACGACGAATGCGTTCTTTTGATACGCCTGTGAGCCGCGTTGCTTCAACAACGGTATAAATCCCCGTATTGAGGTATGTGGTCTGCCTACCCTTCATAAAGTTATTCACAGATTGCTCACAATTTCACAGGAGCATGGCCCCGGTCGTAAGGATTGTCAAATTCAGTTCACTTTGCCATCAAATCATGCTTCCGCAGCAGGTCCGTAAGCGTGGCGTTGAATTCGGCGGGCTTCTCCAGCATCAGCCAGTGGCCCACGCCCTCCATCAGGCAGTAATCCGCCTGCGGCGAAAGCGAGTGGACGTAGCTTTCGTAATCGGCGCTCCACATCGGGCCCCGGGCATTGATGACCAGCACGGGCACGTTCACCCGCTTCAAGTCCCAATCGGGCTGGTCCGGGCCGAACATGCCTTCCATCGCGCCAACCATCACGTATTGCGGCGTGGTGAGCATTTCGGACAGCACCTGGTTGCGCAGTGCTTCGGCGCCGGGAACGGGGAAAAAGGAATCGACCAATTGTTTGACATGCTCGCGATATTCCGGCGTGCCGAACTGCGCGACAAAGTCCCCGGCCTGCCCGGGGGTCCATTGGGGACGGCGCAACAATCCGTCCACCGACACCAGCGCGGCGACCTTCTCCGGCGCGCGCCGGTAAACGCGGCAGATGACCGGTCCGCCCATGCTGTGGCCGACGAGCGTGGCCTTGTCCACGCGCGCATCGCTCATCACCGCCAGAACGGCGCCGGCGAAGAAATCCGGCGTGTAGGCGGTATGCGGCTTGTCGCTCTGGCCGTGGCCGGGAAGGTCAACGAGGATCAGCCGCGCCTGGTCTGCCAAGGCCGGGACCTGGTCGCGCCAGAAGCCGAGATTGCCCGCCCAGCAGTGGACGAAAACAATCGTCCGCCGGCCCTGGCCCACCGTGACGTAATGGACCTTGTTCGTGCCGAAGGAAACAATATGCGACTTCCCGTCAGCCAGCGTTTTGGGTTTCGGCGCGGCGGCGCAGCCGGCGAATGCAAACAGGACGGCGGCCCAGCAGGCGAAACGAACAGTTTTAATCATGCCCAAGATGCCCTTTCTAATAATGATTAATCGCGGGATGCTACGTGGACGGCGTCGCATCGGCAATGATTCAATTGTGCGGTTTTCAGCAGTTTGATTGCCAATTCACCCCCAGGACCTGGATTTGGCAGCCGGATTGCTGTCATTGGTTCGTGCCAATCTTTGGCACAACTCCTGAAACAGCGCCGCCGGTTGGCCCGCTTGGGCTGGCCGGCGGTCTTTTGTTGGCCGGCAACTTTGAAATACACCACCACCCAAACGGGATTAAAAATGCCAGCCCGCCGACACCATGACAGCCTGGCTGGTGAACCCGTAATTGCCGTTGGCATTCTGCCCGGCATACTGTCCGGGTGTGGATGACGGGGTGCTGCCGGTCACCGTGTGCGTCGGGGCATAACTAACTTGGTAGGCGATGTCAAAATTGAAGGTCTTTCCCTTGTACCCGGTTCCGATGCTGAAAAAGCTTCGATCCAAGTCCGCAGCTAGCGGGGAGTAATAGGCATTCGGCACCGAGTTCTCGTTATAAACGTAGCCGGCGCTCGCATGCCAGCCGTTGTCAAAATATCGCGTAGCGCCGAACTCATACATCATGCTCGACTGCCAGTAAAGTTTCACAGGAATGTTGCCGGACGGATTCATGGGGTATGGGACAGGCGGTTGTTGGTGTATCGTTACTTTTCCGAAACTGCTCCAATCCGTGTAGTTGGCATCAAACTCCAGATTCCATTCGGGCGTGGGCCGGTAGGATAGGCCGCCGACAATGGTTTGGGGGAACGTAAAACCCACGTGCGCAGGTCGGTTTGTTTTCGCAAATCCTCCCGGGTATTGCTCGAACTCAGTCTGGCCTTCCAGATTCACCGACGCTGAGCTGCGGATGGACGCACCAAACGACAATTGATCAATCGGATGCCAAAGTATGCCCGCATTATACCCAACACTCCATCCGTCACCGTTAAAGTAGAAATAGTTCGTATTTGGAGGTTGGTAGAATGGCCGAAGGCCCTGATTCATGTCCATTTTCGCGTAATTCACCATAACCCCGCCACCGACCGAAAGTGATGGCAACAACTTGATCGCCAACACCGGATTGATTGTTATGTATTGCAAGGAGCCGCCTATGGCGACCGTACGGAAGCCGGTGTCCTGTGGCCAGCTCATGCTCCCGCCATAAGGCGAGTAAACACCCAATCCAAAACTCACCGGCAGGGTCGTGGGAGTGTAGGCGAAGAAGAACTGGGGAACCGCCGCGAGATTGTCCGAACTGTGGTAGGTGTTGCCGCGATTCGTATGGTAACTTGGGTCATAATAGATTCCATAAATGCCGCCCCGAAGATCGCAGCCTTCGAGCTGGGTGAGACCGGCCGGGTTGTAGTAAATGGCCGACGGATTGTCCGCGGTGGCCACAAATGCCTCGCCGCGCGCGGTCGCAAAAGCATCCTGATCCGTCAGACCGAAGCCATTCGCCGAAGCTTTCATGGCCAAAGCTCCTGAAACCATCAGTGCCAGCAGCCTCAAGATATTGCGTCGGTTTATCATCACCGATTCATGGGTTCCAACAACAGAATGAACGCCGTAGATACGCACGGATGCCGCTCCGGAGCAAGCAAATCCTAACCTTCGGGCGCAACCGGACAAATGTATCGGAGTTGTGGCGGCAGGCGGGACGAGACCGTCTTAAAAGCATCGGAGGGGCGAGTTATACGAGACCCTGACTCATCGAATACCTCTGAAAATGGGGGCTCGTGTAACTCGCCCCTCCGCCGAGAAATTGTTTTGAGACAAACACGGGACGTCCGCCATCACGTGAGAACTCCCCGAAACATTTTGTCGCGCCTTGAACCCCTGGACCGCAGCAGCCGGCGCGAGTCGGCTCTGAAATTGCTTAAAAAGATGGAGCGGACTCACGTCCGCTGCTACGAGGGTCATGGCAGGGGCGGGCGTAAACGCTAATTCCTCTGAAAACGTCAAGTGCCGGTTTTTGAAAGATTTGCCCGGCGCCTTCCGTAATGAATACAGGCGAACATGTTGGATTTATTTCAAACCAACTCGTGCCGGGATTTAGGCCGGCTTTACTTTTATCCGGCATGGGGTAAAATGAGCAGCGTGAAAAAAGTCGTGCGATTCATGGTGGGATTTTTGTTGTTTGGCTCCACCATTTTCCCGGCCCAAGCCGCTTTTACGAACCTCTACGCCTTTGGTGATGGCATGTGCACCACGACAAACAATCCGACGCCAGGCCCACTTTACTACGGACTGCGCCGAACCAACGGCCGGGTTTGGATTGAGGTGCTGGCGCAGCAGCAAGGACTCACCTATGACTCGAATAAGAATATGTCCTACTTCGGCCAGGACAGCACCGCCATGTTGGCGCACATCAACAGTTTCACGGCGCCAGCAAATGCCACCAACGACTTGTTTGTTGTCTGGGCCTGTGATGCAGACTTTGTCGGTTACTTGGAAAGCATTTACTCGTTGTATGGCACAAATTTATCCAAATGGAACAACGCCATTATTCTGTCACTCACCAACCATTTTAAGATGGTCACCAACCTTTATGCCAAGGGTGCCCGCACCTTGGTGATGCCAAATGCCGTAGATATTACTAAGGTACCAGCATATGATGGCGGTTTGAACGGCGGTGTGACTTCCAACGACTGGGCTTTCGTTCGCGGCAGAATCATTTATTTTAACACGAATTTTATAGCCACCCTGAATCAGGCAAAGTCATTGCATCCCGACCTTACAATTTTTGTCCCGGATATGTTCACCCTGCTCAATAATGTAATTACGAACGCCGCCTACTATGGCCTGACCAATGCCCTCTATAACGGACAAAGCATTGATGCTGTGGAATTCTTGCCCAATGTTGCCACGAATGGCCCAGGCACAAATTTCATTTTTTGGGACATGTCGGACCCGACCGCGAAGTTCCATTCGGTCATTGCCGATGTCGTTCAACAACTCATCTCGCCGGTGCAAATCACCAATCTCACCGCGCTCAATGGCAGCAACCAGTTGGTTGTGGCCAATGTTCCGATTGGCCAGAACGGTCTCGTCCTTGGCCGCACGGACCTGTTGCTGGGGAACTGGGCGACCAATGCCACCTTTGTCAGTTCCAACACGACGCAGACGGTCTATGTCACCAATTCCAGTCCGCAGTGGTTTTACCGGCTGAAGTTCCCCTACACCTGGGCCTGGCCGTAACCCGCTGTCGTTTCCTCCGGTCCACTGCAATAGGTAGGGCGGCGCTGCCGCGCCGCCGGGTATGATGGCCGCGCCGCAGCACGGCCCTGCCTACGCCGTTTTTGCCAGCGTTTCGTAGCCCCAGCGCAGCATCCGCTCGGTGGTTTCCCAGCCAATGCAGGAATCGGTGATGGAGACGCCGTAACGCAAATCCGTCGGATTTTTTGGAATCGGCTGGCTGCCTTCGTGAAGGTTGCTCTCGACCATCAAGCCGATGAGCGACCGGGTGCCGTCCACGCGCTGCTGAATCACGCTGCGCCACACGTCCTCCTGCCGCGCGTGCTGCTTCTCGGAATTCGCGTGGCTGCAATCCACCATCAGCACCGGCGGCAGGTGTTCCGATTTCAATTTTTCCTCCGCCGCGCGGATGCTGGCCGCGTCGAAATTCGTCTGCGCCCGCCCGCCGCGCAACACGATGTGCGCGTCGGAATTGCCCGCCGTGCGGACGATGCTCGTGACGCCGTCCTGGTCTATGCCCAGAAAACTGTGCGGATGCCGCGCCGCGCCCATCGCGTCAATCGCCACCTGCAAACTGCCGTCGGTGCTGTTTTTCAAGCCGACCGGCATCGAAAGGCCGCTGGCCATCTCGCGGTGCGTCTGCGATTCCGTCGTGCGCGCGCCAATCGCCGCCCAAGTGATCAAATCGGCGATGTATTGCGGCACGATGGGATCCAGAAATTCCGTCGCCGCCGGCAGGCCCAACCCGGTGATGTGCAGCAGCAGCCGCCGCGCGATTTTCAAACCCGCCTCGATGTCCTGCGAACCGTCCAAGTGCGGGTCGTTGATCAGCCCCTTCCAGCCGACGATGGTGCGCGGCTTTTCAAAATAGACGCGCATGACAATTTCCAGGCGGCCGGCAAATTCCTCGCGCAGCGCGTTGAGCCGGGCGGCGTAATCCAGCGCGCCCTTTTCATCGTGGACCGAGCACGGGCCAATGACGACGAGCAGGCGCGGGTCTTCCCGCCGCAAAATGCGGATGACCCGTTCGCGGCTGTGCGCGACCATGGCATTGACGGCGTCGGGCGTCGGCGACTGCGCCTTCAATTCCCGCGGCGTCAGCAGCCGGACGATTTCCTTGACGTGTAAATCCTGCGTCCGAAACATGATGACCACTATAGCGCAGGTTGGCCTCGCGGAAAGGCTGAACTCAATCGCAATTGGAGGCGCAGCCTGGCACCACCGACAATGGTAGGGCAAACCTGCAGGGATTTATCGGAGGGGCGAGTTATACGAGCCCCTGACTTACAGAATGCCTCTGAAAATGTGGGCTCGTATAACTCGCCCCTCCGACGGGAAATTGTTTTGAGACAAACTCTGCCGCACCGCCCTACCGGTGGAGCCGGACATCCAACCGTCACAAAAGCAAACCACTGGCGCTGGGGCGGATTTTGGTTTATTAATGGGATGTTATGAAAAAACTAATCTGCGCTTTTTTCGCGTTGGCCTGCGCCGGAGCGGTTCGCGCGGCCATCCATGCTGAAACCATCGAATATAAACAGGGCGACACGACGCTCGAAGGATTCGTCGCCTATGACGACGCCGTCCCGGGCAAACGCCCCGGCGTCCTGATCGTGCATCAGTGGCTGGGGTTGACGGATTACGAAAAGAAACGCGCGGGAATGCTCGCGCAACTCGGTTACGTCGCGTTCTGCGCCGACATCTACGGCAAGGGCGTCCGCCCGCAAAACGCGCAGGAGGCCGGTGCCCAGGCGGGCAAATACAAAAATGACCGCCCACGGTTGCGCGCCCGGGTCAACGCCGGCCTGGACGCACTGCGCCGGCAGCCGCTCGTTGATTCGAAGCGCGTCGCGGCCATCGGCTATTGTTTTGGCGGCACGACGGTGCTGGAACTGGCGCGCAGCGGCGCGGACATTGCGGGCGTGGTGAGTTTTCACGGCGGATTGGATTCGCCGTCCCCCGCCGACGGCAAAAACATCAAAGGCAGGGTGCTGGTTTGTCATGGCGCGGATGATCCGTTTTCATCACCACAAGACATCGCCGCTTTTGAAGACGAAATGCGCCAGGGCGGTGTGGATTGGCAGCTCATCAAATACGGCGGCGCGGTCCATTCCTTCACCCAGCCCATGGCGGGCAATGACAATTCCAAGGGCGCGGCTTACAACGAAAAGGCGAACCGACGGTCATGGGAAGCCATGAAGCAATTCCTGGCCGAAATTTTCAAGTGATTAAAACCGGAGGGGCGAGCGGCCCGATTCCCCGATTACGCAAGGCCTGGAGGTTGAAACTCGCAGGGTTCGTCCCTCCGAAGAATCATTTTTTTCCGTATTCCTTGATGATATTGAGCATCGCGTCGGCATCGGGAGCTTCTTCGAGCGCCGAGCGGAAATCGGGTTTGTGGAGGAACTTGGCGATGTTGGCCAGGGTGTGGAGATGTTTCTGGAACTGGCCCTGGGGCACGAGAAACAGCATGACGAGCTTCACCGGCTGGTTGTCGAGCGCGTCGAAATTCACGCCGGCCTTGGAGCGGCCCAGCGCGCCGACGACCTCGTAAATCAAATCCGTCGAGGCGTGCGGGATGCCGATGCCGAACCCGATGCCGGTGCTCATCGAGGTCTCGCGCTTCTTGACGGCGGCGGTGACGGCATCGCGGTCGCCGGTCTGGAGCTTGCCGGTGGCCACGAGATTCTCGATCAATTCGTCAATCGCTTCCCAGCGGTTGGCCGCGCGCAAATCGGGAAGAATCTGCGCTTTGCTTAAAATATCACCCAAGTCCATACGTTGCTCCTTTAATGATTGAACCCTTTCGCGGATTAATTCAAGACAGAAATATCGACAAATTTCGGGTTGAATTATTCGAGCCGGCGCGCCAGCCAGTTGAAAACGTGTCCCGTGCCCTCCAGCCACCAGCCCAGCGCGTGAAACAAACTGACTTTCGTGGTCAGCAACGGCAGGCCAAACAGCAACACGCCGGCGTTGCCGATGAAAATGATCACCGCCGAAAACAACCAGCCCTGCGACGTGATGTCCGATTGCCGTGTTTTCAAGGTGTGCCACGTCAAGGTCACATGAAACGCGTACGCCGCGCCCACGCCCAGATGAAACCAGACCAGATAATTCCACCAATCCCAAAAGAAATGGCCGAGGGCGAACACCGCAATGACCAGCGCCGTGTAAAACGGGAAAAAATACGGAGCCAGGGTGATGACAAAATTGGTTTTGCTCACGACCACCTGGCCGCCGGCGGAAGAGACCTTCATTTTTTTTACCTGGCCGCCGAACAGCCACGTCCACAACGCATGCGTCAATTCGTGGCCGAAGACATAAAGCCACATCGGTTTGGGCAGCAGCAGAAAAATCACCACCCAGCACGCCGCGCCCGCCAGCAACGGCACCCAAACCGTGTCCGCCCCGCCGCTGGCGCGCAGCACCCGCCACAACGCCATCGCCGCGCCGGCGCAGACCGGCAGCAGCAGGACGGCGAGGATGAACTTGATCCACTTCGGCACGCCGCCAGAATTCAGAATTCGGAATCCGGAAGCCAGAAGAAAGCCAAAGGAAATTAAACGCAGAGGAGCAGATCATTTTTCTCTGCGAAACTTTGCGGCCTCTGCGTCTCTGCGTTGAATGTGGGCTTGAAACTTGGCACCAATCACTTGAAACTCATCCCATGACACAAGACGAAGTTCTCCGGATTTTTCGCGACAGTGGCGCGCTGCTCGAAGGCCATTTCATTCTCCGCAGCGGCCTGCACAGCCGCCAGTTCTTCCAATGCGCCCTCGCGCTCCAGCAAATGCCCGTCGTCGAAAAAATCGGCGCGGCGCTCGCCGGCAAGGTCCGTTCGCTCGGCGCCGTCACCGTCATCGCGCCCGCGCTCGGGGGACTCGTTATCGGCCAGGAAGTAGCGCGGCAGCTCGGCGTGCGGTTTATTTTTTCGGAAAAAGAGGAGGGCAGGCTCGTGCTGCGGCGCGGATTCAAAATTGCGCCCGGCGAGAAAATCCTCGTCGTCGAGGACGTCGTGACCAAGGGCGGCCGGGTGCAGGAGACGATTGACATCGTCCGGGCGCACGGAGGAAACGTCGGCGGCGTGGCAACGATTGTGGACCGCTCGAACGGCGCGGTGAATTTCGGCCTGCCCTTTGACAGCTTGATCACGCTCCAGGTGGAGATATTCAAGCCGGACAAATTGCCGCCGGATCTGGCGGCAATTCCGGCGGTCAAGCCGGGAAGCAAGTAGGACGGGTCGGTCTGGAGCAATTTAGACACAGCCATGGGCAAGGAAGAGATTGTGGTGGCCGGAAAAAATGGGAAAGTGTGGTAGATTGAATTGCCTTATGATTTCCAAAGATGTTTCCACCCGTTGCCGGCGCTACGCGGTCGCACTCGGATTGTCCGCCCTGCTTGCCGTCGGCGCCATCGAGGCCGCGGCGGCCTCGATGGTGTTGGAAGCCGAAAATGGGACCTTGACCGGGAACGCTTACGTTTCAACGGCGGTTTCCGGCTATTCCGGCACTGGCTATGTCACCGGCCTCCAGAGCGCCAGCGACACGGTCAACTGGAGTTTCACGGGCACTCCGGGCCTGTACGACCTGATCATCCGGTTCCGCTCACCCTTTGGTCAAAAAGGATTCGCCGGCTCAATCAATGGGCACGGATTCTCCGGCATGTTTCCCGCCAGCACCACTTTCGCCAGTTTCGACGCCGGCCTCGTGCAAGTGATCGCCGGCGTCAATACGCTTCAAATCGGCGGCGGCTGGAACTGGTACGATATCGACTGCGTTTACCTTAATCCCGTGCCGGCTCCACTGCCACCGGCTCCGGTGCCGGCCACCCTCGTGGACACTCAAGCCACCTTCGCCGCGCGAATGCTGATGAAAGCGCTGGTGTCGGATTACGGCCAGCACACTTGGGCCGGCCAGCACGATTCGTCCGAGATCAGTTATATCCAGGGGGTGACCGGACGCAAACCGGCGATAGTGGAAGGCGATCTGATGGATTACTCGCCGTCGCGAGTTTACTACCAGGGTATGCCGGTGAATTACACCGAGAGTTACATCGCGCTCGAAAGCGCCGGCCACGTGCTGGGCTTCTGCTGGCACTGGAACGCCCCCACCAATCTCCTTAACACCGCCAGCGAACCGTGGTGGAGCGGCTTTTACACTGCCGCGACAACCTTTGACGTCGCGGCGGCGCTGGCCAACACCAATTCGGTGGAATACTCGCTGATCCTGCGCGATATCGATGCGATCGCCGTGCAGTTGGCGAAGGTTTCCTCCAACAACATTCCGGTTCTGTGGCGCCCGCTGCACGAAGCCTCCGGCGGCTGGTTCTGGTGGGGCGCACAAGGTCCCGGCCCCTTCAAACAACTGTGGCGTCTGCTCTTCAACCGGCTGACCACCTACCACAACCTCCACAACCTCATCTGGGTTCTGACCAACGAAGACCCCAATTGGTACCCGGGTGATGACGTCGTGGATATCATCGGTGTGGATGCCTACCCCACCGATCCGACGGACGCCCTTTCGACCGACTGGCAGGCCCTCAAACCCCAGTTCGACGGAGTCAAGCTGCTCACGTTGAGCGAATTTGGTGGTGTGCCCGATGTGGAAAGAATGCATGTTTTCGGCGTCTGGTGGTCTTACTTCTCGCCCTGGACCGGATCTTACATCGAAGGCGCGCCAACCAACACCCTGATGCGAATCTACCAGTCACCGGAAGTCATCACGCTGGACGAACTCAACGCCGTACCGCCCCTGATCGTCAGTAACGCCCCCGCAGCGGGTGGCTCCTTCCAGTTGGCCGGGACCGGTCCGCGGGGCTCCGCTTATCATATTCTAGCTTCGACCAATCTTGGATTGCCGCGAACAAATTGGCCGGCGCTGACCAACGCCATGTTTTCCGGTGGCGTATTCACCTTCACCGACCGGCAGGCTACCAATTACCCGCGCAGGTTTTATCAAGTCGTGACCCACTGAAAAGCAACTGGCAAACGACTGCGGTCAAACCGGGGGGCAATAGCCTTGGAGCGCCAGCCTCCGGCACGGCAAGGAATTGGTATTCACGCTCGCCCTCACCCCGGCCCTCTCCCCCAGGAGAGGGGGAATTGTTCGCCGCGTTTTGAGCCGGGCGGTAGGTTGGATTATCTTGAGCCTCACGGCAAACGACACAAAATCGGAGATTGCAATGAGGAGTAAGAAATTGTCCAGCGACGCGAGACTTTCTCCCTCTCCTCGGGGGAGAGGGCCGGGGTGAGGGCGGATGTATCACTAATTTCAATTCAAATTCGGCATTTGATATTGGATCTTGGATGTTTCCCAAAGCCCCGCCGTGCCGGAGGACGGCTCTCCGCCCAACTGTGCCAAACGGCGCTATTAACTGTGCCATTATGGCGCTTTTGGCACTGTTTTTCAGCCGGCCGGAAAACAGGAAAAACAGAAATTATCCCTTTGTTTGCAATGCTTCCATGCCGTTTTTGAAATTGCGGCACCCTTATTGCATGGGAACAGGGAGCAGACAACCAAATTTTTATATCATTTTATGGCAAAAGTACTAGGCATTGATTTAGGCACCACCAACTCCTGCATGGCCGTCATGGAAGGCGGCGAGCCGCTGGTTTTGGAAAATTCCGAGGGCAAGCGCACCACGCCGTCCGTCGTCGCGTTCACCAAGAGCGGCGAGCGTCTCGTCGGCGAGGCGGCCAAGCGCCAGGCCGTCACCAACTCGCGCAACACCGTCTATTCCATCAAGCGCTTCATGGGCCGCAAATTTGACGAGGTCCAGGAAGAACTCAAGCGCGTCCCCTACAAAGTCGTTCGCGCTACGAACGGCGACGCCGCCGTGGAAGTGGAAGTGGACGGCAAGCCCAAGGCCTTCACGCCACCCGAAATTTCCGCCATGATCCTTGCCAAGCTCAAGGCCGACGCCGAAATGCGCCTCGGCGAGAAAATCGCGCAGGCCGTCATCACCGTGCCCGCCTATTTCAACGATTCGCAACGCCAGGCCACCAAGGACGCCGGCCGCATCGCCGGCCTCGAAGTGCTCCGCATCATCAACGAGCCGACCGCCGCGTCGCTCGCCTACGGCCTCGACAAAAAGAAGGACGAGAAAATCGCCGTCTATGACTTGGGCGGCGGCACGTTCGACATTTCCGTGCTGGAAATCGGCGACGGCGTGTTTGAGGTCAAGGCCACCAACGGCGACACGCATCTGGGCGGCGACGATTGGGACAACCAGATCATGGACTGGATCCTCGACGAATTCAAAAAGGAGCACGGCATGGATTTGCGCAAGCAGCCCGACGCCCTCCAGCGCATCAAAGAAGAGGCCGAGAAAGCCAAGATCGCCCTTTCCAGCGCGACGCAATACGAAATCAACCTGCCGTTCGTCACCGCCGACGCCAGCGGGCCGAAACACATTGCGATGAAGCTGACCCGCGCGAAAATGGAACAGCTCTGCGACAAACTTTTCGAGCGCACCATCGCGCCGGTGAAAGCCTGCCTGAAGGACGCCGGCATTGACGTGGCCAAGATTGACGAACTCGTGCTCGTTGGCGGCATGACCCGCATGCCCAAGGTCGTCGAAGTGGCGCATTCGCTCGTCAGCAAGCCGCCGCACCAGGGCGTGAACCCGGACGAAGTCGTCGCCATCGGCGCCGGCATCCAGGGCGGCGTGCTCAAGGGCGAGGTCAAGGACGTGCTCCTGCTCGACGTGACGCCGTTGTCGCTCGGCATCGAGACGCTCGGCGGCGTGTTCACGCGGCTCATCGAGCGCAACACCACCATCCCGACCCGCAAATCGGAAATTTTCTCCACCGCCTCGGACAACCAGCCGGGCGTGGAAATCCACGTGCTCCAGGGCGAACGCCAGTTCTCCAAGGACAACAAGACCATCGGCAAGTTTCATCTGACCGACATCCCGCCCGCCCCGCGCGGCGTGCCGCAGGTCGAGGTGACGTTCGACATTGACGCCAACGGCATATTGCACGTGGGCGCCAAGGACCTCGGCACCGGCAAGGAACAGAAAATCACCATCACCGCCAGCAGCGGCCTCTCGAAGGACGAAATCGAGAAGATGCGCCGCGACGCCGAGGCCCACGCCGACGAGGACAAGGCCAAGCGCGAGGAAGTCGAGACCCGCAACGAGGCCGACGGCGCGGTGTATCGCTCCGAGAAAATGCTCAAGGACAACGGCGACAAGATTTCCGGCGACGACAAGGCCAAGATCGAGAAAGCTGCCGCGGACGTGAAGGAGGCGTTGAAAGGCAGCGACAGCGCGGCCATCAAATCCGCCGCCGAGAAGCTGAACGAAGCCTGGCAGGCCGTGAGCGCCGAGCTTTACAAGGCCGCCGCCGCGAAGGCGCAGGCGGAAAAGGCGCCGGGCGCCGGCCCATCCGGCGGCGAGCCGAAAGGCGAATCCCGCCAAGGCGGGACCGACGACAAAAAGAAGGACGAAGGCCCGATCATTGACGCCGAAGTCGTGGACGAGAAGAAATAAATTTTTCCGGCGAGGGCGTGGCGGAAGTTTTGAAAACGAAATGAACATGGCGCAGACCAATTTGTCCCGCAGGGACAGCCTGAAAATAGCCCGGCGTTTCAACGCCGGGATCGGATTGGATTGTGCGTCAAGTCCCGGAGGGACGGCTGAAAACGTCCGCCCATTCCGGCCGTCCCTCCGGGACAAAATCCCGGCGCGGCAGACCAATTTGAGCAACTTGGTCGCGGAGCGTTTGGACTGCGGCGTCTTTAGCGCCGCTTTGTCCCGGAGGTTCGCGTCACGCCGTTCGAAAAGCGGTGATGAATCACCGCAGTCCAGACGCATCGCGCAATTCGGGAGCACACATGAATTTGTGGAGGCGCGAAACTGAAAACAGATTTTCCCGCCGTGAGTGCGACGGGAGTTGATTACGATTAACAAACCAACAACAAGGAAAAACAAAACTATGGCACTAAACGTCAAGCCGATCGGCGACCGCATCCTGGTCGAGCCGGTTGAAGAAAAAGAAGTCAAGAAGGGCGGGATCATCATTCCCGATACCGCCAAGGAAAAACCGCAGGAAGGCATCATCATCGCCCTCGGCACCGGCAAAACCAACGACGACGGGAAGAAAATCCCGTTTGAAGTCAAAAAGGGCGACCGCGTGCTCGTCAGCAAATACGGCGGCACCGAAATCAAGATTGACGGCAAGGAATACAAGATTTTGTCCTCGGACGACATCCTGGCCGTGCTCGACTAAAAATGGTAGGGTCGCGCTGCTGCGCGACCGGCTGACCAGCAGGTCAGCCCTACCAAACACAATTAACCAACAAAAATTAACTAAAGAAATATTATGGCAGCAAAACAATTGATATTCGACGAGCAGGCGCGGCAGGCGATCCTGCGCGGCGTCCAGAAGCTCTCCAAGGCGGTCGTCGCCACGCTCGGTCCCAAGGGCCGCAACGTGGTCATTGACAAGAAATTCGGCTCCCCGACCATTACCAAGGACGGCGTGACGGTCGCGAAGGAAATCGAACTGGAAGATCCATACGAAAACATGGGCGCCCAGATGGTCCGCGAAGTCGCCAGCAAAACCAGCGACACCGCCGGTGACGGCACGACCACAGCCACGGTGCTCGCGGAATCCATTTACCGCGAAGGCCTGAAGTTCGTCACGTCCGGCGCCAACCCAATCGGCATCCAACGCGGCATCAACAAGGCAGTCGAGGCCGCCGTGTCGCATCTCGACAAAATCACCAAGAAGGTCAAGGACAAGGACGAAATTCGCCAGGTGGCCGCGGTTTCCGCGAATTGGGATTTCGAAATTGCCGACAAAATCGCCGAGGCGATGGACAAGGTCGGCAAGGACGGCACGATCACGGTCGAGGAAGCCAAGTCCATTGAGACGACGCTCGAAGTGGTCGAGGGCATGCAGTTCGACAAGGGCTATCTCTCGCCTTACTTCGTCACCAACGCCGAGACGATGGAAGTGAAGCTCGAAGACGCCTACATCCTCAATTACGAAAAGAAAATCAGCAGCCTGAAGGACCTGTTGCCGTTGCTCGAAAAAGCCGCGCGCTCCGGCAAGCCGCTGCTCATCATCGCCGAAGAAGTCGAAGGCGAAGCGCTCGCGACCCTGGTCGTGAACAAGCTGCGCGGCACGTTGAACGTCTGCGCCGTGAAGGCCCCGGGCTTCGGCGACCGCCGCAAGGCCATGATGGAAGACATCGCCGTCCTCACCGGTGGCAAGTTCATCAGCGAAGACCTCGGCATCAAGCTCGAGAGCATCGAGTTGACCGACCTCGGCCGTGCGAAATCCATCGTCATTGACAAGGAAAACACCACGATCGTCGAAGGTTCGGGCAAATCGTCCGACATCCAGGGCCGCGTGAATCAAATCCGCCGCCAGATCGAGGAGACGACCAGCGATTACGACCGCGAGAAATTGCAGGAACGCCTGGCCAAGCTGGCCGGCGGCGTGGCCGTCATCAACGTTGGCGCCGCGACCGAAACTGAAATGAAGGAAAAGAAAGCCCGCGTGGAAGACGCGCTGCACGCGACTCGCGCGGCGGTCGAGGAAGGCATTGTCGCCGGCGGCGGCGTGGCCTTGCTGCGGTGCCTGCCCGCCATCGAAGCGGTCAAGACCGCGAACGAAGACGAGCAGATCGGCGTCGGCATTGTTAAGCGCTCCGTCGAGAGCCCGCTGCGCGAACTGGCCAAAAACGCCGGCGTGGAAGGCTCGGTCATCGTCGAAGCCGTCAAGAAGAGCAAGGGCAACGAAGGCTACAACGTCGCCACGGGCGAATACGAAGACCTCGTGAAAGCCGGCATCGTGGACCCGAAGAAGGTCACGCGTTCCGCGCTGCAAAACGCAGCCTCGATTGCCGGATTGCTGCTCACGACCGAATGCCTCATCACCGACCTGCCGGAGAAGGACAAGCCGGCACCGGGCGGCGGCCACGGCGGCGGCATGGGCGATATGGGCGGCATGGGCGGGTACTAAAATTGTAGCGGCGGTCTGTGACCGTCGCAAAAATCACGAGCGGGGCCGGGAGCAATCCCGGCCTCGTTTTCTTTGGAGCGCGGCGTTCACGCCGCTTCAATACCCAATTCGTCCCTGATTCACGTACGTCCAAAACCATCCGGACAATGAAGCGGCGTGAACGCCGCGCTCCGACGGCAGGGCGCTTTGGCCCTCAAAATTAAATGTAAAGAATGCTTGACATATGACAAGTATGCTTTACACTGCTGGAAATGAAATTCAAATCAAAATATACTTCACGAAAAGCAGTCGGTGGCATCGTGTATGCGTGTGGCCTCTGGGCGCTGATCTATTTCTCCTATAAATATCCGCATTCGCCATACAGATACGGGCTTGTGCTCCTGCCTGTGCTGCCAATGATCTATCTCACCGTCGTCTATCACCGTCATCTTTCTGAAGAAAAGGATGAAATGTGGAGAAAGATTATCACTGAATCGATGGCCTTTTCGGCAAATGCCACAGCTTGGACCTGTTGCAGCTTTTTTTTCCTACCCGTCGTGGGCGTGCCGGTATTTCAAGCGCAATGGGTGTTTTTCATATTAGTTGCTTATTATTTAATCGGATTCTTTTTTTCCTGGCGGAGGTATAAATGAAAAATCGTCTGCGCGAATTGCGCGCGGCGAAAGAATGGTCGCAAGCCGATCTGGCCGACAAACTCGGCGTCTCGCGCCAGACCATCAACGCCATTGAAACGGAGAAATATGATCCCAGCCTGCCGCTGGCCTTCAAGGTGGCGCGCCTGTTCAAACTGCCCATCGAAAACATTTTCTCCGCGGATTAGGCGGAGATGAAATTAACGCAAAAACACAGCGCGGTGGAACCGCAACCAAACGGAAATGCCTTCAACGCAGAGACGCTGAGAACGCAGAGAGCCGCAGAGTTTTTTCCCGGAGCGCGGCTTGTCTCAAGCCGCAGCGGAATCATTGGCAAATGTAGGTTGGGGTTATCGAGCGGTCTTCCGCACGCGCACCTGCTGCGGGTTGGGACAACCCGCGCTCCGTTTTGGTTGCAACTCAAGCCGCGCCGTGCCTTTGCGTTGAAATCCCATTGAATACTTACCGCTTCAGCCTGTGTCTTGATTTTCTCCGCGCGTCTCCGCGTTCTTTGCGGCCTCTGCGTTAAATGTTGATGGTCGTCGGCTCAATTTCCGCGAAGCATTTCCCAAGATGCGGTGAGAATTGACTGCGCTCCCGTTTATTGTAGTAATGGACGTACAAGCATGAGCCAGTCGAGCAAAGAGCGTGGCGGGACGGAGCGTTGGTTGAGCTTCATCATACTGCTTTGCCTCGCGGGCATCGCGGCGGGCGTTTATAACAAACAATTTTCCTTCAACCCCGCCGTGCTCGTCGCCACCACCGCCGCCCCCGCGCCTGCCGCACCAAAACCAGTTGCGTCCGTCCCAAATAATTCTCTGCCAACCCTGCCGCCGGAACTTTCCGCGCTCAGCGCGCCGGAAACGTTCACGGCGGACAATCTCTACGACAAAGTTGACGGCAAGGCGGACCTGTATCTCACCGCCGGGTTTGTCGGGCTGCAATGCCAGCGTCTGGCGCTCAAGGCAACCAACGACGTCTGGATGGAATGGTTCGTCTATGACATGGGCACGCTGCCGCAGGCGTTCTCGGTGTTCAGCCTCCAGCGCCGCGCGGAGGCGCAGCCCCTGGACCTGACTCCATTCGCCTACCAGACCCAGAACTCGCTCTATTTCGTCAGCGGGCGCTACTACGTCGAGGCCGTCACGGCCATGCCGACGGAACCCATGATGGCGGCCATGCGGGCGATGGCGCGGCTGTTCGTCGCGGTACATCCGCCCGGCGCGGCGGAGATACCGGAATTGCAACTGTTCCCGGCGGAAAATCTTGAGGCCGGCAGCCAGGGTTTGCAAATCGTGGATGCCTTCGGCTTTGACCAGTTCACCAACGTCTTCACCGCGAAATACCGCCTGCCGGACGGCGCAACCAATGCCGAAGTGCTCGCCTTTCTGGAACTGACAAAAACTCCCGCCGCCGCCGCGGTCTTGCGCGATGCCTATCGCTCCTTCCTGCTGGCGAACGGCGGCAAAGAAATCGAATCTCCAGATGCCGTTTCGATGGGCAAGCCCGTCAATTTCATGGATAACATCGAAATTGTTTTTGCGGAGAGCAACATGGTGGTCGGCGTTCATGCCGCACCGGAAGCCGCCTCGGCGGCAAAAGTCGCGCAGCAATTGGCGGACAGCCTGCGGAAAGGCAAACCGTGAGCCAGTCCCATCCACTGGATCGGCGCGATTTTCTCCTGCGCGCGGCCAAGGCGGGTGCGGCCATCGTGGCGGCGGGCGGCGCGGGCTTGTGGTTGCACGACCGCAAAGGCCCGTCAGCCAACGTCGTCAGCGAAACGGTGTCGCTGCCGGATTTCTCACTGCCGTCCACCGGGCCGAAGATGAGCATCGTCACCGGCGCGGACCGCGTGAAGACCGTCAACCGCGCTCTCGCGGCGCTCGGCGGCATCGAACGATTCATCAAATCCGGCGACCGCGTGGTTCTGAAAGTCAACGCCGCCTTTGCCTCGCCGCCCGCGCTGTCGGCAACGTCGCATCCCGATCTGGTCGCCGAGGTGACGCGGCTTTGCCTGCGCGCCGGCGCCGCGTCCGTGATTGTGACGGACAACCCAATCAACGATCCGCCAAGCTGCTTCTCGCTCACGGGCATCTCCAAGGCGGCGGAAGCTGCAGGCGCGAAAATCGCCTTGCCGACTCCATCTTCGTTCAAGCCCACGACGCTGGCTGACGCCACCTTGATCAAGGACTGGCCGTTGTTGATCGAACCGTTTCACGGCGCAACCAAACTCATCGGCCTCGCGCCGGTCAAGAACCACAATCGCAGCGGCGCATCCATGACGATGAAAAATTGGTATGGTTTGCTGGGCGGCCGGCGAAATGTTTTTCATCAGGACATCAACACCATCATTTTCGAACTGGCGCGGCTGGTCCGTCCCACGCTGGTCATCCTTGACGGCACCACGACGATGATGACCAACGGGCCGACCGGCGGTTCGCTGGACGATCTCAAGGCCACGAGCACGATGATCGCGAGCACGGACGCCGTGGCCGCGGACGCGTTTGGCGCGACGCTGCTTGGCAAAACCGCCGCCAGCCTGCCCTTTATCGGCAAGGCCGCCGCCGCCGGTCTTGGTACCGGCGATTTTGAATCCTTGAACCCAGCGAAGGACCATGTGGAATAAAATGAGGAAACATCGAACATTCAACATTCAACATTCAACATCCAACGAAAACCAAACTTCGATGGATTGGGCATTGAATGTTGAATGTTGGGTGTTGAATGTTGTCCCGGCTTCCCCGACGACAAAGGAGATTCGCACATGAGAATCGTCACCGTCCGGCGCATCGCGCAGATTTTTTTCTTCGCGCTGTTCGCGTGGTTTTGCTTGGTCACCACCGTCGGCGACCGCTGGTGGCAACTGCGCGGCTGGCCGGTCAACTGGCTGCTGCAACTTGATCCGCTGGTGGCGCTCGGCACGCTGCTTACCACCAAAACCGTTTACGCCGGACTGCTTTGGGCGCTGGCCACCGTGGTGCTGACGATTCTGCTCGGCCGTTTTTTCTGCGGCTGGGTGTGTCCGTTCGGCGCGTTGCATCAGTTCATCGGCTGGCTGGGCCGGCGGCGCAGAAAACACGCCGAACGCGTGGCCATGAACCAATATCGCAACGGCCAGGTGGTCAAATACTACATCCTGATTGCCATGCTGGCCGCGGCCGGCTGCGGCCTGCTGGCGGAAGTTCTGCGCTGGCCGCGCGAAAAACCGGTCGTGGGCCTGGTCGTGCTGGCAGCGAGCCTGGTTTTGACGCTGTGGTTTGCCACGCGGAAAGTGGTGAGCGGTTGGAAGCAAACCGCCGAATGGTTCGCGGGATTGCTGTTCATCGGCACGGCGCTGGGATTTTTCGTCCGGCCGGAAGTCATGGTCGCGTCGTCGTTGCAGACGGGTTTGCTGGATCCAATTCCGCTCATTCATCGCTCGATGAATCTCGTGATTCTGGCCGCCTTCGACGGGGTCGCGACGGCGTCCCGGTTTTATGTTGCCGCGTGGTCCATCGCCGCCGTCTTTTTTGCCGCGCTGCTTTTGAATTTGTGGATCCCGCGGTTTTACTGCCGTTTCATCTGTCCGCTCGGCGCGCTGTTTGGCGTGCTGGCGCATTGGACTCCGTGGCGCATCGGCAAGCGCCAGGGCGAATGCAGCGGCTGCGAGCTGTGCGAGAACAATTGCGAGGGCGCGTGCGATCCGTTCGGAAAAATCCATCCGCACGAATGTCTGCTGTGCATGAACTGCCTGCGCGCGTGCCGCCAGGCGCAGATGACCTACAGTCCGAACCGCTCGGCGGCGGGCGAGGTCCCGTCGCCCGGACTCACGCGGCGCGGTTTTCTCACGGCGGCGGTTTCCGGACTGGCCGCCGTGCCTGCCGTGCGGCTCGCCGGGTCGCTGAATCAAAACTGGAACTCCGGCGTGGTTCGCCCGCCCGGCGCGTTGGCGGAGGAGGATTTCCTGTCGCGCTGCATCAAGTGCGGCCAGTGCATGCGGGTCTGTCCGACGAATATCATTCAACCCGCCACGCTGGAGGCCGGGCTGGAAGGTTTGTGGACGCCGCTCCTGAATTTCCGCGTGGGCACCAGCGGCTGCCAGCTCAATTGCATCGCGTGCGGCAACGTTTGCCCGACATCCGCCATCCGGCCGCTGTCGCTGGATGAAAAACTGGGTCGCGGCAAATTCGAGCAGAACGGGCCGGTTAGGATGGGCACGGCGTTTGTGGATCGCGGCCGCTGTCTCCCGTGGGCGATGGATGTGCCGTGCATCGTCTGCCAGGAAAATTGTCCGGTCAGCCCCAAGGCGATTTATGTCCGCGAAGAATTTCAGGTGGTCCGCGACGGCACGCGGACGATCACCGCCGTTGCCGCGGACAGCCTGACGCTCGATGGCGCGGCGCCGCGGCCCGGCACGCTGAGCACGGGCGATTATTTTGTCCGGCTGGACGGCGCCGCCGGTGAACGCCGGTTGATCGCGGACAATTCCGGCCAGGACGTGAAGCTGGCCGGGCCGTGGACGGCGGCGCCGGCAGCCGGCGGCCGGATTTTCATTGAAGTGCGCCTGCAAAAACCCTACATCGATCCCGCGCTCTGCACCGGTTGCGGCGTTTGTGAACACGAGTGTCCGGTGAGCGGCCTGCGGGCCGTCCGCGTCAGCGCGGAAAACGAATCCAGGAACAAACGGCACTCGCTCACGGCCAGAGCCTGAACCAAGCGCAAAAAATCCTATGAAAGAAAACAATGTTTCCCGCCGGGACTTTGTCAAAACGCTCGGCGTCGTGGGAGCAGGCTCCCTGATCGGCGTCGGCCAGGCCCTGGCCCAATCCAATGCTCCTGCCGCCACCGCCGCGCCGGTCAAGCCGGTGAAGATTCCCACCCGTCCGTTCGGCCGGACGAAAGTGCCGGTGGCCATTCTCGGCCCCGGCGGCGACTTTGACATCGAGGCCAACCAGATCATCTTGAAACAGGCGCTGGACTGGGGCGTGACCTACTGGGACACGTCCGGCGGTTCCAATGCCGGCCGGAGCGAGCGGGGCATCGGAATGTTTCTGGAAAAAAATCCGCAGACCCGGCGGGAGGTTTTCCTGTCAACCAAGTATGACGGCGGCGGAATGACCCAGGGGCTGAACCAGTCGCTGGAGCGGCTCAAGACCGATTACGTTGACCTGTATTTCCTGCATGGGATCAACAACACCAGCATGTTGAACGACGACTTGAAGGCCTGGGTGGAGAAGGCGAAGGCCGACAAGAAAATCCGGTTCTTCGGCTTTGCCTCGCATGCCAACATGGAAAACTGCCTGCAGGAATCCGCCAAGCTCGGCTGGATTGACGGCATCATGTTCAAATACGACTTCCGCCTCATGCACACCGACGCCATGAAGTCGGCGGTGGACGCCGCCACGCAGGCTGGCATCGGCCTGATTGCGATGAAGACCCAGGGCAAAGGCCAGCTTGGGACGGAAACCGAGGCGGACTTGAAACTGGGCGGTCATTTCATCCAGCGCGGATTCACCCAGCAGCAGGCCAAGCTCAAGGCCGTCTGGGAAAACCCGCAAATCACCACCATCTGCTCGCAAATGCCGAACCTGACCGTCCTCCAGTCGAACATGCAACGCCACCCAAACTCGCCCCCCCGAATGTGGAAGCAAGCGACGCCCCCTATTTTGTCGATATGGTACGGGATGCGGTGCTCAGCAAGCTCAACGAGCATGAGGTCAACGACCAGCAGTTCCGCATTTATACGACGCTCGATCCCGAGCTACAGCGGGCGGCGGCGGCTGCGGTTGAGACCGGCATCAAGCTAGTCGACGACCAAGTCACCAAAATGCGCACCAGGCAGACCAAGGTCAACGGCAAAATCGAAACGACCGTCGTCCCCGGCCCGCAGGCGCAGGTGGCGCTGGTCGCGATGGATCCCTCATACGGGAGAAATTAAGGCGCTGGTCGGCGGCCGGAATTCCGCTACCAGCCAGCTAAATCACGCGCTCGCCAAACGTCCAACGGGGTAGATCTTCAAGCCCTTCGTTTATGCGGCCGCCATGAACACTGCGCTCGATGGATCGGCGGCTGTAATCACTCCGGCATCAATTGTGAGCGACCAGGCCTCGACATTCGCTTATGGCGACCAGATCTACGAGCCGCGCAACTACAAGGAGGAATACCACGGCGATGTGACGTTGCGGTATGCCCTGGCGCTCTCCCTTAATAATGCGACCGTAAAACTCGCTGAGGCAAGTGGGCTACGACAGATAGCCGATCTGGCGAAATCGGCCGGCATTTCCTCCGTGAAGGCGACTCCAGCCATGGCTCTGGGCGCCTACGATGCCACTCCCGTCGACATGACTGCAGCCTATACCACGTTTGCCAACGGCGGAGTCCGGCTGTCCCCCATACTTGTAAATCCGGTCCGCAATGCGCAGGGTGACGTAATCGTCAATTTCGCCCCCGAGCGAAAAGAAGTACTCGACCCGCGCATCGCTTTCGTAATGACCACCATGCTGGAAGGCGTCGTGAATTTTGGAACCGCCTATGGCGTTCGCCAGCGCGGCTTTACCGCTCCCGCGGCCGGAAAAACAGGGAGCTCGCACGACGGCTGGTTTGCCGGATATACCAGCAACCTGCTTTGTATTGTCTGGGTGGGATATGACGACTACAGCGACATCCGGCTGAGCGGCGCGCAAACAGCCGCTCCCATCTGGGCGGAGTTCATGAAAAAGGCAGTGACGCTTCCCCGGTATCGTAAAGGCTTTCACTCAGCCAGATGGTGTCGTCGACGTGGAGTTGGATAAACTCACCAACCTTCTGGCAACGCCCTCCTGCCCTGAGACTTATACGATTGCGTTTGTGGCCGGTACGGAACCGCACGATACCTGCGATCAGACGGGCGGCACTCGCGGCGTTTTCTCGCGTATATTCGTTTTTAAGCGCTGGAAACAGTGCTGCCGCCGGGAAGCGGGAACTCCCAGACCGTCAGCGGTGTCCAATCCGATGAAGAGACGAAAAAGAAGAAGAGTTTCTTCGGCAAGATCGCCGACGTGTTCAAGGGGAGTGGGGACAAGAGTGACAAGAACACGCCTGCGCCGTCTAAGCCTGCAAATAGCAGTTCCCCGCCGCCCTAAACGGCGGGCATGAGGCATAATTCGGGAGGTCGCTATGCGGTCCTCGCACTCGATGACGCTGTGGGGCGTCACAGCAATTCCGCCATTCGCTTTGCCGTTGCCTATTCTGCTTTTCACATCCCTGTTCCTGACTAGTTTAGGCGTTACCCCTTTGCACGCACAGAGCCTCGAACAGCTAGCGGTCGGGCCGCCGCAAATCCACCGCGTTGAGCCGCCCGCAGCCAGAGCTTCCGCCCACGAGTTTGGAGAGCACGGGCGACGCTTTGCAGGTAGACAAAAATTATCTGGACGCAGTCGATTATTACGAAGCCGCGCTGGCAAAAGACCCTCATAGCGCGGTTTTGGTGAACAAGATCGGCATCTCGCAATTGCAGTTGCACCGCTACAAAGATGCGAGAAAAAGCTTTGAGCGCTCCATACGGATCGACAAGACTTACGCCAATGCCTATGCGAACCTGGGCGTGATCTATTACGAAGAAGCGAGCTACCGGAAGTCCATTCGGAATTACGACAAAGCCATTTCGCTGGATAAGGATGCGGCGGTGTTCTACAACAACCGGGCAGCAGCCTTGTTTGCCGAAGAGGGGCTTCTCCAAGGCCAGCCTCAATTTCTCAGAAACCATTCGACTTCGACCCCGAGATCTTCGAGCGCAGCGAGCGGGGCGGAGGCGTTCAGGCAAGGCTGCCCTCGCCGCAAGACCGTGCACATTACGACTATGTCCTGGCGAAACTGTATGCGCGAAACAAAATGTCCGAGCGTTCGCTGCACTATCTGCGAAAAGCGATGGAAGATGGCTACAAGGACATCAAGAACGTATATAAAGACGCGGAATTCAGCGATCTGCGCAAGGATCCCAGGTTCGCCGAACTGATGGCGGCAAGGCCAGTACCGATTCCGGAGTAGGGAGCGTGCACATAAGGGACTGCCTGCCTTCAGGCTCATCGAGACTGCTGAGAAAACTGACCCGGTGTTGGTTTGGGTGGCGCAGCGCTCCAGCGCTGCTGTATGTCGCTTGCTTTCAGAGTCGGCTTTAGCCGCCGAGGTTGGACTCTCGCAGAAGACCCTTCTTCCGGGGCCTACGAAATAACTACAAACAACCTGTAAGCGCTTGCTCCAAAATCGTTTGCCGTGGGCTATACAAAATTCTGAGCCGCTCCCCAAACTTTGTTGAGGGCACTGTGTTTGAGCCGGTATTACTCCTGAAAACAAACAGGGTGAGTAGGGAGAAAACATCCACCGGTTGCAAACCCGAGCACGCCCCAAGCAAGCAACCGGTGGTTTGTTTTTAACCTTAAAACCTCTGCAACGTCTGCCCGCCCCGCTCTTCCGTGTAATCGGTAACCGCCTTCTTCCACTTCCCTTGCGCCTTGAGAATATATTCGACTGCATCGCGCGCGGCGCCGTCTCCACCGGCGTGCGAAGTAACCCAGTGCGCCTCGGCTTTCACTTCCGAGCGGGCGTTCTTAACAGCAATCGCGAACCCACAACGCCGCATCACGGGGAGATCGATCACGTCGTCTCCAACAAAAGCAGCTTCGGCGGCTGCAACACCGGCCTTCTCTAGAATCTGAAGGAAAACTCCCGCCTTATCCTGAATGCCCTGGTAGACGTAGTCAATCTTGAGATCGCGGGCGCGCAGAGCGACAGTTTCCGAAATGCGCTTTCGTGATGAGGCCGGTCTTGATCCCGGCCAGACGAGCCAGAGAAATGGCCGTGCCATCGTGGGCGTGAAAGCCTTTGGCCTCGATGAGC